>NZ_JBYTEL010000008.1:0-225142 GCF_058789195.1 Cupriavidus sp. FW216-B1 | reverse complement strand
CCTCCCCCCCCCCCCCCCCCCCCCCCGGCCAGCAGCAGGATGGCGCCGAGAGCACGGCGCAGGCAGCCGGACCAGCGGCGGGCAAAACCATCGGCAGCGGCAGGCCGCCCGGGGGATAGGCTCAGGTCGTCGCTCATGTCGTCGTTTTCTTGTTGTCGGTGCCGCCGGGGAGGAGCGGAAGCCAAGCCTCTGCGGGCCAGTAGCGATTATCGCCGCAGCCGGCAAGCAATAACAGCATCAGATCGGCGATAATTTTGCGTATCAGTTCGATTGCCGGTCCGCGCGCCCGGCCCGCCCGCCCATGAAACGCTACGAAGAACTGGCGGAAACGCTGGCCAGGGACATCCGCAACGGCAGCCTGCCGCCCGGCACCAAGATGCCGTCCATCCGCAAGACCGTGGCGCAGTACAGCGTGAGTCCCGCCACCGCGTTCCAGGCCTACTACCGGCTGGAAGAGCGCGGGCTGGTGCGCGCGCGCGAGCGCTCGGGCTACTACGTGACCGGGCCGGTCGGGCGCACGCTGCCGCTGCCCCAGCCGGTGGTGCGGCGCACCCAGCAGGTCTCCACCGACGTCGACATCTCCAAGCTGGTCTTCTCGGTGCTGGACGCCGCGCGCGACCCGCGGCTGATCCAGCTCGGCTCGGCCTTCCCTTCTCCGGAGCTGTTCCCGTGGGAGCGGCTGGGCAAGTCGCTGGCGCGCGCGGGCCGCGAGCTCGATCCGTGGTATTCGGTCAGCGACATGGCGGCCGGGCACCTCGCGCTGCGCCAGCAGATCGGGCTGCGCTACCTCGGCGCGGGCGCGCCGCAGCCCACCGAAGAGATCATCGTCACCAGCGGCGCGCTGGAGGCGCTCAACCTGTGCCTGATGGCCGTGACCGAGCCCGGCGACGTGGTGGCGATCGAGTCGCCGGGCTTCTACGCCTCGCTGCAGGCGCTCGAGCGCCTGCGCCTGCGCGCGGTGGAGATCCCGGTGGATTCGCGCGAGGGCATCGACCTCGACGCGCTGAAAAGCGCGCTCGAACGCCACCCGATCAAGGCCTGCTGGTTCATGACGCAGTTCCAGAATCCGCTCGGCGCCAGCATGCCGGAGGCGCGCAAGCAGGCGCTGGTGGAGCTGCTGGCGCGCCACCGCGTGCCGCTGATCGAGGACGACGTGTATGGCGAGCTGTATTTCGGCAACCGCTGCCCCCTGCCCGCCAAGGCCTTCGACCAGGAAGGGCTGGTGATGCATTGCAGCTCGTTTTCCAAGACGCTGGCGCCGGGCTTCCGCGTGGGCTGGGTGGCGCCGGGCCGCTTCGGCGACGCCATCCAGCGGCTGCGCCTGATGACCACGCTGTCGGCCGGCGTGCCGACCCAGGTGGCGCTGGCCGAATACCTGCAGCACGGCGGCTACGACAAGCACCTGCGGCGCCTGCGCCATGTGCTGGAGATGCAGCAGGGCCAGCTGATCGCGGCCATCGGCCGGCATTTCCCGGACTCGGTGCGGGTCTCGCAGCCGGACGGCGGTTATTTCCTGTGGGTGGAGTTTCCCGAGGGCTTCGACGCGCTGGCGCTGCACCGCGCGGCGCTGGAGCACGGCATCGGCATCGCGCCCGGGCCGATCTTCTCCGCGCGGCAGGGCTACCGCAACTGCATCCGCCTGAACTATGGCCACCTGTGGAGCGAGGCCGTGGAAAACGCGGTGGTGACGCTCGGCGCGCTGGCCAAGGCGCAGTTGTCGCGCTAGCCGGCGCGGCCGTGCCGCCCGAGGTAGTGCTCGGCCAGCGCGAAGCCGCCCTGCGCCACCAGCGCCAGCGCGGCGGCGGGGATCGCGCCGCCCATCAGCAGGCGGTCGTCGTTCAGGGCCAGCCCCATGACGATGCGCTCGCCGTAGCCGCCCGCGCCGACGAAGGCGGCGATGGTGGCGGTGCCCACGCTGATGATGGTGGCGGTCTTGATGCCGGCCAGCAGCACCGGCATGGCCAGCGGCAGCTCGACCAGGCGCAGCACCTGCGCGGGCCGGAAACCCAGCGCGCGCGCCGCGTCGCGCATGCCGGCCGGCACCTGCCGCAGGCCGGTCAGCGTGTTGCCGACGATGGGCAGCAGCGCGTAGAGGAACAGCGCCACCAGCGCCGGCCACACGCCGATGCGCCCCAGCAGCGGGATCAGCATCGCCAGCAGCGCCAGCGACGGCACCGTCTGCAGCACGCTTACCGTGGCCAGCAGCACCGGTCCCAGGCGCCGCCGCCGCGCTGCCAGGATGCCCGCCGGCACGCCCAGCAGGGTGGCCGCGCCGACCGCGCCCAGCACCAGCCCCAGGTGGCGCCAGGTCAGGCGCAGCGTGTCGCGGCTGAACAGGATGCCGGCCAGCCCGGCGCGCGCGCCCCGCTCCGCCGACACCACCCCGCCGATGCCGCGCGCGAGGAAATTGCGCGCCACCGTGGCGAACGAATCGCCATCCAGCTCGGCGGCCGCGTTCATCGCCACCATGTCCGCCGTGCTGATCCTGCCGGCCAGCCCGGCCAGCGCCTGCCACGCGGCGGGAAAGCGCCGCGGCACGTCGCGCCGGTAGAGCACCACGGCTTCGTAGCCGGGGAAGTAATGGCGGTCGTCGGCCAGCACGCGCAGGCCGTATTTGCGGATCTTGGCGTCGGTGGAATAGATGTCGATCACGTCGACCTGCCCGCTGGCCAGCGCTTCGTAGGCCACGCCGTGGTCCAGCCCGGTCGGGCGCTGCGGCAGATGGTAGCTGCGCGCCAGCCCGGGCCAGCCGTCGGCGCGCCCGAGGAATTCCTGCGACAGCCCCAGGTGCAGCGCCGGGTGCGCGGCCAGGTCGTCCAGCGTGGCGATGTGGAGCTGGCTCGCCCGGGCGGCGCTCATGGCCAGCGCGTAGGTGTCGTCGAAGCCGAGCCGGATGCCCGCGGCCAGCCCCAGCGGCGCCAGCGCCTGGTTGATCTGTTCCAGGCTGGCGCCGGGCGGCAGCTTGAGGATCTCGGCGGCGATGGTGCCGGTGTAGTCCGGGTAGAGGTCGATGCTGCCGGACTTGAGCGCCTCGAACACGATGGCCGTGTTGCCCAGGCCCGGCGTGTTCTGCACGCTGGCGTGCGGAGCCGCGGTCAGCGTCAGGATCTCGCCGAGGATGTAGGACTCGGTGAAGCGCTTGGAGCCGATGCGCAGGGTGTCGGCCTGCGCCGGCGCGGCCAGCCACGCCAGCGCCCAGCACAGGGCCAGCGCCAGCCAGGGGCGCGATGGATGGAATGGGCCTGCGCGGGCGCTGCGTGGTGCCTGTGTCAACGGGACTGTCCTGAGCGGCGCCGCGCGGGGGTTGGCGCCTGTGCCTTGCATGATACGTGCTGGCCCCGGCGCCTGCCGGTTCCATGCGGCGTGGCATGATGGAATGCAAAAATAGTATTTGCAATCAGAATACTGGATGGCAGAGAATTCCAGAATCGCATACATCGGCAGGCCACGCCCACCGCCTCGCAGCATGGAAATCCGGCAACTCGAAGCCTTCGCGGCAGTCGTCACCAGCGGCAGCGTCACCGCCGCGGGCCGCCTGCTGGGCCGCTCGCAGCCCGTCATCACGCGGCTGATCCAGGAACTGGAGGCGGAGATCGGCTTCGCGCTGTTCGTGCGCAGCGGCCCGCGCGTGACGCCGACCGAGCGCGGCTTCCTGCTGTACGAGGAGGTGGAGCACGCGCTGGTGGGCCTCAAGCAGATCCGCGCGCGCGCCGACGAGATCGCGCGCGACGAACACCGCCCGCTCCATATCGCCGCCACCCCGGCGCTGGCGGCCGGGCTGCTGCCGCTGGCGCTGGCCGGGCGCCAGCCGGACCATGCGCGCGACCGCGAGGACAGCGCAGGCAGCGAGCGCGGCGTGGCCGGCCAGTCCAGCCAGATCCATATCGACAGCCTGTTTCCCGAGAAGGTGGTGCACGCGGTGCTGACCGGCGCCGCCGAGATCGGCGTGACCAGCCTGCCGCTGGAGCATCCCGGCGTGACCGTGCACTGGATCGGGCAGGCCGCCTGCGTGGCCGCGGTGCGCGCCGACGACCCGCTCGCCGCGCTCGCCACCATCCCGCTGGCGGCATGCAGCGGCCGGCGCATCGTCACCATGCACAACCCCTACCGGCTGCGCCGCCGCCTCGACGAGGGCCTGGCCCGCGCGGGCGTGAAGCCGGCCGCGCTGATCAATACCAACTCGTCGTTCAACGCGCTGACCTCGGTACGCGCGGGCCTCGGCATCGCCGTGCTGGAGCCGGTGACGGCGCGCGGCGTGCCGCTGGCCGACATCGTGGTGCGCCCGATCGACGCCGACATCCCGTTCTATTTCGGCGTGATCACGCCGCAAGGCCGCCCCGCCAGCACGGCAGTGCTGGCGCTGATCGACGCGCTGGCCGCCGCGGCGCGCGCGCTATTGCCCGACTTCACCCAGCGCGGCCCCGCGCAGCACGGCGCGCTGCTGCAGGCGCTCTACGGCGCCGCCGGCATGCCGGACGACACAGAGACCGACCCATCATGACCCTGACCACACTCCCCGCCGCCGGCGCCAAAGGCCTGGCCGCGCTCGAAGCCCGCCTGCGCCAGGACCTGGCCTGGCTGGAACTGCCCGCCAGGCCCTGGAGCCCGCCGCGCACGCACGAGGGCCAGCCGGTGCTGGACGTCGCCGTGATCGGCGGCGGCATGGCCGGCATGGCCGCCGCCGCCACGCTCGGGCACCTCGGCCTCGGCGCGCGCATCTTCGACCGTTCTCCCGAGGGCTTCGAAGGCCCGTGGGCCACCACCGCGCGCATGGAGACGCTGCGCTCGCCCAAGCAGCTCACCGGCCCCGCGCTCGGCCTGCCCGCGCTGACCTTCCGCGCGTGGTTCGAGGCGCAGTCCGGCGCGGCGGCGTGGGAGGCGCTCGACAAGATCCCGCGCCTGCAATGGATGGACTACCTGCGCTGGTACCGCCGCGTGCTGGGCCTCGACATCCGCAACGGGCACGACGTGACGCGCGTGCTGCCGCGCGCCGACGGGCTGGTGGCGCTGGAACTGCGCACGCCCGCCGGCGCGCGCACCGTGCTGGCGCGCCGCGTGGTGCTGGCCACCGGCCGCGACGGCCTCGGCGGCGCCTACGTGCCGCCGTTCGCGCAGGCGCTGCCGCGCGCGGCGTGGGCGCATTCGAGCGACGCCTTCGACTACGGCACGCTGCGCGGCAAGCGCGTGGGCGTGATCGGCGCCGGCGCCTCCGCGATGGACAGCGCGGCCACCGCGCTGGAAGCGGGCGCGGCCGGCGTGGACCTGCTGATCCGCCGCGCCGACATCCCGCGCGTCAACAAGAGCAAGGGCGCCGGCAGCCCGGGCTTCACGCACGGCTACGCCGGTCTGCCCGACGCCTGGAAATGGCGCATCCGCCATTACATCAACGAGCAGCAGGTGCCGCCGCCGCGCGGCAGCACGCTGCGCGTGTCGCGCCACGAGAACGCGCGCTTCCACCTCGGCTGCGCCATCGAGCGCGTCGAGCCGGCCGGCGATGCCGTGCGCGTGCACACCACCAGGGGCACGTTCGAGCTGGACTTCCTGGTGTTCTCCACGGGCTTTCGCATCGCGCTCGACACGCGCGCCGAGTTCGCCGCGTTCGCGCCGCACATCCGCTACTGGCGCGACCGCTACGCGCCGCGCGCGGGACAGGAAGACCAGGAACTGTCGGACTCGCCGGACCTCGGCCCCGCCTTCGAATTCCTGGAGGCCACGCCGGGCGCCTGCCCGGGCCTGTCGCGCATCCACTGCTTCAACTACCCGGCGGCGCTCACGCACGGCACCGTGTCGGGCGACATCCCGGCCATCAGCGACGGCGCCCGGCGGCTCGGCCAGGGCATCGCCGCGCTGTTCTACCAGGAAGACATCGAGACCCACTTCGCCAACCTCGAAGCCTATGCCGAGCCCGAGGTGTTCGGCGACGAATGGGTGCCCGCGCCGCCGCCATCCGCGTGATCCCGCCGATTTCCGAGTCAACCGTACCGAGAGCAAGACAAGCCATGACCCAAGCCAACCCCCACGCCGACGTGGCCGACCAGGTAGCCGGCCTGGTGCCCGGCTCCGCCACGCATGCGCTGCGCCACCAGCGCGACAAGGTGGCCGCGGCCACCCAGGGCAGCTACGACGCCTTGTTCGATCCCGCCCTGCCCGGCCTGCCGCTCGCCGAGCGCCTGCTGGTGGCGCTCTACGCCGCGCGCCTCGCGCCGTCGCCCGAACTGGCCGCGCACTACCGCCAGCGGCTGGTGGCCGCGGGCGCCGACGCCGCGCGGATCGAAGTGGCCGAACGCGGCGACCCCGCCACGCTGGCCGACGCGCGCCTGCGCGCCATGCTGGACTTCACCCGCGCGCTGATCGAAAAGCCGGTGGACGGCGACGAAGCGGCGCTCAGGACGCTGCCCGCCGCGGGCCTGTCCACGCCGGACGTGGTGACGCTGGCGCAACTGATCGCCTTCCTGTCCTATCAGGTGCGGCTGGTGGCCGGCCTCAAGGCGCTGAACGCACCCGCCGCGCCGGCTGGGGGCGGGGAACCCACCCTGCCCGCTCCCGCCAAGGTAGCCGACACGGTGCTGACCAAAGCGCCGATCCGGTCCCACGGCTTCACCAACGAAGTGCTCGACTGGAAAGCGTGGCTCGACGTGGTTCAGCTGGACCACGCCACGCCCGAGCAGATCACGGTGCTGGAGGAAAGCCATCCCAAGGCCAAGGTGTCCGACTACTACCTGTTCCTGGTGCACCAGCCCGAGATCCTGCGCCAGCGCTCCGCCGCGTTCAACGCCATCATGTACGCGCCCGGCGGCATGGCGCGCGCCGAGCGCGAGCTGGCCAGCACGGTGGTGTCGCGCGTCAACGGCTGCGTGTACTGCGCCTCGGTCCATGCGCAGCGCTTCGAGCAACTGGCCAGGCGCAACGATGTGATCGTCCAGGTCTTCGCCGACCCGCGCGGCGCCGGCACCACCGCGCGCGAGCAGGCCATCGCGCAGTTCTCGATCGCGCTCACCGAGCGGCCCGACGCGATCGGCCCGGGCAGCCTGCGCGCGCTGCGCGCGGCCGGCGTGAACGATGCCGAACTGCTCGACCTGATCCACGCGATCGCCATCTTCGCGTGGGCCAACCGCCTGATGCTGAACCTGGGCGAGCCGGTGTTCCCGGCGCAGCAGGCCGCATGAGGATGGCCGGCCCGCGCCGCGCGCGGGCCGGTATCGCGCGGCGCTGCCCGCTGGCCAACAGTGCCCGCGCAAACTGTGCGCGGGCCAGCAGGCGCCGGCATGCGCCGCGGCGCACCCGCGGGTCCTCTGCCTCCCTCCAGTCCCGCCGCCAGTCCCGCCACGCCGCGCTGGCACGGCGCGCCGCCGGGCACCAACGCATATCCGAGTAAGCATCTTCGCAAATATTCGTGGGAAGACCGCGGGGTGCCATGCTGCAATGCACGGATGGTTTTCCCTGTCCAGACTCCCCGATCCGAGGCCCTCCCGGCCGCCAGCCTGACCGCGCCGCTGCTTGCCGTGCGCGGGCTCGACGTGCATTTTCCCGGCAAGCATGCCGTGCAGGCGCTCGACCTGCAGATCGCCGCCGGCGAGATGCTGGCGCTGGTGGGCGAGTCCGGCTGCGGCAAGTCGAGCGCCGCGCTGGCGCTGATGGGCCTGCTGCCCGCTTATGCGCGCAGCACCGGCAGCGTGCGCCTGGACGGCCGCGAGCTGATCGGCCTGGGCGAGCGCGCGCTGAGCGCCGAGCGCGGGCGCAGCGTGTCGATGATCTTCCAGGAGCCGATGACCTCGCTGAACCCGGTGCTCAGCGTGGGCCGGCAGGTCGCCGAGGCCATCACGCTGCACCAGCCGCTGTCGCGCCGCGCCGCGCGCGAGCGCGCCATCGAGCTGCTCGAACTGGTGCGCCTGCCCGAGCCCGCGCGCCGCTTCGACGCCTATCCGCACGAGTTCTCCGGCGGGCAGCGCCAGCGCATCATGATCGCGATGGCGGTGGCGTGCAGGCCGCGCCTGCTGATCGCCGACGAGCCCACCACCGCGCTCGACGTGACCATCCAGGCGCAGATCCTGGCGCTGATCGACGGCCTGCGCCGCGAGCTCGGCATGGCGGTGCTGCTGATCACGCACGACCTCGGCGTGGTGGCGGATTATGCCGACCGCGTGGCGGTCATGCACGGCGGGCGCAAGCTGGAGGAAGGCGCCACCGCGGACGTGTTCGCCGCGCCGGCCCATGCCTACACGCGCGGCCTGCTCGGCGCCTCGCTGCACGTCGCCAACGGCCTGCACTACAGCCGCGACCGGCTGGCCGAGATCCGCGCCGGCGCCGACGGCGCCGATGGCGACTTCCGGCTGGTGACGCCGCCCGCCGCGCCGCGCGCCGCGGCGCACATCCCCGCCGCCGGCGCCGCGCCGCTGCTGTCGGTGCGGGACCTGACCCTGACCTACCCCGGCGCGGACCACCAGCGCGTGCGCGCGGTGGACGGCCTGTCGCTCGACATCGCCGCCGGCGAGACGCTCGGGCTGGTGGGCGAGTCGGGCTGCGGCAAGTCCAGCCTGTCGCGCGCCATCGTGCGCCTCGCGCAGGCCGATGCCGGGCGCGTGCTGTTCGCCGGCCAGGACCTGCTGGCGCTGGCGCCGTCCGCGCTGCTGCCGTGGCGCCGCCGCGTGCAGATGGTGTTCCAGGATCCCTACGGCTCGCTCAATCCGCGCCAGCGCGTGGAAGACATTCTCGGCCACGCGCTGGCCATCCACGGCGTGCGCGAGCGCGCCGAGCGCGCGTGCCGCATCGCCGCCATCCTCGACGACGTGGGCCTGGGCCGCGCCGCGGCCGGGCGCTATCCGCACGAATTCTCGGGCGGGCAGCGCCAGCGCATCGCCATCGCGCGCGCGCTGGTGCTGCGCCCGGAACTGGTGATCTGCGACGAGCCGGTGTCGGCGCTGGACGTGTCGGTCCAGGCCCAGATCCTGAACCTGCTGGCCGACCTCAAGGCCGAGCACGGCCTGACCTACCTGTTCATCTCGCACGACCTGTCGGTGGTGCGCTATATCGCCGACCGCATGTGCGTGATGCAGGCCGGGCGCATCGTCGAGACCGGCACGCCCGAGTCGCTCTGGCACAACCCGCGCCACCCGTACACGCGCTCGCTGCTGGCCGCCGTGCCAGGCACCGCGCCGCCGGACCGCGACGAGGCCACGGCGGCGCCGCTGGCGCTGGCCGGCTGACGCCGCTCCGTCCGTCTCCACCCGCTGCGCCGCGAGATCGCCGCCTTCGTTCTTCCGTCCTGCTGTCTTCGTTCCTTCGCCTCTCTCAACCTTCGCCATCCGGCCACACAGACGCCCCATGACCGCACCCGACCATCCCTTCGCCGCTCCGACCTCCGCTGCCGACGCAGCTTCCGCCGATCTCCCGAGCCCGCAGCGCCGTCAGTGGCTGGGCGCCGGCGGCGCGCTGCTGGCGGGCGGCCTGTTCGGCGGCCTGCTGCCCGAGGCGCGGGCGCTCAACAAGGCCCTGCCGAATACCGAGCAAGGCGCGCAGCGCGGCGGCGCGCTCGATGCCGTGGTGCACCCCGAGCCGCCCACGCTGGCGTTCTTCATCAATACCTCGACCCCGGGCCGCACCGTGGTCAGCAAGATCTTCGACGGCCTGCTCGACTACGGCCCCGACCTCAAGCCGCGCCCGCAGCTGGCCGAGAGCGTGGACGTCTCGCCCGACGGCCTGACCGTGCGCATCAAGCTGCGCCGCAACGCGCTGTGGCACGACGGCAAGCCCTTCACCGCGGCCGACGTCAAGTTCTCCGCCGAACAGATCTGGCCCAAGTACGCGCCGACCGCGCGGCGCGTGTTCCAGCACCTGCGCAAGGTGGATACGCCCGACAACTACACGGTGGTGCTCACGCTGGCCAAGCCCACGCCGGTGATCCTCAACGCGCTCGACGTGGTGGCCGCGCCGGTGCTGCCGCGCCACCTGTACGAGAACACCGACATCCCCAACAACCCGTACAACAACAAGCCGGTCGGCACCGGCCCGTTCGTGTTCAAGGAGTGGGTGCGCGGCCAGCACATCGCGCTGGAGCGCTTCGACAAATACTGGGCGCCGGGCCTGCCCTACCTCGACAAGCTCACCTTCAAGATCATCCCCGACGTGGCCGGCCGCGCCACCGCGCTGGAGACCGGCGCGGTGCAGTACGGCGAGCGCAACCCGGTGACGTTCGCCGACGCCGACCGCCTGGCCAAGTCGCCCGACCTGGTGGTCAGCACCGAGGGCTACAACGGCTTCGCCGGCTGGCTGTGGCTGATCCCCAACCTGCGCGACCCGATCATCGGCAAGCTCAAGGTGCGCCAGGCCATCCTCCACGCGATCAACGTCCAGACGCTGGTCAAGACCGTGTGGGGCGGCTACGCGGTGCCCGCCACCGGGCCAGTGTCGTCGCTGCTCAAGACCTTCTACACGCGCGACACCCAACAATACCCGTACGACCGCAAGAAGGCCGAGGCCCTGCTCGACGAAGCCGGCTTCCCGCGCAAGGCCGACGGCTGGCGCTTCAAGCTCGACCACGACTACATCCCGTTCGGCGACGACTACCGCCGCACCGGCGAGTTCATCCGCCAGTCGCTGCGCGCGGTGGGCATCGACGTGAACCTGCGCGGACAGGACCTGCCCACCTGGACCAAGAACGTGTTCACCGACTACAACTTCCAGCTGGTCAGCTCGTGGGGCCTGAACTGGCAGGACCCGCAGATCGGCGTGGAGCAGCACTACTGGTCCAAGGCCGAGGCCAAGGGCACGCCGTGGCAGAACGCCTCCGGCTACGCCAGCCCGGAGGCGGACCGCCTGCTCGAGGCGGCCCAGGTGGAACCGGACCCGGCGCGCCGCGTGCGGCTCTACCAGGACTTCCAGAAGCTGGCGCAGCAGGACCTGGCGCTGCTCAACCTGTTCGAGTTCCGCTGGTTCGGCGTGTGGGACAAGCGCCTGCGCAACGTCACCGATACCTTCGACCACAGCCAGAGCAATTTCGCCCGGGTCTGGCTGGCCGCCAAGTAACCGCGAGGACGCCGTGCGCATAGCCAGATCCCTGCTCAGGTCGCTGCTGCGGCGGCTGCTGCAACTGCTGGGCGTGGTGTTCGCCACCGCCGTGCTCGACTTCGCCCTGCTCAAGGCGCTGCCGGGCGACCTGGTCGACGTGATCGCCAGCGAGAGCGGCAGCGTGCCGCCCCAGTACGTGGCGCAGCTGCGCCAGCTCTACGGGCTGGACCGCAGCCTGCCGGAACAGCTGCTGGGCTACCTGGGCCGTATCGCGCAGGGCGACCTGGGCTATTCGTTCCGCTTCGGCGAGCCGGTGCTCAACCTGCTGCTGGACCGGCTCGGCCCCACGCTGGCGCTGGTCGGCGCGGCGCTGCTGCTGTCCACCGTGGCCGGCGTGCTGCTCGGCGTGGCCGCGGCGCGGCGCCCGCACGGGCTGACCGACACGGTGCTGTCGGCGCTGGCCACGGTGGGCTATTCGGCGCCGATGTTCTGGACCTCGCTGATGCTGATCGTGCTGTTCGGCGTGCAGCTCGAATGGCTGCCGGTGGGCGGCCTGCGCGAGGTCAACGCCGGCTACCACGGCGCGCGCCTGTGGCTGGACTACCTGCGGCACCTGGCGCTGCCGGTGCTGACGCTGGCGATCTACTACGTGGCGGTGTACGCGCGGCTGGCGCGCGCGGCCATGATCGAGACGCTGACCGAGGACTACATCCGCACCGCCCGCGCCAAGGGCGCGCGCGAGCACCAGGTGATCTTCCGCCATGCGCTGCGCAACGCGCTGCTGCCGGTGGTCACGATGCTGGGCGTGCAGAGCAGCGCGCTGCTGGGCGGCTCGATCGTGGTGGAAACCGTGTTCGCCTGGCCGGGCCTCGGGCAGTTGTCGTTCGAGGCCATCAAGAGCCGCGACATCCCGGTGCTGCTGGCCGTGCTGATCTGCAGCGGCGTGCTGGTGGTGCTGGCCAACCTGCTGGTGGACCTGGCGCAGGCCGCGCTCGATCCGCGCGTGCGCCGCACCGCGCAGCCGCCGCGCCAGCCTTCGGCCGCCACCGGGAGCGCCGCATGAAACGCTGGTACCTGCAACCCTCGATCTGGCTCGGCGCCGCCGTGCTGCTGGTGGTGGCCGCGGCCGCCGCGCTGGCCGGCGTGCTGTTCCCCGACGACCCGCTCGACATGGTGGGCGCGCCCTACACCTGGCCCGGCGCCGATCCGGCCACGCCGCTCGGCACCGACCTGATGGGCCGCGACCTGCTGGCCGGCCTCGCCCACGGCGCGCGCGTGTCGCTGCTGGTGGGCGTGTCGTCGGCGCTGGTGGCGCTGGCCATCGGCGTCGCGGTGGGCGCCGCGGCCGGCTTCTACCGCGGCCGCACCGACGCGGTGCTGAGCCGCATCACCGAGTTCTTCCAGACCATCCCGGCGTTCCTGCTGGCCATCATCCTGGTGGCGGTGCTCAAGCCCACGCTGGGCACCATCGTGTTCGCGCTCGGCGTGACCTCGTGGACCAGCGTGGCGCGGCTGGTGCGCGCGGAGTTCCTGTCGCTGCGCGAGCGCGAATACGTGCGCGCCGCGGTGGCGGTGGGCGCCAGCGACGCGCACCTGATCTTGCGCGAGATCCTGCCCAACGCCTGGACCCCGATCATCGTCTCCACCGGCCTGCTGGTGGCCAACGCCATCCTGTCCGAGGCCGGGCTGGCCTTCCTCGGCCTGGGCGACCCCAACGTGGTGAGCTGGGGCTCGATGATCGGCCTCGGCCGCGACGCGCTGCGCACCGGCTGGTACATGACCGCCATCCCCGGGCTGGCGGTGGTGCTGACGGTGCTCGCGCTCAACCTGCTCAGCGACGGCCTACAAGCGGCGCTCAATCCGCGCCTGCGCCGCGTGCGCGCCGCCTAGATGTCGTTTCAAAAAGATCCTGGCGTCGTTGCGCGGCCTTGCCGTACCACTTGTACTGTCTGCGGCCGCGCGCCTAGCCAGGACCGCTTCGCTTCATTTTGAAACAACACCTTAACCCCGGCCATCTTCCCCGACTGCCATGACCACACTGTCCGATTTTCCCGCCACCGCCCTGCCGGCCGCGCCGGCGCACCTGCCCGACCCGGCCGACGTGCGGCGCATCGCCGACGACGCGCAGGCCCTGCAGGCCGCGCGCGACCTTGCCGCCCGCTTCGCCGAGGGCGCGTCCGAGCGCGACCGCACGCGCCGCCTGCCGTGGGCGGAGCTGGACCAGTGGTCCGCGAGCGGCCTGGGCGGCATCACGGTGCCGCGCGCCTACGGCGGCGCCGAGGTGTCCTACGCCACGCTGGCCGAGGTCTTCGTGATCCTGTGCGCGGCCGACCCGGCGCTGGGCCAGATCCCGCAGAACCATTTCGGCCTGCTGGGCGTGCTGCGCGAAGCCGGCTCCGAGGCGCAGAAGCGCCGCTTCTACAGCGAGGTGCTGTCCGGCGCGCGGCTCGGCAACGCCGGCCCGGAACGCCGCTCCGAGCACAGCCAGAACGTGCTGCAAGGCACCACCCGCCTGACCGAGACCGCGCAGGGCCTGCGCCTGAACGGGCACCGCTTTTATTCCACCGGCGCGCTGTTCGCGCACCGCGTGCCGGCGCGCGCGCTCGACGACCAGGGCCGCGCGGTGCAGGTATGGTCGCCGCGCGAGGCGCGCGGCCTGTCCATCGTCGACGACTGGTCCTCGTTCGGCCAGCGCACCACCGCCAGCGGCAGCGTGGTGTTCGACAACGTGCCGGTCTCGCCCGACGACGTGCTGCCGGTGTGGCAGCTGGCGGACCGCCCCGGCCTGTACGGCGCCACCTCGCAACTGATCCAGGCCGCCATCGACCAGGGCATCGCCGAGGCCGCGCTAGCCGACGCCATCGCCTTCGTGCGCCAGTACGCGCGTCCGTGGATCGACTCGGGCCTGGAGCACGCCACCGACGACCCGCACCTGATCGCCGACGTGGGCCGCGTGCAGATCGACGTGCACGCCGCGCGCGAGGTGCTGCTCGAAGCCGGCCGCGCGCTCGACGCCATCGCCGCCGCGGCCGCGCCGCGCGGGCTCGACGCCGAGGCCAGCGCGCGCGCCTCGGTGGCCGTGGCCGAGGCCAAGGTGCTGACCACCGAGGCGGCGCTGTCCGCCAGCGAAAAGCTGTTCGAGCTGGCCGGCTCTGCCGCCACGCGCGCGCGCCACAACCTCGACCGCCACTGGCGCAACGCGCGCACCCACACGCTGCACGACCCGGTGCGCTGGAAGACCCACCTGATCGGCAACTACTACCTCAATCACGTGCTGCCCGCGCGCCACTCCTGGAACTGACATGTCCCTGCTCCTTACCCCGGTTCCCGCCGACAACAGCCCCGCCAGCCGCCCCGCGCCCGCCGCGCCGCCGGCGCAGCCGCCCGCGCTGATCCGCGACGACGCCGACGCCATCGCCACCGCGCGCCGGCTGGCCGCGCAGTTCGCGCCCGGAGCCGCGCTGCGCGACCGCGAGCGCCGCCTGCCCTGGGCCGAGCTCGACGCCTTCAGCGCGAGCGGCCTGTGGGGCATCACGGTGCCGCGCGAGTTCGGCGGCGCCGGCGTGTCCACCGTGACGCTGGCCGAAGTGATCTCCACCATCGCCGCGGCGGACGGCTCGCTGGGCCAGATCCCGCAGAACCATTTCTACGCGCTGGAAGTGCTGCGCGTGGGCGGCAGCGAGGCGCAGAAACGCTTCTTCTACGCGCGCGCGCTGGCCGGCGAGCGCTTCGGCAACGCGCTGGCCGAGATCGGCCACAAGGACTTCAAGCGCCGCACCCGGCTCAGCCCGGACGGCGACGGCTGGCGCGTGGACGGCAAGAAGTTCTACTGCACCGGCGCGCTCTACGCGCACTGGATTCCCACGCTGGTGGTGGCCGAGCAGGACGGCCGCGAGGTCACGCTGCTGGCCATCGTGCCGCGCACCGCGCCCGGCGTGGCCATCGTCGACGACTGGGACGGCTTCGGCCAGCGCATCACCGGCAGCGGCTCGGTCACGTTCGACAACGTGCGCGTGGAGGCCGACTGGGTGGTGCCGTTCCTGGCCTCGTTCGAGCAGCCCACCACCATCGGCCCGGTGGCGCAGATCCTGCACGCGGCCATCGACCTCGGCGTCGGCCGCGGCGCGTTCGACGCCACGCTGCCGTTCGTGCGCGAGCAGTCGCGCCCGTGGCTCGACGCCGGCGTCGAGCGCGCGGCGGACGACCCGCTGACCATCCATGAAGTCGGCAACGTGGCGGTGCGCCTGCGCGCCGCGGCGGCGCTGGTGCGCCGCGCCGGGCGCATCGTCGACGCGGCCCAGGCCGCGCCCGACGAGCGCAGCGTGGCCGCGGCCTCGATCGCCGTGGCCGAGGCGCGCGCGCTCACCACCACCGCCTCGCTGCTGGCCGGCAGCAAGCTGTTCGAGCTGGCCGGCACCGGCGCCACGCTCGACGGCCTGGGCCTGGACCGCTTCTGGCGCAACGCGCGCACCCACACGCTGCACGACCCGGTGCGCTGGAAATACCACGCGGTCGGCAACTACTACCTCAACGACCGCCTTCCCACCCGGCACGGAGCCCTGTGATGGCACGCAAGCAAATCCTGCTCAACGCCTTCAACATGAACTGCGTGGGCCACATCAACCACGGCCTGTGGACGCACCCGCGCGACCGCTCCATCGACTACAACACCATCGAATACTGGACCGGCCAAGCGCGCACGCTCGAGCGCGGCCTGTTCGACGGCCTGTTCATCGCCGACATCGTGGGCGTCTACGACATCTACCAGGGCAACGTCGACGTGACCCTGCGCGAGTCGATCCAGCTGCCGGTCAACGACCCGCTGCTGCTGGTCTCGGCGATGGCCGCGGTGACGCGGCACCTGGGCTTCGGCGTGACCGTCAACCTGACCTACGAGCAGCCCTACCTGCTGGCGCGGCGCTTCTCCACGCTGGACCACCTTACGCGCGGGCGCGTGGGCTGGAACATCGTCACCGGCTACCTCGACAGCGCCGCGCGCGCGATGGGGCTGGACAACCAGATCGCCCACGACGAGCGCTACGACCGCGCCGACGAATACCTGGAGGTGCTCTACAAGTTGTGGGAAGGCAGCTGGGAAGACGGCGCGGTGCGGCGCGACAAGGCCGCGCGCGTGTTCGCCGACCCCGGCCGCGTGCACAAGGTGAACCACCAGGGCAAGTACTACAAGGTCGAGGGCTACCACCTCGCCGAGCCGTCGCCGCAGCGCACGCCAGTGCTGTTCCAGGCCGGCAGCTCGGGGCGTGGCCAGCGCTTCGCCGCGCGCCACGCCGAATGCGTGTTCATCTCGCCGCCCAGCAAGGAAGCCGCGCGCGAGACCGTGCGCGCGCTGCGCGAGCAACTGGTGGCGGCCGGGCGCCGCCCCGACGACATCAAGGTGTTCGCCGGCGCCGCCGTGGTGGCGGGCCGCACCAGTGCCGAGGCGCGCCAGAAGCATGCCGACTACAAGGACTACGCCAGCCGCGAGGCGGGCCTGGCCCACTTCGCCGCCAGCACTGGCGTGGACTTCGGCCGCTACGACCTCGACGCGCCGGTGGACTACAACGGCGGCAACGCCATCGAATCCGCCTCGCGCGCGGCCCAGCAGCACGGCTGGACGCGCCGGCGCCTGCTGGAGCTGTTCGAGCTGGGCGGGCGTTATCCGGCCATCGTCGGCGACGCGGCGCAGGTGGCCGACGAGCTGCAGTCGTGGATCGACGAGACCGGCATCGACGGCTTCAACCTGAGCCGCACCGTGGTGCCGGAAAGCTACGAGGATTTCGTCGAGCTGGTGGTGCCCGAGCTGCAGAACCGCGGCCTCTACAAGACCAGCTACGCCGAGGGCAGCCTGCGCGGCAAGCTGTTCGGCGAAGGCGACCGCCTGCCGGCGCGCCACGCGGCGGCACAGTTCCGCCACGCGGCCGATTGAACCACCCGACATTCATCCAGACACCATTCCACCCGCCCCATGACACGCAAGCCGACACTCAAGCGACTGCTGATCTCCGCCCTCGCCACGCTCTCCCTGGCCACTGCCGCCCACCTCGCGCGCGCCGCGCCGCTGCGCATCGGCGTGACGCCGGGCGCGCTCGCCGATTCGGTCGAAGTGGCCGCCGCCGAGGCGCGCAAGCAGGGCCTCGACGTCAAGGTGGTCGAGCTGACCGACTGGACCACGCCCAACGTGGCGCTGGCCTCCGGCGACCTCGACCTCAACTACTTCCAGCACCAGGCCTTCCTCGACAACGCCATCAAGGAGCGCGGCTACGCCTTCAAGAGCGTGGCGGTGGGCGTGCTGCCCAACATCGGCCTGTACTCCAGCCGCATCAAGCGCTTCGACGAGCTCAAGGACGGCGCGCGCGTGGGCGTGGCCAGCGACCCGGTCAACCAGGGCCGCGGCCTGCTGCTGCTGCAGAAGGCCGGCCTGCTCAAGCTGCGCGACGGCGTGGGCGCGCGCGGCGGGCTCGACGACATCGTGGCCAACCCCAAGAAGCTCAAGTTCGTGGAGATCGAAGGCCCGCAGCTGGTGCGCGCGCTCGACGACGTGGACCTCGCGCAGGGCTACCCGGCCCACTTCGTCAACGCCGGCAAGCCGCAGGTGGCCGGCTCCGGCCTGCTCTATTCGGGTGTGGACGACGTCTATTTCGCGATCCGCTTCGTCAGCCGCCAGGACAATGCCGGCGACCCGCGCATCGCCCGCTTCGTCAAGCTCTACCAGGAGTCGCCGGCGGTGCTGCAGAAGCTGCGCGAGTCCTACGCCAACAACGACAAGCTCTACAGCCTGCCGTGGCGCAAGCAGTGACGTCATGGGCACGCTGACCTTCCTGCGCCGGCGCGAGGCCGCGCCTGGCCCGCTCGAACCTCCGCCGTCCGCCCGCGCCAGCGGCCAGCACGATGGCCCGCACGACAGCCCCGGCGCGGCCGCCGGCTCGGTCTCGTTCCGGCAGGTCGGCAAGGTCTACCGCACGCCGGCCGGCGACGTGCACGCGCTGCGCGAGATCGACATCGACATCCCCGCCGGCGGCGTGTTCGGCATCATCGGCCGCAGCGGCGCCGGCAAGTCCAGCCTGCTGCGCACCATCAACCGGCTGGAGACGCCCAGCAGCGGCCGCGTGCTGGTGGACGGCACCGACCTCGCCACGCTCGACGCCGCCGCGCTGGTGGCCCTGCGCCGCCGCATCGGCATGATCTTCCAGCACTTCAACCTGCTGTCGGCCAAGACCGTGTGGGACAACGTGGCGCTGCCGCTCAAGGTGGCCGGCGTGCCGCGCGCCCAGATCGGGCCGCGCGTGGAGGAACTGCTCGGCCTGGTCGGGCTGGAAGGCAAGCAGCGCGCCTATCCGGGCCAGCTCTCCGGCGGCCAGAAGCAGCGCGTGGGCATCGCCCGCGCGCTGGTGCACCGGCCCGAGATCCTGCTGTGCGACGAGGCCACCTCGGCGCTGGACCCGGAGACCACGCAGTCCATCCTGGCGCTGCTGCGCGACATCAACCGGCGCCTGGGCCTGACCGTCGTGCTGATCACGCACGAGATGCGCGTGATCCGCGACATCTGCGACCGCGTGCTGGTGCTCGAAGGCGGCCGCATCGCCGAGCACGGCCTGGTGTGGGAGGTGTTCGGCAATCCGCGCCACGCCGCCACGCGGGCGCTGCTGCAGCCGCTGCAGGCCGGCCTGCCCGACGACCTCGCGCGCCGGCTGCTGGCCGCGCCGCCCGCGCACGGCGCCTGCGAGCAGCTGGTCGAGCTGCATTACAGCGGCGCCGGCGCCGCGCCCGAGCTGGCCGGCATCGCCGCCGCGCTGGGCGGGCAGGCGCGCCTGCTGCACGCCGGCGTCGACCGCATCCAGGGCCACAGCCAGGGCCGCATGCTGCTGGCCGCGCCCGCCGGCGGCCTGTCCGCCGAAGCGCTGGCCGGCGCCACCCGATCCCAACACGCCAAGGTAATCGGCTATGTCCCCGCTGACCATTGAACGCATCTGGCAAGGCCTGTTCGACACGCTCACGATGGTCGGCGCCTCGGCGCTGGTGGCGGTGGCGCTGGGCACGCCGCTGGCGCTGGTGCTGGTGCTGAGCGCGCCCGGCGGCGTGCTGGCCGCGCCGCGGCTGCACCGCGTGCTGGGCAGCGTGGTCAACGGCTTTCGCGCCACGCCCTTCATCGTGCTGCTGGTGGCGCTGCTGCCGTTCACGCGGCTGGTGGTGGGCGCCACCATCGGCGTGTGGGCGGCGGTGGTGCCGCTGTCGATCAGCGCCACGCCGTTCTTCGCGCGCATCGCCGAGATCAGCCTGCGCGAGGTGGACCGCGGCCTGGTGGAAGCCGCGCAGGCAATGGGCTGCCAGCGCCGCCACATCGTCTGGCACGTGCTGCTGCCCGAGGCGCTGCCCGGCATCGTGGGCGGCTTCACCATTACCGTGGTGTCGCTGGTCGGCGCCTCGGCGATGGCCGGCGCGGTAGGCGCGGGCGGGCTTGGCGACATCGCCATCCGCTACGGCTACCAGCGCTTCGACACCACCGTGATGGTGGTGGTGATCGTGCTGCTGATCGGCCTGGTCAGCATCATCCAGTGGCTGGGCGACCGTTGCGTGCGCCTGCTGCGGGCGCCCTGAGCGCCTCCGCCTGACCGGCGGGCCGGCTCGCCGCCGGCCCCGCCATCCCTCGGCCGGGCGCTTTTGCGAATCCTCTCATGCATGCCCGGGGAGAGCCGGCCTACGCTCTCCGGCAGGACCGCGAACGGTCCGCTAGGCATGGACCGCCTCCGTGAACCCTCCGCATCTGGCGGCCACGCCGCCGGCGTCTCCGACGCCTGCCCTGGGCGGGCATCGCATCGGGGCGCCATTCCGGCATTGCGGATGCGGGCACGGCAGCGTCGTCGCCACACATAACGCCACACGAATAACACTTGACGTTAAACTCAACGCATTATAGGATCATCACCATGATTCGAAGCTTCGCCAGCAAGGCCACCGCAGCGGTGTACGCCGGCAAGTTCGTCAGCAGCCTCCCGCGCGAGATCCAGCGGGCCGCGTTCCGCAAGCTCGAGATGCTCGACGCGGCGGCCGTGCTCGAGGACCTGCGGGCGCCGCCGGCCAACCGGCTGGAGGCGCTCAGGGCTGACCGCCAGGGCCAGTGGCGCATCCGGATCAACGACCAGTGGCGGATCTGTTTCCGCTTTGGCAACGGCGACGTCTACGAGGCAGAGATCACCGACTATCACTGACCACGCCGGCCATGCCGTCCATATCGACTACACCGACCATCGAGGCCACCATGACGATCAAGCGCGAGAACCTGAAGAAGGTCGATTTCTCGGACATCGCCACCGGCGAGAACATCGAGCCGGTCCACCCCGGCGAGATCCTGCGCGAGGATTTCCTCGTGCCCAACAACATGACGGCGCATGCCCTGGCGATGGCCCTGCACGTACCGGCGCCGCGCATCAACGACATCGTGCGCTGCCGTCGCGCCATCTCGCCCGAGACGGCGCTGCGCCTGGCGCGGTACTTCGGCACCACGCCGGAATTCTGGGCCAGCCTGCAGGCGGCCTATGACCTGCGCGTGGCGCTGGCGGCCTCCGGCGAGGCGATCGCCCGCGAGGTCGTGCCGCTGGCGGCCTGACCGCGCGGGCCGCCGGCCCGCCAGGGAACCGCGCCCGTCCCCCGCTCAGGCCGCCTTGGCCCCCACCGACCAGTAATAGGTCGGCGCGGCGCCGTTGATGGCGTTGTCCCCGACCGCCCTTGCCTTGTAGATGGCCGGGTTGTGCGAGGCCAGCGTGCGCGCGTTGCGCCAATGGCGGTCCAGCCGGCGGCTTTCGTCGAGGGCCGAGGCGCCGCCGATGTCGAACAGGCGCGTGGCGGCCGCCAGCACGAGGTCCGGTATCACCGCCTGGGCCTTGGCGGCGCGCAGCTCCACCTCGTCGAGCAGGGCCGCGGACACCGGCTCGCCGCGCAGGCGCGCGCGCTCCACCTCGCCGAGGCCCTGCGCCACCGCCGCCACCGTGCTGGCCGCGACGAAAGCGGTGCCGCCGAGCTGGCCCACCACCTGCTGCACCAGCGGGTCCTCGGCCGGCGTGGCGCCGCTGCCGTGGCTGTAGACGCGCCGGCGGGCGCGCACGAAGGCGGCGGCGTCGCGCTCCACCGCGCGCGCGATGCCCGCCAGCGTGGCGAGGTGCACGAGCTGGAAGAAAGCGGTCATCGGCGTGGGCACATTGCGCGGGAAGCTGATCACCTGGTCGTCGCCGACCGCCACGGCGTCGAAGCGCGTGGTGCCCGAGCCGGTCAGGCGCTGGCCGAAGCCGCGCCAGTCGTCGACGCGCTCGATGCCGGCGGCATCGGCCGGCACCAGCACGTTGACCGTATCGACAACGTCGGGCTGGCTGGCGTCGCCGACACGGTTGGCCGCCACCGCGATCCAGTCCGCGTAGAGCGTGCCGGTGCTGTAGAACTTCTCGCCGTCGAGCCGCCAGCCCTGGCCGTTGGACGCATCGCGCGCGAGCGTGGTGCGGTGGCGGCCCAGCGCGCCGTCGCCGGTCTCGGTGGTGGCGTTGCCGAAGATCGCGCCCTGCGCCACCAGCCGCAGCCAGCGCTCGCGCTGCGCGGGCGCCACCTCGGCAAAGAGGCGTTCGACGAAACCGAAATGCGCGCGCAGGATCTGCGGCAGGTTGGAATCCGCTTCGCCCAGCTCGATCAGCAGTTCGGCCAGTTGCTCGGGCGAGGCGCCGAGCCCGCCCAGCGCCACCGGCACCCGCAGCGCGCCGAAGCCGGCCGCGCGCAGCCGCTGCACGGCATCGAAGGCCAGTTCGCGCGTGTGCTCGCGCTCGGCCGCGCGTTCGGCGATCTCGGCAAACAGCGGGCGAAAGCGGGCGGCCAGTTCGGCCGAGGCCGGGTAGACAAGTTGTTCAGGCATGGTGGTATTGCGCCAGTGAATGGTTGCGGAATGCCGGCGAGGCTCAGATGGCGATCGCGAAGACCTTCGCCGCGCCGGGCTGCGCGGTGTCGGCGGCGGCGGTGTCAGCCATGCCAGCCATGCCGGCGATATTGGCGGTAGCGGCCGGGCCATCGCCTCCCGGCCCCTCGGCCTCGCCCGGCTTGCGCCGGTTGACGCGCAGCTCGCCGATCTGGATCAGCCGGGCGCGCGTGATGTTGCGGCTCAGCCCGAGCAGCGCCGCGGTGTGGACCTGGTTGTAGCGGCAGTAGCGGAAGGCGGCGCGCAGCAGCGCGCGCTCCACGGTCTCGTGCACGCCCTCCGGCGCTTCGTCGAACAGGCGCAGCAGCGCGCGCTCGAGCAGGGCGGCGGCGGGCTCGTCGGCGAGTTCGCCGGCAGGCTCGCCGGCGGCGGGCATGGCGCCGGCCTCGGCGGGCACCGCCAGCGCGGCGGCGGCATCGGGCCGCGCCGCGTGGGTATCCGCGCCCGGCTCGCGCACGTGCAGGTCGTCCGCGTCGATGCGGTCGTCCTGGCAGGTCAGCAAGGCGTGGTGCAGCACGTTCTCCAGTTCGCGGATATTGCCGGGCCAGGCGTAGCGCTGCAGCTTGTGCTGCGCCTCCGGGCTCAGCGCGACCTCGCCGTAGCCGAGCCGCTCGCCGTACTTGCGCAGGAAATGCCGCGCCAGCGGCAGGATGTCGCCGGGGCGCTCGTGCAGCGGGCGGATCTCCAGCGTCACCACGTTGAGGCGGTAGAACAGGTCCTTGCGGAAGCTGCCGTCGCGGATGGCCGCGTCGAGCGGCCGGTTGGTGGCCGCCAGCACGCGCACGTCGATCGGCACCGGCTTGCGCGAGCCCAGCCGCACCACCTCGCGCTCCTGCAGCACGCGCAGCAGCTTGACCTGCAGCGACATCGGCAGGTCGCCGATCTCGTCGAGGAACAGCGTGCCGCCGTCGGCCTCCTCGAACCAGCCCGGCTTGGCACCGAGCGCGCCGGTGAAGGCGCCCTTCTCGTGGCCAAACAGCTCGGCATCGACCAGCGATTCGGAGAACGCCCCGCAGTTGACCGCGACGAAGCGCCGGTGGCGGCGCGCGCTCAGGTTGTGGACGTGGCGCGCCATCATCTCCTTGCCGGTGCCGGTCTCGCCCACGATCAGGATGCCGGCCTCGCTGGGCGCGACCTTTTCCACGTGGCTGAGCAGCGCCAGCGATTTCGGGTCGGCGAAGACGTGCGAGAGATGCTGCGCCGGACGCGGCGCCGGTGGCCAGGACACTAGCTGCATGGGCTCATGAGTAGAAGGATGGGCTGGGCGCGGCGCCATTCAGGGCCCAGT
The DNA here is from genome assembly GCF_058789195.1 of Cupriavidus sp. FW216-B1. NCBI lineage: Bacteria > Pseudomonadati > Pseudomonadota > Betaproteobacteria > Burkholderiales > Burkholderiaceae > Cupriavidus > Cupriavidus sp. FW216-B1. Next base: position 201,899 of record NZ_JBYTEL010000008.1, on the reverse strand, counting down.
CGCCAAGCTCGTGGAGCTTGTAGTCGAGCGGGTCGTGCAGCGACTGCGTGCGCAGGTTGCGCCAGTGGCGGTCGAGCCGCAGCGCGCCGTGCGTGGCGCGCGCGCCGGTGACTTCGAAGATGCGGCTGGCAAGGTCGAGCCCGGTGCGGGTCGAGGCCACCTTGGCCGCGGCGATGTCGACCGCGAGCGCGCCGCGCGCGTCGGCATCGAGCCGCTCGCCGGTTTGCCAGGCCCGGTCGAAGTGCGCGGCGGCGCGCTCCACCAGCAGCCGCACGCCTTCCAGGCCGACCCAGAACTCGCCGTAGCGCGCCAGCACGTAAGGATCCTCGGTGACGTGCGCGGCCTCCGAGCGGAACCACGGGCGCGCCTCGGTCAGCGTGTAGCCGCGCGCCTCCTCGAAGGCGCCTTCGGCGATGCCGAGGAAGGTGTGGCAGAACACCAGTTGCGCCAGCAGCGGCCGCAGGCACGCGAACGGCGTGCTCAGCGGGCCGGGGTCGAGCAGCAGTTCCTGCGGCTCCACGCGCACGCGCTCGAACGACACGCTGCCGCTGTCGGTCTGGCGCTGGCCGATGCTGTCCCAGTCGTGGTGCGGCGTGATGCCGCTGCGGCTGGTCGGCAGCGCCGCGATCAGCAGGCGGCCGCTGCCCTCTTCCAGCGCCGAGGCCACCAGCATCTCGGAATCGATGGCGCCGGAGCAGAAACTCTTCTTGCCGGAAAACTCGTGGCAGCCCTCGCCGCGGCTGGCCACGGTGCGCGTGTCGAGCGGGTTCAGCGCGTTGCCCCAGAACCAGCCGCGCAGCGCGGTCTGCTCCCACCACGGGCGCCACTGGCCGGCGTTGCCGAACAGCCGCAGCGTGGCCAGCGTCAGGTGGTGGAAGCCGTAGACGTGGGCCAGCGAGGCATCGGCGCGGGCCAGCGTGCGCACCACGGCCAGCATGTCGGCCCAGTTGCCGCCCAGCCCGCCGAGTTCCGCGGGAATGGTCAGGGCCAGCAGGCCGCTGGCGCGCAGCGCGTCGCGCTCGGCCTTGGGCGTGCCGCCGCGCGCGTCGCGCTCGGCCGCGGTCTGGGCGAAGTCGCGCGCCAGCGCCTGCGCCGTGCGGCGCGGGTCCAGCGGCACCACGCGGGGGCGCACGCTCATGCCGTGGCCTTGCCGCCGGGCAGCACGTCGTTGGCGATCATCTCGCCGAACGGCCCGGTCAGGTTGGTGGCGCCGCCGCGCGCCAGGCTCGCATACGGCTCGGGCAGCAGCGGGAACACCAGCTCGGCGAAGCGGTAGGCTTCCTCCAGGTGCGGGTAGCCCGAGAAGATGAAGCTCTCGATGCCGAGGTCGGCATACTCCTTGATGCGCGCCGCGACTTCCTGCGGATTGCCGACCAGCGCGGTGCCGGCGCCGCCGCGCACCAGGCCCACGCCGGCCCACAGGTTGGGATAGATCTCGAGCTGGTCGCGGCGCCCGCCGTGCAGTTGCGCCATGCGGCGCTGGCCGACCGAGTCGAAGCGCGCGAACGACTTCTGCGCGGCGGCGATGGTTTCGTCCGAGATCCGCGCGATCAGTTCGTCCGCGGCGCGCCACGCTTCCTCGCTGGTATGGCGCACGATCACGTGCAGCCGCACGCCGAAGCGCACCGTGCGCCCGAGCCGCGCGGCGCGCTCGCGCACGTCGGCGATCTTCTGCGCCACCGCGGCCGGCGGCTCGCCCCAGCTCAGGTAGACGTCGACCTGCTCGGCCGCCAGTTCGTGCGCTGCTTCCGACGAGCCGCCGAAGTACAGCGGCGGATACGGGCGCTGCACCGGCGGATAGAGCGCCTTGGCGTTCTCCACCTTGATGTGCTCGCCCTCGAAGTGCACCGCCTCGCCTTCGAGCACGCGGCGCCACACGCGCAGGAACTCGGCCGAGGCCGCGTAGCGCTGGCTGTGGTCCAGGTAGAGGCCGTCGCCGCGGTTCTCGTCGGGGTCGCCGCCGGTCACCACGTTGATCAGCAGGCGGCCGTTGGTGATGCGGTCCAGCGTGGCCGCCATGCGCGCCGACACCGTGGGCGAGATGATGCCCGGGCGGATCGCCACCAGGTAGCGCAGCCGCTCGGTCCACGGCGCCACCGCCGAGGCGATCACCCACGAGTCCTCGCAGGAGCGGCCGGTGGGAATCAGCACACCGTAGTAGCCGAGGTCGTCCGCGGCCTGCGCGATCTGCTTCAGGTAGCGCAGCGAGACCGGCCGCGCGCCCTCGGTGGTGCCGAGGTAGTGTCCGTCGCCATGCGTGGGAAGGAACCAGAATACGTTCATCGCCGGTGCGTTCCTCAGGCGACGCGCTGCAGCGCCGTGCGCCGGTGCTCGGCGAACAGCGGCGCCGCGCGGTCGGCGGCCAGGCGGATGCGCTCGGCCAGCGCCGGGCTGCTCACCTGGTAGTGCTCGAACTCGCCCGGGCTGCCGTACACGCCGATCGGCAGCGTCAGCGCCTGCATGAAGCCGAACAGCGGGCGCAACTGGTGCTCGAGCACCAGCGCATGGCGGTCGCTGCCGCCGGTGGCGGCCAGCAGCACCGGCTTGTCGACCAGCGCTTCCTGCCCGATCAGGTCGAACAGATGCTTGAAATGGCCCGGATAGGAGCCGCGGTAGACCGGAGCGGCCACCAGCAGCAGGTCCGCCGCCTCGATCGCCGCCAGCTCGGCCTCGATCTCGGCCGGCAGCTCCGCGCGCGTCAGCGCGCCGCCCAGCGGGCGGGCGATGTCGCCGAGGTTGACGATGCGGCTCTCGATCACGAGCCGCGTGTCGAGCTCGGCCAGCAGGGCCTGGACCAGCGCCAGGGTACGCGAGGGTTGCTGCGCGCTGCCGTTGACGGCAACTACGTTCAGCGGTTTAGCCATTGGGAAAATCTCCTGTGGAATGCATCCGGATGGGCGCGGCGGCAACGCCGCCGGGCTCGCCTGCGCGAGCGCCTGTGGGTGGACAAGGCAAGAAGCAAGCCCGGCGCGCGCGGCCGCGATCGGCGCCGTTCGCGACCCTGTTCGCGACCATTTCCGGCCTTTCTCGCGGCCATCCGTGGTTTCGCGCGGCAGCGTCGCCGCCATCGCGCGGCGGCTGCGGGCACAGCTTGTTGAATCGCTGTTGCGCCGGCAACAGCGGGCGCGCGCGCCTGCGGCGAGGGAAAACGGCGAGCGCGGCGCACAGCCGCGCCGGGGGCGGGAAGAACATGATTCGGGATGGGGGCCGGCCGTGGGACATCGTGGCGCAAGCCGCCACGGACCGGCCGGCTTGCCAGGCTCACACGATAGCCGAGCGGCACGCCGCGCCGAAGCGCGCATTTCGTCTATGCATAGAGGCACGGTCCGCATATGGGTATGCGAACGCGGATGCGGCGCGCGTGGCGGCGCCCAGGCGGGCGCGGATCAGCCCTGCGCGGCCGGGCCGAAATGCACGGCGAGCCAGACCGAAGGCTGCGCCGCGTCGGTCCACGCCACGCGATGGCGGCAATGCGCGGGCAGGTGCAGCCAGTCGCCGGGCAGCAGGCGGCGCGCCTGCGCCTCGCCCTCGATGTGCAGGCCGGCGCTGCCGCTGAGCAGCAGCACCCATTCGTCCTGCGCGCTGTCGTACCAGAAGCCGGGCGGACTGGCCTGCCCGTTCGAGACGATGCGCTCGATCTTGAGGCCGGGGCGCGCCAGCAAGGCGTCGAAGCGCTCGGCGGCGCGGTCCGCCGGCACGTCGGCCAGAAGATTGCCGTGCGGCACGCCGCCGGCCGGCTCGTTGGTGGTGTCCATCATCGTCTCCGCACTGGCCGGCGGCGCCGGCCCCCGCCATTTTGCCGGTTTGCGCCGGCGCCGTGCGTGACGGTGGCGACGACGGCGACGGCGCGGCGCTCAGCGGCCCGGCAGATGCGGCAGCCCTTCGTTTTCCGCCAGCATGAGCTGGTGGGCCTGGCGGGCCGACTTGTTGAGCTGGGCCTGCGCCGCGACGCGCAGGCCTTCGAGCCGGGTCAGTTCCCGCCGCACCTGCTGCTGGCGCGCGTTCAGCGCCTGCTCCTGCAGCGCCACGCGCTGCAGGTCGCTGCGCAGCCGCTCCGCCCGTTGCTCGGACTGCTCGAACAGGCGCGCGAGATGCGCGTTGCGGGCCTTGACCAGCGCGCAGCGCGCCTCGCCCTCGGCCCAGCGCCGCGCGCGCTCCTCGAAATGGGTGAACACCGATTCGCTGGTCTCGTGGTCGGGACAGGCCATCACGCGCCACGGCGAGCCGTCCTGGTAGAGCACGGTGTAGAACACCATCTCGGCGGCGTGGAAAAACAGCACCACCGAATAGCCGAAACTGCGGAACACGCGGAATTCCGTCAGCGCGTCCTGCTCGGCAAGCCGCTCGAAGCCGGCGATGTCCGCCACCTTGACGGCGCGCGCGCCCGGCTGGGCGGCTGACGCCACCGGCATCAGGCGCGGGAACTGGCGCGGGCCTTCGCGCGCGTCGGCCTGGCCCGGAGCGGGCTGCGCCGGTCCGATGATGGCGTCGATGGCGTCGGCCGCGTCCAGGGTGTCGATGTTCTCGACGGCCCCGGCGGCGGCGCCCGCGAGCGCTTCGCCGAGGATCTGCCTCAGCGTGGACGGCTCGTCGGCGTCCACGTCCATGTACGGTTCGGCGATCTGCTTCACTGGAGCTCCTTGCGCGCGATGGAGGATGGGCCAGGCGGGCGTCAGTCCCACTGCCGCTGCAGCGCGCAGCGCTGCTGGCTTGCCGCGACCGCCTTCTGTTCGCACTCGGCGACCACCCGCAGCGTGGCCTCCTGCAGCAGCGAGCCCTGCGTCAGCACGCTGGCGAACGCCTTGAGCTCGTCGAGCGAAAGGGAAACGGGGAGGACTGGTTCTTCGCCCATGCTGGCCTGCCGAAGTTCGATCGTTCCAGCATAGGGGAGGCGGCGCGGCATCCAGCCGGACATTAGCGGGGGAAAGACGGCGTTATTCGGCCATTGCGCGCGGGATGTGCGGCTTGTGGCATGCGTGGGCGGCGAGGTGCCGATTGCCGCTGTGCGGCTTTCTCCCCTCGTCCGCCCTTAGTCCCCCGACCCGGGCGCCAGCACGTCGCGCGCGCCGTTGCGGCCCATCGGCGAGACCAGGCCCGCCACTTCCATCTGCTCGATCAGGCGCGCGGCGCGGTTGTAGCCGATGCGCAACTGGCGCTGCACGGCCGAGATCGAGGCGCGCCGCGTGTTGAGCACGAAGGCGGCAGCTTCGTCGTAGAGCGGGTCGGCCTCGGCGTCGCCGCCTTCGCCGAACAGGTCGGCCGCGGCCGCTTCGCCGGGGTCGCCGGCGAGGATGGCTTCGTCGTAGTCGGGCTCGCCGAACTGCTTCCAGTGCTCGACCACGCGGTGCACTTCCTCGTCGGCGACGAAGGCGCCGTGCACGCGCTGCGGATAGCCGGTGCCGGGCGGCAGGAACAGCATGTCGCCCTGCCCCAGCAGGCTCTCGGCGCCCATCTGGTCGAGGATGGTGCGCGAGTCGATCTTGCTGCTGACCTGGAACGCCACGCGCGTGGGGATGTTGGCCTTGATCAGGCCGGTGATGACGTCCACCGAGGGCCGCTGCGTGGCCAGGATCAGGTGGATGCCGGCAGCGCGCGCCTTCTGCGCCAGGCGGGCGATCAGTTCTTCGATCTTCTTGCCGGCCACCATCATCAGGTCGGCCAGCTCGTCGATCACCACCACGATCAGCGGCAGCGTGCGCAGCGGCTCGGGCGCGTCCGGGGTGAGCGAGAACGGGTTGGGCACGTGCTCGCCGGCGGCCTCGGCGGTGCGGATCTTCTGGTTGAAGCCAGCCAGGTTGCGCACGCCCAGCGCGGACATCAGGCGATAGCGCTTTTCCATCTCGCCCACGCACCAGTTGAGCGCGTGCGCGGCCTGCTTCATGTCCGTGACGACCGGCGCGAGCAGGTGCGGGATGCCTTCGTAGACCGACAGCTCCAGCATCTTGGGGTCGATCATGATCAGGCGCACGTCGTCGGGCGTGGCCTTGTAGAGCACCGACAGGATCATGGCGTTGACCGCCACCGACTTGCCCGAGCCGGTGGTGCCGGCCACCAGCAGGTGCGGCGCGCGCGCGAGGTCGGTCACGACCGGGTTGCCGGTGATGTCCTTGCCCATCGCCAGCACCAGGTTCGAGCTGTGCGCGAGGAAGGACGAGGCGGCCACGATCTCCGACAGGCGGATCATCTGGCGCCGCGCGTTGGGCAGTTCCAGCCCCATGCAGGTCTTGCCGGGAATGGTCTCGACCACGCGGATCGAGGTCACGCCGAGCGCGCGCGCGAGGTCCTTCATCAGGCCGACCACCTGCGCGCCGCGCACGCCCATCGCGGGGTCCACCTCGAAGCGCGTGATGACCGGGCCGGCCGAGGCGCCGACCACCGACACCGGCACCTTGAACTCGGCCAGGCGCTGCGCGATCAGGTTGCCGGTTTCCTGCAGGCGCTCCTCGCTGACCTGCTCGATGTCGGCGGTGGCGGCCTCCAGCAATTCAAGCCGCGGCAGGCGGTAGTCGGCGATGCGCGCGGGCGCCGGCGTGACGGCGATGGCCTGCGAGGGCGGTAGCGCGGGCGCGGCGGCGGCGCCAAGCGGCACGGTCTTGCCGACCACGGCGGGCAGCACGATACGCGGCTTGGGCGCGGGCGCGGCGGGGGCGGCGTGGGCGATTTCCGGCTCGGCGCCGGACCGGGAGTCGGCGGCGGCGCTGCCGGGCTGCGGCTCGGGCAAGGATGCCGCTGCCGGCTCGGGTGCGCGTTCGGTTTCGGGGGGCGGTTCCGGTGCTGCTGCGGCTTCCGTTTCCGGTTGGACGTTGGCTTCCGGGCTGGCTTCGGCTTCGGTTGCTGTCCCGCTTGCTGTCCCGCTTGCTGCCTCGGTTGCCGTTTCGCTTTCCGTGCCGGCGTCCGCATCGGCCTGCCCGGCCGGCTGGATCTCCGCCACGGCGGCATCGGCAGCCGGCAGGGCTTCACCGGCCCCGGCGGCCTCGCCGGAAGACTCGACCAGCAGGTTGGCATCGAGCACGTTGTCGGCGCCCTCCTCCGTGCCTGCCTCGGGGCGGACCGCCATTTCCGGTTCCGGTGTTTCCTCGTCGTCGGCAAGCAGGCTGGCGTGGAGCGATTCGGCGAGGCCGTCCGCGGGCGCGGCGGCGTCGGGGATCACCACGTCGCCGACCGCATCCGGGGCCTCGGCCACGTCGGCGGCTTCGCTTGGCGCAACCGCCGGCGCATCCGGCGCGGCGGCCGTGCGCGGCACCGGCGTGCCGGCGGCCAGGGCCTTCAGTTCGGCCATCAGCGTCTCGGCTTCCAGGCGGATCTGCGCCAGCGTGGCGCGCCGGGCTTCGTCGTCGGCATCGTCGGCATTGGCGGCATTGGCGGCATCGACTGCGGCATCGGCGGCCGGGATGGCCACGTCGCCCGCGGACAGCACGGCGACCGGCTGCGGCGTTTCGGGCAGCGCGGGCGCGGCTTCAACCACCGGCGCGTCGCTTTCGGCCACCGCCACCTCGCTTTCAGGCGCGGCGGCGGCTTCCTTCTCTGGCTGCGCCGGGGAAGTCTCCGCGAGCATCGCGGCCGTCGCTTCCCGCGCGACGGCCGCGGGCTCGACAGTCTCCTGCGGCGCGGGCGGCGGCGCTTCCTTTGCAGCGGCCGGAGCGACCGGGACAGGCCGCTGCGCCAGCGCAGCGGCCTCGGGCAGCGTGGTGATGGCCGAGCGCGGCGTCAGGTTCGGCTGGCGGAACGGGCTGCTGACCACGGTCGCGCGCGGCGCGCCGGCGGCGGGCAGGCCCACGGCGGCGGGCGCCTGCGCGACCGCGGCGGCGCGGCCGGCGGCGCGCGTGGCATCCTCCGGCCGCACGGCCGGGCGTTCCGGCGCCGGCCTGGCGGGCACGCGCGCGGCGGGCGCGGGCGCGGCAACGGCTGGCGCCGCGGGTTCGGGCGTGACCGGGCCCGGCGGCGCGGCCTGCTGGAGCCAGATCTCGCCCGGCTGCGGCGGGGAGTTGCGCGTGCGCGCGGGCGGCTGCCAGACCGGCTGGCGCCGCGCCGACACCGCTTCGATGCCCTTGTGGCGCGGCACGTAATCCACCGCGCCCGGCATGGACGCATGCGCGGCGCCGAGGCGGGCCGCCTCGCGGCTGTCCGGCTCGCGCACGGCGCGCGCGGGCGCGCGTGGCGGCGCGAAATCTTCCTCGTCCGGTTCGGGCGCCTGCGGCTTGCGCGAGAACAAGCTGCGCCAGGTCTCGCCGAACACCATCGGCGCGGCCAGCGCGAGCACCCCGAGCATGACCAGCAGGCTGGCGCTCCAGCCAAGCATGCCGGTCAGCAGCCCGCCGAGCGCGCGCCCGGCGCTGCCGCCCGACGTGCTCGCCGCCATGCCGCCCTCGCCCGCGGCGCCCGTGAGGGCTTCCAGCGAAGCGCTCGCGCACAGCACGATCAGCGTGCCCACCCAGACGCGCAGCGAGCCGCGCCCGCTGAAGAACCGGCGCTCGCCGGCGAGCAGGCGCGCCACCGTGCGCCACAGCAGCGGCAGCAGCCACAAGGTCGAATAACCGAACCAGCCAAAACCCATTATCGAAACGCCATCGTCAAATACCTCGGGCAGCGATTGTAGCGGGTCTGCGCGCCGCGGCGCCGTGCAAGATGCGCGGCCGTGGCGGAATCCCCGCAGTCGCGTGCCGGCGCGGCGGGGCCGCGGCGCGCATGCGGACCTGCCCGCCGCGCGGCATGTGCGCTACTATGGGCGATGCCCGCCACGGCCCGACCGGCCGCGGCCTGACCCACACGCAGCCGAACCCCGGGCGCCCGCCGCCGCCGAGCCAACCATGCAGACACGCTACGCCGGACTGTCGGCACTGGTGGTCGATGACCACCCCTTCCAGCTGCTGGCGGCCGAGCAGTTGCTGAGCCAGCTCGGCGTCGCCGACATACGCTGCGCGTCCGACGGGCGTGTCGCGCTCGACCTGCTGGCCGCGCGCAAGTTCGACCTGGTGCTGTGCGACATCGAGATGCCGGGGATCAACGGCCCGGCCATGATGGACGAGCTAACCCGGCGCGCCGGCCAGGCCTTCGTCGGCGCGCAGCCGCTGTGGGTATGGGTGTCGGCGCTGGAGGACGACATCATCGATTCCCACGTGAGCCTGGCGGACTCGGTCGGCCTGGCCCACGTGCGCGCGGTCCACAAGCCGATCTCCGCCGTGGTGCTGGAGGAAATCCTGCAGGACGCGCTGGCGCGCGACCTGACCGCCGCGCCACCGATGGCCGCGCTCGACCAGCCCGACGATGCCGACCTGCTGGACGCGCTGCAGACGCCCGGCGCCATCTTCATCATGCTGCAGCCGCAGTTCCATATTGTCAGCGGCAAGCTGGCCGGCGCCGAGGCACTCTGCCGCTGGCGCCATCCGTCGCTGGGGCTGGTGCGGCCCGACCTGTTCGTGCCGCGGCTGGAAATGCTGGGCAAGGCCGATGCGGTGTTCCAGTTGGCGGGGCAGCAATGCCTGTCGGTGCAGCGGCAGTTGCTGGCGCGCGGCGTGCGCATCGCCCTGAGCATCAACGCCTCGGCGCAGACGCTGTGCCGGCCGGGCGTGCTGGACGCCTTCGATGCGATGGTGGAAGCCAGCGGCATGCCGCGCCAGTTGCTGATCATCGAGCTGACCGAAGGCTATCCGGTGCCGGACCCGCGGGCGCTGTCGATCGCGCTGAACCGGCTGCGGCTGCTCGGCTACGGCGTGGCGATCGACGATTTCGGCATCGGCATCGCCACCCTCAAGCTGCTGGCCGACCTGCCCTTCACGCAGGTCAAGCTGGACCGCTCGTTCGTGGTGGCGCTGCCCGGCAACAGCCAGCGCGCGGCGATCTGCCGCAACATCATCAACCTGGCGCGCGACCTCAAGCTGGAATGCGTGGCCGAGGGCATCGAGACGCCCGCGCAGCGCGACGCGCTGCAGGCGCTGGGCTGCGACCTGGGCCAGGGCTATCTGTGGTCGCCGGCGCTGCCGCCCGACATGTTCGTGGCCGAGACCCTGGGCCGCTGGACCACCTGAGCCGCCGCGCGCGGCGGCGTCAGTTCCAGCGCCCGGCGATGCCGCCCACGCTCAGCCGCCCGGCGCCGAGCAGCAGCACCGCCAGCGCGCTGGCCAGGTACATCGCCTGCAGCTCCAGCGCCCAGCCGCCGGTATCGTTGACCAGCCCGAACTGGCTGGTATGCACCAGCGCGATCGCCACCACCATGTTGACGGCCACGACCAGCGCCGCCAGGCGCGCCCACAGGCCCAGGATCAGCAGGACCGGGGCCACCACCTCGCCGACATAGACCAGGTAGGCCACGGCCGGCGGCAGGCCGGCCTGCGTCACCACCTGGGTGACGAAGCCGGGGCCGTGGATCAGCTTGGACACGCCGTGGAAAAGGATCAGCGCGCCAAGCACGATGCGCAGCACCGCCTTGCCGAGGTCCTGGGATGTCTGGGTTCCGCTCATGGTCGTCACTCCTTGTCCGCTCTTGTTCGCGCCCTTGCACGGTATCGGAAACGCCGGCTGCCGCCGGCGGGGCCAGCCAGCCCATGCGCCTTTCGCGCCACGCCGGGCGCCTATGTACCTTAGTGCGCGGCACCGTGAAGGTAAAGCCACAAGTTGCGGGCGCGCCGCGGCGCGGGAAAGGCCGCCCGGATCGGGCCGCGGGCGAGGCCGCCCGCCAGGCCGGGAGCACGCGGATCAGGCCGCGCCGACGGGACGCCGGTGCATGCCCGGCTGCTGCAGCTGCATGCCGGCCTTGCGCGCGGTCTCGGGCAGGATCTCGGCGAGGAAATCCAGGAAGCGCCGCAGCGCCGGCGGCATGCCCTTGCGCGACGGAAACACCGCGTGCAGCGTGCCGACCGGCGTGATCCACTGCGGCAGCAGCAGCTCCAGCTCGCCGCTCTCGATGGCATCGCGGCAGAACATGCGCGGCAGCATGGCCACGCCGATGCCGGCGATGGCCGCCTCGCGCAGCAGCGCGAATTCGTCGGTGATCAGGCGCGGATCGTAGGCGATGTGCATGGCCTGGCCGCTGTCGCAGGTCAGCGTCCAGACGTGCTTGCCGTCGTGCGGCTTCTGGTTGACGCCGGGCATGCCTTCCAGCGCCTGCGGCGTGCGCGGCCGGCCGATGCTGTCGAGCAGCGCCGGGCTCGCCACCAGCATGAGCGGGCTTTCGCCGAAGTTGCGCACCACCAGCGAGGAATCGTCCATCACCTCGCGCACCCGCAGCGCGAGGTCGAAGCCTTCGCCGATCACGTCCACGCGGCGGTTGGTGGCCTCGATCTCCACCCGCACGCCGGGGTTGGCCTGCATGAAGCGGCCGATCTCCGGCGCCAGCAGGCTCTGCGCGATCGCCACCGGGCAGCTCACGCGCAGCGTGCCGCCGGGCTGGTCGCGCGCCTGCTCGATGACCTCGCGCGCGCCTTCCGCCTCCGCCAGCATGGCGCGGCAGCGTTCGTAATAGGCCTCGCCGATCGGCGTCACGCGCACCTGGCGCGTGGTCCGGCGCAGCAGTTGCACGCCCAGCTCGCGCTCCAACTGGGCGATGCGCCGGCTCAGGCGCGACTTGGGCACGCCGCTGGCGCGGCTGGCGGCGGAAAAACTGCCGTGCTGGACTACCTGGGCAAACAGCGAAAGATCGTTCAGGTCTTGCATCGTCGTGACGGCCTCTTGCAGTGGCTGGGGGCGGCGGACCGGGGTTTCCGGGATGTCCGCGGGCCGGTCGTGCGTTCCGGCACTGGAACAATAATTTCTATTTTGCACCACTACCGGCATCAATGGCGGACCGCTATCGTTCCCTTCACCTAATCCCGAAACACCGATCCACCTGTGGAGCTGAACATGAACATCCTGCAAATCGACTCGAGCGTCCTGGGCGGCCATTCCGCTTCCCGCAGCCTGACCGCGCAGGTCGTGGCCGACCTGCTCGCCAAGAACCCCACCGCGAAGCTGACCGTGCGCGACCTCGACCAGGACGCGCCCGCCCACCTGTCCGGCGCGCTGCTGCCTGTGCTGGGCGGCCCCAAGGATGGTCTCGACGCCGTGCAGGAAGCCGAACTGCAGCGCACCGAAGCCTTCCTCAAGGAATTCCTGGAAGCCGACGTGCTGGTGGTCGGCGTGCCGCAATACAACTTCGGCATCCCCAGCCAGCTCAAGTCGTGGATCGACCGCATCGCCCAGGCCGGCCGCACCTTCCGCTACACCGAGAAGGGCGCCGAAGGCCTGGCCGGCGGCAAGCGCGTGATCGTGGTGTCGTCGCGCGGCGGCGTGCGTGCGGACGCTTCCGCGCTGGACCTGCATGAGCAGACCGTCGACGTGGTGTTCCGCTTCCTCGGCATCACCGACATCACCTACGTGCGCGCCCACGGCCTGGCCTTCGGCCCGGACGCCCGCGAAGCCGCCCTGGTGGCCGCGCGCGGCCAGGTGGCGGCGCTCAACGACGGCGCCCCGCTGGCCGCCTGACCCGGCCCCGGCGGCGTGGCGCCGCCAGGGGATGCGCAAGACAGGACGCCCGCTCGCGATGCCGCCGGCGGGCGTCCTGCGTTACGGACACCGGCGCCGGGCCGGCCCGCGCTGCGCGCCTGTCTCCCGGCCCGGCCCGCCTTGCTGCAGGACGCTCGCCGGCTGTACCTGCCGCGCATTTCAGGTCTATGATGGTTCCGGACGCGCCCGCTTTGGGCGCGGATCCCCCAGGGGCAAGCCCGCACAGCCAGGCAGCACGGGCCCGGGCAGCGGCCTGCCCGCCCTCCACCAGCCACGGCCGGCCGCATGCGCGGGCCGCCCCGCGGCAGACGCCACGTCCGATCCGGGAGCCCGCATGTCTTCTGCCCTGCTGCCTGCCAGCGCGCTGCATCCCCCGCACGAACCCGCCCTGCTCGCCCAGTACCGCCACGTGCGCGCGGCGACCGAGGCGATGGTGGCCGACCTCACCGACGCCGACGCCACCGTGCAGTCGATGGAAGACGCCAGCCCGGCCAAATGGCACCTGGCGCATACCACGTGGTTCTTCGAGGAATTCGTGCTGGCGGCGCGCCTGCCGGACTACGAGCCGGTCGACGAGCGCTACCGCTACCTGTTCAACTCCTATTACGAAGCGGTCGGCGCGCGCCACCCGCGCCCGCGCCGCGGGCTGCTCACGCGGCCGTCGCTGGACGAGGTGCTGGCCTACCGCGAGGCCGTCGACGAAACCATGCTCGGCCTGCTGATGCACGCGCAGACTGATGCCGAGGCCGCGCTGATCGAGCTTGGCCTGAACCATGAGCAGCAGCACCAGGAACTGCTGCTGACCGACATCCTGCACCTGTTCGCGCAGAACCCGCTCAAGCCCGCCTTCGCGCCCGAGCTGCTGGCGCCGGTGATCGCCGACCCGCGCCCGGCCGCCGAGTGGCTGCGCTTTGCCGGCGGCGTGGTCGCCATCGGCCACGACGGCGACGGCTTTGCCTTCGACTGCGAAGGACCGCGCCACAACGTGCTGCTGCAACCGTACCAGTTGTGCTCGCACCCGGTCAGCAACCGCCAGTGGTTCGAATTCATCGAGGACGGCGCCTACCGCACCGCCGGGCTGTGGCTGTCGGACGGCTGGCGCTGGGTCAACGAGCAGGGCATCGAAGCGCCGCTGTACTGGGAAGAGCGCGAAGGCACGTGGTGGCAGATGAGCCTGCGCGGCATGCAGCCGGTGGACCCGGACAGCCCGGTCACGCATATCAGCTTCTACGAGGCCGACGCCTTCGCGCGCTGGGCCGAGCGCCGCCTGCCGACCGAGGCCGAATGGGAACACGCCGCGCGCAACCTGCCGGCCACCGGCAACTTCGCCGAAGGCCGCGTGCTGCGCCCGCTGCCGGACCGCCAGAACACGGCCGGCGCGCTGCGGCAGATGTTCGGCGACGTGTGGGAATGGACCGCCAGCCCGTTCCAGCCCTATCCGGGCTTCCGGCCGGGCGCCGGCGCGGTGGGCGAATACAACGGCAAGTTCATGTGCAGCCAGATGGTGCTGCGCGGCGGCTCGTGCGTGACGCCGGAATCGCACATCCGGGCGAGCTACCGCAACTTCTTCTATCCGCACCAGCGCTGGCAGTTCACGGGGGTGAGGCTGGCCGACGATGCGTAGGCGCGGCGGCCGGGTGCCCGGCCGGAGCCGGCGCCGCTGCGCGCTCGCCTAGATCAACTGCCGGACCGTATCCAACGGCAGGACAAGCCGCCGCGGCCGGTTGGCGAGCGGCACGAAGCCGTATTTCTCGTAGAAGTTCGCCGCCGGCTCGTCCACGGCGTCCACCACGACACACTGCACGCCGATGATGCCGCCCGTGGCGACCGCCGCTTCCAGCGCGTGCATCAGCAGACAGCCGCCGAGGCCCTGGCCTTTGCTGCTCTTGTCGACGGCAAGCCGTGCCAGAAGCACCGCGGAGACCTCCCTGGGAAGCTTCCTGCCTTGCATCCCGTCGGTCTGCACCAGGGTCGCCGCCAGCGCGTAGTACCCGACGACCCTGCCCGGATCGTCGGCGGGAACCGCGACATAGGTCCGCGACAGGTTCTTTTCCTGGTGCTGCCTGGCCGTTTTTTGTAGCCAGTCGTTCAGCGAACCAGTCCCGCAATCAAAGGTGCTGCGGTCATCCTTCAAGTTCAAAGGTCGAATCTGAATTCTCAATTTTCGCCTTCCTGAAACGCGCCATCGCGCGCGTCAGCGCCTCGTTCGGCTTTGCCGGTTCATCGAGCAGCGCAAAAAAGCGCCTGGATTCGTCCACCGTCAGCTTGATTGCCCGGATGGCATCCTCCTGCTCGATCACCTGCTCCGCCGCGCGCAGCGCCGATTGCACGACGAACTGACTGAGGGTACTGCCCGACAGATCCGCAGCTAGCTGCAGCAATGCTTGCTTGTCTGCACTCAAGCGGGCGGTGATCCGCCCGCGACCTGGAACCTCCAGGGCGCTCTCGTGCTTGTTAGCCATTTGCTACCTTCCTTTCCCCGGACTTTTCCGGGCGCCGTCACGGCGCACGGAGGCGTCCATTCCCGTTGGGGGCCACCGGCCCCATCCAAGCGCCAACCTGACGCTTCTTTATTGCCAAGGAGCTTGCAGCATAGCCAACATGGCGCCAAAGTGCAACCAGTGGTGCCAGAATGACACCACTGGATTTGGTAGCGCGGTATCCTTGCCCCAAAACGACAAAGCGCCACGGCATATGCCGTGGCGCTTTGTCGTTTTGCCGGCCTGGCTCGTCAGGATCGCGGCCTTCTGCAATCTCAGTTCGCGCCCTTCCGCGGCGCCGGCGCCTCCATCGGCGTCTGCGGATACAGCTTCTGCCAGCGCGATTTCAGCCCGCTGGCGATCTCCGGCTGGTTGTAGCGCTCGGCGAAATCGATCACGGTCATGCCCTGCTGGTTGCGCAGCCGCATGTCCGCGCCCTCGTCCAGCAGCAGCTTGACCGTCTCGATGTGGCCGCCGCGCGCAGCCATCATCAGCGGGGTGCTGCCGTTGGGGCTTTCGGCGTCGATGTAGGCGGCGTGGTCGACCAGGTACTTGACGATCTCGTTGTTGCCGTTGGTCGCCGCGTAGTGCAGCGGCGTCCAGCCGGTCTTGTTGATCTCGACGTCCATCTGGTCGACCATCAGCTTGACCATGTCGAACTCGTTCTGCAGGCTGGCCATCATCAGCGGCGTCTCGCCGGCGGCGTTGGTCTTGTCGAAATCGATGTTCTTCGCGCGGATCAGCACCGCCGCCACCTTCAGCGACTTCTCGCGCAGCGCCACCACCAGCATCGGGTTGCCCTTGGCGTCGAGCCCGTTGGGGTCGACCCCGCGCGCGAGCAGCTTCTGCGTGGCGCTGGCATCGTCGAATTCCACCGCCTTGCGCAGGTCGTCGGCGGGCGTGCCCCAGGCGGCGCAGCCGGCCAACAGGGCCGCGCTCGCGGCCAGGCATCGCAGTGACTTCATGTTAAGCATGAGAATTCCTGTCTATATGCTTGAAAAGGCGGAAGAAATTATCGGTCGTTTGCTCCGCCAGCTGTGCTACGGGAATACCGCGCAGGTTGGCGATGAACTCGCCCACGTGGCGCACCCAGGCCGGCTGGTTGGTCTTGCCGCGGTACGGCACCGGCGCCAGGTAGGGCGAATCGGTCTCGATCAGCATGCGGTCCAGCGGCACCTTGCGCGCGGTTTCCTGCAGCTCCACGGCGTTCTTGAAGGTGACGATGCCGGAGAACGAGATATGGAAACCCTGGTCGAGCGACTGGCGGGCGATCTCCCAGCTCTCGGTGAAGCAGTGCATCACGCCGCCCACGGCGCCGGCGTCTTCCTCGCGCATCAGGCGCAGCGTGTCGTCGGCCGACGAGCGGGTATGGATGACCAGCGGCTTGCCGGTCTGCCGCGCGGCGCGGATATGGGTGCGGAAGCGCTCGCGCTGCCATTCCATGTCGGCGATGCTGCGGCCGTTGAGGCGGTAGTAGTCGAGCCCGGTCTCGCCGGTGCCGACCACGCGCGGGTGCGCGGAGAGCGCGAGCAGGCGCTCGAGCGTGGGGTCCTCGCCCTCCTCGTAGTCGGGATGCACGCCGACCGTGGCGTAGAGGTGCGGATGCTGCTCGGCCAGCGCCAGCACGCGCGGGAAGTCTTCCAGCGTGACCGAGATGCACAGCGCGTGCGTGACCTGGTTGGCCCGCATGTTCTCCAGCAGCTCGGGCAGGCGCGCGACCAGGTCGGGGAAATCTAGATGGCAGTGGGAATCGACAAACATGGGGGACGGTATCCGGATAGCGGCGGCGTCATCGGGCCTGGGTTCGGCCCGGGGCGATGCCGCCTGCCATTGTATCCGGTCGCACCCCGCTGCCCGCCGCCGGATGTTCCGTTTCAGCCGGCCAGCGCGATGGCGGCGCTGGCGTGGCCGAGCGTGACCGGCGCGTCGCCGAGCAGCAGGTCGCCGCAGGCCGAGTCGGCCAAGTCGGCCAAGCCGGCCATATCGGTGGCCGCCGGTGGATCGGCCGGCAACAGGCGGTGCCGCAGCAGCGCATGGGCCAGCAGCAGCCGGCGCGCGTCGGCGCCGGGCTGGCTGGCTTCCCAGCCCATCAGGATGGCGGTGCTGGCATGGTAGAGCGCGCTGGCGGCCCGGCGGGTATCGGCTTCGCGCGCGCCGTCGGCCGCCGCCGTTCCGGCCAGCGCGGCGGCGCGCTGCCAGGCCTGCCACAGGGCCTGGCGCAGCGGCGCGGGCATGTCGGCCTGCTCCAGACGGGTGGCCAGCAGCGCTTGCAGCGCATGGTGCGCGCGCGCCTTGCCGACGGCCTGCCGGATGGCGTCCAGCGCGTCGATATTGCCGGTGCCCTCCGGCCACGCGCCGACGGCATCCTCGACATGGCCGCCACCGCGCACCGCCATCGCGCCGGCGGCCACGGCGACGTGGTCGCGGCCGGCGCGCACCCGGATCAGCGGCATCAGCAGACGCAACGCCTGGCGCGCGCCGCCATCGCCCCCGCCGGCGCGCCGCATGGCGTCGGCGGTGGCCATCACCATCGACAAGGCGGCCTCCGTGGGCACCATCAGCTTGAGCAACTGGCGGCGCAGCAGCGGATCGCCGATGACCTCGCCCCCGAACGCGCCGCGGTGCCGCGCGGCCTGCAAGGCCTCGTTCAGGCCGCGGCGCATCATGCCCGCGGCGCGTACCGCGTGCGACATGCGCGACAGGCCGGCCAGTTGCTCCATCACCGGCCCGAGGCCCTGGTCGAGCGCGCCGACCGGATAGGCCAGCGCGCCTTCGAGCCGGACCTCGCCGCCGGCCACCGAGCCCCCGAGGCGGACGATGCGGCAGGCGTTGCGGCTGCCATCCTCCAGCCGGCGCGGCAGCGCGAACAGCCCCGACCCGCGCGTGCCGGCGGGCACGCCTTCGGGCCGCGCCAGCAGCAGGGCCACGTCGGCATCGGCAGGCGGGCAGAATCCCTTCTCGCCGTACAGGCGCCACTGCCCGCCCGCCTCGCGGGCCACGGCCTCGATGGCGCCGGCGTCCGGACCGCCCGCCATCTCGATCGTCCCTTTCCACAGCACGGCCGGGTCGGTCGCCAGCATGCGCGGCAGCAGCCACTGCTGCAAGGCCGGGCTGCCGAATCCGCGGATCAGGTGGATCGCGGCGTCGGTCGCGCCGACCGCGCACATCCGGGCGGCCCCGGACTGCGCGAACAGATACTGGAAGGCGTACCTGGCCGCCGGCGAGAACGGCGCGCCCCAGCCCAGCACGCCGGCGCGGTGGCTCATGGCGTGGAGCTGGAAATCGCCGCGGGCGATGTGCTCCATCTCCTGCCAGGCCGGGTGGTATTCGATCCAGTCGTGGTCCTCGCCCAGGCGCGTGCGCGCGTGCAGCACCGGGCCGTGCCCGGCGGCCACGGCCGCCAGCGCGCTCAGCCGCCCGCCAGCCAGTTGGCCCAGGCGCCGGAAATGCGGCAGCAGGTGGCGATGCTCGGCGGCCGGCAGGTAGATCGCCAGCAAGTCCTGCACGCTGCGGTCGAGCGCGAAGAAATCGAGGCCGGCGCAGTCGGGCGCCAGATGGCGGGCGCCGGTTCCGGCATCGGCCGGGCGAGGGCTGGTGGATTCGGCGTCGCTGGCCTGGAACGGCATCGGGG
This sequence comes from Cupriavidus sp. FW216-B1, assembly GCF_058789195.1. Taxonomy (NCBI): domain Bacteria; kingdom Pseudomonadati; phylum Pseudomonadota; class Betaproteobacteria; order Burkholderiales; family Burkholderiaceae; genus Cupriavidus; species Cupriavidus sp. FW216-B1. Next base: position 183,311 of record NZ_JBYTEL010000008.1, on the reverse strand, counting down.
TCTCCGGCGGGGAACGATAGGGGATTGGCGGCCAGGCGCGCGCCGGATCGTGGCCGATCATGGCCGATCGTGGCGAATCGTGGCGGAGGGGCGTGCAAGGCACGGCGATGCGGGGGCGGGGGCGGCTGGGCCGGAAGCCATTCTGGGCGGCGGGCGTTGCGCCGTCCAATCGCGTTTTTGGCACGATCGAGATGGGGATTCAATCAATCCCCGGCCCTGCATGGCGCGCGGGCGGTCGCGCGACTTCGCCGCGGCGGGAGGAACCGCGGATACCACCGGCCGCCAGGCTGGCGGCGCGGGTGGCCGGGATGGAGAAGGCGGAGAAAGCCGCGGGAGGCGCGGCCGGCCCGGGCTAGCCTGCCGGCTTGGTCAGGTGCCGGCCAAGAATCACGAGATCGCGCTCGATGCCGTCGAGCACGGCCACGCGCGGCAGGTGGCCCCAGCGCTCGAACCCCAGCGAGGCGAACAGGCCCAGGCTCGGCGCGTTGTGGCCGAAGATGAAGCCCAGCACGGTGTGCACGCCGATCTGCGGCGCATGGGCGATGGCCTGCTGCAGCAGGTGCCGGCCCAGGCCCTGGCCGCGGCTGCCGGCATCCAGGTAGATCGAGACCTCGGCGGTGGCGCCGTAAGCCGGGCGGCCATAGAAATCGGAGAAGCTGAGCCAGCCCGCCATGCGGCCCGCGCCGTCTTCCGCCACCCACAGCGGGCGGCGCGCGGGCGGATGGGCATCGAACCAGGCCTGGCGCGACGCCACGCTGACGGGCTCGGTGTCGGCCGTGACCATGCGCGAGGCGACCGTGCTGTTGTAGATGGCGACGATGCCGGCCAGGTCGCGCGGCTGGGCGTCGCGCACCGTGAAAGCGTTTTCACTCATGTTGTTGCTTCTTCTCTGACTGCTTGTAAATCAATGGCCTGGACGCGAAACCCGATGTTTCACCTGATGTTTCACCCGATGCTCCGCCCGGCAGGCCCGCCGGTCTTGCCTACAGCGTCTGCGTGGGCCGGCTGGACTCGATGGCCTTGCCCAGGATCTCTTCCACCGCGCGGCGCAGGTTGCGGCCGTTGTCGTCGTCCGGCAGGTGGATGCCGATGCCGGGCGTCTTGTTGGGCGTGCCGACCGGCGTGATCCATGCCACCTGCCCCGCGATCTGGTATTTCTGCGGCCGGTCCAGCAGGGACAGCACGAGGAATACCTGCTCGCCCAGCCGGAACGGCCGGTTGCTCGGCACGAAGATGCCGCCGCGCTGCAGGAACGGCATGTAGGCGGCGTACAGGCCCGCCTGGTCCTTGATCGAAAGCGAAAGCACGTTCGGCCGCGAAGCCGCGCCCGGCACCGTCGCCGCGCCGATCCCGCCCGCCGTGGGCGCGCCCACGCCGGCGGCGCCGGGCACGCCCGGGCCCCGGCTTCCTGTTGCTGCTGTACTCATGACTGACCCCTTGTTGCTGACCGTGGCCTTCAGGCCTTATCGGTATGACTAACGGACACCACCCGGCAAACACAAGCAAGATGACTGCCAGGCCAACTACTGAAACATCTGCCGGTATTCCAGGAACACCGCTTCCATCACCAGGCGCGCGGCCAGCGGATGGTTCTCGCTGCGCCGGTGGTTCACCAGCCGCGCCAGGAAGGCCTGCAGCCGGTGCGCATCGGTAGCCTGCGCGCAGCGCGCGACGGCGGCCTGCTCGCGCGGAAAATAGCGCGGCGCCTGCGCCGCCGCCAGGCACGCCGACAGCAGATCGTACGTCCAGCGCTGCAGGATGCCAAGCACCGCGGGCACCGGCATCTTCTGCACATGCTCGGCGGCGCCCAGCGCGTCGAAGCCGGCACCACCGCCAAGCTGGCTCACCAGCCAGCGCTGCAGCGGCTGTTCCTCGGCCTCGGCGGCGTGCAGCGCGGTCAGCGGCGAGCCGCCGGCCAGCGCCAGTTGCGCCTCGGCATCGCCCACGCCCTGCCCGCGCAGCCACGCCAGCGCGTCGGCCTGCGTGGGCCGCTGCACGGAAAACTGGCGGCAGCGCGACAGGATGGTCGGCAGCACGCGGTCGAGCCGGTCGGTGACGAGCAGGAACACGGTCGACGGCGGCGGCTCCTCCAGCGTCTTGAGCAGCGCGTTGGCGCCCTCGTTCTGCAGCGCGTCGAGCGGGTACACCACCACCAGCCGCAGGCCGGCGCGATGGGTGCCGATGCCGACGGTCTCGATCAGCGCCCGCACCTGCTCCATGCGGATGACCTTGCTGGGCGCCTTCTTCTTGCCGCTGTCGTCGGTCTCGGCGTCGCCGGCGGCTTCCAGCGCCTCGGGGCGGACCACGGTGAAATCGGGATGATTGCCCTGGCTGAACCAGTGGCAGGCCGCGCACGTGCCGCACGGCTGCCCGTCGGCGCGCGGCGTGTCGCACAGCAGCCCCTGGGCGAAGTGCAGCGCCAGGTCGCGCTTGCCGATGCCTTGCTGGCCGTGGATGAGCAAGGCATGCGGCAGCCGCTCGCGCAGTCCGTTCAGCCGTTGCCAGTCTTCTGTCTGCCAGGGATAAAGCATGCGAATCAAGGAGTTAGGGAGTGATCTTCATCCACCGCATGGAGCGCTGCCGGTGGTATCAGCCTGCCATGATAGTGCCGCCGAATCAAAGCGTTGCGAGAATTTTCTCAAGTTCGGCCTGAATCTCGGCGATGGTGCGCGTGGCGTCGATCACGCGGAAGCGCTGCGGCGCCTCCGCCGCGCGCCGCAGGTATTCCTGGCGCGTGCGCGCGAAGAAGGCGCGCGACTCGGCCTCGAACTTGTCGGGCTCGCGCGCGCCGGCCAGGCGGGCGCTGGCGGTTTCCAGCGGCACGTCGAACAGCAGCGTCAGGTCGGGCTGCAGGCCGTCCTGCACCCAGCCTTCCAGCACCTCCAGGCGCGCGCGCGGCAGACCCCTGCCGCCGCCCTGGTAGGCGAAGGTGGCATCGGTAAAGCGGTCGGACACCACCCAGTCGCCGCGCGCCAGCGCGGGCTCGATGACTTCGGCGATGTGCTCGCGGCGGGCGGCGAACATCAGCAGCGCCTCGGTTTCCAGGTGCATCTTGCGATGCAGGAGGATCTGGCGCAGGTCCTCGCCCAGCGGCGTGCCGCCGGGCTCGCGGGTGGTGACCACCGCCGCGCTGCCGGCCAGGCGCGCGCGCAGGCGCTCGGCCACCCACTCCACGTGGGTGCTTTTGCCGGCACCGTCGATGCCCTCGAATGTGATGAATTTTCCGCGCATGGGAGAGACTTATTTGCCGCGCTGGTACTTGTCGACCGCGCGGTTGTGTTCGGGAAGCGAGTTGGAGAAATAGCTGCTGCCGTCGCCGCGCGCCACGAAGTACAGCGCGTCCGACGGCGCCGGCGCGGTTGCCGCGGCCAGCGAGGCCAGCCCGGGCAGCGAGATCGGCGTGGGCGGCAGGCCCGCGCGCGTGTAGGTATTGTACGGGGTGTCGGCGAGCAGATCGCGCTTGCGGATATTGCCATCGAAGGCCTCGCCCATGCCGTAGATCACGGTGGGATCGGTCTGCAGCATCATGCCCTTCCTGAGCCGGTTGACGAATACCGCGGCGATCATCGCGCGCTCGCCCGGCTGGCCGGTTTCCTTCTCGACGATGGAGGCCATCACCAGCGCCTCGTAGGGCGTCTTGTACGGCAGGCCGGACGCGCGCGCGTTCCAGGCGTCGGTCAGGCGGCGCTGCATCGCGCGGTAGGCGTGGCGATACAGTTCCAGGTCGCTGCTGCCGCGCGCGAACAGGTAGGTGTCCGGGAAGAACATGCCTTCCGGGGCCGGCTCGGGCGCGCCGATGGCCTTCATCAGCTCGGCGTCGGACAGGCCGCGGCTGTCGTGCTTGAGCGCCGGGTGGGCGTCGACGGCGGCGCGCATCTTGCGGAATTCCCAGCCTTCGATCACGGTCAGGACGTAGTGGGTGACTTCGCCGCGGGCGATCTTGCCGAGCACCGACAGCGGCGAGGCGCCGCGCGCGAACTCGTAGCCGCCGGCCTTGAGGTCAGCGCCGTGGCCGGTCAGCCGCGCCAGCAGGGCGAACAGGCGCGCGTCCATCGGCACGCCGCCGCGCTGGATCTGGCGGCCGACGCTGGCCACGCTGGAATTGGGCTTGATCACCACTTCGACCGGCGTGGCCGGCAGTTCGAGGGGGCGGTTGGCCCACCAGGCGAAGGCGCCGGCCGCGGCGATCGCAAACACCAGCGCGGCCAGCAGCAGCCGCAGGAAAATACGTTTCATGTAGGCAGAAGGTAGCGGCGCCGCGTGCGCCCGCGCGCACCGCGGCAAAGACGGCGGCGCGCGGCAGGGGCCGCGGGCGCGCCGGCTGAAATGGCGACAGCCCCATATAATACCGGGAGCCTTGCGCCGCCACGAGCGCGCGCCGCCTGCCGCACCCGCCATCCGGCGCGCCCGCGCGCGCCGTCCGTCCAGATACGTGCCACAACGAGCCAGATTCCTGCCATGAACTCCCCTGCTCCCGACCTTGCCACCCAGTTCGAAGCCGCGCGCCAGGGCGGCGTCGTCTGCCGTCCCGCGCACCTGGGCCTGATCCGGGTCGCCGGCGAAGACGCGGCCAGCTTCCTGCACACGCAGCTGACCAACGCCATCGACGATCTCGGCGCCGGCACCGCGCGCCTGGCCGGCTATTGCTCGCCCAAGGGCCGCCTGCTCGCCAGCTTCCTGGTGTGGCGCGACGACGAAGGCATCGTGCTCCAGATCTCGGCCGACCTCCAGGCCGCCATCCAGAAGCGCCTGAGCATGTTCGTGCTGCGCGCCAAGGCGCGCCTGTCCGACCTGACGCCGGTCGCCGCGCTGCTCGGCGTGGCCGGCCCCGGCGCTGCCGCCGCGCTGCGGGCCGCCGGCCTGCCCGCGCCGGACGCCCCCTGGCAGGCCGCCGCCGCGGCCGGCGCCACCGTGATCCGCCTGCCCGACGGCGACGGCCTGCCGCGCTGGCAGATCGCGCTGCCCGCCGAGCAGGCCGCGGACCGGCAGGCCGCGCTGGCGGCCACGCTGGCGCCGGCCGACAGCGCCGTGTGGGACTGGCTGGAAGTGCGCTCCGGCGTGCCGCGCATCGCCGCGGCCACGCAGGAACAGTTCGTGCCGCAGATGATCAACCTGGAGCTGGTCGGCGGCGTGAGCTTCCGCAAGGGCTGCTACCCGGGCCAGGAAATCGTCGCGCGCAGCCAGTACCGCGGCACGCTCAAGCGCCGCATGTGGCTGATCCACGGCGAGGGCGAAGCGCCGGCCGCCGCCACCGAGATCTTCCGCCCCGAGGACCCCGCGCAGCCGTGCGGCATGGTGGTCAACGCCGCCGCCGCGCCGCAGGGCGGCTGGGACGGCCTGGCCGAACTGAAGATCGACGCCGCCGCCGGCGCGCTGCACCTGGGCAGCGCCACCGGCAGCCCGGTGCGCCCGGGCGAGCTGCCCTACGCGGTGCCGGTCGGCGAGGCCGCCTGAGCGCCGGCGCGCCGCAAGACACAGGCAGGACCATATGAGCGATCACCTCTACGTCTATTTCCGCGTGCCGGAAACCCTGGCCGAAGAGGCGTTGCCGCACTGGCACCGCTGGATGGAGACCGTTGCCGAAGCGGGCGGAATTGGTGGTACGCTCTTACGCAGGCCGGAGACGCGCAACGGCATGCAGACCTGGATGGAAGCCTACGCCGACGTGCCGCCCGCCTTCGACATCCTGCTCGACGGGCTGTGGCGGCAAAGCGGCCTGCAGCGTTTCCTCGGCGGCGAGCGCCAGAGCGAGCGCTTCGTCGACCTGGACCAGCTTTGAGCCCCCCTCTGAACCGGCCTCGCGGCACCAGGCCGCGAACGGACAGGCAGTGAACGAAGTGAATGCAGCAAATGCAGTAAAGGAAGCACTATGTGCCTGATTCTGGTCGCCTGGCAGTCTCACCCTGACTACGCCCTGGTGGTGGCCGGCAACCGCGACGAGTTCTACGCCCGCCCCGCGGCGCCGGTGCACTGGTGGGAAGACGCCCCGCAGGTGCTGGCCGGCCGCGACATGGCGGAAGTGATCGGCGAGCCGGGCACCTGGATGGGCCTGGCCGGCGACGGCCGCTTCGCCGCCCTGACCAATTACCGCGCGCCGTCCGAGAAGCGCACCGATGCCCGCTCGCGCGGCGAACTGGTGGCCGGCTTCCTGCGCGGCGACAGCGACCCGCACGCCTACCTGGCCGGGCTGGCGCCGCGCGCCGGCGTCTACAACGGCTTCAACCTGCTGACCTGCGACCTGCGCGAGCTGTGGTGGTACAGCAACCGCGGCGCGGCGGCGCAGCCGCAGCGGCTCAAGGCCGGCCTGTACGGCTTGTCCAACGCCCTGCTCGACACGCCCTGGCCCAAGGTGGTCAGCCGCGTCGGCGCGCTGGCCGAGACGCTGGCGGCCGACACCGGCCAGACCGGCGCCAGCGCCGAACCCTACTTCGACCTGCTGGCCGACACGCGCCAGGCGCTGGACTTCGAGCTGCCCCGCACCGGCGTCACGCCCGAATGGGAACGGCTGCTCTCGTCCGCCTTCATCCGCTCGCCCAGCTACGGCACGCGCGCCAGCACCGTGCTGCGGGTACGCCACGACGGCCGCTTCGAGCTGAGCGAGCGCAGCTTCGATGCCAATGGCCGCACCGGCGAAGTCTCCTACCGCGGCCGCCTGCGCGTGTCGCGCGACGCCGGGCAGGTGCCCGCGCCCTGAGACCCTGAAGCCCGGGGCGCCGCGCCGGCGCCCGCTTCCTTCCGTTCAGTATTGCCGCGCCTGAAGCCCCCAGGGCCGCAGCGCCGCGCCGAGCGCGCGGATCGCGGCCGGGTCGTTGCGCACGGCCAGCAGCCAGGCGGGATCGCCGCGCCCGAGTTCCAGCAACTGCATGCCGTGCGGCGCCAGCTCGCGGTTGAGGTGCGCCAGGTAGAGCGCCGCGGGCTCCATGTCGAAATCATCGTCGTCGCCGCCGAGCGGGATGCCGTCCTCGTCGTAGAGGCCGTCCACCTCGAGGCTGGACACGCGCGCCGCGCGCAGCACGGCCAGCCCCGCCACGGCGCCGGCGCCATGCGTGCTGAATTCGCGCCAGTCCACCGCCACCAGGCAATGCCCGGCCAGCCAGGGCGCGAGCCAGGCCGGCAGCAGCGCGGCCCCGGCCGGCGGATCACCGGCCGGCGCGGCGGCGGGGTCGATGGCGGGGATGGCGTCGGCAAGCGCCCGGAGCAGGCGGGAACGGTTCTCTGGCATGGTGTGAAGCGCGGTCGGGGGCCGCCGCAAGGTCGGGAATGACGCGGCGGAAAAAAGAAGACGGCGATGATACCGCTTCCTCGGGCCGCTTCCGCCAACCGCGGCGGCAGCGCGCGCGAAGCTGCCCGGTTCCATGCCGACGACCGAGCGGCACGACTGCTGGCCAGGCCGCTGTTCGCGCGCGCGTAGCGCCGCCGCTCAGTGTTGCTCAGTGCCGCTCAGCGCAGCGACTTGCGCATCTCCACGTGCGGAATGCCGACTTCCTCGAACGGCTCGCCGACCGGCGCGAAGCCCACGCGCGCATAGAACGGCGCCGCGTGGCTCTGCGCGCTCAGCACCAGCTCGGCATAACCAAGCTCGGCCGCCTTGTCCATCAGCGCCGCCAGCACCCTGGCGCCCACGCCGGTGCCGCGCGCCCGCTTGAGCACCGCCATGCGCCCGATATGGCCGTCGGGCAGCAGGCGGCCGGTGGCCAGCGCGGTGCCATCCTCGGCCACGGCCAGCGCGTGCCAGCTCGGCTCATCCCATTCGTCCCACTCCATCTCCACCGGCACGCCCTGCTCCTCGACGAAGACGGCGTAACGGATGGCGCGCGCGGTTTCGCGCGCTTCGGACCAGGGGACGAGGCGGATGGAGATGGTCATGATGTGTCGTGAGCAGTGCTGGGGGAAAAAGTGCCCCGGAGAAAGCCCGGCGGGGCGGTCGCCATGATACCGCCGGGAGGGGGCGGCGGCATGGCGGGCGGCCGTGACCGGGACGGAAGAGACGGCGGGTCGGTCGGGCGCGCCGGGAAATTTCCCCAGCCATCCGCTGGCCGTCAATCTCTGGCGGCTCCGGGTAATCCCCGATCACCATCCTCGCCACAAAATTTGTATGATGACCATATCACCCAACCACTTGGCCCCTCCGTGTTCCAGAAAGTCCCCGCCCGCGCGCTGACCGATACCGTCGCAGAACAATTGCTGGAGAAGATCAACGACGGCGCCTTCGCCCGCGGCGACAAGCTGCCGACCGAGGCGGTGCTGTCGGAGGAATTCGGCGTGAGCCGCACCGTGATCCGCGAGGCCATCGCGCGGCTGCGGCATGAGGGGGTGGTGGAATCGCGCCAGGGCAGCGGCGTGTTCGTCACCGAGCAGGCCGGCATCCGGCCGCTGCGGATCGACTACACCGATACGGCCACGCTGGAATCGGTGCTGCAGATCGTCGAGCTGCGCCGCGCGATCGAGGCCGAGGTAGCGGCGCAGGCCGCGCGTTGCCGCACCGACGCGAGCATGGCGGCGATCGACGCGGCGCTGGCGCGCATCGATGCGGAGGAAGCCGCGGGCGGCGACGGCGTGGCGGCCGACGTGGCCTTTCACCGGGCCATTGCCGGGGCCACCGGCAACCCGTATTTCCTCAAGACGCTGGCGTTCCTGAGCCAGTACCTGGAAACCGCCACGCGCGTGACGCGGACCAACGAGGCGCGCCGCGCGGATTTCTCGCGGCAGGTACGCGAGGAGCACCAGTCCATCGTCGCGGCGATCCGCGCCGGCGACGCGCTGGCCGCGCGCAACGCGGCGCAGACGCATATGTACAACGCGGCGCGGCGCCTGTCGCAGGGCAGCCAGCCCGGTCCCGACGAGACCGCGCGCGGGCCGTCCAACTGATCCCGCCTTTTTCGCAGGAGTTTCAATGAGTCAATCGATCGGCGTCATCGGCCTTGGCGCGATGGGCAACGGCGTCGCGCACAGCCTGCTGCGCGCCGGCTTCAAGGTGCATGCCTGCGACCTGCGTGCCGAGGTGCTGCAACGCTTTGCCGACGCGGGCGGCACGCCCTGCGCCAGCCCGGCCGAGCTGGGCCGGCTGTGCGACGTGGTGGTGACGCTGGTGGTCAACGCCGCGCAGACCGAGGCCGTGCTGTTCGGCGCGGATGGCGCGGCCGCCGCGATGCGGCCCGGCGCGCTGGTGATCGCCAGCGCCACAGTGCCGCCCAGCTTTGCCGAGGCGCTGGGCCAGCGCCTCGCCGGGCACGGCATCCTGCTGCTGGATGCGCCGCTATCCGGCGGCGCGGCGCGCGCGGCCAGCGGCGAGATGACCATGATGACTTCCGGCCCGGCCGAGGCCTACGCGCTGGCCGAGGACGTGCTCGCGGCGATGGCGGGCAAGGTCTACCGGCTGGGCGACGCGCATGGCGCGGGCTCCAAGGTCAAGATCATCAACCAGTTGCTGGCCGGCGTGCATATCGCCGCGGCGGCCGAGGCGATGGCGCTGGGCCTGCGCGAAGGCGTGGACGCCGCAGCGCTGTACGAGGTCATCACCCACAGCGCGGGCAACTCGTGGATGTTCGAGAACCGCGTGCCGCATATCCTGGCCGGCGACTACACGCCGCTGTCGGCGGTGGACATCTTCGTCAAGGATCTCGGGCTGGTGCTCGATACCGCGCGTGCCAGCAAGTTCCCGCTGCCGCTGTCGGCCGCGGCGCACCAGATGTTCATGATGGCGTCGAGCGCCGGGCATGGCGGGGAGGACGACTCCGCCGTGATCAAGATATTCCCCGGCATCGGCCTGCCGCAACGCAAGTCGGAGTAAAAACAGCAAGATGACCGTATCCGTCCAATCCCCGCGCGCCCTGCTCGGCTGCATCGCAGACGATTCCACCGGCGCCACCGATCTCGCCAACACGCTGGTGCGCAACGGCATGCGCACCGTGCAGACCATCGGCGTGCCCGCCGGCGCCGCGCTGCCCGGCGTAGAACAGGCCGACGCGCTGGTGGTGGCGCTGAAGTCGCGCACCATTCCCGCCGCCGACGCCATCGCGCAATCGCTCGACGCGCTGCGCTGGCTGCAGGCGCAGGGCTGCCGCCAGTTCTTCTTCAAGTACTGCTCCACCTTCGACTCCACCGACGCGGGCAATATCGGCCCGGTGGCGGAGGCGCTGCTGGCGGCGCTCGGCAGCGATTTCACCATCGCCTGCCCGGCCTTCCCCGAGAACGGCCGCACGATCTTCCGCGGCCACCTGTTCGTGGGCGACGCGCTGCTCAGCGAGTCGGGCATGGAGAACCACCCGCTCACGCCGATGCACGATGCCAACCTGGTGCGCGTATTGCAGCGCCAGAGCAAGGGCAAAGTGGGCCTGCTGCGCCACGACACGGTGGCGCGCGGCAGCGTCGCCGTGCAGCACGCCATCGGCGCCCTGCGCGGCGACGGCGTGCGCATGGCCATCGCCGATGCGGTCAGCGATGCCGACCTGCACACGCTGGGCGAGGCCTGCGCCGCGCTGCCGCTGCTGACCGGCGGCTCCGGCCTGGCGCTGGGCCTGCCGGCCAACTTCCGCCGCGCCGGCCTGCTGCCCGAGCGCGCCGACGCGGACAACGTGGTGCCCGTGACCGGCCCGGCGCTGGTGCTGGCCGGCAGCGCGTCGAAGGCGACCAACGCCCAGGTCGCGCTGTGGCTGGCGCACCGGCGCCCCGCCCTGCGCCTCGATCCGCTGGCGCTGGCCGAAGGCGCGCCGCTGGTCGAGCAGGCGCTGGCGCTGATCGCCGCGCATGCCGAGCCGGTGCTGGTCTACGCCACCACCTCTCCCGAGCAGGTCAAGGCCGCGCAGGCGGCGCTGGGCGTGGAGCGGGCCGGCCATCTGGTCGAGCAGGCGCTGGCCGACATCGCCGCGGCGGCGAAGGCGCGCGGCACGCGCCGCTTCGTGGTGGCCGGCGGCGAGACCTCCGGCGCGGTGGTGCAGGCGCTCGGCGTGCAGGCGCTGCGCATCGGCGCGCAGATCGCGCCGGGCGTGCCGGCCACCGTCACGCTGGAGGCGCAGCCGCTGGCGCTGGCACTCAAGTCCGGCAACTTCGGCGGCCCGGATTTCTTCGACGAGGCGCTGCGCCGCCTGGGAGGCGAGGCATGAGCCGCGAAGCGACCCTGCGCGAGGAGATCTGCCGCATCGGCGCCAGCCTCTACCAGCGCGGCTATACCGTGGGCAGCGCCGGCAACATCAGCGCGCGGCTCGACGACGGCTGGCTGATCACGCCGACCGACGCCTGCCTCGGCATGCTGGACCCGGCTGCCATCGCCAAGGTGGACGGCGCCGGCGCGTGGGTGGCGGGCGACAAGCCGTCCAAGACGCTGACCCTGCACCGCGCCATCTACGACAACAACCCGCAGGCGCACGGCGTGGTCCACACGCATTCCACCCACCTGGTGGCGCTGAGCCTGGCGGGCGCGTGGCGCCCCGACGACGTGCTGCCGCCGATCACGCCCTACTACGTGATGAAGGTCGGGCATATCCCGCTGATTCCCTACCACCGCCCCGGCGATCCCGCCGTGGCCGCGCGCGTGGCCGGGCTGGCCGCCGAGGTGCGCGGCGTGCTGCTGGCGCGCCTGGGGCCGGTGGTGTGGGAGTCCACCGTCTCGCGCGCCGCGTTCGCGCTGGAGGAACTGGAAGAGACCGCCCGGCTCTGGCTGATGCCCGGGGACAAGCCCGAGCCGCTCGACGAACACGCGCTGGCGGAACTGCGCGACACCTTCAAGGCGCGCTGGTAGCCCGCGCCGGCCGCCTCGCGTTCCGGCGGGCAAGCCGGCGCGCTTTGTGGCACCGTATGCGCTGCGCCGCCCGGCGCCCCCCCGCGCGCGCGGCCGGGCACGGCGGCCCGGCCACAACCGCATCTTTCCTGGAGCACCGCATGCCGCGCTTTGCCGCCAATCTCTCGATGATGTACACCGAGCACGCCTTCCTGGACCGCTTCGCCGCCGCCGCGGCCGACGGCTTCAAGGCGGTGGAATTTCTGTTCCCCTACGAGCATCCCGCCGCCGAGATCCGCGCGCGCCTCGACGCCAGCAGCCTCGCGCAGGCGCTGTTCAACGCGCCGCCCGGCGACTGGCGCGCCGGCGAGCGCGGCATGGCCGCGCTGCCCGGGCGCGAGGCCGAGTTCCGCGACACGATCGCGCGCGCGCTGGAATACGCCGCGGTGATCGGCAACGACCGCATCCACGTGATGGCCGGCATGGTGCCGGCCGGCGCCGACCGCGCGCGCCACCGCGCCTGCTACCTGGAAAACCTGGCCCATGCCGCGCGCGCGGCCGCCGCGCAGGGCGTGACCGTGCTGATCGAGCCGATCAACGGCCGCGACATGCCGGGCTATTTCCTCAACCGCCAGGACGACGGCCAGGCCATCTGCAAGGAGGTCGGCGCGGCCAACCTCAAGGTGCAGTTCGACTGCTACCACTGCCAGATCGTGGAGGGCGACCTCGCCGTCAAGCTCAAGCGCGACATGGCCGGCATCGGCCACATCCAGATCGCCGGCGTGCCCGAGCGGCACGAGCCTGACCTGGGCGAACTCAACTATCCCTACCTGTTCGACGTGATCGACGGCCTCGGCTACGACGGCTGGATCGGCTGCGAATACCGCCCGCGCGCCGGCACCACGGCCGGGCTGGGCTGGGTCAGGCCGTATCTCGAGGGCTGATTCCCGGCACAACGCATGCCGCCGCCGGGCGGCGCTGACGGAGGACAACGATGCACGTACTGATTACCGGCGGCGCCGGCTTTCTCGGCCTGCGGCTCGCCCGCCTGCTGCTCGCGCGCGGCACCCTCGACATCGGCGGCCGGCCGGTCGCCATCGAAGGCCTGACGCTGCTCGACGTGGCGGCCCCGCCGCCGCTCGGCGACGCGCGCGTGCGCGTGGTCACCGGCGACCTGTCCGATCCCGCCGTGCTGGCGCGGGCCATCGACGCGCGCACCGGCGCCGTGTTCCATCTCGCGGCCGTGGTGAGCGGCCAGGCCGAGGCGGACTTCGCGCTCGGCATGCGCGTCAACCTCGACGCGGCGCGCGCGCTGCTGGAAACCTGCCGCGCGCTCGGCCACCGGCCGCGCGTGGTGTTCACCAGTTCGGTGGCGGTGTACGGCGGCACCCTGCCCGCGCTGGTGCAGGACGACACCGCGCTCAACCCGCAGTCGTCCTACGGCGCGCAGAAGGCCATCGGCGAGCTGCTGCTGTCCGACTACAGCCGGCGCGGCTTCGTCGACGGGCGCGTGCTGCGCCTGCCCACCATCAGCGTGCGCCCGGGCAAGCCCAACGCGGCGGCCTCGTCGTTCGCCAGCGGCATCATCCGCGAGCCGCTCGCCGGCGAGGCGGCCAACTGCCCGGTGGCGCCGGACACGCCGCTGTGGCTGCTGTCGCCGCGCGGCGCCATCGCGGCGCTGGTGCGCGGCATGGAACTCGACGGCGAGGCCTTCGGCGAGCGCCGCGCGGTCAACCTGCCGGGGCTGTCGGTCACGCCGCGGCAGATGGTGGCGGCGCTGCGCGAGGTGGCCGGCGATTTCGTCGCCGACCGCGTGACCTGGGAGCGCGACGCGCGCATCGAGAACATCGTCGGCACGTGGCCGGCGGCGTGGAACACGCAGCGCGCGCTGGCGCTGGGCTTCGCCGGCGACGACGGCTTCGAGGCCGTGATCCGCGGCTATATCGAGGACGCCGGGATCGCGCCGTAGACAAGGCGTGGCACGCCGGATCAGCCCTCCGGCGTCACCACCTCGTAGGCCAGGATCTTCTCGCGCACCGCGCCCGGCACGGGCGTCGACTTGCGGCTCTCGGGACCGGCGCACACGTAGACGATCTCGCCGGTGATCAGGTGCTCGTCGCCGCGGTACATCTCCACGCGGAACAGCATGCTGGAGCGCCCCATGCGGGCGATCCGGCCGCGGATGTCCAGCACGTCGTCGAAGCGCGCCGAGGCGTGGTACTCCAGCGTGGACTTGACCACGAAGATGTCCACGCCATGCGCGTGCAGCACGTCCTCGGGATAGCGGATGCCCACCGCGCGCCAGTATTCGGTCACGCAGATGTCGCAATAGGTCAGGTAGTGCGCGTTGAAGACGATCGACTGCGGATCGACCTCGGCCCAGCGCACGCGCAGCGGCATGCTGTGGCGGAATTGTTCCTTGGCCATGAAAAAAAGCTCCTGCTGAATGGAAAAACGGCGCCGGCCCTGGCGGGACCGGCGCCGCGCGCATGTCCGCGGCGAGTGCGGCGGATGCGGCGGGCCGAAGCCCGCCCGCGCCTCACTGCGGCTTGTTCAGGCCCAGCTTGTCGATGATGGCCTTTTCCTTCTTCACCGTGTCGGCGGCGAAGTGGGCGTATTGCTCGCTGCTCATGTAGTACGGCTCCATGTCGAACTTGGCGAGCGACTCGCGGTAGTTCGGCATTTCCATCGCTTTCTTGAAAGCGTCATGCAGCTTCCTGACGATCTTCGGGTCGGTGCCCTTGGGCGCCACGATGCCGAACGGCGAAGTCTGCACGATGCCGTAGCCGAGTTCCTTGAGCGTGGGCACGTTGGGGAAGCGCGCCGAGCGCTTCTCGCCCCAGGTCGACAGCAGGCGCAGCTTGCCGGACTCCACGTAGGGCGCCCACGCCGGCGTGTCGGCCACCGACATCACGTGGCCGCCCAGCAGCGCCTGCATCGATTCCGAGTTGCCCTTGTACGGGATATGCGAGAACTGCACGTTCTGCTTCATGGCCAGCTCTTCCATCGTCAGGTGCAGCGTGGTCATCGAACCCGGCGAGCCGTAGGTCAGCTTACCCGGGTTGGCGCGCGCGTAGGCCATGTAGTCCTGCATGGTCTTGATCGGCGAATCCACCGGCACCACCAGGCCGAACGAATAGCCGGCCAGGTTGATCACGTAGCTCAGGTCCTTGACCGGGTCCCAGTTGATCTTGGTGGTGTACGGCAAGCGGTAGACCGGCATGGCCACCTGCGCCAGCGTGTAGCCGTCGGGCTGGGTCGACTGCATCAACTGGGCCGGCAGCACGCCGCCCGCGCCGGGCTTGTTCTCGATGATGACGGGCTGGCCGAGGATCTTGGAGGCGTTTTCCGCGAGCACGCGGAACGGCAGGTCGGTCGAGCCGCCCGCGGTATAGCCGATGATGAGGCGCACCGGCCGCTGCGGGAAATTGTCCGCCTGCGCCTGGACCGGCGCGCTGGCCAGGCCGAGGGTTGCCACGGTAGCGGCGAACACGCCCGCTTGGGCGAGGAATTGGCGGCGTTGCATGAGTCTGTGTCTCCTGTTTCTACTGTTGCTACGACTACCGCCGCGGGCGGAACGCCCGCGGCGCATTGGGATAAAGCCATGAATCGGTGGTTCTGCGACCGCTTCGATCCGGCTGCCGGTGTCGGCCGGCGGCCGCGCTCAACCGCTGCCGAAGGCGGCGCGCAAGGCGGCGACGGCGTCCGCGTGGGCGTCCGCCACGGCCGGGACGAAACGTCCCAGCTTGAAGAAATCGTGGATCATGCCCGGGTAGTCGGCCAGCGCGGCGGGCACGCCGGCGGCGCGCAGCTTGGCCGCGTAGGCCACGCCCTCGTCGTGCAGCGGGTCGTAGCCGGCCACGGCGATCCAGGCCGGGCAGCAGCCGCGCACGTCGGCGCCGTGGCCGCCGCCGTCGAGCGGGGCGAAGCGCCAGTCGTCGCGGCTGGCCTCGCTGTCGAGGTACTGCGAGAAAAACCACTGGATCATCGGCGCGGTCAGCAGGTAGCCCTCGGCCAGCGCGCGGTGCGAAGGCGTGTCCTGGCGCGCGCAGGTGCCGGGGTAGATCAGCATCTGCAGCACCGGCGCCAGCCCCGCGTCGCGCGCGTGCACGGCGCAGGCGGCGGCGAGCGTGCCGCCCGCGCTGTCGCCGCCGAGCGCGATGCGGGCCGGGTCCGCGCCGAGGTGGGCGGCCTCGTGGAAGATCCACTGCATGACGTCGAACGCATCGTTGGCGGCGTAGGGAAACTGCCATACCGGCCCGAGCCGGTAGTCCACCGACAGCACCATGCAGTCGCCCCGCGCGCACAGCAGGCGGCACAGCGGGTCGTGCGAATTGACGCTGCCCACGGTGAAGCCGCCGCCGTGGAAGTACAGCAGCAGCGGCAGCGGCTCGACCCAGCTTGCCGCGCGCGGCGCGTACAGGCGCAGCGGGATCTCGTAGCCGTCGCGCGCCGCCACCGTCAGGTTTTCCACGCTGTGCACCGGCGTCGGCGCGATGTCCATGATGGGCGCGCTCTTCTCGTAGGCGGTCTTGGCGTCGATCGGGTCGAGCTCGTGGATGCCGGGCCGCTTGACGCGCCGGATCAGGTCCAGCAGCGCCGCCACCTGCGGATCGAGCGCGGCCGCGGGCATGCCGGGCGTGCCGCGCGTGTGGGGGATGCCGGACGCGGCGGGAGCGGACTGGGCGAACCCCTGGGGCGAGGCGGGAACGGCGGTCATGGGCGGTCGATGCGGGCTGGGTGAATCTCCGGCGGGGCCGGATTTCCGGCGGCACGGAAACGGTGGCGCGGAAGCGGCGCGCAGCCGGAATTCAAATTGTGAACGGTCGTTCGATTTTAGTATGATTCCGGATGTTTCGGCAGCAACACAATGGAAATTTACCGCGGGACTGGCCAGGGTGGCCGCTTTTGCGCGATCATCGGTCATCGCCGGATAAATACAACACCGCACGGACGGAGACAACCCAGATGGCCTTCATCTACTACCTGACGCATATCCATCTCGACTTCGGCGCCGTCGGCCAGCTGCCGGCGGAGTGCGCGCGCATCGGCATCCGCCGCCCGCTGCTGGTGACCGACAAGGGCGTGGTCGCCGCCGGCGTGGCGCGGCAGGCCATCGACGCGCTCGCCGGCCTGCCGCACGCGGTCTTCGACGAGACCCCGTCCAACCCCACCGAGGCGATGGTCAAGAAGGCCGCCGCGCTGTACCGAGAGAGCGGCTGCGACGGGCTGGTGGCGGTCGGCGGCGGCTCCTCCATCGACCTCGCCAAGGGCATCGCCATCCTCGCCACGCACCCGGGCGAGCTGACCACCTACGCCACCATCGAAGGCGGCAGCGCGAAGATCACCGAGCGCGCCGCGCCGCTGATCGCCGTGCCCACCACCGCCGGCACCGGCAGCGAAGTGGCGCGCGGCGCCATCATCATCCTCGAGGACGGCCGCAAGCTCGGCTTCCATTCGTGGCACCTGCTGCCCCGCTCCGCCATCTGCGACCCCGGCCTCACGCTCGGCCTGCCCGCGGGGCTGACCGCCGCCACCGGCATGGACGCCATCGCGCATTGCGTGGAGACGTTCCTGGCGCCGGCCTTCAACCCGCCCGCCGACGGCATCGCGCTGGACGGCCTGGAGCGCGGCTGGAAGCATATCGAGCGCGCCACCCGCGACGGCCAGGACCGCGACGCGCGCCTGAACATGATGAGCGCCTCCATGCAGGGCGCGATGGCGTTCCAGAAGGGCCTGGGCTGCGTGCATTCGCTGTCGCATCCGCTCGGCGGCCTCAAGATCGACGGCAAGACCGGCCTGCACCACGGCACGCTCAACGCGGTGGTGATGCCGGCGGTGCTGCGCTTCAACGCCGACGCGCCGAGCGTGGTGCGCGAGGACCGCTACGCGCGCCTGCGCCGCGCGATGGGCCTGCCCGAAGGCGCCGACGTGGCGCAGGCGGTGCACGACATGACCGCGCGCCTGGGCCTGCCCACCGGCCTGCGGCAGATGGGCGTGACCGAGGACATGTTCGACAAGGTGATCGCCGGCGCGCTGGTGGACCACTGCCACAAGACCAACCCGAAGGAGGCCAGCGCGGCGGACTACCGGCGCATGCTGGAGCAATCCATGTAAGTACGGCGGCGGGCCGGCGAGAGCAAGGCAATGCGTGGCGCGGGACCGCCGAGAAGATCCGGTTTCATCCAGGCTCATCCAGCTTCATCCCACCAGCACGGAGAGACGTCATGACAGGGGAACACCTGCAGGTCTTGCACGGAGATATCACCCGCATGGAAGTTGACGCCATCGTCAACGCGGCCAACAGCGGCCTGCTCGGCGGCGGCGGCGTCGACGGCGCCATCCACGGCGCCGGCGGGCCCGCCATCATGGCCGCCTGCCGCGGCATCCGCGAGACCCGCGGCGGCTGCCCGACCGGACAGGCGGTCATCACCACCGGCGGCCTGCTGCCCGCGCCCTACGTGATCCACGCGGTCGGCCCGGTCTGGGAAGGCGGCAGCCACAACGAAGACGCGCTGCTCGCCAGCGCCTACCAGGCCAGCGTGGCGCTGGCCGCGCAGCACAAGCTGCGCACCATCGCCTTTCCCAACATCAGCACCGGCATCTACGGCTTTCCGCGCGAGCGCGCCGTCGACATCGCCATCGACGCGGTGCGCCAGGCCCTGGCCGCGGCGCCCAGCATCGAGCAGGTCAGCTTCGTCTGCTTCGACGAGGAGAACTACCAGCTGTACCGGCAGCGCCTGAGCTGAACGCGGGCGGCCACGGCGCCTTCGCGGCAGCCGGCCGCGACAGCCCCGCGCCTGCGCTATCTCACCAGCGCCTTGATCGCCAGCTTCTTGGTCATCTGGAACATGACCGGGAAGCGCGTCTCCACGCCCAGCACGACGCGGCTGCCGAGGCTGTCCATGTCCTTGGGGCAATGGAACTGCATGCCGTCGAACTGCTTGAGGTTCAGCGGCTTGATGCGCGACTGGAACTGCAGGAAGCGGTGCGACTGCGGGATGTAGTGCGCGGTCAGCGAGTTGCGCGAGAACTGCGGGCGCGTGGTGCGCAGGCTGCCGTGGATGGTCATCGAGTGCCAGAACAGCACGTCGCCCTTGCGCAGCGCGGGCGCCTCGAAGCGCAGCCCGTTCTCGGCGATCACCTTGCGGATCAGCCCCTTGTACTTGTCGTGGTTGAAGGCCACGTCGAAGTCCTTGCCGTTGCGCACCATGTCGAGCCGGTGGCTGCCCGGCACCACGAAGAAGCGCCCGGCGCCCGCGTCGATGTCCTCCAGCGCGTACCAGCTGCCGGCCATGCTGCCGATGCGCTCGCTGTCGAGGTAGTAGCTGTCCTGGTGCGGCCAGGTCTCCGAGTTGCCCTCGAAGTACATGCTCTGCACCAGCTTGACCTCCTCGTCGAGCAGCGCCCGCCCGATCTTGCGGATCGGGTCGCTGGCGAAGACCCTGACCGCCAGCGACTTCAGCGGCGCGAAATCGAGCTGGCCGAGCGACTGGAGGTTGAGGATCGGGTTCATCACGAAGCCGAACTCGTTGATCCGGTTCTTCTCGGGATTGGCCGTGGCCTGCCGGTAGATGTAGCCCGGATACGGCTTCACGGTCCGGGCGAACGCATTGCGTATGGCGTCGCAGGTGGCCGGCTCGACCACGCCGCGGATCACCGTGTAGCCGTTCTCGTCGTAGTAGCGCCGGGCCTGGGCCAGCTGGTCCAGCGTGAAATAGCTGGCGCCCTCTTCGGCACTTTCTGGAATCGTGATCTCCGTCCCGACGGGACTGATGATGGTATGCATACCTTCCCCCGGCCTGTGTGCTTTCCGTGCCGTTCAGCATGGCGCGAGGCCGGCGCCATGCCAAGCCGGATTCGCCGCGAAGGCCGACGGCGGCTATAAGCCGTCCGGAGGAGATGGCATCGGCCAGAGGAATGAACCACGGGTGGCGCCGCGCGCCGGGGGATCCGCGCTATGGCGTGGCGGCCGCGGCACTCGCCGCGAGCGCCCCTTCCAGTGCCCGGCTTACCGCGGCCTGCGCGTGCAGCGCGGTGGTGTCGAAGACCGGCAGCGGCACGTCGTCCTGCCCGATCAGCAGCGCGATTTCGGTGCAGCCGAGGATCACGCCGCCCGCGCCTTGTGCCCGCAGGTCGTCGACCACGCGCCGGTATGCGTCGCGCGAGTCGTCGCGCACGATGCCGTGGCACAGCTCGTCGTAGATCACGCGATGCACCAGCGCGCGCGCCTCGGGCCCGGGCACCAGCGCTTCGATGCCGTGCCGGTCCAGCATGCGGCCGCGGTAGAAATCCTGCTCCATCGTGAAGGCGGTGCCGAGCAGGCCCACGCGCGCGATGCCGGCCGCGCGCAGCGCCTGCGCGGTGGGATCGACGATGTGGAGGAACGGGATGTCGAGCGCCGCCTCGATGGCGGGCGCCACGCGGTGCATGGTGTTGGTGCACAGCACGACGAAATCCGCACCGGCGGCCTGCACCTGCAGCGCCGCCTCGCGCATGCTTTCGGCAAGCTCGTCCCAGCGCCCGGCATGCTGGAGCGCCTTGACCTGCTCGAAGCTGACCGTGACCATCACGCTGCGCGCGTTGTGGTGGCCGCCGAGCCGCCGCTTCATGTCCTGGTTGATGAGCCGGTAGTACTCGGCCGAGGATTCCCAGCTCATGCCGCCGATCAGTCCGATGGTCTTCATTCCGTGCCTTCCCCGCGCGCGCCGGCGCTGTGCGAACCGGCGCCACTGTAGCAGGCGCCGCCGCCGCGGCCCATGCACAGTCGCGCGCGCGCCGACCGGGCCAGCGCCGCCGCGCCGGCCGGCATGCAGCCGGTGCGCGCCGCCGCGACGGTCAGGGCAAGGCGCTGCGGATCAGCAGGTTGATGCGCTCGGGCTGCTCGTGCACCACCCAGTGCGTGCCGTCGGGAATGCGCTCGAGGCGCATCTCGGGCACGAACCGGCCGAGCCCGTCCAGCAGGCTCCTGGGCAGCGCGGTGTCGCGCTCGCCCCAGATCACCAGCGTGGGCACGCGCACCGTGAAGGCGGCCGGGTCCAGCCTGGAGATGTCGGGCGGCGTCTCGCCGGGGCCGGGCGGGTGCATGGGCGAGGCGCGGTAGTAGTTCACGCCGCCGGTCAGCGGATGCGAGCCGCGGGCGCCGGGCTGCGACCACGCCGCGTGGTATTTCTCGCGCGTCTCCCCGCCGAACCACGGCGCCGGCTGCCCGTCCGGCCCGTGGAGGAAGCGCTCCAGCCTGGCGAAGCCGTCCGCCGCCAGCGCCTCCTCGGCGCCGGGCTGGCGCAGCCAGTTCATGTAGGCCGAGGCCTTCTGCTGCTCGGGGCTGCCGAGCAGCGCCTTGGCGAACACATAGGGATGCGGCGAATTGATGATGACCAGGCGCTCGACCAGTTGCGGGAACTGAATCGCGAGGTTCCAGCAGATCGCCCCGCCCCAGTCGTGCGCCACCACCACGCAGCGCGAATACCCGAGCGCGTTGACCAGTTGCACCAGGTCCTCGACGATATGGCGCGGCCGGTAGGCCTCGACTTCGGCCGGCTTGCTCGACAGGTTGAAGCCGCGCAGGTCCGGCGCCACCGCGAAGTGCGTCTTGCCGAATTCGGCGAGCTGCGCTTCCCACTCGTACCAGAACTCCGGAAAGCCGTGCACGAACAGCACCAGCGGCCTGCCCCGCTCGCCCGCGCTGGCGTAGTGCAGGCGCGTGCCGTTGGGCAAGGTGGCGTACTGCAGGTGACGGATGACTGCAGCCTTGGACATGGTTTCTCCTCCCTTGCCGCGATGAGTTTGTCTGCGTCGGGCACGCGGCAGCGTGGGGTAACGCACGAACCGTGCCCGCGCGCCGCCTATCCGCGCAGCGCCGCCACCAGCCCGGCGCGCACCTCGGGCTTGTCCGCGAACGGGTCGCCGGGGTTGCGCTGGCCGATGATGTCCCCGAAGCGCTGCCGCACCGGATCGAGCTGCTGCGGATGCGAGTAGATGTAGAAGCCGTTGTCGCGGATCGCGTCGAAGGTGATCTGCGCGACCTCGGCGGCCGTGACCTTGCCCGAGCTGACCGCCTTGTCCGACATCGCCTGCGACACCAGTTGCGAACGCGTGAGCGGCCCCTCGTTGGCGAGCTCCGCGGGCCGGTTGCGGCCCGACCTGGTGATGCCGGTCGGCACGAAATACGGGCACAGCACCGAGCAGCGCACCTGCTCGCTGACCAGGCTCAGGTCCTGGTACAGCGACTCGGACAGCGCCACCACCGCGTGCTTGGACACGTTGTACACGCCCATCGCCGGCGGGCTCAGCAGGCCGGCCATCGAAGCCGTGTTGACGATATGGCCTTCGAACGACGGGTCCTTCCGCGCCGCGGCCAGCATCAGCGGCGTGAAGATGCGCACGCCGTGGATGACGCCGTGGAGATTGACGCCGAGCACCCAGTCCCAGTCGCGCTCGGTGTTCTCCCACAGCAGGCCGCCGGCGCCCACGCCGGCGTTGTTGAACAGCAGGTTGACCTGGCCGAAGGTGGCGATGGCGGCATCGGCCAGCGCCTGCACCTGCTCGGCCCGGGACACGTCCACGCGCACGCCGATCGCCGGCACGCCCTGCGCCTTGAACTCGGCCACGGTGGCGTCCAGCGCGTCTTCCTGCACGTCGGCCAGCACCAGCTTCATGCCGAGGCCGGCGCCGATCCTGGCGAACTCCTTGCCGAAGCCGGACGCGCCGCCCGTGATCACCGCCACCTTGCCCTGGAATTGCTTCATGTCGTCCGCCTCTCGTCCTGTGTCGTCGCGATGTCGCCGCGATGTCGTCGTTATGTCGTCGTTATGTCGTAGCCATGTCGTTCCGGCGGCCCTGCCGTGGCCGGCTGCCGTCAGTCCAGCAGGTCGGGCTGTTCCTTGACGATGCGCGCGTACAGCGGCTGGAACTGGAACCAGCCCGCCTGCGCGGTGCCGACGATCGAGTACGCCTGGCGCGCCGCGGCATCCGAGATCATCTTCAGCGGCGCGTTGGTGCGCGCGGCGGCGGCCTCGGCCAGCAGCTGCACCTGGCACGAGCGCTCCATCGTGATGAACCACCACGCGGCCTCGTCCACCGTCTTGCCCACGGTCAGCAGGCCGTGGTTCTGCAGAATGGCCGCCTTGTTGCCGCCGAGCGCGTTGGCGATGCGCTGGCCTTCGTCGAGCTCCACCACCACGCCACCGAAGTCGTCGTAGACCGCGTGGTCGTTGTAGAACGCGCACACGTCCTGCGTGAGCGGGTCGAGCGGGCGGCCCAGCGTGGACCACGCGCGCCCGTGCGTGCTGTGCGAGTGCGCGGCGGCCACGGCGTCCGTGCGGGTCTGGTGCACGCGCGAGTGGATGGCGAAGGCCGCGGCGTTGACCGGGTGGGCGCCCTCCACCACGTCGCCGTGGTGGTCGCAGCGGATCAGGTTGGAGACCTTGACCTGGCTGAAATGCACGCCGAACGGATTGACCCAGAACGTATCGGGAAACTCGGGATCGCGCGCGGTGATGTGGCCCGCCACGCCCTCGTCGAAGCCGAACTTCGAGAACAGGCGAAACGCCGCCGCGAGGCGCTGCTTGCGGTGCAGGCGCTCCGCGGCCGGCGTGTCGAACTGCGGCGGGCGCGGCAACATGCGGTACCGCGCCTTGACCTCCTCGGAGAGGCCGGCGGCGATGTCGTCGGGGTTGTCCTGCGGCTTGGTGTGGTCTGCCGGTGCGTTCATGGGGAGTCTCCTTTCTTATGTGGTTGGCTGGCCGCGCCCTGGCGCGCCTACACCAGCTTGACGAGCTGCTTGCCGAAATTCCTGCCCTTGAGCAGGCCCATGAAGGCTTCCGGCGCGCTGGCCAGGCCCTGCGCGATGCTCTCGCGGAACTTGAGCTTGCCCTGCGCCACCGCCGCGCCCAGTTCCTGCAGCGCCTGCGGCCACAGTTCCATGTGCTCGGACACGATGAAGCCTTCCACGGTCAGGCGCGACACCAGGATCAGTTGCGGGTTCTTCAGCGGCATCGGCTGGCCGTCGTAGCCGGCGATCATGCCGCACACGGCGATGCGGCCGAAGGCGTTCATGCGCGCCAGCACGGTGTCGAGGATCTCGCCGCCGACGTTCTCGAAATAGCCGTCCACGCCGTCGGGCGTGGCTTCCTTGAGCATGGCGTAGAGTTCCTTGCCGTCGCGCGCGGCCTTGTAGTCGATGCAGGCGTCGAAGCCCAGCTCGCCGGTCACGTAGTCGCACTTGTCCTTGCCGCCGGCAAAGCCCACCACGCGGCAGCCCTTGAGCTTGGCGAGCTGGCCCACCACGCTGCCGACCGCGCCCGACGCCGCGCTGACCGCCACGGTCTGGCCGGCCTTGGGCGCGATGATCTTGTTCAGGCCGTACCAGGCCGTCACGCCCGGCATGCCGACCGAGCCGAGATAGGCCGACAGCGGGATGCGCGTGGTGTCGACCTTCTGGATGCCGGCGCCGTCGCTCACGCCGAGCTCCTGCCAGCCGAACATGCCCACCACCTTGTCGCCCACGGCGTATTTCGCGTTCTTCGAGGCGATCACCTCGCCCACCGTGCCGCCGATCATCACCTGGTCCAGCGGCTGCGGCGCGGCGTAGGACTTGCTGTCGTTCATGCGCCCGCGCATGTACGGGTCGAGCGACAGGTAGTGGTTGCGGACCAGCACCTGGCCGTCCGCCAGTTCCGGCACCGGCACTTCCTCGAGGCGGAAATTGCCGGGCGTGACCGCGCCGGCGGGACGCGAGGCCAGCACGATGCGCTTGAAGGTATTCGACATGATGGTTTCCTTGCAGTGAAACGGGCGATGGCGGATGCGCGCCGCCCTTCGTTGTCGGTGGAACGCGCCGGCGGCGCGGCTTGTTTCAACAGGGCGGGCGCGCGGTGCGGCCGGCGCGCGCGGCGAGCGCAGCAGGCGCGGTCGGTCTCAGGCGCCGCGCGGCGGCGGCGGTCCGTGCAGGCTGCATCTTGTCTCCGTTCTCTGTTGTCTTTATCGGTGCTGCGTGCCGGCGTTTGCCGCCGGTCTGGGTATCGTTTGCCTGCTCCCCCTCCTGGCGCGCCGGCCTCAGCCGTCGGCGCCGGTGTCGGCGGCGGCGCTGCTGGCGCGCTGCGGCGGCACGCGCCTGACGTACTTGAACGTGCCCGAGCCGCGCGACACGGTCTTGCCGTCGCCGTCGACGATCTCCGCCTCGCAGAACGCCATCGTGCTGGTGCGGTGCACGCACTGGCCGCGCGCGATCAGCCTGCCGCGGCCCGGCGCCATGAAGGTGGTCTTCATCTCGATCGTCACCACGCCGCGGCCGTCGCCGTCGGCCGCGCGCCCGGCAATCGCCATCGCCACGTCGAGCAGCGTCATCAGCACGCCGCCGTGGGCCATGTCCCAACTGTTCTGGTGGCGCTCCTCGAGCGCCAGTTCGATCTCGCTGCCTTCGCGGTCCATGCGGTTGCATTGCACGCCGAGCGCGGCGAGGAAGGGAATCCTGAGGGGAAAGCCGTTGGTCTGGTTCATGGATGGTGAATAGGGCTGAAAACGGGGTCGGCGCGCCGGCGGAAACCTGCAAGCGGCATGCCCGCCGCGCACCGGTTGCATTAAAGCATGGCTCAGACCGCGCTGACGCCCCCGTCCACCGCCAGCACCTGGCCCGTGATGTGCTTGCCGGCCGCGCTGGCGAACAACAGCGCGGCGCCCTTCAGGTCTTCGTCGTCGCCGAGGCGGTGCAGCGGCACGCCGGCGCACATGGCGTCCACGCCCAGGCGGTCGAGCGAGCCCTGCGTCATCTTCGAGGGGAAAAAGCCCGGCGCCAGCGCATTGACGGTGATGTTGTGCTCGCCCCACTCGGCCGCCAGCGTGCGCGTGAAATTGACCACCGCGCCCTTGGAGGTGTTGTAGGCGATGGTCTCCATCGTCCCCGGCGGGTTGCCCGCCAGCCCGGCGATGGAAGCCACGTTGATGATGCGGCCGTAGCGGCGCGGGATCATCGACAGCTTGCCGATGCGCTGCGACAGCAGGAACAGGCCGCGCACGTTGAGGTTCATGACCTTGTCCCAGGCCTCCACCGGATGGTCCTCGGCGGGCGCGCCCCAGGTGGCGCCGGCGTTGTTGACGAGGATGTCGACGTGGCCGAGTCTCGCCAGCGCCTCGTCGGCCAGGCGCGCAATGTCCGTGTCGCGCGCGCCGTCGGCGGCGATCCATTCGGCGTCGATGCCGCGCGCCTTGAGATGCGCCTGGGCCGACTGCAGCTCGTCGGCCTTGCGCGCCGACAGCACCAGGCGCGCGCCCTGCTCGCCGAGCGCCTCGGCGATCTGCAGGCCGAGCCCGCGCGAGCCGCCGGTGATCAGCGCGGTCTTGCCCGTGAGGTCGAACAGTTGCTGGATGGTGTGCATGTTGTCTCCCGATCTGTCGTGGCGCGCGCCGCAGCCGGCGCGCGCGGGTCTTGTCCGTCTTGCCTGCCCGGTATGGCGCCGGAGCGTCAGAACCAGGCGTCCTGCATGTCCAGCGTGGTGCGGTCCAGCGACGCCAGCAGGTCCAGCTGCGGGCCGGCCTTGGGCAGCTCCCAGCGGAAGAAGTACGCCGCCGCGGCCAGCTTGCCGCGGTAGAACGCCACGTCGTCGCCGCCGGCGGTGGCCAGCGCGGCCTGCGCCAGTAGCGCCTGCTCCAGCCAGATCCACGCCACCACCACGTGGCCGAAGGCCTCCAGGTAGACCGACGCGTTGGCCAGCGTCACGCTGGCGTCTCCCGCCGCCCACAGCGCCTGCGTGACCTCGGCCACGCGCCCGACGGCGGCGCCCAGCGCGCGCGCATGGCTGGCCAGTCCGGCGTCGCCGCCGGCCAGCGCGCGGCCGATGGTGGCCTGGATTTCCGCGCCCAGCGCCTTGAACGCCGCGCCGTCCTTCATCACCACCTTGCGGCCCAGCAGGTCCAGGCCCTGGATGCCGTGCGTGCCTTCGTGGATCGGGTTGAGGCGGTTGTCGCGGTAGAACTGCTCGACGTTGTACTCGCGCGTGTAGCCGTAGCCGCCGTGCACCTGGATGGCCAGGCTGTTGGCCTCCAGGCACCATTGCGACGGCCAGCTCTTGGCGATCGGCGTGAGGATGTCGAGCAGCAGCGCCAGCCGTTCGTGCTCGGCGCCCGCGGCGGCGCGCTCCTGGTCGACCAGTTGCGCGCAATACAGGTTGAGCGCCAGCCCGCCTTCCACGTAACTCTTCTGCGCCAGCAGCATGCGGCGGATGTCGGCATGCTCGACCAGCCGCACCTGCGGGCTGGCCGGGTCCTTGCCGCCGGGGCCGACCGGGCGGCCCTGCGGGCGGTTGCGCGCGTAGTCCAGCGCGTGCAGGTAGCCGGTGTAGCCCAGCATCACCGCGCCCAGGCCCACGCCGATGCGCGCCTCGTTCATCATGTGGAACATGCAGGCCAGGCCCTTGTGCGGCTCGCCCACCAGGTAGCCGATCGCGCCGGCCTTGCCGCCGGGCCGGTACTTCATGCCCTCGCCGAAGTTCAGCAGGCAGTTGGTGGTGCCGCGATAGCCCATCTTGTGGTTCAGGCCGGCCAGCACCACGTCGTTGTGCTCGCCGAGGCTGCCGTCGGCGTTGACCAGGTACTTCGGCACGATGAACAGCGAGATGCCCTTCACGCCGGGAATCAGCTTGCCGTCCGGGCCGGGGATCTTGGCCAGCACGAGGTGCACGATATTGTCGGAGAGCTCGTGCTCGCCGGCCGAGATCCACATCTTGTTGCCGCGCAGGCGGTACTGCGCGCCCAGCGGCGATTCGCCCTCGTGGTCGGCGCGCGTGGTGATGTCCGACAGCGACGAGCCGGCCTGCGGCTCGGACAGGCACATGGTGCCGAAGAAGCGCCCTTCCATCTCCGGCTTGACGAAGGTCTCCACCTGCGCCGGCGTGCCGTGCGCGAGCAGCAGGTTGGCGTTGCCGATGGTCAGGAACGGATAGGAGCTGGTGCCGACGTTGGCACCCTTGAAGTAGGCGAAGCCGGCCTTCTCGACCACCACCGGCAACTGCATGCCGCCGATCCCGTAGTCCTGCCCGGCTGCCATCAGCCCGGCCTCGCAGAAGGCCTTCAGCGCGGCCTTGACCTCGGGGATGATGGTGACGGTCTCGCCGTCGAAATGCGGTTCGTGCTGGTCGTTCTTCTTGTTGTGCGGCGCGAACAGGTCGGCGGCGATCTTCTCGCAGGTATCGAGCGCGGCGTCGAAGGTCTCGCGCGAGTGATCGGCATAGCGCGGGATGCGCGCCAGTTCCTCGACCTTGAGCCACTCGTACAGCATGAAGTTCAGGTCACGGCGGGAAAGGATCAGCGACATGGCAGGAACGGGCTCCTGGTCTGGAAGCGAAAATCGATGATGCGCGCCGCGGGCATGCCGGCCCGCGGCGTCGCTGTCTCCACGGCGGCGCGCTGCGTGGCGCGCCGCTTTTCTTGTTCTTGCGGCAGCGCGGCCAAGGACGCGCGTCAGACCGCGCGAAAACGACCGCACTCCGCGTGTTGGCTTCCCTCCCCCATGCAATGGGAGAGGGAAGCCAACCGCCGGCAATGCCAAGCGGTTTCTTACAGGACCTCGAACAGCCCCGCCGCGCCCTGGCCGCCGCCGATGCACATGGTCACCACCACGTACTTCACGCCGCGGCGCTTGCCTTCGATCAGCGCGTGGCCGACCAGGCGCGCGCCCGACACGCCGTAGGGATGGCCCACCGCGATGGCGCCGCCGTTGACGTTGAGGCGGTCCATCGGGATGCCCAGCTTGTCGGCGCAGTACAGCACCTGCACGGCAAACGCTTCGTTCAGTTCCCACAGGCCGATGTCGTCGACCTTCAGGCCCGCGCGCTTGAGCAGCTTGGGCACCGCGAACACCGGGCCGATGCCCATTTCGTCGGGCTCGCAGCCGGCCACGGCAAAGCCGCGGAACACGCCCAGCGGCTGCAGGCCCTTGGCCGCCGCCACCTTGCCGTTCATCACCACGGCCGCCGAGGCGCCGTCGGAGAACTGCGAGGCGTTGCCGGCCGAGATCACGCCGCCGGGCACGGCGGTGCGGATCTTGGCCACGCCTTCGAGCGTGGTGTCGCCGCGGATGCCTTCGTCGGTGGAGACCGTGACCTCCTTGGTCATCAGCTGGCCGGTGGCCTTGTCGGCCACGCCCGCGAGCACCGTGATCGGCACGATCTCGTCGTTGAACTTGCCCGCTTCCAGCGCGGCGAACGCGCGCTGCTGGCTGCGCACGCCGTATTCGTCCTGGCGCTCCTTCGAGATGTTGTAGCGCTTGGCCACGTTCTCGGCGGTCTGCAGCATGTTCCAGTAGATTTCCGGCTTGTTCTTGGTCAGCCAGCTTTCCTGGATCATGTGGCGGTTCATTTCCTGCTGCACGCAGGAGATCGACTCCACGCCGCCGGCCACGAAGATGTCGCCTTCGTCAGCGATCACGCGCTGCGCGGCCATCGCGATGGTCTGCAGGCCGGACGAGCAGAAACGGTTGACGGTGGCGCCGGGCACGGTGACGGGGCAGCCCGCGCGCAGCGCGATCTGGCGCGCGATGTTGGCGCCGGTGGCGCCTTCCGGGTTGGCACAGCCCATCAGCACGTCTTCCACCTCGCCGGCGTCGATCCGGGCGCGCGCGATGGCGTGCTGGACCGCGTGGCCGCCCAGGGTGGCGCCGTGGGTCATGTTGAACGAACCCTTCCAGCTCTTGGCCAGGCCGGTCCGTGCGGTGGATACGATGACTGCCTCGTTCATTTGTTGCTCCTCGGATTCTTGGTATCTGCGCAGGCCGCGCCTGCGCGTTGTTCGGTTTGTCCAGCCGGTTTGTCTAGCGCGCGGGCGCGGCGGCGAGCACGTCGGCCGACTGCACGCGCTGCACGCCGGCGGCGGCAAGCTCCTGCCACGCGCGGGCCAGCGAGCCGTCCAGGTCGATGGCGCGGCAGGCGTCCTCGATCACGGCCGCCTCGAAGCCGGCGGCGCGCGCGTCGAGCGCGCTCCAGGCCACGCAGTAGTCGGTCGCCAGGCCCGCGCAGAACACGCGGCGCACGCCGTGCTCGCGCAGGTAGCCGGCCAGCCCGGTGCCCGTGGCGCGGTCCGCCTCCACGAAGGCGGAATAGCTGTCCACGTCGCGGTGGTGGCCCTTGCGGATCACCAGCCGGGCATGCGGCGCGCGCAGGCCCGCATGCAGCGCGGCGCCCGGCGTGTCCTGCACGCAGTGCACGGGCCACAGCACCTGCTCGCCGTACGGCAGCGCGATGGTCTGGAACGGCTGCGTGCCGGCGTGGCTGGCGGCGAACGACGCATGGCCGGCCGGATGCCAGTCCTGCGTCACCACCACGTGCGCGAACGCCTGCGCCAGCCGGTTGATGACCGGCACGACCTCGTCGCCGCGCGGCACGGCCAGCGCCCCGCCCGGCATGAAATCGTTCTGCACGTCGATCACCAGCAGGCAATCCTGCGCCCCGTAGCTCATGGTTGCTTCCGCCCCTGCGTTGCCCTTGCCATTGCCCTTGCCCTCGCGTCCGGCTCAGTCGTTGAAGCCCTTGCCTTCGGCCGCCAGCTTCTCCAGCAGCGGCGCGGCCTTCCAGGCTTCGCCGTGGTAGCCCTTGGCGTAGCGCTTCATCGCCTGCGCCACGTTGTACAGGCCGACCTGGTCCGCGTACAGCATCGGGCCACCGCGGAACAGCGGGAAGCCGTAGCCGGTCAGGTAGACCATGTCGATGTCCGAGGCCTTCGAAGCGATGCCCTCTTCCAGGATCTTGGCGCCTTCGTTGACCAGCGCGAACACCAGGCGCTCGACGATCTCCTCGTCGGAAATCTTGCGGCGCGCGATGCCGAGGTCCTTCGAATGCTGCACGATCATCTCGTTGACCTGCTGGTTCGGATACGGCTTGCGGTCGCCCGCCTTGTAGTCGTACCAGCCCGCGCCGGTCTTCTGGCCGAAGCGGCCCAGCTCGCACAGCAGGTCGGCGGTCTTGGAATACTGGATGTCCGGCTTGTCCACCGCGCGGCGCTTGCGGATGGCCCAGCCGATGTCGTTGCCGGCCAGGTCGCCCATGCGGAACGGGCCCATCGCGAAGCCGAACTTCTCGATGGCCTTGTCGACCTGCTCGGGCAGCGCGCCTTCGTCCAGCAGGTAGCCGGCCTGGCGGCTGTACTGCTCGATCATGCGGTTGCCGATGAAGCCGTCGCACACGCCCGACACCACCGCGGTCTTCTTGATCTTCTTGGCAACCTGCATCACCGTGGCCAGCACGTCCTTGCCGGTCTTCTCGCCGCGCACCACTTCGAGCAGCTTCATCACGTTGGCCGGGCTGAAGAAGTGCATGCCGACCACGTCCTGCGGGCGTTTGGTGAACGAGGCGATCTTGTTGACGTCGAGCGTGGAGGTGTTGGACGCCAGGATCGCGCCCGGCCTGACGACTTCGTCCAGCTTCTTGAAGACGATTTCCTTGACGCCCATTTCCTCGAACACGGCTTCGATCACCAGGTCCGCGTCCTTGATGTCGTCATAGGACAGCGTGGTGGCCAGCAGGCCCATGCGCTGCTCGACCTTCTCCTGCGTGAGCTTGCCCTTCTTGGCGCTGTTCTCGTAGTTCTTGCGGATCGTGGCCACGCCGCGGTCCAGCGCTTCCTGCTTGGTTTCCAGCATCGTGACCGGAATGCCCGCGTTGAGGAAGTTCATGGTGATGCCGCCGCCCATCGTGCCGGCGCCGATCACGGCGACCTTCTCGATCTTGCGCACCGGGGTGTCGCCGGGCACGTCGGGGATCTTGCTGGCGGCGCGCTCGCCGAAGAAGGCATGGCGCAGCGCGCGCGATTCCGGCGTCGTCACCAGCGCCATGAAGCCTTCGCGCTCGGCCTTCAGGCCGGCCTCGAACGGCTTGAGCGATGCCGCCACGGCGTCCACGCACTTGAGCGGCGCCGGGAAGTTCTTGGCCACGGCGGCCACCGTGTTGCGGGCGACGGCGAGGAAGCCCTCGGCGTTCTCGTGCTTGACCTTCAGGTCGCGCACCTTGGGGTACGGGCCAGGCGCGGCCGCTACGTTCCGGGCGAAGGCCACGGCGGCGGGCAGCACGTCGCCGTCGACGATCTCGTCGAACAGCCTGGTGCCGGCGAACTTCTCGCTCGGGACGGGGTTGCCCGACACGATCATGTTCAGCGCGGCCTCCAGGCCGATCAGGCGCGGCAGGCGCTGCGTGCCGCCGGCGCCGGGCAGCAGGCCCAGCTTGACTTCCGGCAGCGCGATCTGCGCGCCCTTCGCCGCCACGCGGTAGTTGCAGCCCAGCGCCAGCTCCAGGCCGCCGCCCATCGCCACCGAATGGATGGCGGCGACGACCGGCTTGGACGAGGCCTCGATCGCGCGGATCACCGAGTGCAGCGTGGGTTCCTGGGTAGCCTTGGGGGTGTTGAATTCACGGATGTCGGCGCCGCCCGAGAAAGCCTTGCCGGCGCCGGTGATGACGACGGCCTTGACGCCCGCATCGTCCAGCGCACGGGTCAAGCCTTCGACGATGCCGAGCCGGGTGCTGTAGCCCAGGCCATTCACGGGGGGATTGTCGAGCGTGATGACGGCGACGCCGTCCTGAACCTGATACTGCGCTGTCATGCTGGTTCCTTTGTACTGGAAGTTGTCTCGGGATTCGAATTCTCGAATTATGTTTTTCTGCGTCGCGCCCGCACCGCCCGGACCCGCGCGGCGGCCCCATTGTCCGCCCCGGCGCCGGCCCCGGCTACCGGGAAAACCGCCCCCCGCCGGCACAAGCGGGTCAAGCATACACAGAAAAGCACGGTCGTTCAATTTTAATTTGGCGGCCTCGCCGGGCCGCCATGCGCCGCCTTCATGACGGCTCTCACCGCCATGCATGCCCTGCCCGCGAAGCCGCCCGCGGACGGGGTTGCGCGGCATGCGCCATGCTCCGCGCTGCACTTTCCGGCGGCGCCGACGAAGCCTTTCGGGCACGGCGGGCGCGTTTGCCTGTCCCCCTCGGATTTACCCTTAGCAGGTGCGGGAACATGCCGTCCGGCCGCCCCGGCAAGACCCGCGCGCAGAGACCGCCGGTGGTGCAAGGAGACCCAAGGAAACGCAAGGCCGCGCCAGGCGACAGAACTGTGACTGTCATGCGCCCGTCACGCGAGCCATGCATCGTAGCGGTCTTTCGACCAGATCACGCCGCCCGTATGCGCATGCTTCCGTCCGCGAACGTCACCGCAGTCATCGCCATCACTGCCGCCGCCTGGGCGCTGCCCGCGGCAGCGCAGACCAGCGCGGCGCCCGCCTATCCGGCCACGCTCGCCGGCCACGCCATCCTGCCCGCGCAGAGCTACATCGCCGCGCCCAAGGACGCGCCGCAGGACCTGCAGGCCAGCGGCAAGTTCACCACCGGCGAGCGCGTGGAAAAGCTCGGCAGCGTGGAAGGCAAGTCGAACGGCCGCCCCACCGGCGTGTCCGTGCCGTTCAGGGGCCAGCCGCTGCAAGGCCACTCCGGCATCAAGCACATGGCCGACGGCAGCTTCTGGGTGCTGACCGACAACGGCGCCGGCAGCAAGGCCAACTCGCCCGACTTCATGCTCTACCTGAACCACTACAAGGTGGATTTCAAGGGCGGCAGGCTGCAGCGCCTGGGCACCGTCTTCCTGCACGACCCGGACAAGAAAGTGCCGTTCCGCATCGTCCACGAAGGCACGAAGCAGCGCTATCTGACCGGCTCCGACTTCGACACCGAGAGCTTCCAGTTCGCCGGCGGCGCGCTGTGGATCGGCGACGAATTCGGTCCCTTCCTGATCAAGGCCGACCTGCAAGGCAAGGTGCTCGCCGTGTTCGAGACCCTGGTCGACGGCAAGCCGGCGCGCTCGCCCGACCACCCCGCCGTGACCACGCCCGGCGTGCCCGGCGGCGCGGTCGACTTCCAGGTCAAGCGCTCCAAGGGCTTCGAAGGCATGGCCTCGTCGCCGGACGGCAGCAAGCTCTACGCCCTGCTCGAAGGCCCGGTGTGGAACGCCCAGGCCAAGGACTACGAGCGCGTCGACGGCAAGGAAGCGCTGCGCGTGCTCGAGTTCGACACGCAAGCCGGCAAGTGGACCGGCCGCTCGTGGAAATACCCGCTCGAAGCCAACGGCAACGCCATCGGCGACTTCAACATGATCGACGCCACCACCGGCCTCATCATCGAGCGCGACAACGGCGAAGGCACCGCGGACAAGGCCTGCCCCGAAGGCCGGAAGCGCGACGACTGCTTCTCCGACATCGCCAGGTTCAAGCGCATCTACAAGGTCGAGCTGACCGACGCCAACGCCGGCGGCCCGCTGCGCAAGATCGGCTACATCGACCTGCTCAACATCGCCGACCCCGACAAGCTCGCGCGCAAGCCGCTCAACGACGGCGTGCTCAAGTTCCCGTTCTTCACCATCGAGAACGTCGACGTGGTGGACCCCACCCACATCGTGGTCGGCAACGACAACAACCTGCCGTTCTCCAGCAGCCGCGAGCCCAACAAGGCGGACGACAATGAGATGGTGCTGCTGGAAGTGAGCGAGTTCCTGAAGGCGAAATAAGGCGGGCTTGCCGGAAATGACGAGGCGCTTCTCTGTGTTGAAGAGAAGCGCCCGAGGGTCTTTGCCGATTCATCGTCGACTGGTCACGGTCTTGGCGGCGCAGTGCTGCCCGGCCTGTCGACGCGCCCGGGATCGATCACCAGTCGCCTGGCCTGGGCATCCAGTTCCGGGCCGTGATACATGTCCAGGCATTTCAGGAAATCGAACCGGATGCCCTTGATTTCCGCCTCGGCCAGCGGATTCGTGTAGTCGCGCGACAGGTAGCCATCCACCAGAGACCGGACCGCATCGG
Organism: Cupriavidus sp. FW216-B1; assembly: GCF_058789195.1. Lineage (NCBI taxonomy): Bacteria > Pseudomonadati > Pseudomonadota > Betaproteobacteria > Burkholderiales > Burkholderiaceae > Cupriavidus > Cupriavidus sp. FW216-B1. The sequence goes on along the minus strand of NZ_JBYTEL010000008.1, from coordinate 148,773 downwards.
GGCTCTGCTCCATATCGTAGACAGTCCAGTCCCGCAAGGCGCTCGCGCTGCTTCCCGCATCGACCGGCGCGCCCTTGTCGTCCTTGTAGGCATGCGCCACGCATGCCGCGAGAACCATGTCCTTGTAGTTTTGCGCATGCGTGCGCGTTGCTGCCTGCGGGGAGACGGGCGGCTCGCCCTTTGCCGGGCATGCGGATGACAGCAGCGCAAGCATCGGCAGCGCCATGCGAAGCCGCACTCTCATGACGGCAGCCCCCGGAAATACGGGCGGCCGGCACGGTATCTCGCCCCGCTCTCGTTGACGTCGATTTGCGTGAGGGCGTCCTGCACGAGAGGCATGGATAGCCGGGACATTCGTCACTCCTTTCTATTTCCGGAATGACGGACATTATTTTATTGATTCGCCCGCGTCAATTACCTGCTCATTATTCCTGGATCACGCGCCAAATTCACATTCGAATTAGTATTTATCCGGTTTCGCGTCACAGATAAGCGAAACACATTCCCGCTCCAGAACGATATTCCGCCGGGCGCTGCTGACCTGGGCCAATTTCGCCCCTGACATCTCCCAAGCGCCCCAAAAAGCAAATCCCCCCAGCAAGCTGGGGGGATCCCGGTATGACATGCGCGCCACGCACACAGGCCGCAAGCAAGATGCCCCAACCGCCCTACACCTCCAGCCACTCCTTGCGCACCGTCGCATTCGCCTTCAGGTCCTGCGGCGTGCCTTCGAACACGATGTGGCCGTGCCCCATCACGTAGACGCGCTGCGAGATGTCCAGCGCGATGGCCAGTTTTTGCTCGATCAGCAGCACCGACACGCCGCGCTCCTTGAGCCGCTTCAGGTAGTCGCCGACCAGCGTGACGATCATCGGCGCCAGCCCTTCGGTGGGCTCGTCGATCAGCACGAGGTCGGGGTCGCCCATCAGCGTGCGGCACAGCGTGAGCATCTGCTGTTCGCCGCCGGAGAGCACGCCGGCGGCGGTGTGCTCGCGTTCCTTGAGGCGGGGGAACATGTCGTACATGTCCTGCACGGTCCAGCGCGGCCTGGGCTGGCGCGGGTTGCGCTTTTCGCCCAGCAGCAGGTTCTGGCGCACCGTGAGCGTGGGGAAGATGTCGCGGTTCTCGGGCACGTAGCCCACGCCGAGGTGGGCGATCTCGAAGGTGCGGCGGCCGAGGATCTCCTCGTCGCGAAAGCGCACCGAGCCTTCGGCCCTGACCATGCCGAGAATGGCCTTGGCCATCGTGGAGCGCCCCACGCCGTTACGGCCGAGCAGCGCGACGATCTCGCCTTCGTCGATGTGGGCGTCCACGCCGTGGAGGATGTGGCTCTTGCCGTAGTAGGCGTGCAGCCCTTGCACGTCCAGCATGCGCTTGCCCATCAGTGCGCTCCTTCGGTGGCGGGTTCGTCGAGGGTGGTGCCGAGGTAGGCTTCCTTGACCTTGCGGTTGGCGCGGATGGCTTCGGGCGTATCGGTGGCGATCACCTCGCCGTAGACCAGCACGGAGATGCGGTCGGCGAGGCCGAACACCACGCTCATGTCGTGCTCGACCATCACCAGGGTCTTGCCCACGGTGACGCGGCGGATCAGTTCGACGGCATGGTCGGACTCGGAGCGGCTCATGCCGGCGGTGGGTTCGTCGAGCAGGATGACTTCAGCGCCGCCGGCGATGGTGATGCCGATCTCCAGCGCGCGCTGCTCGGCATAGGTGAGCAGGCTGGCCTGGTTGTTGCGGCGGTGGTGCAGGCCGATCAGTTCCAGCACTTCCTCGGCGCGCTCGCGCGCGTCGCGCAGCTCGGACAGGCGGTGCCAGAACGAGTATTTGTAGCCGAGCGACCAGAGCACGGCGCAGCGCAGGTTCTCGAACACCGACAGGCGGTGGAAGATGTTGGTGATCTGGAAGCTGCGCGACAGCCCCATGCGGTTGATGACGAACGGCTGCAGCCCGCCGATGTCCTGCCCGTTGAGCCTGACCGTGCCCGAGCTGGGCGCGAAGCGGCCGGAGATCAGGTTGAAGGTGGTCGACTTGCCGGCGCCGTTGGGACCGATCAGCGCGTGGCGCTCGCCCTTGGGGATGGTCAGGTTGACGCCCCGGATGATCTCGGTCTGGCCGAATTTCTTGCGCACGTCGTTCAGTTCCAGTGCCGCGCTCATACCGCACCTCCGGCCATTTCGGCTTGTATCTTGTCCCAGGTGGCGCGCACGCGCGTACGCGCGGCGCGGCAGGCCAGCAGCCCGCCCGCCCACAATGCCGCGGCCACCAGCCACGGCGCCACGGCGGCGGCGTCGAAGCCGATGCCGAACAGCGACATGGCGGTGCCGTTGGCGCTGTCGACCTGCACCTTGTAGACCAGCTCCACGGTGAGGATCACCGCGGCCAGCAGCACCAGCCCGGCGGCCGCAGCGCGGCCATAGTCGGGCAGCATGCGGCGCAGCTTGCCGCGCGCGAGCAGCGGCACCTGCATCATCAGCAGGCTGGCGATGCCGCCCGGCACGAACATGACCATCAGCACGAAGAACAGGCCCAGGTAGAGCAGCCACGCCTTGGTCAGATCCGACAGCGCCACCGCGAACAGGATGAACACCACGGCGCCGATCACCGGCCCGAAGAACACGCCCGCGCCGCCGATGAAGGCCGCCAGCAGCACGCCGCCGGAGCGCACCGCGCTGACGTTCTCGGCCGACACGATCTCGAAGTTGATGGCCGACAGCGCGCCGGAGATGCCGGCGAAGAACGCCGACAGGATCAGCACCAGGTAGCGCACGCGCTGGGTGTTGTAGCCGATGAATTCCACGCGCTCGGGGTTGTCGCGCACGGCGTTGGCGATGCGGCCCAGCGGCGTCTGCGTCCACGCGTACATGGCCGCCATCGACAGCAGGCACCAGGCGGCGATCAGGTAGTACACCTGCCGGCCCGGGCCGAAGGTGATGCCGAGCACCGGCTCGCCCACCACGCGGTTGGTGGAGATGCCGCCCTCGCCGCCGAAGAAGTCGGGGAACATCAGCGAGCTGGCGAACACCATCTCGCCGATGCCCATCGTGATCATGGCGAAGGTGGTGCCGGACTTCTTGGTGGTGACGTAGCCGAACAGCACGCCGAAGAAGGCGCCGGCCAGCCCGCCCACCACGGGCAGCAGCGACACCGGCAGCCACACCTTGCCCGCGCCCGCCATGTTGAGCACGTGGATGGCGATGAAGGCGCCCAGCCCCGCGTAGACCGCGTGCCCGAACGACAGCATGCCGGTCTGGCCGAGCAGCATGTTGTAGGACAGCGCGAAAATGATCATGATGCCCATCTGCGACATCAGCGTGATGGCGAAGCCGCCCGAGAACACCAGCGGCAGCACCAGCATCAGCAGCGCGGTGCCGCCCCAGATCAGCCAGCGCGCGAGGTTGAGCGGGCGGTAGCGCAGGGTGCGGCCGGTCGCGGCCGTCTCGCGGCGTTGTTGCATTGTCGTCTCCATGCCGTCAGCCCTCCCGGGTACCCATCAGACCACGCGGGCGGAAGATCAGCATTACCACCAGCAACAGATACGGCAGCACAGGCGCGACCTGGGCCACCGTGAGATTCCACAGCGACGACAGCGGCGTGCTGTCGGTGACGTGCATGCCGACCATGCCGAGCAGCCCGGCCAGCGACGCGTCGAGCGTGACGGCGAAGGTCTGCAGCACGCCGATCAGCAGCGAGGCGATGAACGCGCCCACCAGCGACCCCATGCCGCCCACCACCGCCACCACGAACACGATCGACCCGACCGCCGCGGCCATCGACGGCTCGGTGACGAAGGCGTTGCCGCCGATCACGCCGGCCAGCCCGGCCAGCGCGGCGCCGCCGCCGAACACCATCATGAACACGCGCGGCACGTTGTGGCCGAGCGCCTCGACCATCTCGGGGTGCGTGAGCGCGGCCTGGATCACCAGCCCGATGCGGGTGCGCGTGAGCACCAGGTAGATCGCCACCAGCATGGCCAGCGACACCAGCATCATGAACGCGCGGTACTTGGGGAAGGACGAGGTGAACACCGTGAACAGCGGCCCGTCCAGCTCGGCCGGGATGCGGTACGGCACGGCGGCCAGGCCCCACACCAGCTTGACGCCTTCCTCGATCAGGTAGGCCAGGCCGAAGGTAAACAGCAGCTCGGCCACGTGCCCGTACTTGTGCACGGTGCGCAGCCCGAAGCGCTCGACCAGCGCGCCGGCGCCGGCCACCAGCAGCGGCGCGAAGATCAGCGCCGGCCAGAAGCCGATCTTGCTGGCGATGGTGTAGGCGAAGTACGCGCCGAGCATGTAGAAACTGGCGTGCGCGAAGTTCAGCACGCCCATCATGCTGAAGATCAGCGTAAGCCCGGAAGAGAGCATGAACAGCAGCAGCCCGTAGCTGATGCCGTTCAGGAGGGAGATGACGAAGAATTCCACAACATGTCCTTCATTCTGACGCCGGCCAGCCAGGCGGCCGCCGGCCGCCTGCCGGCCGTGACAAGGCACAACGGGCCGCGCCCCGGTGGGCGCCGCCCGCCCGGCACGGCGGGAGCCGCGCCGGACCGGCCGAAGTATGCAGGATCGGAAGGCGCGCCGGCATCCGCCGCGCCACCCGCCGCACCGTCCGCCGGACGCGGGCCTACGGGCGCTTCATCTGGCAGGAAGTGGGCTGCGCGGCCACGTACTGGTCGAGCAGCGCATTGGTCTTCCAGCCATAGCCCGTGTTCTCCTGGTCGTACTTCACTTCCTTGCCGTCGACCTTGGTCCAGGTGGCCACCACCAGCGACTGCTGGACCTGGTGGTCCGAGCCGCGCATCTCCGTCGTGCCGTTCATGCTCTCGACCTTGATGCCTTCGAGCGCCTTGGCCACCTTGACCGGATCGGTCGATTTGGTCTCCTTGAACGCCTTGCCCAGCATGGCGATGCCGGTGTACGCGGCCATCACGTAGAAGTCGTCGTTGTACTTCTTCTTGAAGCCTTCGATGACTTCCGAGCCCTTGAAGCCGTTGTTGTTGGCGTTGTAGTAGCCCACGTACTTGACGCGCTCGGCGCCGGACGCGCCCATCGCCGTGGGCACGCCGGTGGTGGCGCCGTAGTAGGTGTAGTAGTTGGCGTTCAGGCCGGCGTCCTTGCCCGCCTTGATCAGCAGCGCCAGGTCGCTGCCCCAGTTGCCGGTGATCACGGTGTCGGCGCCGGACGCCTTGATCTTGGCCGCGTAGGGCGCGAAGTCCTTGACCTGGGCCAGCGGGTGCAGGTCGTCGCCGACGATCTGCACGTCCGGGCGCTTGCGCTTGAGGTAGTCCTTGGCGGCGCGCGCCACCTGGTGGCCGAACGAGTAGTTCTGGTTGATCAGGTAGACCTTCTTGACGTTGGGGTCCTTGGCCAGGAAGGTGGTCAGCGCCTCCATCTTCATGTCGGAGTTGGCGTCGAGCCGGAAATGCCAGTAGTTGCACTTGCTGTTGGTCATGTCCGGGTCCACCGCGGCGTAGTTCAGGTAGACGATTTCCTTGCCCGGATTGCGCTCGTTGTGCTTGGCCACCGCGTCCTCCAGCGCCAGGCCCACCGAGGAGCCGTTGCCCTGCACGATGTAGCGGATGCCCTGGTCCACCGCCTGCTTGAGGATGGTCAGGCTTTCCTGCGGCGAGAGCTTGTTGTCGAAGCCGATCACCTCGAACTTGTTGCCGCCGCCCCAGTCCTTCTGGTTGGCGAGGTCGGCGACGAACTGCCAGCTCTTGAGCTGGTTCTGGCCGACCGGCGCCATCAGCCCGGACAGCGGATCGATAAAGGCGATCTTCACCGTCTCGGCAGCCGCGACCCCGGAACCCATCGCCCCGAACATCGCCACGGCGGCCGTGGCGGCCACGAGCGGACGCAATCTGATCATGCTTGTCTCCTTCGGTTTTTTTGTTGGCTTCGGTTGATGCCGGCCCGCGGCGGCGCCCTCTCCCCTGACCTCGGCGCGTTTCGGGCCTGTCCTGCGGATGGCGGCTCTGCGGCCGCCTCGGGGTCAGGCAGACGACGGCAGCCGGTAGTCCTTGAACTGCTCGCGCAGCCGGAGCTTCTGCATCTTGCCGGTGGCGGTGAGCGGGATCTCGGCGACGAAGGCGACGTCGTCGGGAATCCACCACTTGGCGACCTTGCCTTCGAAGAACTTCAGCAGGTCCTCGCGCGAGACCTCGGCGCCGGGGCGCCTGACCACCACCAGCAGCGGGCGCTCGTCCCACTTGGGGTGGTAGCAGGAGATGCAGGCCGCCATGTGGACCGCCGGGTGGGCGGAAGCCACGTTCTCGATGTCGATGGAGGAAATCCATTCGCCGCCGGACTTGATCACGTCCTTGCTGCGGTCGGTGATCTGCATGTAGCCGTCGGCGTCGATGGTGGCCACGTCGCCGGTCGGGAACCAGCCGTCCACCAGCGGCGAGTTCTCGCTGCGGTAGTAGTGCTCGATCACCCAGGGCCCGCGCACGTGCAGGTCGCCGAAGGCCTTGCCGTCCCACGGCAGCTCGTTGCCGTCGCCGTCCACGATCTTCATGTCCACGCCGTAGATCACGCGGCCCTGCTTTTCCTGGATCTTCTGCTGTTCCTCTTCCGGCAGGTCGTTGTGGCGCGCCAGCAGCTTGCACGAGGTGCCCAGCGGCGACATCTCGGTCATGCCCCAGGCGTGGATGGTCTCCACGCCCAGCGCCTTGAGCGCGCGGATCATGGCCGGCGGCGCGGCCGAGCCGCCGATCACGGTGCGGCGGAACGTGGAGAACTTGAGGTGGTTGCCCTGCACGTACTGCAGCAGGCCCAGCCAGACCGTGGGCACGCCGGCGGAGAAGGTCACTTTCTCCTGCTCGAACAGCTCGTACAGCGAGGCGCCGTCCAGCTTGGCGCCCGGGAACACCAGCTTGGCGCCGACCAGCGGCACCGAGTACGGCAGGCCCCAGGCGTTGACGTGGAACATCGGCACCACCGGCAGGATCACGTCCTGCGCGGAGCAGCCCAGCGCGTCCGGCAGCGCCGACGCATACGAATGCAGCACCGTGGAGCGGTGCGAGTACAGCGCGCCCTTCGGGTTGCCGGTGGTGCCGGAGGTATAGCAGAGGCTGGACGCGGTGTTCTCGTCGAACTGCGGCCAGGTGTAGTCGCCGTCCTGCGCGTCGACCAGGTCCTCGTAGCACAGCAGCGCGACCTTGGCGTCGGCCGGCATGTGCGCGCGGTCGCTCATCATCACCCAGCCCTTCACGCCCGGGCAATGCGGCGCCACGCCCTCGACCAGCGGCAGGAAGGTGGCGTCGAAGAACACGTACTGGTCCTCGGCGTGGTTGATGATGTAGGCCACCTGCTCCGGGAACAGGCGCGGGTTGACGGTGTGGCACACCGCGCCCGAGCCCGACACGGCGTAGTAGATCTCCAGGTGGCGATAGCCGTTCCAGGCCAGCGTGCCGACCCGCTCGCCCCGGCGCACGCCGAGCGCGGCGATGGCCTGGGCGAGCTTGCGGGCGCGCAGCTCGCAGTCGCGGTAGGTGTAGCGGTGCAGGTCGCCTTCGGTCCGTCGCGAGACGATTTCCGTGCTGCCGTAGTGACGGGCGGCGTGCTTGATGATGGAGGAAATGAGCAGGGGTTCGCTCATCATTTGACCCATCAATGCCATGAAATAGTCTCCTGTAGTTTTAGGAATTCGCCAAAAAAGCGAACAACCGTTCTATTTTTTGGCCGATTGTTCCCATCCTTCGGTGAAACGTCAATGGGAATCCGTTGTGCGCTGCCGTATCGGCCGGTGTTTCGGCTCGCGCGCGGCCCCGCTCCCCACGGACGGGAAAAACCCGGTCCGCGCCCTGCGCTGGTGCGTGCGCTACAGGGGCTGGAGAAGGACTTGCGGAAACCGTGCGGCGGCCACGGCGGTCACAGATGGAAATGGCGGCGTGGAAGTACAATAACGCCTGCCATGTTGCACCTCAACATGTCGTTTTCCCTAGCCTGCAAGCGCACTTGCGGGAAATCCGGCGAGCCGGCGCTGCGCCGCCCAGCCACTTCACAACGACGCCCCCCAGTGAATTCTCCCGAGCCGACCGCCGTTCCCTCCCCGCCAGACTCGCCACCCGCGAGCGGCGCCGCAGCCGCGCCGTTCGCCACGGCGCCCGGCTTCGCCGCGCTGGACCCGCGCTTCTTCACGCGGCTGGCGCCCACGCCGCTGCCTTCGCCCTACCTGGTCGGCGTATCGGCGTCGGCCGCCGCCCTGCTCGGCTGGGACGCGCAGGCGGCAACGCAGCGCAGCTTCATCGAGACCTTCGCGGGCAACCAGGTGCCGGCGTGGGCCGATCCGCTCGCCAGCGTCTACTCGGGCCACCAGTTCGGGGTCTGGGCCGGCCAGCTCGGCGACGGCCGCGCGATCCGCCTGGCCGAGGCGCAGACCGCCGGCGGCCCGCTGGAGATCCAGCTCAAGGGCGCCGGCATGACGCCCTATTCGCGCATGGCCGACGGCCGCGCGGTGCTGCGCTCGTCCATCCGCGAATACCTGTGCTCCGAGGCGATGGCGGCGCTGGGCATCCCGACCACGCGCGCCATGAGCATCGTCGGCTCGGACGCCCCGATCCGGCGCGAGACCGTCGAGACCGCCGCCGTGGTCGCGCGCTTGGCGCCGACCTTCATCCGCTTCGGCCATTTCGAGCATTTCGCCGCGCGCGAGGACACCGGCGCGCTGCGGCAGCTGGCGGACTTCGTCATCGACCGCTTCATGCCGGCCTGCCGCGACGACGCCCAGCCCTACCAGGCGCTGCTGCGCGAGGTCTCGCTGCGCACCGCCGACCTGATGGCGCAATGGCAGGCGGTGGGCTTCTGCCACGGCGTGATGAACACCGACAACATGTCGATCCTCGGCCTGACCATCGACTACGGCCCGTTCGGCTTTCTCGATGCGTTCGACGCCAACCACATCTGCAACCACACCGACTCGCAGGGCCGCTACGCCTACAGCCAGCAGCCGCAGGTGGCGTTCTGGAACCTGCACTGCCTGGCCCAGGCGCTGATGCCGCTGTGGCGCGAAGGCGATGGCGATGGCGACGAGGGCAAGGAAGCGGGGAAGGAAGCCGCGGTGGAAGCCGCGCGCGCCGCGCTCGACCCGTTCCGCGCGCGCTACGCCGCCGCGTTCTTCCGGCGCTACCGCGACAAGCTCGGCCTGCGCCCGCCGGCCGGGCGCGACGAGGACGACGAGCCGCTGCTGACCAGCCTGTTCCAGCTGCTGCACGAACAACGCGTGGACTACACCTTGTTCTGGCGCAACCTCGCCCGCATATCGTCGGCAGACGGCAGCCGCGACGCGCCGGTGCGCGACCTGTTCCTGGACCGCGCGGCGTGGGATGCCTGGGCCGGCACCTACCGCGCCCGGCTGCGCGCCGAGCAGTCCGACGATGCCGCGCGCGCGGCCGCCATGCTGGCGGTGAACCCGAAATACGTGCTGCGCAACCACCTGGCGGAAACCGCCATCCGGCGCGCGCGCGACAAGGATTTCGGCGAGGTGGAGCGCCTGCTGGCGGTGCTGTCGCGTCCCTTCGACGAGCAGCCCGAAGCCGAGGCCTACGCCGCGCTGCCGCCGGACTGGGCCGCGGGCCTCGAAGTCAGCTGTTCGTCGTGAGCCGTCCGGCCAGCGGGGACGGCAAGGCCGGTGCCAAGGCGCCCGCCACGCAAGTACTGTAAGGTTCGACAGCCACGATACGACCAAGGGCATCGGGCGGCGCGAGGCAGGCAAGGCAGCCTGCCCCGCCGCCCGGCCCGCCAGAATGAGGAAGCCGAGCATGACCACGCAAAAAACCGACGCCGAGTGGCGCGCGCAACTCTCCGACATCGAATACCGCGTCGCCCGCGAAGCGGCCACCGAACGCCCCTTCACCGGCCGCTACTGGGACCACTGGGAACGCGGCACCTACCGCTGCGTCGGCTGCGGCACGCCGCTGTTCGAAGCCAGCACCAAGTTCGACGCCGGCTGCGGCTGGCCCAGCTACTTCCGCCCGATCAACGGCGAGGTGATCGACGAGCACACCGACCGCTCGCACGGCATGGTGCGCGTGGAAGTCCGCTGCAAGGAATGCGGCAGCCATCTGGGCCATGTGTTCGAGGATGGCCCCGCGCCCACCGGTTTGCGCTACTGCATCAACTCGGCTGCGCTAAAATTCGACCAGCGCGATCCCGCCGATGCCGATACCGACGCGGGTGATGCCGCGCCGACAGCGCCGACATCGCCGGATACGCCGCGCTAAGCCCGGACCGCCCGCGCGGCGGTCCGTCGCCAACCCAGCCCCGACCTTCGCGTCGATCTATCCTGTCCGCATGAAATTCCTGTTCGACCTGTTCCCGGTCATCCTGTTCTTCGCCGCCTTCAAGCTGTGGGGCATCTTTCCCGCCACCGCGGTGGCCATCGCCGCCACCGTGGTGCAGATCGGCTGGGTGTGGCTGCGCCACCGCAAGGTCGATCCGATGCAGTGGATCAGCCTGGCGATCATCTCGGTGTTCGGCGGCGCCACGCTGCTGCTGCACAACGAGACCTTCATCAAGTGGAAGCCGACCGTGCTGTACTGGCTGTTCGCCGTCACGCTGACGCTGTCCGCGCTGCTGTGGCGCAAGAACCTGATCCGCGCCATGCTCGGCAAGCAGGTGAGCATGCCGGACGGCGCCTGGGGCAAGCTCAATGCCGCCTGGGCCGCGTTCTTCGCCGTGATGGGCGTGGTCAATCTCTACGTGGCCTACCAGTTCTCCACCGACACCTGGGTCAATTTCAAGCTGTTCGGCAGCATGGGGCTGATGCTGGTGTTCATCCTGGCGCAAAGCGTCTGGCTGTCGCGCCACATGCAGGAAACGCCCACCGAATGACGGCGCGGCGGTGCGCCGCGCACCGCCTCCACCCGGCGCGGGCCCGCCCGCGCTCCACCACAGAGACCGACAAAGACCGATGGCCGCCGATCCAGCACATATCGAGGCGCTGCTGCGCGCAGCCCTTGCCCCCACCAGCGTCGCCGTGCGCGACGACAGCGCGCAGCACGCCGGCCACGCCGGCGCGGCCTCCGGCGGCGGCCACTACCACGTGACCATCGTCAGCGGGCGTTTTGCCGGCAGCAGCCGCGTGGCGCGCCACCGCATGGTGTATGATGCGCTGCGCGAACTGTTCCCCACGCAAATCCACGCGCTAGCCGTTACCGCGCTGACCGACCAAGAACTTGAATCCCGCGAATCCTCCCGCGATTCCTCGAGCAACTCTCAGACCTGATTCCATGAAGACCACCGTCCTCTCGTTCAGCCTGGCGGCTGTGCTTGCCGCTGGCAGCTTGCCCGCCCTGGCCCAGAACGCCGCCGTCGTGAATGGCAAGGCGATCCCCTCGGCGAAGCTGGACAAGCTCATCGCCGGCACCGGCCAGCCGGCCAGCCCGGAACTGCGCGACCGTGCCCGCACCATGCTGATCGACCGCGAGCTGCTGCTGCAGGAAGCCAACAAGCGCGGCCTGACCCAGCGCGACGACCTGCAGGAACAGCTGGAACAGGCCAAGCTCAACGTGCTGGCCGGCGCGGTGTTCGAGGACTACGTCAAGACCCACGGCGCCAGCGACGAAGAACTGCGCAAGCAGTATGAAAAGATCAAGTCGCAGTTCGGCAGCGGCAAGGAATACCACGCCCGCCACATCCTGGTCGAGAAGGAAGCCGACGCGCGCGCCATCATCGCCAAGATCAAGGCCGGCGCCAAGTTCGAGGACATGGCCAAGGCCTCGTCCAAGGACCCGGGCTCGGCGGCCAACGGCGGCGACCTGGACTGGGCCAACAGCAGCAGCTACGTGCCCGAGTTCTCGGCCGCGATGACCGCGCTGCAGAAGGGCCAGATGACCGACACCCCGGTCAAGACCCAGTTCGGCTGGCACATCATCCAGCTCGACGACGTGCGCGACGCCAAGGTGCCCACGTTCGACGAAGTCAAGCCGCAGCTCACGCAGATGCTGATGGGCGACCAGAACTGGCAGCGCGAGCAGTTCCAGGCCATGATGAAGTCGCTGAAGGAAAAGGCGAAGATCCAGTAAGGATCGCGCCTCGCGCGCAGCACGAAGAAACGGCGCCACTGGCGCCGTTTTCCGTTCCGGCGCCCGCGCGTCAGCCCGCGCCCATCGTCCCCAGGTAGCCCGACACCGCATTGCGCAGCCTGCGCCGCAGCCGCGCGAAATCCACCGCCGCGCCCTCGTCGATGCAGGCATGGGCGATCAGGCCGTACACGATGGCCTGCAGCGTCACCGCCGCCTCCTCCGCCACCTCGGCGCATGGCGCGTCCGCGGCGCCCGCCAGCGCGCGGCGCCACACCGCGACGAAGCGCCCGTACATCTTCCGGTAGGCGGCGCGCCCCGAGTAATGCCGCTCCAGCAGGTAGACCGGCCCCCAGCGCTCGGGCGTCTCGCGATGATGGTCCACGTTGACCGCGACCAGCGCGTCCACGATCGCCGCCAGCGGCGCGCCGCGATGCCCGGCCAGGCAGGCGTCCATCGCCAGCACGATGCGCTTGGCGCGCAGGTGCAGGCAGACCCGCGCCAGTTCCTCCTTGCTGCCGAAGTATTCGTAGAACGTGCCCAGCCCCACGCCGGCCAGGTCGACGATGGCGCGGATGGTCACCTGGGCGTAGTCCTGCCCGGCCAAAAGCCGAACAAAGGCTTCCTGGATGGCCAGCGAGGTCTGCCACGAGCGTGACTGCACGGGCCTGCGGCGCGGCTTGGGCGGGTCTTTGCGCGGTAGGTTCATGGGGTTCCGAAAGCCGAACATGAGGGCCGGGCGTTGTCCCTAGAATGGTCTCCAACGCAGCCGGGCGCGGGCGCGCCAGGCGCCGCGCGGAAAAAAACCAAGGAGACAGCTTGCCATGAACTGGACCACCCACGCCATCACCAACCAGGTGCCGGAGCTCAAGGACTACGACCTCTACGCCAGCGATCCCGGCCTGCGCCGCGCCGTGGAGCGCGCCGGCGCGGGCTGGAGCGAGGCCGAGCTCGCGCGCCAGGGCGCGCTGCTGGGCGCGGAAGACACCATCCGCCACGCCGAGGACGCCAACCGCCACCACCCCGAGCTGCACACGCATTCGCGCGCCGGCGAGCGCATCGACCAGGTGCGCTTCCATCCGGGCTGGCACGCGATCATGGCCATCGCGCGCGCCAGCGGGCTGGCCAACCTGCCGTTCGCCGACACGCGCCCCTCGGCCTGGACCGCCTACGCCGCCTCGCTCTACATGCACAGCCAGATCGAATCCGGCTCGCTGTGCCCGACCAACATGACGCAGGCCTGCATTCCGGTGCTGCGCAAGGAGCCGGCGCTGTTCGCGCAACTCGGCGACAAGCTGCTCGCGCGCGGCTACGATCCGCGCGACATCCCGCTCGGAGACAAGCCGTCGATCAACGTGGGCATGGGCATGACCGAGAAGCAAGGCGGCTCCGACGTGCGCACCAACACCACGCGCGCGCTGCCCGCGCGCGGCGAGGGGCGCGGCGCCGAATACCTGATCACCGGGCACAAGTGGTTCTTCTCGTCGCCGATGTCGGATGCCCACCTCGTGCTGGCCAATACCGAAGCCGGCTCGTCGTGCTTCTTCGTGCCGCGCTGGCGGCCCGACGGCAGCAAGAACCCGGTCGAGATCCAGCGCCTGAAGGACAAGGTCGGCAACCGCTCCAACTCGAGCAGCGAGGTGGAATTCCGCGATGCGTGGGGCATCATGGTGGGCGAGGAAGGCCGCGGCATTCCGACCATCCTGGAGATGGCCACCTACAGCCGCCTGAACTGCGCGCTGTCCAGCGCCGGCTTCATGCGCCAGGCCTTCGTGCAGGCGCTGCACTACGCGCGCCATCGCAGCGCCTTCGGCAGGCCGCTGGCGCGCCAGCCGCTGATGGTCCGCCTGCTGGCCGACATGGCGCTGGAGGCCGAGGCGGCGATGCTGCTGGCGATGGACCTGGCCACCGCGTTCGAAGCCACCGACGACCCCGCCCGGCTGGCCTGGCGCCGCATCCTCACGCCGGCCTCGAAGTTCTGGATCTGCAAGCGCGCGGTAGAGCTGACCGGCGAGGCGATGGAGGTGTTCGGCGGCAACGGCTACGTCGAGGACGGCCCGATGGGACGCCTGTTCCGCGATGCGCCGGTCAACTCGATCTGGGAAGGCTCGGGCAACGTGATGTGCCTGGACGTGCTGCGCGCCATCGGCCGCAACCCGGACGACTACCTGCGCGTGCTGGAGCAGATGAGCGCGATGGGCGCCGGCGAGCCGCGCATCGAGGCCAGCGTGGCCGCGCTGCGCGAGGCGCTGCGCCTGCCGGCGGAAGAACAGCAGGCCGAGGCGCGCCGCACCACCACCCGGCTGGTGCTGACCGCCCAGGCCTGCCTGATGCTCCGGCACGCCGGCGCGGCCAGCGCGCAGGCCTTCCTGGCCAGCCGCTTCGACCCCGAATGGGGCGCGGTGATGGGCATCAGCGCGGGCGCGGCAGATGCCGCGCGCATCGTCGCGGCGGCGTGGCCGGACTGACGGCGGCGGCCAGGGCGGGCGCGGCGGGCGGACGCGGCCTCAGGCCGAGGCCACCGCGCACAGCTCCAGCAGCTGCTCGTCGCGGAAGCCCCATTGCGCCGGGTCCTCGAAGCTGACGATGGTGTCCTCGGTGTCGCGCAGGTCCATCTCTTCGGGGCCGATGTGCGCGGCCTCGCTCACCGAGTAGAACAGCTTGACGCGCGGATGCAGCGGGTCGTTGTCGTTCTGCGCGCAGACCACGCCCAGCCGGCCCGAGCGCATGCGCAGCACCGTGCCCAGCGGGTAGATGCCGATCGAGCGCGTGAAGGCCTGGAACACGGTGCGGTCGAACAGGGTGTCCACCCGCACCGCCATGTATTCGAGCGCCCGCGCCGGCGTCCACGCCTGGTGGCCGGGCCGGTTGGAGGTCAGCGCGTCGTAGGTGTCGCATACCCCGGCGATCTTCGCGTGCACGCTGATCTCGCTGGCGCGCAGCCCGAACGGATAACCGCGCCCGTCGATGCGCTCGTGATGGTGGATGCAGACGTCCAGCGGGATGTTGCGGTAGAGCCTGGCCTCGTTGAGGATGCGGTAGCCCATCGAGGGGTGGCGCTGCACGACCTCCATCTCCGCCGTGGTCAGCGGGCCGTCCCGGTGCAGGACGTGGGTGGGAATGGCGACCTTGCCGATGTCGTGCACCAGCCCCGCCAGGCCGAGCTGCTGCACCTCGCCGGCGTCCAGCCCGAGCGTGCGCCCGAGCGCGATCATCAGCGCGCAGACGGCGAACGAATGCAGGTAGGTGTAGTCGTCGCGCACCTTGAGCCGCGCCAGCGCGATCAGCGCCTGCGAATGGCGGGTCAGCGAATTGGAGACCGAGTCCACCAGCAGCAGCGCGCCCTCCACTTCCAGCGCGCGGCCCATGCGCGCGTCGGTAAACATCGAGCCCACCACCGCCTTGCCGTTGCGCATCACGTCGCGCGCCAGCACCAGCTCCACCTCCAGCGGCACGCCCGACTGCGGCACCGCGCCCGGCGGCTCGTCGGCCACCGGGTTGACGGTCAGCGAGCCGGTCGCCGCCGACGGCGGCGGCACGCTCTTGCCCTTGAGCAGGTCGATCCACACTTCCTCGACCTTGGAGGCGATCATCTGGTCGATCTGCTCCTGGCTCGTCACCGGGAAGCGCGAACGCCAGAAAGGATGCTCCAGCCACGGCCCGCCCACCCTGGCGACGAACATGCCGACTTGAAGCTGTTGAGTCTTGATGCGTTTCAGCATGCCGGCTCTCCGGGTGAAGGGTAAATGGGGGCGTGGCCGCTTAACGGCGGCGCGCCGGAAAACTTTAGGAGCGGCAAGACCCAAAGCCGCCCCCTTGTCAACCGCGCACCCCGAATATCCGCCCCTGCGCCTCAGGCATTCGGCCCTGGCGGGGGCCGCAAAGCTACAATACGCGGCCACCTGTTCGCCCGTCACACCATGTCCAGAACGTACACGCTTGTCGGTATCGCGCGCGCCAAGGCCGAGCGCCGCGAGGTCCTCGGCGCCAGGCTCGACGCGCTGCGCACGCGCGGCGCCAAGGAGCCGGGCTGCCTGCGCTACCACGTGGGCGAGGACGCCGAGGATGCCGAGGTGTTCGTGCTCTACATGGAGTGGAATTCCCGCCATGCGCTGGAATCGCACCTGAACAGCGAATACGTGCGCGACTTCCATGCCAGCCGGCAGGATTTCCTCGAGGGCGACCTCCAACTGCGCTGGCTGAACGCGGCCTAGGCGCGCGGCCGGGCGCGGGCCGCGACTGTGTCGGCGGCGATTATGTCGGCCGCGGCTATATCGGCCGCGAGATTGCGCCGGCCTCGGTCATTTCCCGCCTTCCTTCAGGCGCCGCCACAAGGTCGTGGCGCTGATCCCCAGCAGATGGCAGGCTTCGGCGCGGTTGCCGCCGCATTGCGCCAGCACGTGGCGGATATGCCCGGCCTGGCTGGCGCGCGCCACGCCGGCGAGCGACTGGCTGCCCGGCGCCGGCGGCGCCCCATCCGGCGCGGGCGCCTCGGCCACGCCGAACAGCTCCGGCGCGGCCGCCTGCAGCTCTTCCAGCAGGTCGCGCGGCGCCAGCGTGCGGCCCACCACCAGCACCGCGATGCGCTCGGTCACGTTCTCCAGCTCGCGGATATTGCCCGGCCACGCATAACCCGACAGCCGCTCGCGCACCGCCTGCGGCAGCGGCTGCGGCCGGGCCTGGCCCAGGCGCTCCTGGGCGCGCCGGTACAGCAGCTCGGCCAGCTCGGGCAGGTCGCCGGCGCGCTCGCGCAGCGGCGGCATCTCGATGCGCAGGATGTTGAGGCGGTAATACAGGTCCTGGCGGAAGCTGCCCTGCCGCACCAGCTCGCCCAGGTCGCGGTGCGTGGCGGCGATCACGCGCACGTTGACCGGCACCGCGTCGAGCCCGCCGATCGGCAGCACCTGCTTTTCCTGCAGCACGCGCAGCAGGCGGGTCTGCAGCGCCGGCGGCATGTCGCCCACCTCGTCGAGGAACAGCGTGCCGTTGTGGGCCGACTCGAACAGGCCGGCCTTGCCGCCGCGGCGCGCGCCGGTGAAGGCGCCCTCCTCGTAGCCGAACAGCTCGCTTTCCAGCAGGCTTTCCGGGAACGCCGCGCAATTGACGGCAACGAACGGGAACACCCGGCGCGGGCTGGCGTCGTGCATGCCCTGCGCCAGCACTTCCTTGCCGGTGCCGCTCTCGCCGCCCACCAGCACGGTGGAATCCACCGCGGCATAGCGCCGCGCCAGCTCGCGCAGGTTGTGCATGACGGGCGAGGCGCCGGCGAGGTCGTCCAGGCTGTAGCGCACCCCGGCCGGCCGCGCGCGGCTGCGCGAGCGCAGGTTGCGGTCCACGCGGTGGATGGCGTTGGCGTCCTGCAGCGTCAGCACCGCGCCGGTGGTGCCGGCGTCGGTGACGATGGGGATGCGGTTGACCACCACCATCTTGTCGCCGAGCTTGTGGATGGCCTCGAGCTCCTTGCTGCCGCTCTGCATCACGTGGTCCAGCGCCAGCGCGGGCGCCAGCGCCTGCAGCTTGCGCCCCAGCGCGGCCGGCGGCGCGATGCCGAGAAAGCGCTCCATCGCCGGGTTGTAGGTCTGGATGCGCCCTTCCGCGTCCACCGCCGCCACGCCCTCGTTGAGATGCGCGAGGATGGTGTTGACGTAGTCGCGCCGGCCGGACTCGATGCGCCGCAGCCGGGCCGCCTCGATCACGTCCTCCAGCGCGCCGCGCACCGACACGCCCGAGTACAGGAACACGCCGATCAGGCCGATGCGGTCGGCCAGGTCCGTCACCAGCCCCGGCCCCACCACCACCTGCACGCCCTCCTGCTTGAGCGCCTTCACGCGCGCCGCGGCGTCGTCCTCGGTCAGGTAGGTGTAGGCCGGGATCGACAGCGAGAAGGTGCGCACGAACTCGTCCACCTCGGGATAGGTCGCGGCGTGCGTGACCAGCGCCACGCGCGGCGAGATGCGGCGCGCGGTCGACAGCGCGCTCATCACGTCGAAGCCCGTCACCTTGACCAGCACCACCGGCACGTCCACGTGCTGGCGCAGGTAGGCGCCGTTGGAGCCGCCCGCCACCACGGCGTCGAGCCGGCCCTCGCGCGCCTCGCGCGCGATCGCGCTGGCGGCCGCGGCGAAACCCTTGCCGACGATGCGGAAGTCCGCCTGCGCGGCGTAGCCGGGAATCAGGTCGGCGAACGCGCGCGACAGGCGGCTGATGCCGACCGCCCAGATGCGCGGGCGCGCGGTGCCGGCGGCGGGCGGGTTGACGGGCGCGGCGAGGACGGTACTCATGGACGGCGGAAATCCGGCGGAAACACTGGTGAAGGAAAACGGCGCGGGAAAGCAGCAAGAACGCCGCGGGCGGACTAATCTTGGGATTGTGCGCGCGGCCGGCGTGCATTTCAATATTGAAATGCAACAATTTCACTATTGAAATGCAACGGAGATAGCGCCCGCATCACAATCGCCGCGCAGGATGCCCGCCATGCGCCGCCAGGTCAGGCGGATCAAGGGCTGGCCGCCGCGCGCCGGAGCCGGGGCCGGCGCGGCGCGCGGCGGCGATCCGCCTGGCACACCCCTTGCGCTGGGTATCCGTCCACTTCACAAGCGAAGATCATGACCTTTTCGACTTCCGACCTCGCCCGCTCCGCCGGCGCCCGCTTCCGCCAGGCCCTGGCCGACGAACACCCGCTGCAGGTGGTCGGCACCATCAACGCCAACCACGCCCTGCTGGCCAAGCGCGCCGGCTACCGCGCGATCTACCTGTCGGGCGGCGGCGTGGCCGCCGGCTCGCTGGGCCTGCCCGACCTGGGCATCTCCAACCTCGACGACGTCCTGACCGACATCCGCCGCATCACCGACGTGTGCGACGTGCCGCTGCTGGTCGACGTCGACACCGGCTTCGGCGCCTCGGCCTTCAACGTGGCGCGCACCACCCGCTCGCTGATCAAGTTCGGCGCCGGCGCCATGCACATCGAGGACCAGGTCGGCGCCAAGCGCTGCGGCCACCGCCCGGGCAAGGAAATCGTCTCGCAGGGCGAGATGGTCGACCGCATCAAGGCCGCCGTGGACGCGCGCACCGACGAGCACTTCGTCATCATGGCGCGCACCGACGCCCTCGCCGTGGAAGGCCTGGACAAGGCCATCGAACGCGCCGTGGCCTGCGTGGAAGCCGGCGCCGACGCGATCTTCCCGGAAGCCATGACCGACCTCGGCATGTACCGCAAGTTCGTCGACGCGGTGAAGGTGCCGGTGCTGGCCAACATCACCGAATTCGGCGCCACCCCGCTGTTCACCACCGAAGAACTCGGCGGCACCGGCGTGGCGATGGTGCTGTACCCGCTGTCGGCCTTCCGCGCCATGAACAAGGCCGCCGAGAACGTCTACGCGGCGATCCGCCGCGACGGCACGCAGAAGAACGTGGTCGACACCATGCAGACGCGCGCCGAACTCTATGAGAGCATCGGCTACCACGCCTTCGAGCAGAAGCTCGACGCGCTGTTCGCGCAAGGCAAGTCCAAGTAAGCCGCGCGGGCCGCCCCCGCGGCGCGCGCACCGCGTGCGCGCCGCCACGGCCAGCGCCGGCAACGTCAGCAACGTCAATACGCAGTCAGTCAGCACACGGCATTCCCCAAGGAGACCTCCAACATGTCCGAAGCGCAACCGCTCGCCACCCCGAAACCGAAGAAATCCGTCGCCCTGTCGGGCGTGGCCGCCGGCAACACCGCGCTGTGCACGGTCGGCCGCACCGGCAACGACCTGCATTACCGCGGCTACGACATCCTCGACATCGCCGAGACCTGCGAATTCGAGGAAATCGCCCACCTGCTGGTGCACGGCAAGCTGCCCACCCGCGCCGAACTGGCCGCCTACAAGGCCAAGCTCAAGGCCTTGCGCGGCCTGCCCGCCAACGTCAAGGCCGCCCTCGAATGGGTGCCCGCCAGCGCCCACCCGATGGACGTGATGCGCACCGGCGTGTCCGTGCTCGGCACCGTGCTGCCCGAGAAGGACGACCACAACACCCCGGGCGCGCGCGACATCGCCGACCGCCTCATGGCCAGCCTCGGCTCCATGCTGCTGTACTGGTACCACTACAGCCAGAACGGCCGCCGCATCGAGGTCGAGACCGACGACGACTCCATCGGCGCCCACTTCCTGCACCTGCTGCACGGCCAGAAGCCCTCGGCGCTGTGGGAGCGCGCCATGCAGACCTCGCTCAACCTGTACGCCGAGCACGAGTTCAACGCCTCGACCTTCACCGCGCGCGTGATCGCCGGCACCGGCTCGGACATGTACTCGTCGATCGCCGGCGCCATCGGCGCGCTGCGCGGCCCCAAGCACGGCGGCGCCAACGAGGTGGCCTTCGAGATCCAGAAGCGCTACGACAACCCGGCCGAGGCCGAGGCCGACATCAAGCGCCGCGTGGAGAACAAGGAAGTGGTGATCGGCTTCGGCCACCCGGTGTACACCACGGGCGACCCGCGCAACCAGGTCATCAAGGACGTGGCCAAGCGCCTGTCGAAGGACGCCGGCTCGCTGAAGATGTTCGACATCGCCGAGCGGCTGGAGACGGTCATGTGGGACGCCAAGAAGATGTTCCCGAACCTGGACTGGTTCAGCGCGGTGAGCTACCACATGATGGGCGTGCCCACGGCCATGTTCACGCCGCTGTTCGTGATCGCGCGTACCTCCGGCTGGGCCGCGCACATCATCGAGCAGCGCATCGACAACAAGATCATCCGCCCCAGCGCCAACTACACCGGGCCGGAGAACCTGAAGTTCGTGCCGATCAAGGACCGCAAGTAATACCGGCCCGCCGGCCTGCTCCCGGGACCGCGCGCAGCGCGGCCCGCGGGAGCGGGGGCCGGCGGCCGCAAAGCACGGCCGCCGCCCCCGGATCATGACTTTCTCTATTCCCTACGAAATGAACACTGCAAACCGCAAGCCGCTGCCGGGCACCAAGCTGGATTTCTTCGACGCGCGCGCCGCCGTCGAGGCGATCCAGCCGGGCGCCTATGACAAATTGCCGTACACGTCGCGCGTGCTGGCCGAGAACCTGGTGCGCCGCTGCGACCCGGCCACGCTGGACGCCTCGCTGGCGCAGCTCATCGAGCGCCGGCGCGACCTCGATTTCCCGTGGTTCCCGGCGCGCGTGGTTTGCCATGACATCCTCGGCCAGACCGCGCTGGTGGACCTGGCCGGCCTGCGCGACGCGATCACCGCCCAGGGCGGCGACCCGGCCAAGGTCAACCCGGTGGTGCCGGTGCAGCTGATCGTGGACCACTCGCTGGCCGTGGAATGCGGCGGCTTCGACCCCGATGCGTTCGCCAAGAACCGCGCCATCGAGGACCGCCGCAACGAAGACCGCTTCGACTTCATCAACTGGACCAAGAAGGCGTTCAAGAACGTCGAGGTGATCCCGCCGGGCAACGGCATCATGCACCAGATCAACCTGGAGCGGATGTCGCCGGTGATCCACGCCGTGGACGGCGTGGCCTACCCCGACACGCTGGTCGGCACCGACAGCCACACGCCGCACGTCGACGCGCTCGGCGTGATCGCCGTCGGCGTGGGCGGGCTGGAAGCCGAGAACGTGATGCTGGGGCGCGCCTCGTGGATGCGCCTGCCCGACATCGTCGGCGTGGAGCTTTCCGGCAAGCGCCAGCCCGGCATCACCGCCACCGACATCGTGCTGGCGCTGACCGAGTTCCTGCGCAAGGAAAAGGTGGTCGGCGCCTACCTGGAGTTCCGCGGCGAAGGCGCCGCGAGCCTGACGCTCGGCGACCGCGCCACCATCTCCAACATGGCGCCCGAATACGGCGCCACCGCGGCGATGTTCTTCATCGACGGACAGACCATCGACTACCTGAAGCTGACCGGCCGCGACGACGCGCAGGTCAGGCTGGTGGAAACCTACGCCAAGGCCGCGGGCCTGTGGGCCGACACGCTGCAGCACGCCGAATACGAGCGCGTGCTGCGCTTCGACCTGTCCACCGTGGTGCGCAACATGGCCGGCCCGTCCAACCCGCACAAGCGGCTGCCGACCTCCGACCTGGCCGCGCGCGGCATCGCCGGCAAGTGGGAAGACACGCCGGGCCAGATGCCCGACGGCGCCGTCATCATCGCCGCCATCACCAGTTGCACCAACACCAGCAACCCGCGCAACGTGATCGCCGCGGCGCTGCTGGCGCGCAACGCCAACGCGCGCGGGCTGACCCGCAAGCCGTGGGTGAAGAGCTCGCTCGCGCCCGGCTCCAAGGCCGTGCAGCTGTACCTGGAAGAAGCCGGCCTGCTGCCGGACCTGGAGCGGCTCGGCTTCGGCATCGTGGCGTTCGCCTGCACCACCTGCAACGGCATGTCCGGCGCGCTCGACCCGGTGATCCAGAAGGAGATCATCGAGCGCGACCTGTACGCCACCGCCGTGCTCTCGGGCAACCGCAACTTCGACGGCCGCATCCACCCGTACGCCAAGCAGGCCTTCCTGGCCTCGCCGCCGCTGGTGGTGGCCTACGCCATCGCCGGCACCATCCGCTTCGACATCGAACAGGACGTGCTGGGCACCGACGCCGACGGCAAGCCGGTGCGGCTCAAGGACATCTGGCCGAGCGACGAGGAAATCGACGCCATCGTGGCCAGGAGCGTCAAGCCCGAGCAGTTCCGCAAGGTCTACGAGCCGATGTTCAACTTCGCCGTGGACAGCGGCGAGCAGATCAGCCCGCTGTACGACTGGCGCCCGCAGAGCACCTACATCCGCCGCCCGCCGTACTGGGAAGGCGCGCTGGCCGGCGAGCGCACGCTCCAGGGCCTGCGTCCGCTGGCGGTGCTCGGCGACAACATCACCACCGACCACCTGTCGCCGTCGAACGCCATCATGCTCGACAGCGCGGCCGGCGAATACCTGGCCAGGATGGGCCTGCCCGAGGAAGACTTCAACTCCTACGCCACGCACCGCGGCGACCACCTCACCGCGCAGCGCGCCACCTTCGCCAACCCCACGCTGGTCAACGAGATGGCCGTGGTGGACGGCAAGGTCAAGAAGGGTTCGCTGGCGCGCATCGAGCCCGAGGGCAAGGTGGTGCGCATGTGGGAAGCGATCGAGACCTACATGGACCGCAAGCAGCCGCTGATCATCGTGGCCGGCGCGGACTACGGCCAGGGCTCCTCGCGCGACTGGGCGGCCAAGGGCGTGCGGCTGGCGGGCGTGGAAGTCATCGTGGCCGAAGGCTTCGAGCGCATCCACCGCACCAACCTGATCGGCATGGGCGTGCTGCCGCTGGAGTTCAAGCCCGGCACCAACCGCCTGACGCTCGGCATCGACGGCACCGAGACCTTCGACGTGATCGGCGCGCGCAAGCCGCGCGCGGAGCTTACGCTGGTCATCCGCCGCAAGAGCGGCGAGCGCGTGGAAGTGCCCGTGACCTGCCGCCTCGACACCGCGGAAGAAGTCTCCATCTACGACGCCGGCGGCGTGCTGCAGCGCTTCGCGCAGGACTTCCTCGAATCGTCTAAGGCCGCGGCCTGAGGCAATAAGCGCGCGCCGGGCGGCATGCCGCCCGGCCTCACCAGGACGAAATCTCATGGCCCACGTACCCCAGATCAAGATTCCCGCCACCTACCTGCGTGGCGGCACCAGCAAAGGCGTGTTCTTCCGCCTGCAGGACCTGCCCGCGGCCGCGCAGGTCCCCGGCGCGGCGCGCGACAAGCTGCTGATGCGCGTGATCGGCAGCCCCGACCCCTACGGCAAGCAGATCGACGGCATGGGCGCGGCAACGTCCAGCACCAGCAAGACCGTCATCATCTCGAAAAGCAGCCGGCCCGGCCACGACGTCGACTACCTGTTCGGCCAGGTCTCCATCGACCAGCCGTTCATCGACTGGAGCGGCAACTGCGGCAACCTGTCCGCCGCCGTCGGCCCGTTCGCCATCGGCGCCGGGCTGGTCGACCCGAGCCGCATCCCGCAAAACGGCGTGGCCACCGTGCGCATCTGGCAGGCCAACATCGGCAAGACCATCATCGGCCACGTGCCCATCACCGATGGCGCCGTGCAGGAAACCGGCGACTTCGAGCTCGACGGCGTGACCTTCCCCGCCGCCGAAGTCCAGCTCGAGTTCATGGACCCGGCCGCCGAGGAAGAAGGCGCCGGCGGCGCCATGTTCCCGACCGGCCACCTCGTCGACGACCTCGAGGTGCCGGGCGTGGGCACCTTCAAGGCCACCATGATCAACGCCGGCATCCCGACCATCTTCCTCAACGCGGAAGAGATCGGCTACACCGGCACCGAGCTGCAGGACGACATCAACGGCGACCCCGCCGCGCTGGCCAGGTTCGAGACCATCCGCGCCTACGGCGCGCTGCGCATGGGCCTGATCAAGAACGTCGACGAAGCGGCCAAGCGCCAGCACACGCCGAAGGTGGCCTTCGTGGCGAAGCCGGCCGGCTACGTTGCCTCCAGCGGCAAGCCGGTCGGCGCCGGCGACGTCGACCTGCTGGTGCGCGCGCTGTCGATGGGCAAGCTGCACCACGCCATGATGGGCACCGCCGCCGTGGCCATCGGCACCGCCGCGGCGATCCCCGGCACGCTGGTCAACCTCGCCGCCGGCGGCGGCGAACGCAACGCGGTGCGCTTCGGCCACCCCTCGGGCACGCTGCGCGTGGGCGCCGAAGCCAACCTCGTCGACGGCGAATGGGCCGTGACCAAGGCCATCATGAGCCGCAGCGCGCGCGTGCTGATGGAAGGCTGGGTGCGCGTGCCGGGCGACACGTTCTGAGGAACCGGCGGCACGGCGCAGCGGGACTCGGTTCCGGTTGCGGCGGCATGGAGGTCCTGCCTGCCGCCGGTGGGCTCGATGAGGGGACGGCTTTCGCCATTTGCTGGCGCTTGCCCTCTCCCCCGGCCCCTCTCCCACTTCGCGGGAGAGGGGAGCAAACCATCAATGACAAAAGGCTGCCGGCAACGAGTCAACTTGCCGATTGTGGTCTCCCCTCTCCCGCTTGCGGGAGAAGGCAGGATTCGCCACGAAGCGAGAGCCTTTGCCATTCGCTGGCGCCGGCCTTCTTCCCCGGCGCACGGCCCCTCGAAGGCCGCTGCCGCAGCAAGGCGTCGAGGTCATCGATGCGCGCGCGGCCAAGGCGGGTAGCCGTCATGGCAGGAACGAGGCGATGACTCAATGCCGTCTGGCCGGCCCTCCCCGCCAGACACCCCCCGGGAAAACCCCAAAGCGGTAAATGTCGACACATTCAGGACCCCTCTCGTATAGTTCTCGTCCGCCGCGGCCCCGCCTGTAAGACAGGCGCCGCCGCGCGGATTGCGTAGACCGATAGACGACGCAGCCACCCAAAAGGGGCTGCCCAGTCGTGCCTATATGAGGAACATCATGAAGCGTTTCGCCCGTCTCACCACGCTCAGCACCCTGCTGCTCGCCGCCAGCCTGACCACTGGCGCCGCCCACGCCCAGCTCGCCCCGTCCGCCGCCACGCCGGCCCAGGCCAGCGCGCCGGCCGAGGCCCGCAAGGCCAACATCGTCATCATCGGCACCGGCGGCACCATTGCCGGCGCCGGCGCGGCGGCCACCAACACCGCGGCTTACCAGTCGGCCGTGGTGCCGGTGGACAAGATCATCGCCTCGGTGCCGGAGATCTCGAAGATCGCCAACGTCAAGGGCGAGCAGGTGTTCCAGATCGGCTCCGAGAGCTTCAACAACGAGCGCCTGCTCAAGCTCGGCAAGCGGGTCTCCGAACTGCTCAAGCAGCCGGACGTGGACGGCATCGTGATCACGCACGGCACCGACACCATCGAGGAAACCAGCTATTTCCTCAACCTCACGCTCAAGAGCGACAAGCCCGTGGTGGTGGTCGGCTCGATGCGCCCGGGCACCGCGCTCGGCGCCGACGGCGCGCTCAACCTGTACGACGCGGTGCTGGTGGCGTCCAGCCCCGAATCGCGCGGCAAGGGCACGCTGGCCGTGCTCAACGACGAGATCCACACCGGCCGCGACGTCACCAAGACCAACACCTTCAAGACCGAAACCTTCCGCTCGCCGTTCGGCCCGCTGGGCTACGTGGTGGAAGGCCGCACGCTGTACTTCCGCCTGCCGGCGCGCCCGCATACCACGCAGACCGAGTGGGACATCGACAAGCTCGACAAGCTGCCCGAAGTGGCGGTGGTCTACGCCTACGGCAACGTGAACCCGGGCGCGGTCGACGCCGCCGTGAAGAACGGCGCCAAGGCCATCGTGTACGCCGCCACCGGCAACGGCAGCGTGGGCGACTACATGGTCGAGCCGCTCAAGGCCGCGCGCGCCAAGGGCGTGCAGATCGTGCGCGCGTCGCGCACCGGCAG
Source organism: Cupriavidus sp. FW216-B1 (assembly GCF_058789195.1). NCBI lineage: Bacteria > Pseudomonadati > Pseudomonadota > Betaproteobacteria > Burkholderiales > Burkholderiaceae > Cupriavidus > Cupriavidus sp. FW216-B1. The sequence continues at coordinate 122,427 of NZ_JBYTEL010000008.1, read as the reverse complement.
CGGCGTGGTGATCCGCAACGCCGAGCAGCCCGACGACAAGTACGACTGGCTGGTGACGGACGACCAGCTGCCGCAGAAGGCCCGCATCCTGATGGCGCTGGCGCTGACCAAGACCAGCGACAGCAAGGAACTGCAGAAGATCCTGTGGAAATATTGACGGCCGCGGCGTAGCCGCGGGCATTCCGGGCGGCGGCGGAGCACGCCCCGCCCTCGCGGCTGGCTGGCCGCACGCGACCTCGCCAGCCGTTTTTTCACTTCATGCCAGCCCTCCCCTTGCAAGCCAGGTAGTCCTCGAAGCCGATGCGGCCGCCATGCCGCCAGGCCTCGGCGGAACATGGATTGGTGGCGGCAAAGATCGGCCGTTAATTGCGTTACAAGGCATTCCCGCTCATGCGGCCGGATTGAAGGCGGCGCGGCCGGCCGGCGCGCCGTGCTAGAACAGCACGCTGCTCATCAGCGCCCTGGCCACGAGCTCGGCCTCGTCGGCGCTTTCCGCGTAGACCGACACCTCGCTCACCACCTGCCGGCGCCCGCGCCGGAGCACGCTGGCCACCGCGCGCAGGCTGGCCGCCCTGGCCGCTTCGAGATACTGGATGTTGAGCGAACCGGTGGCGCCGCCGCGCATGCTGCCGGCCTCGCAGCCCGAGGCCGCCGCGGCCGCGCCGGCCACGTCGATCAGCGTGGCGATCACGCCGCCGTGGACGATCTCGCCGACCGTGACGTTGGCGGGGCTGAACGGCAGCAGCAGCTCGACGTGGTCCACCGCCAGCACGTCCAGCGCGATGCCCAGCGCGCGGGCCACGGGCGAGCCCATCAGGACCTGCTCGACGGTCTGGCGGATACGCGGGTCGACGGGTGCGGCGGCATGGGAGCCGGCAGCGGCAGCGGCGCCCGCGCCGGACAAGGCGGCAACGAGAATCGGCATCGTGTTCTCCTGGATCGGGATCGTGGCAACAGGAGCAGCGTAGACCCGCGCGCCGCCGGCGCTCAATTACCTGACGGGTAATCGGCGGACTTCCGCGCGGCAAACTTCCGCGCGGCGATGTTGCGCCGCAGGCACCGGGCGGGCCGGGGCCGGGCCGGTCGCCGTTTATAATGTGCGCCCGTCCGCCCCGCCTCGCCGCCGCATGCCGTCAGACCTGTCAGACCCGCCAGACACCAACCCGCTTTCCGCGCGCTCCCCCGCCGCCACGCCGCAGCGCGACGAGGGCCAGCGCGACGAAGGCCTGTTCGACCGGCCCGACAGCCCCTGCATCGGCATCTGCTCGACCTTGTTCGACGAAATCTGCCAGGGCTGCGGCCGCACCGCGATGGAGGTCAGCAACTGGGTCTTCATGGACGACGCGGAAAAGCAGGCGGTGTGGGAGCGCATCACGCGCGAGGGCACGGCGCGGCGCTTCCGCCCGGAGTAGCCCCGGAGCCGGCCGCACCGACCACACTGGCCATACAGGCCGCGCCGCTCAGCCGCCGGCCAGCCGGCGCTCCATGTCCTCCACCTCGCGGCGCGCCGGCTGCTTGTCGATGCCGCTGGGCACGGCCCCGGGCCCGAACGGGCGCACGGCGCCGAGCAGCACGCTGTCGATGGCCGTGGCAAACCCGCTGCTCACAGCCCGGCCGCCTCCAGCCAGCGCGCGAACATGCGGCGGCCGGCCGCGGCCACCGCCGTGCCGATCTGCGCCGTGCGCGCGCGGATCTCGCGCGGGTCGATGCCGGCCTTGCCAAGCTCGACCGTATGCCCGACCAGCCAGCCTTCCAGCTCGGCCGGACGCACCTCGGGATGGAACTGCAGCGCCAGCACGTGGCGGTCGATGGCGTAGGCCTGGTGCGGCACGGCCGCCGTGGAAGCCAGCAGTTGCGCGCCGGCGGGCAGGTCGAAGGTGTCGCCGTGCCAGTGCAGCACGTTCCAGTCGGCGCTCTCCAGCTCGGCCAGCGCGGAGGCGCGGCCTGCCTCGGTGGGCCGGATCGGCGCCCAGCCGATCTCGCGCGTGCCGGGATAGACGCGCGCGCCGCTGGCGCGGGCGATCAGCTGCGCGCCCAGGCAGACGCCGATCACCGGCCGGCGCGCCGCGAGCCGCGCGCGGATGACGTCGATCTCGGCGTCGAGCCACGGATAGGTCTCGTTCTCGTACACGCCGATCGGGCCGCCGAGCACGACCAGCAGGTCGGCGGGATGCGCGCCGACCACGCTCAGGTCGTCGATGCCGGCGCGCAGCACGTACAGCGCGTGGCCGCGCTCGCGCAGGACGTCGCCCAGCACGCCAGCGTCCTCGAACGCAACGTGCTGGATCACATGGGTGGTGAACCTGGCTTGGGTCATGGCGTGCCTGTCCGGTCGATGCAAAGCTTCGATCTTACTGGCATCCGGGCATGCCGGGCAAACGGTCACGCCATGACATATTCCGCGCGCCGCACCGCACCGTCAGCGCGCGCCGGCGGGCTTGAGCACCAGCGTGTCGAATGCCTCGTTGCCCTGCCGGCGCGTCGGCGCCAGGGTGATGTACTGCACCGCGACCCATTTGTCGGTCCAGTCGCGGTAGTGCGTGGACATCACGTTGCCCGACTGCCCGGTCGAATCCATGAAACGCGAGCCGGCCAGGTCGGAGAGGTCGTAGATGGCGCGCAGGCTGGCCGCGTGCACGCTTTCGAACGGTGCCGCCTCGTCGCGCAGGTTGTGGCGCCCCGCGTTGACGGTGTAGGTGTCGCCGCCGCTGGGCACCTTGACGTTGAACAGGCTGGCCAGGTAGGGCTGCCTGCCGAACGGCTTGTGCTCCATGCGCGCGGCATGGGCGCTGCCCCAGCGCCAGCGCTCCGGCTTGTCGCCGTAGCGCTGGCCGAGGTCGGCAATGGCGCGGCGCCAGGCCGTGGCGATGGCGTCGTCGCAGTCTTCCCGCGCCGGCGTGGTGCTGTCGTCGCACCAGAACGCGCCGAGGCCGCGCGGATTGCGCAGCACGTTGAGCATGGGCTGCTGCACGTTGCGCTGCTCCCACATGCGGCCAAACAGCGGCTCGCCCACCTTGTCCTCGAACAGCACGCGCGACAGTTCGCGCAGCCACGCCGTCGCCACCAGCGGCTCGGCCAGCCGGGGCTGCATGTCGCCATCCCACTTGCGCAGCGCGGCGATCAGCGCGCGCTCGCGCTCGGGCAGCGCCGGATCGCTGGCGACCGGGGCCGCCAGCAGCAGCGGCAGCGCGTCGCGCACGGCCAGCGAGAGCGTGTCCTTCTGGATCGCGCCGAAGCTGTCCGGGGTGTGCCGCGCGGTGGCGTCCAGCATGGTGCGGATGCGCTGGTAGCGGTACGGCACGGTCCATTCGCTGGTCAGGAAATACGGGTAGTCGTCGCCGACGATCTTCTGGTTGGCGGTGGCGATGACGCCCTCCGGCGGGTTGAAGCTGCGCGGCAACTGCTCGAACGGGATGAAGCCGTTCCAGTCGTAGCGCGCATCCCAGCCCGGCGCCGGCGCCAGCCCCTTGAGGTCGTTGTCGGCGCGCCGCAGCGGCACGCGGCCGGGGGCGATGAAGCCGATGTTGCCGTCCACGTCCGCATAGACGATGCTCTGCTGGGGCGAGTGGAAATCGCGCATGGCCGCCAGGAACGTGGCCCAGTCGGTGGCGCGGTTGAGCAAGAGCCCGGCCTGGAAGGTGCGGTCGTCGGCGCGCAGCGCGGTCCACTGGAAGGCCACCACGTACCGCGCGCCGAGCGGCGCGGCGGCCGTGGCGACGGGCTCGGCGGCGTCGGAGATCACCGGGCCGTGGCGGGTCTCGCGCACGGTCAGGGTCACGTCGGGCGCGCCCTTCACGTGGATGGTCTCGCTGCGGGTCCTGAACTCGGCCCAGCCGTCCGGGGTCTGGTAGCGCTGCGCGCTGCCCGGCTGCAGGCGCTCGATGTACAGGTCCTGCACGTCGGGCGCGGTATTGGTGAAACCCCACGCGATGCGCTGGTTGTGCCCCAGCACCACCAGCGGCATGCCCGGCAGCGAGGCGCCGGCCACGTCCAGCCCGGGCGCCTGCATGTGGACGAAGTACCAGAGCGCCGGCGCCTGCAGGCCCAGGTGCGGATCGTTGGCCAGCAGCGGCTTGCCCGAGCGCGTGCGGGCGCCGGACACCACCCAGTTGTTCGATCCCATGCCCTCCACGTAGCCGGGCGGCGCCTGCCGCTCGACGCGCGCCATCGCCGTGGCCAGCGGGGCGAGATGCCGGTAGAGGCTGCCGTAGTCCATCGTGCGCGGCGAGCGCTCGCCCGGATACGGCGCCAGCAGCTCGTTGATGCGCGCCACCGGCAGCACCTGCGCCAGCCGCATGCGCAGCGTCTCCTGCGTCCAGTTGGCGCTCAGGTCCCAGGCCATCATGGTCTGCCAGGCCAGCGTATCGGCCGGCTCCCAGTGCTCCGGCCTGGTGCGCAGGAGCAGGAACTCGGGCGGCAGCGGGCCCTTGCGCGTGTCGATGTAGGCGTTGACGCCGTCCGCGTAGGCCTGCAGCGCGGCGCGCGTCTCGGGCGTGGCCTGCGCCAGGATCGCCTCGGCGTTGCGCCGCACGCCGAGCGTGCGCAGGAAGCGGTCGGTATCGAGCGCCGGCGGCCCGAGGATCTCGGCCAGCCGGCCCGAGGCGATGCGTTTGTTCATCTGCAACTGCCACAGGCGGTCCTGCCCGTGCACGAAGCCAAGCGCGAAATAGGCGTCGAGCGGATTGGCCGCCTTGATGTGCGGCACGTCGTGGCGATCGCGGACGATGGAGACGCGCTCGCGCAGCCCCGGCAGGCTCAGCGTGCCCGCCGTCTGCGGCTGCGACGCCTGCCGGTACCACGCATACCCGCCCAGCGCGCCCGCCAGCAGCAGCGCCACCAGCGTCAGTACCAGCCAGGCCAGCCGTTTGAACCAGCGCATCGATCGCTCTCCCCCGCGTGGCGGCATGCGCCCGCGGTGTTGTCTGTTTTTTGTCCCGTACTGCTGTCTCGGTACTGCTGTCTCGGTACTGCTTGCTCCTGGCCGGCCCGCGCCGCACCGGACCGGTTCCGCGCGGCGCGGGCCGGCGGGATTGCGCATTATCGCCGAAGCGCCCGCGCATGAAAAATGCCCGGGCTTGCCGGGCATCCTGCGTGACCGCGGTGCGGCGAGCGGCGGCGCGCGGAACGATCCACCCCGCCCGCCGCCGCCACGCCCGCCGCGCGTCAGGCGGCCGGCTTCTTCAGCTGCAGCGCCTTGTACTCGAGGAATTCCTCGAGCCCGTACTTGCCGGCCTCGCGCCCGTTGCCGGACTGCTTGTAGCCGCCGAACGGCGCCTGCATGTTGAACGGCCCGCCGTTGATGTCGACCTGGCCGGTGCGGATGCGGCGCGCCACGCGGATGGCGCGCGCTTCGTCGCCCGACCACACGCCGCCGCCCAGCCCGTAGATGCTGTCGTTGGCGATGCGCACGGCGTCTTCCTCGGTGTCGTAGCAGATGATCGACAGCACCGGGCCGAAGATCTCTTCCTGCGCCACGGTGGCCCGGGGGTCGACGTTGCCGAGCACGGTCGGCTTGACGAAGAAGCCCTTGTCCAGCCCCGCGGGCGCTTCCGGGCCGCCCGTCACCAGTTCGGCGCCCTCGTTCAGGCCGCGCTGGATGTAGCTGGTCACGCGCTCGCGCTGCGCGGCGGAGATCAGCGGGCCCAGGCGGGTGGTTTCCTGCAGCGGGTCGCCCACGGTGAAGGCATCGGCCACCTGCTTGGCGATGGCCTTGGCCTCCTCGTAGCGGCCGCGCGGCACCAGCATGCGGGTATGGGCCGAGCAGGTCTGCCCGGAGTTGAGGAAACAGGCACTGACGGTGCCCTTGACCGCGGCCGGCAGGTCCGCGTCGTCGAGGATCACCGAGGCCGACTTGCCGCCGAGCTCCAGCGCCACGCGCTTGACGCTCTGCGCGCCCAGCTCGGAGACGCGCTTGCCGGCGCGCGTGGAGCCGGTAAACGACACCATGTCCACTTCCGGATGGCTGGCCAGCACCTCGCCCACCACCGGGCCGTAGCCGGTCACGAGGTTGAACACGCCCGGCGGCAGGCCGGCGGCCTCGATCACCTCGGCCAGCACGAAGGCGTTGAGCGGCGCCACCTCGGACGGCTTGAGCACCACGGTGCAGCCGGCGGCCAGCGCCGGCGCCACCTTCAGCGTGATCTGGTTGAGCGGGTAGTTCCACGGCGTGATGGCGCCCACCACGCCCACCGGCTCGCGCACCACCAGCGAATTGCCGACCTCTTCCTCGAACGTGAAGTTCTCCACCAGCTTGGCCGCCTGCGCCCAGTTGTAGACCGGGCCGCCGACCTGGATGGCGCGGGCGAGCTTGATCGGCATGCCGACTTCGCCGGCGATCAGTTGCGCCAGTTCCTCGCTGCGCGCCTTGAGCCCGTCCGCGATCTTGCGGATATAGCCGGCGCGCACCGCCGGCGGCGTGGCCGACCAGGCGTCGAAGGCGGCGCGGGCGGCCTGGATGGCGTCCTCGGCGTCGCGCGCATGCCCTTCGGGGATGCGGCCCATGACGGCTTCGGTGGTGGAGTGGATGACGTCGATCTGGCCGGTGCCGTGGGGCACGACCCACTTACCGTTGATGAAGAGCTTGTCTCGTTGTTGCATGGCCACAGTTTTCAGTTGTTGAACAGGCGATTGCAAAATTTTTGTTACTTTTATGGTGCTCCACATTGTAGAGCGGTTTGGCGCCTCGTTTTTTTGCGGTGCGCCAGCCACCCGAACAACGTGGCGATAATCGGCCGAGCATGAGCCGAATCCGGGAACAGCGCGCCGCTCGCCGCTGCCGGCGCATAACAAGGGAGCAGACATGACCGACCCGGTGTTCCACAAGACCGAGCAGGGCCAGGACGAAATCCGCACGCGCGCGCGCAAGCTGGACCACAGGACGCGCGCGCTGCTGCTGATCGTCAACGGCGAGCGCCGGCGCAGCGAACTGCTGGCGCAGACCAGCGGCATGGGCGTAGGCCCGGAAGCCATCGAGGCACTGCTGGAGGCCGGGCTGATCCACGCGGGCGCCACCGCGCCGCCGGATATCGCCGCACCGGCCGCCCCGGCCGCCGCGCGCCGCGCCGGACCGGAAGCAGCCGGCAGCGTGTTCCCGGCCTACGCCGCGCGCGGCGTAGGCGGCAATGACGACGCCGGCCCCGCGACCTACCAGCAGCTCTATCACTTCTACACGGACGTCATCGGCCATCATCTCGGCCTGCGCGGCTACATGCTGCAGGTCAAGGTCGAGAAAGCCGCCGGCACGGCCGAACTCGCCGCGCTGCGCGGCCCGCTGTACGCGGCCCTGCACAAGGCCAAGGGCGAGATCACCGCGGCCGCCATCATCGACCAGCTCGACAGGATGGTGGGCGGCGAGGGGCGGTCGGGCAAAACAGCATAGAGATGGTCACCGCCACACCTCCCGGCATACGGTTGCGCTGCTGTGCCGCCTACGGTAGCCGTGAACGGCAACTATGATGCTCGCCGACATCCCGGGTATGCCATTCATGAAAGATAGTCGGATCACTGCACCACTGCCTCAAATAGATAGCTTGCCGCCCGCTCCCGCGGCCTTTCATTAAGTTCACGCATGACTTTGGGCGTCTAAGCCAGCCGGTACATAAGCCCCACATCATCCGCGGCTCCCCATCGTAGGTACGCTTCATTTCGATTGGCAAGGTCCCATGTCATTTTGATGTATGCTTTCCGATACTCGGGTACATCTATCTCAACTCAAGGGACAGGACTATGTCGAAGATTAAGATCAAGATGAAGCTGACGGGTTTCGAGTTGGAAATTGAGGGATCGAAGGAGGATGTTCCAGCTATCAGCCAGAGCCTCGGGCGGCAGTTGCAGGGCCTACTGCAACCACCGGAAACAATCCTCAATGGAGAATCTCACAGTGAGTTGCCGCTGACGTCAACTGTCCTTACCGCCCAGGAGGTTAGTAGCGACCCCACTGTGCGCAAAAAACCGAAGAAGCGCCGGACAACTGTGGTACCCGGAGTAATTGATGTTGACGATGGAGGCGCCGTCGATTGGCGCCATGATTCTTCGAAGTACGGTGTTCCAAGCCAGTCGTGGAACACCGCCAATAAGTCGCTCTGGACACTCTACGTTGTCACCCAAGAAACTGCGGAGAAAGAACTCTCTGGCCGGCGTATAGCGGCGACGTTCAACAAGCATTTTCGTCAAGCAAAGTCGGTGACTGTCACCAATGTGAATCGAGACTTGGGGCGCCTCAAACTCAAGAGGCCGTCGGTCGTGTCCGAGGATACGACGAAGACTCCGGCCGCATGGTACCTAACCGAAGAGGGAAACAAGCACGTTCAGACGCTTATCGCAGATGCGTTGGGACGTAACGTATAGTCAACGCAATGGCTTTGATCGACAAGACACGCCTTCTCTCTGAACTAAGCCCACCACTCGACCATCTGCTCTGTTCCCAACTGTTCGACGAATTTGTCTCGGCGGAGCGCCGCTACATTCAACGAGACTGGGAACCCGCGGAACTCGACGGTGGGCAGTTCTGCGAGATCCTTGCCCGCATTTACTACCACCTTGACTCTGGAACCCTTAGTCAGAACAAGGAGTTTGATGACTGCTGCAAGTATTTGGAAAATGAGCAAAATAAGCACAAACTTCAACCCCGGCGCGACGTAATCCACGTAGTTCATGTACTCCGAACCATCTACAAGTTTCGCAGCCAGCGTGGGGCAGTACACATTTCCCCGAGCTACCAGCCCAACCACATGGACTCCAAACTAGTCATCGAATGTGTTCGCTGGGCAATGAACGAAACGCTACGGTTATTCTGGAAAGGCGACCGTGAAACAGTTGCGCGGACTATCCGAGAATTGCTTCAGTTTGATGTCCCTAGCGTCGGAGACTTTGAGGGTATGCTGCTAGTGCAGCGCACCGATCTGAGCGCAGAGGAAGAACTCCTTATCCTCTTACATTACGGCGGCGAAGAAGGATTTGATCGCACCGAACTAGGAAAGCACGCAAAACGCGCCCCCTCAACCATCACAAATTCTCTCAAGAAACTCGCGTCACCGGAATGTCGGCAAATTGTCCAACTAGGAAATGGGCGATATAGGCTTACGGACTTAGGCTCTAGACGTATCAGAGAGCAGCTTTCCTCAAAGCTACTCCTCCACTAGACAAAACTGCTGTTCGTCCCTTACCGCTATCTTTTCTAAAAAATGGCCGCATCTGGCGACCCTTCATGCCGCTGACAAACCCAGCTTACTGCTAGCGTCTTGCGCGCCTCCGACTGGGATCCCAGCGACCCAAATGACTACGATAAAGCAACGTCCGCAGGCCTCAACAGTTACAATTACCATATTAGGACGCATCCTAGAAATTCAAATGCAAGAATCTTCAAAAGGCTGAACACTTTGGGCAAGAGTATACGAATCTATCTGGCAGATGGGGTTGCCACTGGCATTCGACATGGTGAAATCGTGAACTGGTCCGGACAAGGGATCGCTTGCCCCCGTGTGCGATTTCCCGAGTTGAAGGCATGGGCTGAGACAAGACGACCTGGCGTGTACTTCCTGTTTGGGTCTGACAGCGATGGCCGTGACGCTGCGTACATCGGGGAAGCAGAAGACGTCTTCGACCGAATCAAGAGTCACGTACAAGAGAAGGAGTTCTGGAACGAGTTAGTCGCATTCACAAGCAAAGATGACAACCTCACAAAAGCACATGTGAGGTACTTGGAATCACTGCTGCATGACATGGCCTGCAAGGCAGGACGTTATGCCATCCAAAATTCCAATACCCCACAAGAGGCAAGCCTACCTCGAGCAGACCAGGATGCCATGAAAGAGTTCATTGGGGACGTAAGGGTACTCCTGGGCGTTCTTGGACATCGCCTGCTGGAGCCTCTTCTACCTCAACCACTCAGCATCCAGACAGCGAAACAGCTTGATCCAATCACAGCAGACACTGCAAGCCTGGGAAGCAGCGCAGCAAGTCCTGTCTTTCACCTCAAAATGGGGGGCATCTCTGCACAAGCTATGCGAGGAGACGAAGGATTGGTAGTACTTGCTGGGTCCGAAGCTACGAAAGTTGACGCTCCGAGTCTATCCGGCGGATACAAGGCAAAGAAAGAGCGCCTTATCGCTGAAGGAACTCTGGTTGACGCTGGGGCAAAGCTCCAGTTCACTCGCGACTACCCGTTCTCGAGTCCGTCCCAAGGGGCGGCGATCATCGTTGGCTACTCAATCAACGGGCGAGACGCTTGGAGGACCAATACCGGCGAGACATACAAGCAATTCGAGCAGGCGCAAACCAGCCAGTTACCGGAAACGTTCTGAGTTAACGGGCGACAAGGGATGTCCCAAGCTCCCTCCACTTGGGGACATCAGGAACGGAGCAATCCTCGCTCATCCTGGCTGCGAAATGCAAAAGAAAAAAAGGGCCGCACACGGCGGCCCTCTTCTTCCGTCAACCGGTCAAGGCAACTCAGCCCGCGATGCCCTGCGACTCCAGGTACTCGTCATACGTGCCCAGGTAGTCGGTCAGCGTGCCGTCGGTGCGCACCTCGATCACGCGCGTGGCCAGGCCGCTGACGAACACGCGGTCGTGCGAGACGAAGATCAGCGTGCCGGTGAACTTGTCCAGCGCGATCTGCAGCGACTCGATCGACTCCATGTCCATGTGGTTGGTCGGCTCGTCGAGCGCCAGCACGTTGTGGCGGCCCAGCATCAGCTTGCCCCAGATCATGCGGCCCTTCTCGCCGCCCGACAGCACCTTGACCGACTTCTTGATGTCGTCGGCCGAGAACAGCAGGCGGCCCATCGTGCCGCGCAGCGACTGGTCGTCGTCGCCGGCCTGGGTCCACTGGCTCATCCAGTCCATCAGGTCGCGGTCGTCCGGGAATTCCTCGTAGGTGTCCTGCGGCATGTAGCCGACGTTGGCGTTCTCGGCCCACTTGATGGCGCCGCGGTCGACTTCCACGCCGCGCTGCACGCCGTTCTGCACGGCCTGGTTGAGCAGGCTGCGCAGCAGCGTGGTCTTGCCGGCGCCGTTCTCGCCGATGATGGCCACGCGCTCGCCGGCCTGGATCGCCATCGACAGGTTGTCGATGATCTTGCGGTCGTAGGTCTTGGTGACGCCGTCCGCTTCCACCGCGAGGTTGTGCAGCTTCTTCTCGAACTCGAAGCGGATGAACGGGTTCTGGCGCGACGACGGCTTGAGGTCCTCGACCTTGATCTTGTCGATCTGCTTGAGGCGCGAGGTGGCCTGGCGCGCCTTGGACTTGTTGGCCGAGAAGCGGCGCACGAAGTCCTGCAGTTCGCCGATGCGCTCCTTGGCGCGCGCGTTGGCCGCCATCTGGCGCTCGCGCGCCTGCATGGAGGCTTCCATGTAGTCGTCGTAGTTGCCCGGGTAGACCTTGAGCGTGCCGTAGTCCATGTCCGCCATGTGGGTGCACACGGAGTTCAGGAAGTGGCGATCGTGGGAAATGATGATCATGGTGGAGTTGCGCTCGTTGAGCACGTCCTCCAGCCAGCGGATGGTGTTGATGTCGAGGTTGTTGGTCGGCTCGTCGAGCAGCAGCACGTCCGGGTTCGAGAACAGCGCCTGCGCCAGCAGCACGCGCAGCTTCCAGCCCGGCGCCACGCTGCTCATGGTGCCCTGGTGCTGGTCGGTGGGAATGCCCACGCCCAGCAGCAGCTCGCCGGCGCGCGCCTCGGCGGTGTAGCCGTCGTACTCGGCATACTTGGCCTCCAGGTCGGCGGCCTTCATGTAGTCCTCGTCGGTGGCGTCCGGGTTGGCGTAGATGGCGTCGCGCTCGGCGGCGGCGGCCCACATCTCGGTGTGCCCCATCATGACCACGTCCAGCACGCGCATGTCTTCATAGGCGAACTGGTCCTGGCGCAGCTTACCCAGGCGCACGCCAGGCTCGAGGATGACGTTGCCCGAGGACGGCTCGAGGTCGCCGCCGAGGATCTTCATGAAGGTGGACTTGCCGCAGCCGTTCGCGCCGATCAAGCCGTAGCGGTTGCCCTCGCCGAACTTGACCGAGATATTCTCGAACAACGGCTTGGGGCCGAACTGCATGGTGATGTTTGCGGTAGAAAGCACGTCTGGAACCTTGTATGAATGAGGGGGCGCGGGCGGCGCGGCACCGGTGCGCACGGCACGGAACCGGCGCGGCGATGCCGCGGAACGCGCGCACGCGGCGAAGGGCGCGGTGCGCGGTCCCGGCATGCGGCCGGGAAGCCCGACAGAATCCCGGCCGGAGACCGGGAAATAACCCGCGATTTTACCATCCGCGGGCCCGGGAAAGAAGCGATCAGCCCCCGATGGGCATCAGATAGGGGCGGAAGCGGCCGCTTTCAACACCGGATAACCCGACAGCGCCAGCGAGAAGCCGTCCGCGCGTGCGCTCAACTGCGCCTGGCCGCCCACCGGCAGCGTCAGCTTGCGCGGGCAGTGGCCGAACGGCAGGCCGGTCAGCACCGGCACCGCCAGGCGCTCGCGCAGGTAGGCCACCACCGCGGGCAGGTCGTAGCCGTTGTCGTAGTCGGTCACGCGGTAGCTGGAGAAGTCGCCCAGCACGATGGCGCGCTGCGCGCCCAGCACGCCGGCCTGGTCGAGCTGCAGCAGCATGCGCTCGACGCGGTACGGCGGCTCGTTGACGTCCTCCAGGAACAGGATGCCGCCCTCGATGGCCGGCATGAAGCGCGTGCCCAGCAGGCTGCACAGCATGGCCATATTGCCGCCCCACAGCGTGCCGGACACGGTGCCGCTGAACGGCTGGCCGCCGGCCTGCGGCGCGTCCACGCCGATGGTGTAGGCCGCATCGTGCATCACGCCGGCGAAGTGTTCCCACATGAAGGGGTCGACCACCTCGGTGCCGAAGTCCGCCAGCAGCATCGGCCCGGCGAAGGTCACGCCGCCGGTGGCCGCCAGGTAGGCCAGCTGGAACGCGGTGAAGTCGCTGTGGCCGACGATGGGCGTGCCGGCGGCGCGCGCCTGCTCGGCGATGCGGGCGAAGTCCACGCGCTCCAGCAGCCGCGCGATGCCGTAGCCGCCGCGCACGGCCAGCGTCAGTTCGCGCGGCGCGCCGGTGCCGATGGCGTGCAGGTCCGCGAGGCGCTCGTCGTCGGTGCCGCCAAAGCGCAGGTAGCGGCGCGCCAGCACGTCCGGGTTGCCGACGTGGAAGCCATGCTGCCGGAGCCAGGCGCAGCCGCGCGCGGCGATGGCGACGTCGTGCGGATACCCCGACGAGGCGATCAGGCGGACCTCGGTCGGCGGCGTGGCGGGGTTGGCTGGCTGCGCTGGGTTCGGCATCGACTGGCTCATGCGTCTGGATCCGGGCTGGGGTCGGGGTGGCTTGGGTTGTCGCCGGTGGTTGTACCACAGCGCGCGCAGGCCGTGGGCGCGGCATCGGGCGCCTGTGCCGCCGGCTGTGGCTCCGGTTGTGGCGCCGGTTGTCCGGTGGATTGGGCAGACTGCTGCGCATCCTTCTGCGCCGCCTTCTGCGCGCGCCGCTTCGCCCCGAAGAACGCCTTGAGCATGCCGCCGCATTCGTCGGCCAGCACGCCGCCGGCGATGGTGGTCTGGTGGTTCAGCTGCGCCTGCCCGAACAGGTCGAGCACGCTGCCGGCCGCGCCGGTCTTGGGGTCGGCCGCGCCGAACACCACGTGGCGGATGCGCGCGTGGAGAATCGCGCCGCTGCACATCACGCACGGCTCCAGCGTCACGTACAGCTCGCACTCCGGCATGCGGTAGTTGCCGACCACCTGCGCGGCGGCGCGCAGCGCCTGCATCTCGGCGTGCGCCGAAGGATCGACCGAGCGGATCGGCAGGTTGTGGCCGCGCGCGATGATGGCGTCGTTCCACACCACCACCGCGCCCACCGGCACCTCGCCGGCGGCCTCGGCCAGGCGCGCCTCGGCCAGCGCGGCCCGCATGTAGCGGCGGTCGCGCTCGGCGGCGGGATCGGCCTCGCCGGCCCCGGCGGCTTCGTCGGGCTGCCCGGCTGCGGGCGGTAGCGGCGCGTTCATCGGATCGGTCGGGTCGGTCGGATCTTTCGGGTCTGGCATGCGCGGCGCGGCGCCTCAGTCCTGCGCGGGCAGGCTGAACGCGGCGCTGACCTCGGCCCAGCAGTTCGGCGTCTCGAACAGCACCAGGCGCGTGAGCTGCAACTGGTGGCCGAAGCAGTCCTTGAACACCGGCGCGAGGATGTCGAAGGCGATCTGCGCCAGGTTTTCCACGGTGGGAACGGCTTCCAGCACCACCGTCTTGTGCCCTTCCATCGACTGCAGGAAATTCAGCAGCGCGGTATCGCCGCGATGGATCAGGAAGGCGTGGTCCCACTTGTCGACCAGGTGCGCGTTGGCCAGCGCCTTGATGTCACCGAAGTCCAGGATCATGCCTTCGTCCGAGGCACCCGCGCTGCGCAGCACTTCGCCCGACAGCGTGAGGTCCAGGCGATAGCGGTGGCCGTGGATGTTGCGGCACTGGCCGCCGTGGTTGGGAATGCGGTGGCCGGAATCGAATTCCAGCCGGCGGGTGATGGAGACTTGCTTGTTCATGGATGCCGGTATGTGCAGGTGCGGTGATCGGGGCGGACGAAACGTTCGGGACGAGGGTCTGGACGATTGGCCGGGATCACCGGATACCTAGCAGCTTGTGAGTCTGCAGCGACAGGCGCCAGCGCGGGCGGCGCTGGCAGAACGCCACCGCCAGCGCGGTATTCTGCCGCGCCAGCGGGCCGTCCATCGCCTGCACCAGGAAATGGCGGAAATCGAGCCGCTCGTATGCGGCGAAATCCTGGCCGTCCTGCGGGATCACCACCTTGAGCTCGTCGCCGCGCGTAACCACCAGCTCGGCACCCATCTTGGGGCTGACGCAGACCCAGTCCACGCCGTCCGGCACCGGCAGCGTGCCGTTGGTCTCGATGGCGATCTCGAAGCCGCGCGCGTGCAGCGCGCCGATCAGCGGCGCGTCGAGCTGCAGCAGCGGCTCGCCGCCGGTGCAGACCACCAGCGGGCGGCCGGCGGCGCCGGCCTCCACGTCCCGTGGCCAGTGCGCCGCGACCTTGTCGGCGAGCGCCTCGGCGGTGCGGTACTTGCCGCCCTCGGTGCCGTCGGTGCCGACGAAATCGGTGTCGCAGAACTGGCAGACCGCGCCGGCCCGGTCTTCTTCGCGCCCGCTCCAGAGGTTGCATCCGGAGAAGCGGCAGAACACCGCGGCGCGGCCGGCGTTGGCGCCTTCGCCCTGCAGTGTGTAGAAGATTTCCTTGACGGCGTAAGTCATGCTGATGGCGATGCGATGGTAAGGCGGTTGTGAGTCTGTCGTGTGTCTTTGCGGGTGCGCGGCAGCCATTCGCGGCAGACGTGCGTGGCTGCGGATACGGGCGGCGGCGGAAGGCCGGCGGACGGATCGGGCCGGCGGGCGGCGATGCCGGAACGGCAATCCCGCGCGGGCGGCCGGCAAGCTGGCGGCCACCCGGAATCGATGGCCAATGGCCAGGCTACTGCGGCTAACTCGCTATTTTCGCACAGGTAGCGGATCGGCTCCAGCCGTGCCGGCCGCGCGGCGCGCTCCCGGCGGCACCTTGGCCCACTGCGCCGCCCGCAGCCGCGCGCCGACGAAGTCCAGGAAACAGGCGATGCGCGCCGACAGCTGCGTATTGAGGTAGTAGACCGCGTTGATCGACTGCCGCTCCTCGATGGTGTCGCGCATCAGCACCTGCACCAGGTCGCCGCGCCGGCGGTCCGCCTCGGTCATGAAGTCCGACAGGCAGACCAGCCCCTCGCCGGCGAGCGCGAGCTGGCGCAGGGTCTCGCCGCTCGATGCGGTCAGGTGCGGCGTGACGTGCACTTCCTCGCCCATCGCGCCGCGCAGCGGCCAGCGGTTGAGCGACTCCGGCTGGTTGAAGCCGATCAGGCTGTGGCCGGCGAGGTCGTCCACCGATTCGGGCCGCCCGCGCGCCTTGAGATAGGCCGGGCTGGCCAGCACGCGCACGCGGCTGCTGGCCAGCGGACGCGCGTGCAGCGTGGAGTCGCGCAGCGTGCCGATGCGGATGGCCACGTCGGTGCGGTGCTCGAGCAGGTCGATGATCTGGTCGTTGGTGTTGAGCTCCAGCTCGATCTCCGGGTAGGCGCGGCGGAACTCGCCCACCAGCGGCACCACCACGTGGAGCATGAACGGCGACGCCGCGTTCACCCGCAGCCGCCCGGCGGGCCGCTCGCGGCGCACCGCCATCTGCTCCTCGGCCAGCTCCACCGAGGCCAGGATGCTGCGCGCGTGGGCCAGCAGCGCCTCGCCCTCCTCGCTCAGCGCCAGCCGGCGCGTGGTCCGGTGCAGCAAGGTGGTGCCGACCTTGTCCTCGAGGCGGCCGAGCGCCCGGCTGATGCCGGACACGGTCTGCCCCAGTTGCTCGGCGGCGGCGGTGATGGAGCCGCTGTCCACCACGGTGGCGAAGGCCTGGAGTTCTTCGAGTGTGATCTTCATTCCCGAATACTAGCGCGCCGAAGCGGCGCCGCCGTATTCGGGTCCGGGCCATGCCGGCGGCTCAGGGCAGGCCGAGATAGTCGCGCTTGCCGATCGGCACGCCCTTGTGGCGCAGGATGTCGTAGGCCGTGGTCACGTGGAAAAAAAAGTTCGGCAGCGCGAAGCCCAGCAGGTAGGACTTGCCGTCGAACTTGACCGGCTCTGGCCGCAGCTTGAGCTCGACGATGCGGGTGTCGCTGCCTTCCAGCTGCGCCGGCTGGATGGTCTTCAGGAAAGCGACCGTCCTGGCGATGCGCTCCTGCAGTTCCGGGAACGTGGCTTCGTTGTCGGCGAACGACGGCATCTCGATGCCGGCCAGCCGCGCCGCGCAGCCCTTGGCGCTGTCGCTGGCGCGCTGCACCTGGGCCGGCAGCGGGTCCATGTCCGCCACCAGGCGGGTCTGGATCAGGTCCGACGGATCCATGCCCTGCGCCTGCGCGAACGCGGCGCCCTTGTCCAGGATGGCCGACAGATTGCCGAAGGCCCGCAGGAATACCGGGATCGAAGCTTCATACATGGAAAGTGACATGGGGGTGTCCTTGGCTGGGGTTGGCGGGCGCCCGCACCGGGGCGGACGCGCGACCGCGAGCATAAACCGTTTGCCGGCTTTGCGCAGGGCCGCGCCGGCGCCCTCCCCGCCCCCGCCCCCCTGCTTCAGGGCCGCTTCACCGGCGGCGCCATGTAGGTCGGCGCGATCGGCTCGCGGACGCAGCGCGCCAGGATCGCGTCGATGTCGGCCATGCTCTGCGCGTCGATGTGCCAGCCGAGGATCTCGCCGACCGGATCGAGCTGCTGCGGGCGGCGCGCGCCCCACAGCGCGATGGTCGGGCCCTTGTCGAGCACCCAGCGCACCGCCAGCGCCAGCACCGACTTGCCGAAGCGCTCGCGCGCCAGCGCCTCGAGCGCCTGCACCGCGGCCAGGTATTCCTGGAAGCGCTCGCCCGAGAACTTGGGGTCGATCTTGCGCAGGTCGTCGCCTTCATACGTGGTCGACGCGTCGATCCTGCCCGACAGCAGGCCGCGGCAGATCGCGCCGTAGCTCAGCACCGTCAGCCCGGTCCGCGCGGCGTAGGGCAGCACGTCGGCCTCGATGTCGCGCTCGAACAGGTTGTACGGCGGCTGCACGGCGTCCAGCGTGGCGACGGCGCGGAACGCGTCCATCTGCGCCGGCGAGAAGTTGCTCACGCCGATCGCGCGGATCTTGCCCTCGCGGCGCAGGTCTTCCAGCACGTGCGCGGTTTCCTCGAGCGGGGTTTCGAGGTCGGGCCAGTGGATCTGGTAGACGTCGAGCACGTCGGTCTGCAGCCGGCGCAGCGAGTCCTCGACCTCCGTGCGCAGGCGCGCGGCGCGCGAATCGCGGAAGACCTTGCCGTCCTTCCAGTCGAGCCCGGCCTTGGTGGCGATCTGCACCTTGCCGCGCAGGCCGGCTTCCTTCAGCGCCTTGCCGACGATCTCTTCCGAGCGGCCGAAGCCGTAGACCGGCGCGGTATCGATCAGCGTCACGCCCAGCTCCACCGCGCGCTGGATCGTCGCGATGGCCTCGCGCTCGTCGATGCCGCCCCACATCCAGCCGCCGATGGCCCAGGTACCGAGGCCGATGCGCGAGGCCCGGATGCCCGAGCTGCCGATTTCAATCTGTTCCATGCATGGCTCCGTCAAGTGTGGCTGCGAGCCGGCCGCCCCTTCGGTCAAGGGGCAAACCCGCCGCACCGTTGCAATATGCCCGCTGCGCGCTTATCTTTCCAATAGAAGATAGAGATTCGATTTATCCCATACGGAGATAAATCACTGGAAAGCAAGGAAACGCATGGAGCTTAGACAGTTGCGGCATTTCGTGGCGGTCGCCGAGGAAGGCAGCTTCACCGTCGCCGCGCAGCGCATGAACATCGTGCAGTCGGCGCTGTCGACCTCGGTCCGCTCGCTCGAGGACGAACTGGACGCGAAACTGTTCGCCCGCACCACACGCCACGTGCGCCTGACCGCCGCCGGGCGCGCCTTCCTCGGCAAGGCCAGGGAAGCGCTCGACGCGATCCGCCAGGGCCGCGAGATGGTCGCCGACATCGCGGCGCTGCGGCGCGGCAAGCTCAGCATCGGCACGGTCCAGAGCCTGCCGGCCTTCGTCGACCTGCCGGCGCTGCTGGCGCGCTTTCACGGCCAGTACCCGGACATCGAGGTCCACCTGTGCCAGGGCAGCGCCTCGCACCTGATGGACAAGGTGCGCGCCGGCAAGCTCGACTTCGCCATCCTGCCGATCGGCGAGCCGCCGGCCCAGCTCGCGACCACGCAGATCGCCTGCGAAAGCCTGGTGCTCGCGTGCGCGCGCGGCCACCGGCTGGCGGGCATGGCGGAAGTCTCGCTGGCCACGCTCGCCGGCGAGCCCTTCGTCGACTTCGAGCCGGCGCACGGCACGCGCCGGCTGGCCGACCGCGGCTTCGGCGAAGCCGGCGTGGAGCGGCGCATCGCCTTCGAGGTCAGCGATCTCGACACCCTGCTGGCGCTGGTGGCGCGCGGGCTCGGCGTGGCGCTGGTGCCGCAGGCGGTGGCCGAGGCGCGCGGCGCGACGCTGTCCTTCGTCCCCCTCGCGGCGCCCGAGATCTGCTGGGAACTGGTGGTGGCCTACGCCGAGCACGGCAAGACGGACAGCCACGGCCTCGATGCGGCGCCGGGCGCCTTCCTGGAACTGCTGGTCGGCCGCGGCGCGGCGGCGCCGGAGCGGGAGCCCGGCGCCGCCGAACGGGCCGAGGCCCTGCCGGCATCCTGATTTAAGATAAGCGGCTACCGCCCCCCGGCTGAGGCACACGCCGCCCCGACGACCACATGAACGCCCCGTTTCCGATTCGCAAGGAATGCCCGCCTGGCGCCTGCAACTGCAATCGCGAGGCGCTGCTGAGCGACCCGCGCGCCGACATCCGCATCCTGCAGCTCACGCAGGAAGAAGAAAAAAGGCTGGTGGCGCGCCTGGAAAGCCTCGCCAGCCTTGCCGACCTGCGCAAGATGGAAGAGCGCATGCGGGCGCTGCTGGGCATCGTCGTCACCATCACGCCCAGCATCCACGAAGTGCGCACCACGCGCGGGATCAGCATCCGGGTGGAAGACCAGCCCGGCTTGTGCCGCAAGACCCGGCAGGCCATCCCCGCGGCCATCCGCCGCTGCCTGGATGCCAGGCCCGAGATCGCGTATGCGATTCTCGACGCGCACGATCTGCTGGGCGGCACGCGGGAGTAGCCCGCGCACCCCATTTCACCGGCGCGGCCGCACCGTCAGGCCGCCGGCAGCGCCCGGAACCATGCCGCCAGCGAGGGCGCCCGCGGCGACCAGCCCAGGCGCCGCGCATTGGCGGCGCGCACGAAACTGTTCGAGCCGACGCCCAGGCGGCCGGCCTCGCCGTACTCGCGGATCACGTGCTCGATGGGCAGGCCGATGGTCTTGCCGCCGAAGCCGAGATGGTCGCTGATCAGCACGGCGATCTCGTTGAAGGCGGCGTGGCCGTTCTCGGCAAAGAAGAAGGACCCGCCCGGCGCCTTTTCCATTGCCAGCAGGTAAAGATCCACGAGGTCGTCGATGTGGACGTTCGAATAGCGGTTGAGGCCCTGGCCGAAATAGACGCCCGCGCCGGCCTGCCGGGACAGCGCGACCAGCTTCGGAATCTGGTCGCTGTCGGCCTGGATGCCGCGCCCGGCGCCGTAGACCATGCCCGGGCAGATGACCACGGAGCGGATGCCCTTCTCGATCGCCGCCTGGCGCACGTAGCGGTTCATGTCGACGCGCGGGCACCGGTAGGGAACCGGCTCGAAGGCGTCGTCCTCGGTGAGCGGCGTCTGCGCGGCACAGGCGCCGTCGGCATGGTCCGCGACGATGGCCGAGCCGGTGGTGTGGATCAGCAGCTTGCCGCTGCGCTCCAGCGCCGCGGCCAGGGTCAGCAGCGCGCCGGCGTGGTCGGCGTTCGCCGCGTGGATCACGGCATCGGCGGCGCGGGCGGCCGCGGCGAGCACCTCGGCGTCGTCCAGCGTGCCAGCCACCGCGCGGATGCCGCGCGCTTCCAGCAGCGGAACCTGTTCCGCCGACCTCGCCAGGCCCGTCACGTCATGGCCCGCGGCCACGAGCTTTGCGGCGACCGAGCCGCCGATGTAGCCGGCCGCGCCGGTAATGAAGATCTTCATGCTGCTGCTCCGCTTGCAGAGGGTTGGGAGGAATTCGCGCCCGCCAGGCGCCGGCGATGCTCCAGCAGCGCCGCCATGTTCCGGCCTTCCCGCTCGGTGAACGCGGCCGCGGCGGCCTCGCCGGTCATCAGGAGGTCGGGATCGAGGCCATCGCCGAGCCGCTCGAGCTGCATGTTGTTCCACGGCAGGATATGGAACAGGTTCAGCGCGGCTTCCGGCGCCGCCAGCCGGTCGATCTCGCCGGCGAGCAGGCGCCGCGGCGACTCGGGATCGGCGATCAGCGGACGGCCGAGGCCGACCACGTCGAGGTCGCCCGCTGCCAGGGCCTCCCGCATCGCCGCGGCGCTGCGGAAGCCGCCAGTGACCATCACCGGCATCCTGGCGACCTTGCGCACCGCGCCCGCGAACGCCACGAAATACGCTTCGCGCGCGGCGCTGCCGGCGCGGGGGCCGTCCTCGCCCTCGTCCTTCACCGCGACGCCTACCACCTTGGGCTGCTCCAGCGACCCGCCCGACAGTTCCAGCAGGTCGAGGCCGGTATCGTCGAGCCGCTTCACCAGCTCGACGCATTCGGCGTGGGTAAAGCCGCCGCGCTGGAAGTCCGAGGCATTGAGCTTGATGCCGACCGGAAAGCGCGGCCCGACCGCGCCGCGCACGGCGGCGATCACCTCGACCAGGAAGCGCGCGCGGTTCTCGAGGCTGCCGCCCCAGCCATCGCCGCGGCGGTTGGACAGCGGGCTGAGGAACTGCGAAATCAGGTAGCCGTGCGCGGCATGGAGCGACAGGCCGGTGAAGCCGGCGTCCTTCACCGCCTTCGCGGCGAAGGCGAACTGGCCGATGGCGTGGGCGATCTCCGCCTCGGTCATCGGCCTGGGCCTGGCGAAGCTGAAGCCGGCGCTGCGGATCACGTCGATCTCCACGTCCGAGCACGACAGCGGCGCGGGATTGATGTGGCTGCTGACCTGGCGCCCGGTATGGCTGAGCTGCGCCCAGAAATGCGCGCCCCGCGCCGTGCCCGCCCGCGCGAGCGCGGCAAGCTGGCGGCGCCCGCCACCGTCGTCGATCACGATGTTGTTCGGGCGCTCCAGGTGCCAGCGGTCGACCTGGATGTTGCCAGTCAGCAGGAGAGCCGCGCCCGAGCCCGCCCAGCGGCGGTACAGCGCCTCCAGCCGCGGCGTGGCATGGTTGGCGGCATCGGCGAGCCCTTCGCTCATCGCCGCCTTGGCAAGACGGTTGGCGAGCGTGGCGCCGCAGGGCAGGTCAAGCGGCTGGTCGAGAGAAATCGTCATGGCGTGTACGGTGCGGTTCCGGGGAAAGTGGCGAGAAGTGGCGAGAGCGGTGGCGAAAACAGTGACAATAACGGCGAAAGCGGCGAAAGCGGCGTGAACGGCAGCAGCCCCCTCAATTCGACAGCAATCGCTGTCGTATATACGACAATGATCGCTGTCGTATAAACTGTCAAGAGGCAACAGGGAGGCACATGGCAAAAACCTGGTCAACGGACAATCCGAAAGCGGCGCTGATGGCACGCAAGCAGGCCCTCATCGTCGGGGCCGCGCTCAAGGCATTCCTGGAAGCGGGCTACGCGCAGGCGTCGGTCAACCGCATCGCCGCCGACGCCGGCGTGTCGATCAAGACCCTGTACCGGCACTTCGAAAGCAAGGACGACCTGTTCAGCGCCGTGATGCAGGCGGCGTGCGGCAAGATGCCGGGCACGGCCCACGCCGGACATGACGAGGCGCCGCCGGCCTGGTATGCCGCCGCGCCCGCCGAGGCGCTGCCGCTGGCCGGCGAGGAATACCTGCGCCATGTCCTGTCGCCGGAGCAGCTGGCGCTCTACCGGGTCGTGGTGCGCGATGCGCACCGCTTTCCCGAGCTGGGACAGCGCTATCTCGAGCAGACGGCGGGCGTGCGGGACGCCAGGTTCGCCGGCTACCTGGACTTGTGGAGCGCGCGCGAAGGCTGGCGCGTCGGCGACCAGCGCGCCGCCGCCCAGGCCTTCGCCGGACTGTTGAAGGCGGGGCTGTTCGACGACGTGCTGCTGGGGATTCGCCAGCCGTCCGAGGACGACATCGCGGCGCGGGTGAAAGGCGCGGCCCGGGACATGCTCGCGCTGCTGCGGGCCGGGTATTTCTGACGGCGCTCCGGAGGACGGAGGCTATCCAGGGGGAAGTTCGTCAGGCGTGCGCAGCCATGCAGCCACGCGCGCCAGGCAACGCGCGGCCAGGATCAGACCACGGGTCCGGCCGGGAAATCGAACCGATCTGACTTTCCGCCGGCGAAGCCTTGCCGCGTTCCCGGATCGTTGATGACCGAGTACGGGAAGACCGCCGGGATCGCGCTCACCGCGTCGAGCCGCGCGATCTGCGCGGGCGACAACGCCACCTTTGCCGCGGCGAGATTGTTCTCCAGATGTGCCAGCGTGCGCGGCCCGATGATCGGCAGCGAGCCCTTGGCCGCGACCCAGGCGATGGCAATCTCGCCGGGCGTGACGCCGGCCTCCTGGGCGACCGCGATCAGCGTGTCGAGAATCGCGGTGCGCTGCGGCGAATTCTCCGGCTGGAATACCTTGCCGCCGAAGCCTTCGGCGCGGCCCTTCTCGCCCTGCCGGTACTTGCCGGTCAGCATGCCGCCGCCGAGCGGCGACCAAGCCACCACGCCAAGGCCGAGCGCTTCGCCGGCCGGCAGGAGCTCCTGCTCGGTGGTGCGCTCGACCAGGCTGTGCTCGACCTGGAGACCGGCGATGGGCACCGCGCCGCGCAGCTCGGCGATGGTCGCGGCCCGCGCCACCCGCCACGCCGGAAAGTCCGAAAGACCCGCGTAGAGGATCTTGCCGGCCCGCGCGAGATCGTCGAAGCCCCGCACGATTTCCTCGATCGGGGTCACGCCATCGGCCATGTGGGCCCAGTAAAGGTCGATCCGGTCGGTCTTGAGCCGCTTCAGGCTCATCTCGACCGACGCGATCATCGCCTTGCGGCTGTTGCCGGTGGTAAAGAGGCCGGCCTTGGGATCGGTCCCCAGCGTGAACTTCGTCGCCAGCACGAAATCGTCGCGCCGTCCGGCCAGCAGCTCGCCCAGGATTTCCTCGGACTGGCCGAACTGGTAGCTGTTGGCCGTGTCGATGAAATTGCCGCCCGCGTCCGCGTAGGCATCGAAGATGCGGCGGGCCTCGCCGGGTTCGGTGCCATGACCCCATCTGGTCCCGAAATTCCCGGTTCCCAGCACCAGCTCGGAGACCCGCAGGCCGCTGTGTTTGCCGAAGAGTTTGTAGCGCATGGATCCATCTCCATTGATGTGAAACGTCGAGTCCGACGTGAAGGCGGACAAGAACAAGGCGAACAAGGACGCAGCGGCGTTACCGCGTAACGCACTGCCTGGAACAACGATGGTGATGACAGCGGCCGGACGCTTATGAGTCCGGCGGCTCGCCGGCGTGGCCGGCGTGGCTGGCCGCGCCCTCGCGGCCGAGCACGCTGCCGACCGCGGAGTCGAGTATTTGCCGGGAAAGGGCCTCGTCCTCGACGATGCGGGACAAGAGCAGCGCGCCCACCATCGTCGAGAGCACGACGACGGGATCGCCCTGCCCTTGGTCCGCGCGAGCAGGCGCGGCGCGCATGGCGTGGCCGAGGATCTCGAGATGCGACCTGAGGCCCGCCTCGAAACTGCGGACCAGTTCCGGGCTGTGCCGGGCGGCATCGGGGCCGAGCGCCGCGAACGCGCAGCCCTCGCCGATATGGTCGCGGTGGCCGCACGACAGGTACTTGCCGACCAGCCTGGCCAGCGCTTCGTCGCCGCCGCTTTCCACCGTGTGCGCCCATTCCCGGGCACTGTCGGCCATCGCGCGGTCGCAGGCCTGCGCCGCGAGATCGTCCTTCGACCGGAACTGCTTGTAGAAGCCCCCCTGGGTCAGGCCCGCGGCCCCCATCAGGTCGTTCAGGCCCACGCCATCGAAACCATGTTCGCGGAACAGCCGCCCGGCCGCCTCGATGACGGTGCGCCGGTTCTCTTCCGCCTGGGCACGGCTGACTCTCATGGGGTTCTCCGGTTGAGCGATGCGGCCGATTATATGGCGATCACCATCTATCCGCAACAAGGCGGCGTCGCGGCCCCGCCACCGGATCGCCGCGCAGCGCGGCCTACCCATTCCAGTGCGCGCGCGGGCACGCCCCCGCATCGTCATGGTGCGAGGCGGGCCGGCATGCACGGGATTTCGCGCCTTGCCCCTCCTACACCAGGGGACTTCTCCGTGTTTTGCCTTTGCTCAACACTGGCACAGATCATGCTTGATCTTCTGGTGAACCTATCACCACTACATTTTGAGGTGCTCACAGTGACCACGAAGAGCGATTCAGACAGAGATGGACAGTTGGGACAACTGGTATCCGTTCACCCCTCGCTCGGCGAATCGACCTATCACAGCCTGCGGCAGGAAATCCTCTCGTGCAAGCTGGCGATGGGCAGCTCGCTGACCGAAGCCTCCCTGATGGAGAAGTACAAGGTCGGCCGGGCCACCTGCCGCCTCGCGCTGGCCCGGCTGGTCCAGGAGGGGTTCGTGCGCTCCGTGCCGCGCCACGGTTACATCGTCACGCCGATCACGCTCAAGGACGTCGAGGAACTGTTCGCCATGCGCCTCCTGCTGGAGTCGGCCGCCGCCAAGCTGGCCGCGGGCAAGGCGGACATCCGGCTGCTCCGGCAGATCGAGGGCTCGGCGCGCAACAACACGGCTTCGCGCGATGCCGGAAACCGCATGGGCTTCTTCCTCGACGCCAACCGCGAGTTCCACCTGGCAATCGCCACGGCATCCGGCAACGGCCGGCTGGCGCAGAACATCTCGGTCCTGCTCGACGAGATGAAGCGCCTGGTGGCGCTCGGCTTCGGCCGGCAGGGCGGCAGCGCCGAGATCGACCACGACCACATGGAGCTGATCGCCGCGCTCGAACGCGGCGATGGCACCGCCGCCGAGCGGATCGTCAAGCGGCATATCCAGACCTTCCGCGACATGACGCTGGACAAGGTCATGAAGAGCATCCGCGCGCAGAGCGAGTCCATGTCGCTGGCCAACGTGCATCTCGGGGGCGGGCAATGAACGCGGTGATCGCGATGGCCGCGGCGAAGGCGCAGGCCTGCGAGCCGTCGAAGCAGGCGGATGTCGCGGTGCGCGTCGAGAACGTGAGCAAGTGGTTCGACACCCACGAGCCCAACGGGCTGACCGTGCTCAAGGACATCAGCTTCGAGGTGCCGCGCGGCTCCGTGGTGGCCCTGGTGGGCACCTCCGGCTGCGGCAAGAGCACCTTGCTGAACATCGTCTCGGGCCTGATCAAGGCCGACCGCGGCAGCATCACCTACGACGGCAAGGTGGGCAAGGACTTCGACGACTGGAGCAAGGTCACCTACATGTTCCAGGAAGACCGCCTGCTGCCGTGGCGCACGACGATCGACAACGTCGCCTTCGGCCTCGAAGCCGGATCCATGCCCAAGCGCGAGCGCCGCGAGCGCGCGGGCGCGCTGCTCGAGCTGGTCGGGCTCCAGGCATTCGCCGACGCCTATCCGCACCAACTCTCCGGCGGCATGCGCAGCCGCGTGGCGCTGGCGCGCAGCCTGATCGGCGAGCCGAAGATCCTGCTGATGGACGAGCCGTTCTCGAAGCTCGACCCCTCCATCCGCACACAGATGCACGAGGAAATCCTGCGCATCCACCGGCTCAAGCACCTGACGGTCGTGTTCGTCACGCACGACGTGGAGGAAGCCGTGGTACTGGCCGACAGGGTGGTCGTGCTGTCCCCGCGCCCGGGGCGCGTCAAGGAGATCGTCGACATCGACATCCCGCGCCCCCGCAACTATCTCGGCCAACCGTTCGTGGACAAGGTTCGTGAACTGCGCCAACTGCTCTGAGGCCCCCGCCATGTCCACCACCGCGTCCAACTCCCCTCCCTCCGATATCGCCGAAGCCCCCGCGAAGGCGCGGCCGTCCGCCGGCCTCGCCACCCAGCGCCTCGCGCTCGCGCTGCTGCTGCTCGCCGGCTGGTGGGTCGCCTCGCTCAAGGCGCCCGCCTACGTCTTCCCGAGCCCCCAGCGCACGCTGGACGCCATGCGGACCATGATCGACAACGGCAGCTTCTTCACCGACATCCGCATGACCTTCGGCCGCGTCGTCTCCGGCTTCCTGATGGCCGTGGTCGTCGGCGTGCCGCTGGGCATCGTGCTGGGCGCCAACAAGCGGCTCGCCGATTTCTTCGAGCCCATCCTGGCGGTGGTCAACACCGTGTCGTCGGCCATCTGGGCGATCTTCGCGCTGATCTGGTTCGGCATCTCCAACATGACGACCATCTTCGTCGTGTTCATGACCGCCATGCCGCTGATCCTGACCAACGTCTGGCAGGGCACGCGCACCGTGAACGCGGACTTCGTGGAGCTGGCCCGC
Source organism: Cupriavidus sp. FW216-B1 (assembly GCF_058789195.1). Classification (NCBI taxonomy): domain Bacteria; kingdom Pseudomonadati; phylum Pseudomonadota; class Betaproteobacteria; order Burkholderiales; family Burkholderiaceae; genus Cupriavidus; species Cupriavidus sp. FW216-B1. The sequence goes on along the minus strand of NZ_JBYTEL010000008.1, from coordinate 95,352 downwards.
GCCTTCCGCATGTCGGGCCGCCAGGTGCTCTGGAAGGTCTACCTGCCCACCGTGCTGCCCCACTTCTTCGCCGGCGCGCGGCTGGCCTTCGGCTTCGGCTGGCGGGTCAGCCTGGTGGCCGAGACGATCGGCTCCACCAGCGGGATCGGCTATCGCCTGCGGCAGGCCGCCGACCTCGTGCTGACCGATCAGGTCTTCGCCTGGACCTTCACCCTGGTGGCGATGATGCTGGTCATCGAACTGGGCCTGCTCAAGCCGCTGGAGCGCCATCTCTTCCGCTGGAAAAAAGACGTCTGAACAGACGCATCGCCGTACCGTCCCCCTCCCCCCACCGCCCCCAATGGAGTTCCGCATGAAATTCTCCCAACTCATCCGCATGAGTGCCTGCGCGCTCGGTCTGGCCATGTCGGCGGCCGGCGCGTCGGCCGCCACGCCGATCCGCGTCGGCTACTGGACCAGCGGCGTCAGCCTCGGCTTCGGCGCCGTGATGGAAGCGCAGAAACAGTTGCAGGCACGCGGCTTCGAACCGGAGTTCGTCTACTTCCCCGACGTCAACGGCCCCACCAAGGCGATCGCGGCCAACACCATCGACCTGGCCTTCGGCGCCAGCCTGGCCGGCGCCTTCAGCCTGGGCGACCAGGGCGTGCCGGTGAAGATCATCCTGGCCACGCAGATCGTCGAGGCCGAGTTCGTCGTGCCGGCCGACTCGCCCATCAAGACGATGGCCGATCTCAAGGGCAAGAAGATCGGCATGGCGCCGACCGGCAGCGCCACGACCTCGGTCGGCACGGCCACGCTGCAGGCCAATCACGGCCTGTCCCCCAAGGACTACAGCTTCGTGCCCGGCAACGAATCGCGCCTCGTGCAATTCGTGCTGCAAAAGGACGTCGACGCCGCGGCGCTGCGCTCCACCACCATCGCCCAGCTGGGGCATGACGCGGGCAAGCTGCGCACGCTCGCCACGTTCCGCGACGAGTGGCAGACCATGACGAAGTCCAAGTCGCTGCCGTACATCGGGGTGGCCATCATGCGCGACGACTGGATGAAGAAGTACCCGGACGGCGCGGCCCGGGCCGTGGCCGCCATGCGCGACACGCTGAACTTCGGCGCCAGGAACGGCGCGGCCGTCGTCGAGATCCTCAAGAAGGCCGGCAACCTGCCGGAATCGGGCGCCAGGATGTATGCCGACCGGTGGCTGGGCATGAACGCGGTGTCCCTGGAGCCGGCCGACATCGACACCCTCAAGCGGACCTTCGACATCTTCAAGGCCGAAGGCATCCTCAAGGGCAACATGCCCGCCGACATCTTCCTGGCCCGACCCTACAACGATGCAAAGGCACTGAAATGAGCACTGTTCAAGAGCAAACCATCCGATGGCCCGAAGCGGGCGCGACACGCGTGCCGTACCGCATCTATTCGGACCAGGACACCTACATGAAGGAGCAGCAGGCCATCTTCCGCGGGCCGGTGTGGAACTTCCTCTGCCTCGAGGCCGACATCCCCAACGTGGGCGACTACGTCACCACCAAGGTGGGCCATTCGTCCGTGGTGGTCATCCGCAGCCCGGACGGCGCGATCAAGTCCCTGGTCAACAAGTGCATCCACAAGGGCTCCGTGCTGTGCCACGAAGCGCGCGGCAACCGCAAGCGCCCGAACCTGGTGTGCCCGTACCACAACTGGGTCTATGACCTCAACGGCCGGCTGACCGGCGTCGCCTTCGAGCACGGCATCGCCGGCGGCGGCGGCATGCCGGAGGACTTCGACAAGAAGAACCACGGCCTCAAGGCGCTGCGCGTGGAAACCATCCGCGGGCTGGTGTTCGGCACCTTCAGCGACACCGTCGCGGACCTGCGCACCTATCTCGGGCCGGAGATGGTGGCCCACATCGAGCGCACGCTGTACGGGAAGGTCAAGATCCTCGGGCGCAGCAGCCAGATCATGCACAACAACTGGAAGCTGTACATCGAGAACAGCCGCGACAACTACCACCCCAGCCTGCTGCATGCGTTCTTCGCGACCTTCAAGATCAACCGGCTGTCCGCCGAAGGCGGCACCATCCAGGACGATCACAGCCGCCACCACATCAGCTTCACCAAGCGCTTCACCGACGTGGGCCACCAGGCCTACGACTCGGGCATCCTGCGCGCGATGAAGGACGACGTCGGGCTGCGGGACCCGTCGCTGATCGACCAGTGGATGGAATATCCGGACAACATCACCAACGCAATCCAGAGCCTCTTCCCCGGCTTCGTGCTGCACCAGATCATGAACGCGCTGGGCGTGCGCCAGTGCATCCCGCTCGGCCCGGACAAGTGCGAGCTGGTCTGGACCCAGATCGGCTTCGAGGAAGACACGCCCGAGCAGACGCAGGTGCGCCGCAAGCAGAACAACCTCGTCGGGCCGGCCGGGCTGGTGTCGATGGAGGACGGCATGATCGGCTACCTCGTCGAGAAGGGGATCAAGGGCTCCGAGGACGAATCGGCGGTGATCGAGATGGGGGGCAAGGGCACGGGTTCCATGCCCACGCGCGCGACCGAGACCTCGGTGCGCGGTTTCTGGGAGTTCTATCGGGAGTTGATGAATGTCTAGCATCACCAGGGATCCGGCGCTGGAATTGCCGACGGCCACGAAAACGAGCATCGACCGGCTGATGGCGCGCTACGCATCGGCCATCGACAACGGCGAGTACGAAGTCTGGCCAACGCTGTTTACCGAGGATGGCGTCTACCGCATCACGACGCGGACCGACTACGAGGCGGGGCGCGACTTCGGCGTCTGGTACTGCAACAACCGCGGCATGCTCGAAGACCGCGTCCAGGCGATCCGCGGCGTGAACATCTACGAGCCGCACGTCTACCGGCACATGACCGGCGCCACCGAGGTGCTGAGCCTGGGCGGCGAGGAAGCCCGCTGCGAAACCAGCTACCTCGTCGTGCGGACCGATGTGGATGGCGACATGACCGTGTTCAGCGCCGGCCGCTATGTCGACCATCTGGTTTTCGAGGGCGGCCAGGCGCTGCTGCGCTCGCGCGTCGTGGTGGCCGATTCGGCGCGCTTCGACACGCTGGTCGCCCTTCCGATCTGAGGGGCGCACGTGACGTTTCGATTGCACCTCGACAGCAAGCGCGCCAAGCCGCCGGCTTTCCACCTGGACGCGGCCGCGTGGGCCAGGGCTGCCGCGCGGCATCCCGAACTGGCCGCGCTGGTCGACGTCTCGTTCAGCTGGGACGGCGAGCGGCTCCACGAGCATTTGTCCTCGGCGGATGCGCTGATCGCCTCGGGCTTCGACCGGAAGGCCGTCAATGCGGCGCCGCGGCTGCGCTGGATCCATACGACGGGCGCCGGCGTGGACCACCTGATGCCGATCTCCGATTTCCGGCCGGACCTCGCGCTGACCAACAGCAGCGGCATCCACAGCGACAAGGCCGGCGAGTCCGCCCTGATGGCCCTGCTGATGCTCAACGCGCGCATGCCCGAAGTCATGGCGAACCAGCGCGCGCGCGCCTGGCACAGCCTCATGACCGGGCCGATCCGCGGCAAGCGGCTCGTGCTGATCGGCTTCGGCGACATCGGCCAGGCCGTGGGCCTGGCGGCGCAGAACCTGGGGCTGGCGGTGACGGCGGTCACGCGCAGCGGAACGCCCAAGGCGGAAGCGCCCGGCATTCCCGTCGCGCCCACCGCGAGGCTGGACGCGCTGCTGCCCACGGCGGACTTCGTCGTGGTGACGGCGCCGCTGACCGAAGAGACGCGCAACCTGATGAGCGCGGCGCGGCTGGCGCTGCTGCCGCCCCATGCCGGCATCGTGAACATGGCCCGGGCCGCGCTGGTGGACTACCCGGCGCTGGCACAGCGCCTGCGCGACGGCCTGCTGGGCGGCGCGGTGCTGGACGTCTTCGACAACGAGCCGCTGCCGCCCGAATCCGCGTACTGGGACGTGCCCCGGCTCGTGGTGACGCCGCACATCACCTGCGATGCCCCTGACTACGGCCAGCGCGTCCTCGACCTGTGGTTCGACAACTTCCGCCGCCTGCGGGCAGGCGAAGCGCTGCGCAACCAGGTCGACCGCGCGCAAGGCTACTGAACAGGCAGGCATCCCGCCCGCCCACCGAATATTTCACCGAACGCTCCACCGAATACTCCAGGTAGACACAGACATGAACGCACCCGTTTTTCACATGCTCGCCGGCGCCCCCGATCCCGTGGCGCCGTTCAGCCACGCCGTCGAGTCGGACGGCTGGGTCCTCGTCACCGGCCAGATGCCGTTTCTCGGCACGGGGCTGGAATCCGGCTATCCCGACGGCATCGAGGCGCAGACGCACCGGGTCATGAAGAATCTCGCGACCGTGCTGGAAGGTTGCGGACTCGGCCTCGAACACGTGCTGCAGGTCCGGGTGTACCTCACGGAATTCCAGCGCGACTACGACCGCATGAACGCGGTCTATGCCTCCTACTTCCCCGCCGGCAGGCGCCCCGCCCGCACCTGCGTGGGCGTGACGGGACTGGCCAAGGACGCGCTCATCGAGATCGACATGGTCGCGCGCCGCCCCGGCGCGGGAGGCCAGGCATGACGGCCACGCCGCGGCTCGGCTTCATCGGCCTGGGCGTGATGGGCGCGCCGATGGCCGGCCACCTCCTGCGCGCCGGATACCCGCTGTGCGCATATGGCAGGAAGGGCCTGCCGGCGGCCCTGCTGGCGGACGGCCTTGCCCCCTGCGACTCCAGCGAGACGGTCGCGCGGCAGTCCGACATCGTGCTGCTGATGCTGCCCGACACGCCCGACGTGGAGGCCGTGCTGTGGGGCGAGCGCGGCGTGGCGGCGGGACTGGCGCCCGGCAAGCTCGTGATCGACATGAGCACCATCTCGCCGGTGGCGACGCGGCGCTTCGCCGAAGCGGTGCAGGCGCTCGGCTGCGACTATCTCGATGCGCCGGTCTCGGGCGGCGAGGTCGGCGCAAAGGCGGCCAGCCTGACCTTCATGGCGGGCGGATCGCCCGCGGCGTTCGCGCGCGCCAGGCCGTTGTTCGAGCGCATGGGCAAGAACATCAACCTCGTGGGCGGCCCCGGCGCCGGGCAGGTCTGCAAGGCCGCGAACCAGATGATCGTGGCGCTGAACATCGCCGCCGTCGCCGAAGCGCTGGTCTTCGCGGCCGGCGCCGGCGCCGACCCGGCGACGGTGCGCCAGGCGCTGCTGGGCGGCTTTGCCGCCTCGCGCGTGCTGGAGGTGCACGGCGAGCGCATGGTCAGCCGCGCCTTCGATCCGGGCTTTCGCATCGACCTGCACCGCAAGGACCTCTCCATCGCCCTGGACGCCGCCCGCGGCCTCGGCGTGGCATTGCCCCAGACCGCCGGCGTGATGCAGCTCATGTCCACGGCCAAGGCGCTCGGCCTGGGCGACCAGGACCACGCCGCGCTGGTGCAGGCCGTGGAGCTTCTCTCGCAGCGGTCCCTCCCGCGGGCGGCCTAGCAATCGAAGACGGAGAAGACCTGTCCATGCATGCCACCCATCAGATCAAGGTCGCGCGGATTCGCACCGAAGCGACCGGCATCGTCAGCCTCGAACTCGTGCCGGTGGACGCCGCGCGGCCGCTGCCCCCGGCGGACAGCGGCTCGCACGTCGACCTGCTGCTCGCCGACGGCCTGCACCGCAGCTACTCCCTGTATCGCCCGTCCGACGGCTCCGCCTACGGCATCGCGGTACAGCGGGAAGCCGCCGGCCGCGGCGGCTCGCGCCACGTGCACGACCGCATCCGGGAAGGCGACGAACTGACCATCAGCGCGCCGCGCAACCACTTCGCCCTGCGCGCCGGCAACGGCAACAGCGTGCTGGTGGCCGGCGGCATCGGCATCACCCCCATCTACGCCATGCTCCAGACCCTGGCCGCGCGCGGCGAGCAGGTCCGGCTCATCTACTGCGCCAGATCCCGCGAGCATGCCGCGTTCCTCCGGGAAATCGAGGCGCTCGCCAAGGCGAAGGCCGCGCGGGTGGAAACCTGCTTCGACGACGCCGCCGGCCCGCCGGACCTGCGCAAGCTGCTCGCCGGCGGCGACCCGGACGCCAACTACTATTGCTGCGGCCCCGCCGGCATGCTGGACGCCTTCGAGAAAGCATGCTCGGCGCTCGGCTACAAGAACAGCTTCATCGAACGGTTCGGCGCGGAAACGCCGAGCCCCGCGGCCCAGGACGCGGACTATGAAGTCGAACTGGCCCGCTCGGGGCACCACCTGACCGTGCACGCCGGCCAGTCGCTGCTCGACGTGCTGCTGAAGGCCGGCATCGACGTCGCCTACAGCTGCCAGGAAGGCGCGTGCGGCTCGTGCGAGACCGCCGTGCTGGCCGGCGACATCGACCACCGGGATTGCCTGCTGTCCGCCGAGGAGCGCGCCGCGGGCAACACCATGCTGGTGTGCGTGTCCGGCTGCCGGTCGGCCAGGCTGGTGCTGGATCTTTGAGTCTGGATTTCCGGGCGGGGCTGGCGGGGTTGCGGTTGATGCAGGTACCGGAGCCAGGCTGTGGCGCCTGTGTCTTCCGCGAGCGGTTGGACCCGCGGTTCGCCGGCAGCGTGGGGGCATGGGAACCGATGGCGCGCGTTGTCCGGCATGGCGTGGCACAGCGGCAACATTCTTCATCGGGCGCGCTCCGACCGGATCCATGTTCCTCTTTATTTTGTGTACGATTCTCCGAACATGCGTGTGGGACGATTCACAAGACACAGGTAAACAGCCGATAGTGGCGACACCTTTCTGGACGCCATGGATATGGACACGACACCCCCGACGCCGCCGCTGCCAATGACCCGGGCCGGCATCACCGCCGCGCTCGCCGCCATCGCCGGTCGCTTCACGCCGATCGACGGCGAGCACCAGATGGCCGCGATTCCATCACTGAGATTCTTCCGCTATTCGGCGCCGAGCAAGGAGGAAGCATCCTTCAGCAAGGTGGCGCTGATCTTCGCCGCACAGGGCGCCAAGACCGTCATCGCCGGCGACGCTTCTTATCACTACGACACGGAGCACTACCTGCTCACGTCGATCGATATGCCGGTCATCGGCAAGGTAGAACAGGCCAGCCGCGAGCATCCCTATCTCTGTTTCAATTTCGAGATCGACCTGCGGCAGGTCGCCGATCTGGTCGCGGCGCACGAATTGCCGCCGCCGGACGAATCGTCGACCGGATTGGGCATCAGCGCAGGAGAGCTGTCGCTGGACCTGCTTGAGGCGGCCTACCGGCTGACGCGGCTGCTTGACACACCCAAGCACATCCCGGTGCTGGCGCCCTTGATCGAACAGGAGATCATCTATCGCCTGCTGATGAGCAGCCAGGGCCTGCGCCTCAGGCAAGCCCTGGTGGCGGACAGCCGTGCATTCAAGATTACCCGCGCGGTCGAATGGATCAAGGCCCATTACGAGATGCCCATGCGCATCGACGAACTTGCCCGGCACGTCAACATGAGCGTTTCCTCGCTGCACCAGCATTTCAAGGACGCCACCGGACTGAGCCCGCTGCAATACCAGAAACGCCTGCGCCTGTTCGAGGCACGTCGCCTGTTGCTGAAGCGCGCGAGCGACGTGGGCATCGTCGCCTCGGCCGTTGGCTACGATAACCTGTCGCAATTCCACCGCGAATACAAGCGCCTGTTCGGAGCACCGCCGATCCAGGATGCCGTGCGGTTGCGCACCGACTCGGCCTAGCCGCGCCACCCGGAGCCGCGGGGCCAGTTCGCTGGCGCAGCATCACAACAACGATGGCGGAAGCTCACTGCGCGCGTGGAAAACAACCAGGCCAGTGTGAGGCGTGAGGCGTGAGGCGTGAGACGCCATAGCCGTGCGCGTCGGCGGCTCACACCTTTATGACGACCTTGCCGAAGGGACCGCGCGCGAGGTGCTCGAACGCTTCGCGCGCCTGCCCGAACGGGTAGACATGATCGATGACGGGGCGAATGCGGTGCTCGTCCAGGAACGGATTCATGCGGTCGAACGAGGAACGCGGCGCGACCGCGATGCCTCGCAAGGTGGTCTGGCGAAAGATCAGGGGCATCAGATTCAATTGCGTCGTCTGGCCGGCGAGAAAGCCGATCTGAGCGATACGGCCGGCCGCCTTGGTGGCTGCGACCGATTGATTGATGCCTTCGCCCCCTGCCACATCGAGAGTGAGGTCCACGCCCTTGCCGTCCGTGAGCGCCAGCACCTCGGTTTCCCAGTTCGGCGTCTTGCGATAGTTGATGCCGGCGGAAGCGCCGAGCTCCATCGCGGCCTGCAGGTTTTCGTCCCGGCTGGAGGTCGCAATCACCTTGGCCCCCATGGCGCGAGCCATCTGGACGGCGAAAATCGAAACGCCGCCGGTACCCTGAACCAGAACACTCTGGCCCGACTGGATTTGACCGAAGTCCACCAGCGAGTACCAGGCGGTCAATGCGGCGATCGGGAGCGTCGATGCCTCCTCATCGGACATCGAACCGGGCGCCCGAACCGCGCCTTGCTCATGAATGATCATGTACTCGGCCAGCCCGCCGGGTAGCGGCGAGCCGACGCAGTAGGCCGGTTCGTCCGGACCGGGAGCGCCATCGAGCCAGCGGGAGTACAGGTGCGAATTGACGCGGTCACCGACCTGGAAACGCGTCACGCCCTCGCCCACCGCCACGACCGTTCCTGCGGCGTCGCTGACCGGGATCAGGTTCCGTGGGACCAGATGCGGCTCGTAGATGCCATCGACGATGGCCTTGTCGCGGAAGTTCAGTGACACCGCACCCACCTTGACCAGCAGTTCGCCAGCCTTGGGTCGAGGAGTTTCTGTTTCACCGAGGACGAGGTTGTTGAGGCCGAAGCCCTTCAGTTGCCATGCTTTCATTTTGCTACTCCTGGTGGAAGGTTCGGTTACGCAGCGGGTGTAGCCCGATCACGTAGCCGCTCACGACTGCGCACTGAATGTCCGGATCTGCGCGGCCCGGCCCTGCAGCCACCAGCCGACCTGCGTTGGCCACGACGCAAACGGGACTTGCGGATCGACAGCGCCAAGTTCGGCTTCCGCATGAAGGGCGAAATTCGGATCGGCCAGCGCCTCGCGGCCGATCGCGACAAGGTCTGCCTGGCCGCTCGCCACGATAGCCTCGGCCTGACGACCGTTGACGATCAGACCGACCGCAGCGGTGCCGATGCCTGCTTCGCTGCGCACCTTCTGCGCGTATGGAACCTGATAGCCATAGCTGGACGGGTACTCGTAGCGCGGCGCGATGCCGCCCGACGAGCAGTCGACGATATCTACGTCGAGCGCCTTGAGGCGACGCGAAAAGACCACCGTGTCCTCGATGGACATGCCCTCGCGCAGGCCATCGACGGCGGAGACCCGCACGAAAAGCGGCTTACCCTGCGGCCATGCCGCCCGCACCGCCTGCACGACTTCCAGGGGAAAGCGCATCCTGCCGTCGAGATCTCCGCCGTATTCGTCCTTTCGGTCGTTGGTCACGGGTGACAGAAAGCTGTTGAGCAGATAACCGTGCGCACAATGCACCTCGATCACATCGAAGCCGGCCGCATCGGCACGCCGGGCCGCGTCGACGAAAGCTCGTTTCACCTCCGCCATCGTTGCGCTCGTCAACGCCGCAGGCTTGAGCCAGCCGTCGGCGTACGGCTTGCCGGAAGCGGAAACCACAGGCCAAGGCCGCTCGCCGCGCCGGACATCGTCGTCGTCGAGCGCCCCATTGCCCTGCCAAGGACGCTGGCTGGCAGCCTTCGGTCCGGCGTGGGCAATCTGAATACCGGCCACAGCACCATACATCTTGAGTGCATCCGCGATGCGTCGCAGGCCAGGTATGTGGTCGTCCGACCAGATGCCAAGATCGCCGTGGGTAATCCGGCCTTCGGGCACGACCCCGGTCGCTTCGACGATGACCAAGCCAAAGCCGCCCATCGCGAATCGGCCGAGGTTGATCAGGTGATGATCGTTGACATGGCCGTCCCGCGCCGAGTACTGGCACATGGGAGAAACGAGCAGGCGGTTGCGCAGTGTGACGTCACGCAGCGCGACAGGTTCGAAAAGTTTCACGTTACTGGTCCTTTGAATGGCGTTTGCCGTCGCCAAGCCTATGCGGCGACCTTGGTGACCATCGCGCAACGGCGCAGATCCATTTCGCCGTCCAGCACCTCGGGAAGCGCCGCGACGAATGCTTTCATGTAGGGTTGCTCGAAATGCGACGTCAGATCGGCGGCGGTCTGCCAGTTTTCGTATAGCACCCAGACATCCGGGTCGTCGTTCGAGCGGTGCAGGTCGTAGTTGATGTTGCCGGCCTCGGCGCGCGAGGGCTCGACCAAGGCGCCGAGACGGCGTCCCAGCTCGTCGCCGCGGCCGGGCTTTGCCCGGATGAATGCGATGAGCGTAAGTTGCGCGCCGTTGGCCGGAGCCGGTATGGCGTGGGAGGATTGTGCGGTCATGGGTTAGCGTTCCAGATCAGGGAAATGACGCCGCGGGCAGTCCAGGTTGCGACATCCCGCAGCCCTTGGTCGGGGCAATGTGCGCGGGCGTATCCAGCACTCCCGCTTCGCGCTCGCCCCTCGACTCAACGGCATTCGGCGACGGCGGCGGATCGAGGTCGGCAACGAAGTGCGGACCGCCTGCGCCTTCGGCGAGCGGACGCGCCAGGTTTCGATATTTATCGACGCCGTCTTCGATCAGGCAATCGAGTAGCCGGCGTCGACCAGCAGACCGTGGCCCGATACGAACGAAGCGTCATCGGAAGCCAGGAACGCCACCACCGTCGCGACCTCTTCCGGAGAACCCGCCCGGCCGGGTACGGTCGAAGCCGCGAAAGCGTCCTTCGCTTCGGCGCTCGGCCAGATGCGGTCCTGGAACGGCGTGTCGATGATGCCGGGATTGACGGCATTGACGCGCACGCCCTGCTTGAACAGTTCGATCGATGCGGTCTTGGTCAGGCCCAGCACCGCATGCTTGCTGGCGATATAGAGGCCAGCGTTGGCAAAGCCGATCACGCCGCCCATCGATGCATTGTTGATGATGGTGCCACCGCCTTGCGCCAGCATGGCTTTCGCTTCGTGCTTCATCGACCAGAAGACGCCGCGGACGTTGGCGTTGAAGATCGTCTCGTAGACCTCATTCGACTGGTCGACGAACGGCGTGAACTCGCCTTCGGTGCCCGCGTTATTGAAAGCCACGTCGATCCGCCCATAGGTCGAGATCGTCGTTGCGACCAAATTGATCACGTCCTGTTCGACGTTGATGTCGGCGACAGCAGCCGTCACTTCGTAGCCGCCGTTCCTGATCTCGGCGGCGAGCGCCTCGATTTCGGCGCGGCGGCGTGCACTGACGACGACTTTGGCACCTCGGCGGGCGAGTTCGATGGCCGTGGCCCGGCCAATGCCAGAGCTTGCTCCGGTCACCAGCGCGACTTTCCCGGAAAGCGTTTGCGGCGAGGCTTGAATGCTCATTTGTTTCTCCAGATTCAACGTGTTGGACTCGCAAGAAGAAAGAGATCCTGTTTCCTGCTCATTTCTTGAAGACCATTCTGGAGCGTTTAATTGATATGATAAAGTAGCCAATGTTTCTTACTATGATGAATGAGGTTCACCAATGGAGACCGCGGAACTCGCTGAGCTGGCCGTGTTTGCATCGGTGGCGAGGCACCTGAGCTTCCGTCAGGCGGCCACCGAACGGGGTACGTCCGCCTCGGCGGTAAGTCATTCGATACGTAGCCTCGAAAGCCGCGTGGGCGTGCGCCTTTTCCATCGCACCACGCGCAGCGTGTCCCTGACCGAAGCCGGAGAAGCGCTGTACACCCGGTTGGAGCCGGCGATGGCCGGTATGCGAGCCGCCCTGGATGGATTGAACTCGTTCCGCGCCACGCCGTTTGGCACCATCAGACTCAATGTTCCAAACTCGATTGCACTCTACGTCCTGGGCGATGCGATGGAACTCCTGGCCAGCCATGCCGGGCTGAAGCTGGAAGTCGTCGCCACCGACTCGCTGGTCGATATCGTGCAGGAAGGATTCGATGCCGGTATCCGCTTCGGCGAACGCCTGTCGCAGGACATGATCGCGGTACGAATCAAGCCGAAATTCCGATTCGCCGTCGTCGGCTCACCGCGCTATTTTGAGAAAAATCGGGCGCCCATGACGCCCCACGATCTGCATAGCCACGATTGCATCCGATACGCATTTCCCAGCGGGACGATCTTGAATTGGGAATTCGTCAAGGACGGAGAAGAAGTAAAGGTCGAGGTTGCCGGCCCCTTGACGGTCGATAGCCAGGAATTGATGGCTGACGCCGCGGCGCGGGGGCTGGGCCTGGCATACATATGGGAGAACCGGGCGGCGCCATATCTTCGCGACGGCCGGCTCCAGCGCTGCCTCGAAGACTGGTGTACCGTCGACGAAAGCGTATTTCTCTATTTCCCAAGCCGCAAGCATCAATCGGCAGGGCTTAGAGCGTTGATTGAGGCGATGAAAGCATAAGGCTGCGCCACGGCCAGGCGGTGGACAGTTGCGCCATCGATATGCCAGTGGATTGGCCAACACCCGGCCCCGCAGATTGCTACCGCCGAGTCGGCGATATTTCATGGCATCCGTTCCGTTTTATTCCTGACGGCGCACCGGAATCATCATTGCGGCCGGTGAATGCCTGCCCTGGGTAAAACTTATCGGGACATGCACCACGCTCAATCAGGATAATCGGTGGCGTCCGAAATTTCGCGCCATGCGGCCAGATCCCTCTCCACCGCGGCCAGTTTCTGGAGTGCAAGGCCGTTCGCAATCTTTCCCGCGAACAGATGCAGCGGGGGCTCGGATGCGCCTGCGGCTTGAACGATCATCGAGGCCAGCTTGTCCGGATCCCCGGCTTGCTTTCCAGCCATCTCATCCAGGTGCACGTCGAGCAAAGCCTGTGCGGCGGTGTATTCCCGAATGTTGTGCTGTGCGATGACCAGCGAGCCCGACGACAGGAACTCGGTACGAACAGGCCCCGGATAGACCAGGGTTGCCTTGATGCCGAATTCCGCAACCTCGGCCGCGAGCGCTTCCGTAAGCCCCGCAAGAGCGAACTTGGTGGCCGCGTAGATGCCCCATCCTGCATAGCCACCCTGAAAGCCGGCAATCGAACCGACATTGAAGACGTGCCCGCCGCGCTGCCGACGCATATGAGGCAGTACGTGGCGGAGGACATGCGCCGGCGCGAAGACGTTGACTTCGAAGTTGCGACGCAATTCCTCGTCGGATATTCCCTCTATGGTGCCTTGCAGGCCATAGCCGGCGTTGTTGACGACGGCATCGATCCGCCCGAATCGGGAAATGGCTTGCGCGATGCTGGCCTGCACGCTGCGTTCATCGGCGAGATCCACCTGTACAGGCAGAAACGTATCCGAAGCGGGTCCGATCAGATCGACGAGCGAAGCCAGCGTGCGCGAGGTGGCAACCACGTTGGCGCCACCGTCCAGAAGCTTGCGCACGAGCGACAGGCCGATTCCTTTCGAGGCGCCGGTGACAAACCAGGTTTTCTCATTTTGACTCATGATGGTCCTAGTAAATGGGGGGGATTGGGGGGATTGGATAACAGCGGCGAAACCGCAATGGGCGCGGCATGGCAGTGCCGCTGCGGTATCTGGCCGCGATCACGGATAGCGCATGAAAGAAAGGCGGTCGCGGCGCTGGCTGACCAATTATCTTCCCCCACCCCATCCATCGCGATGCACGATCGGCGATTAATGATGCACAAAAATCCGAATCCACTTGAAGAACAATCCTGACGCCCTTGGCCATCGGCGGCCGTCGCAGGCTCGCTTATCCTTGCCCAACATTCGGATTTTTGTGCACTAACTCCGGAAGAACAGACAGCTCAACCAGGCTGGTTTACCGGATAGTGCGGATAGCTGCCGGCGCTGGAACCACCTCTCGCCCAATCCACGTGGACGATGGATGGTGACACGCCGCAAACATACGCTCCGGCTCGGGCAATACCATCTGTCGGAGGTGAAGATCCGGCGGCATGGCGCGCACAACCGTCAACGGTCTGAGCCGGTGGCCGCGATGCGTCGGATGGATGCATCCAGGACTTACCGGATATCCATACCGCCACGCCACCTGTCAGGCAGTCTTTTCATCAACATCCTTCCGACTGGAGATACATCATGAAATACAAGACTCTGGGCAACACCGGCCTGCTCGTGTCCCGCCTGTGCCTGGGCACCATGACGTTTGGCGACGGCAGCGGCATCTACAAACACATCGGCGCGTCCGGACAGAAAGAGGCCGACGATCTCGTCAAGGCCGCCCTGGAGGCTGGCGTAAATTTCTTCGACACCGCCGATGTCTACTCCAACGGCGCCAGCGAACAGGTGCTGGGCCATGCCTTCAAGAATCTTGGCATTGCCCGCAAGGACTTCGTCCTCGCCACCAAGGTGTACAGCCGCATGGGCCAGGGGCGCAACGACGTGGGCGCGTCGCGCGGGCACATCATGGACGCCGTCGAAGCGAGCCTGAAGCGGCTGCAGACCGATCATATCGACCTGTACCAGATCCATGCCAACGACATCGTGACGCCGGTGGAAGAGACGCTGCGCGCGCTCGACGACCTGCTCCGGCAGGGCAAGATCCGCTATATCGGCGTCTCGAACTGGCAAGCCTGGAAGATCGCTCGTTCGCTGGGGATCTCCGGGCATCTGAACTTGGCACGTTTCGAGACTTTGCAGGCCTACTACTCGCTCGCTGGCCGTGACCTCGAACGAGAGCTTGGCCCGTTGCTGGAAGCGGAGAAGATTGGCCTGCTGGTCTGGAGCCCACTCGCCGGCGGCCTGCTCTCCGGCAAGTTCAACCGCAACAACCAGAAACCCGAGGATTCGCGACGCTCCGAGTTCGACTTCCCTATCGTCGACCGTGAGAGGGCCTGGAACATCATCGACGCCCTCGTACCCATCGCGCAGGCCCACGGTTGCAGCCCGGCGCGCGTCGCGCTCGCCTGGCTGCTGTCCCGGCCAGTCGTTACCTCCGTGATCATGGGCGCGAAACGCATGGACCAGCTCGAGGACAACCTCGCGGCTATCGACCTGAAGCTGACCGAGGATGAATTGCGCCAGCTCGACGAAGTCAGCGCGCTGCCGCCGGAGTATCCAGGCTGGATGTTGAACACCCAAGGTGCCGACCGGCTGGGCCCTGTCGATCTGTGGTCAGCGGCCAACGCCTCCTGAGGCCTGCGCGAGCATCTCACGCTGCCATCGTTCAACCGAGTGCGAGCCGCTTATGGCTCGGACTCGGCTGCTACGACAAGGAATCCGAATCATGGCTTCCATACACGGCAAGGTCATCATCATTACCGGCACTGCGAACGGCATCGGCCGAGCGGAAGCGGAACTGCTCGCGCGGTGAGTGATCGCCGCCACCATTGCGCGCTTCGGTCGTCTGGACGGGCTGATCAACAACGCCGGTATCTACCGGCCGGGTTCACTTGAGGAGACGACCGAGGAAACCTTCGACAGACAGGTCGCCATCAACCAGAAAGGCACCCTCCTCGGCATGAAGTATGCCGCCGCCAAAATGAAGAAGAATGGGCGCGGTTCGATCGTCAACACCTCGTCGATTTGCGGCATCCGGGGCATCCGCGGCTGTATCGCTTACAACGGCGCCAAATGGGTAATCCGCAGTCTGACTAAAACGGCGGCAGCGGAACTCGGTGAATATGACATACGAGTCAACGCGATTCTGCCCGGCTTCATCGACACCAGCATCCTGGCCGCCAACTCGCCTGAGATGAATCAGCAGGCAGCCAGGGACGCTGTCCTGAATCGTTGGGGCGCCCGGAGGACATCGCATCGCTGGCGCTCCACCTGATCTCGAACGAAAGCGCCTTCGTGACCGGCGCGGACTTCCTGGCCGACGATGGCTATACGCTTTGAAGCCACACCATATCCAGGTCAAGTCTCCAAGTCCTGATGACTTGGCCTGAAGGTACCGGTAGGCGATACCGTCACGTACATCCCTTCGCAGTCAGAAGCCCTGTAAATCTTGGAGTTGGGCTTGAGGATGCGCAATGCAGCGTCGGGAAATACGAGGCTTTCCTCTTGTTTTTTGACGGCATTTGCCGTCAGGGACCAGGAGACCTGCTGATGCCCGGAAAGCCGCATGAAATCATGCTTTCCAGAGGAAACTTTTACCGTCAAAGACCGATCTGGCCTCAATAGTAAACGGGAGGGTCTTAATCCGGCCTCCGGTTCTTACCGTCAGTTCTACCGTCAACCCGTTTTGCTTGCCGGCGATAGCCACCGATAGTCGCCGAGACGTAAATTATTATTAATCAACGACTTACGGCGATTTTTCGATTGCTGGCGATAGTCCCCGAAGGACCTGATTTCACCCACTCGATTATCTATGAGCATTAAAATAACTTATATAACAACAACTTGCGTGAAAATTCTCAGTTGATGCCATGAAAAATGCCATACTCAGATCAAGAAGATGAACGCTGCGTGCTCTGGTGCCGGGCAATGGCCTCTTCCAGCGTCTCGCCGGGCTGCCATCCGTACAGGTCGCGGACGCTCTTCGTTCTGGCATGGCCGGGGGGCTTGAACTCGTAGCCGGTAGCAGCCATCTCGGCAGCGATCTCCTCGGTGAGGAAGAGCGGTTCGTTTTCTTCGTGCAGTTTCATGCTGACACCATAGAGACGTTCCAAAAACGAGAAGACTATCCATCTCCCTCCCAGCCGATCAGTCAAGAACTTCCGGCCGACTCCAGCACCCTGGGACGCGCCACGATAGCCTTGAAAAGATTGCCGGCCCGATCATCGATGAGTTCGATCTGCGGCCATGCCCGCAGTGAGCGCAGCAGGCCGCTACCCAATCCGCGATAAGGCAGGAGCTTGGCGGCAAAGGACGCCAGGATGGGGTTGCGCATATTGGAGTTGCCGGCCTTGATGTTCTCGATAGTCAGGTTGTTGGGCAGGTGGCCAGGGCTGATGATCTCGACACGATCCGCGAAGACCAGTACGCGGATCGGCGCGCTGACGAAGTAGTCGCGGTGAATGAGGGCGTTGGCGACCAGCTCTTCCCAGACGATGCGGGGAATCTCAGGCTGCCCCTGTGAGTTGAAGCCCTGCTCGCCCTGCGCTGCGCGGGTGTTGGCGACAATAAAGCCCAGCGTCTGCTGGAACACGTCGGCCAGCTTGCCGGCGATGTCACGGCTGTCGATGTAGCGTTCGTCCTCAATCTCGGTGCCGACAAAGGCGACGGCCTTGACGATGAAGGCGGGTAGCGCATAGTGCGGTGATTTGGCGAACAGCAGACCGCCCGCCACGTTGAGCTGCCCCTGGTTCATCAGGTTCATGTTGGTCAGCAACTGCGGCAGCGACTGGTTATGCTGGGCGAGCGGCTCACCGAATTGCTGCTCGAAGAAGGTTTCGAAATAGGGCATGTCCACATCGCCCGCGCTCAAGCCCGCTACGGGCGTTTCGTCGGCGTGCACCAAGCCCGCCTGCTGGAACAGGCGCTGCAATTCCTCGCGCGAGGTGGCGCGGCGCTTGTCCGAGCCGTTCTTCACCCAAATCGCGCCGTTCTTGTCCATGTAGGGCTTGTTGACGCCTTCAGCAATGGAGAGCACCAGCACCGTGCCTGCCGGGTGGGGCACGTTTTCCGTGAGCGGGTTCACGGCGGGACGCACGGCCTGTGAGGCCACGTTGGCGATGAGCATATTGAGACGAGCAACGTCGGCGCCGGATAGGCCGCGCACCGAACCGTCGTCGTTCACACCAATGAAGATGCGACCGCCAGCGGTGTTGCTGAAGGCAACGATCTCTGCTGCCAAGGCGTCGGCATTGTTCATGTCCGTCTTGAACTGCTGCCGACTGTCCTCGCCCCGGCTGAGCAGGTCGATCAGCTCTGTGGTTTCCATAGGTTGTAGACCTCTTTGCGACGGTTGAAGGCTTCCTGGCCTCCTTCCATGATGTTGATGATGGCGTCCTGCACCGGGCGAGCATCGATGCTGCCGCTTCGCGTGGCGACCTTCTCGTCCTGGTATTGGCAGGCGTGCACCTGTTCCGCGTCACCCAGCACCGGGAAGTTGGCGTTGTGGGTGGCGAAGATGAATTGGGCGTGAGGCTTCATTTCCCGTAGCAGCTTGATCACATCGTCGTAGATGGTCTGGTTGTCCAGGTCGTCTTCCGGTTGGTCGATGATGATCACGTCGTTCTGGCGTTGGCTGAGCACGTACAGCAACAGCGCGGAAGCGCGCTGCCCGAGAGAGTGGTGCTTCAACTCTTTGCCGCGATAGCGGATGACGAAGCGGTTGGGCACCTGCCAAGTGACGAACTCGGTCAGATTCTGCATGAAGGTCCTTTCGAAGACCTCGGGGGTGCTGCCGGCCTTCGCCAAGGCTCCCGGCAGGGCACGCAGGAGGCCTCCGAAATCGGCATAGTCCTCCATCACTGCGCGCAGCGTGGTTTCGCGGATGCTGCTGCCCTTGAAGAGCTGCTGCATGAAGCTGATGGAGGCTTCCTTGTCGCCCTTGAAGTCCGCTTCGATCTGCAGGGCGGTGTGGCCAGCGTTCACTCGGTCCAGCTCTACCTTGATGGTGTTGAACTCGCGTAGCCATAGATCATTGAGTTTGTCGATCTCCGTAAACAGCGCGTCGCGGATGCTGGTTTGCTGCGATTCCTGCTTGGCCAGCGCCTCCAGCATTTGTTCCGCCTTGGTTTTGCGCTGCTGCTGGGCCAGGAAGTCGTCCGGCTGAATGGCTGTCATGCCGGTTTGCTTGAGTTCCTGGGCTAGTTGGCGCTCAACTTGTGCGAACTCCTCCTGAAGGTTCTTGCTTGCACCTTCAAACTCACTCTGCTTTGTCTTGAGGCGCCCCGCAATGGCTCGCGCGTCTTGCTCGATCTGCTTGAGCTGATCGACCTTGGCCACGAGGTTGGAGAACTCGACGTAGTAGGCCGCGAAGAAATCCGGGTTCTGCTTGGACACGTAACTCGTCGCGTTGCGCAACTCGTCCTCATGCTCGGCAATCAATTGCCCTAAGGCGACGAGGAAGCTGTCTGCCCGCTCCTTCATGCGTGCTAGCGCAGTAGCGTCCTGCTGGAAGCCGAGGCGCTTTTGGAGCTTGTCGGCGACGCCGTGCTCCGCGAACTTGGTCAGACGGAAGTTGGCATCATTTAGTTGGGTCTCGAAGTCGCGCTTGAGTTCGGCCGTGTTGCTGAGCTTGAGCCAGCGCTGAGCAGCGTCGCGCACGCGCTGGCGTTGAACCTCGATTTCGTCACGCAGCACACGCAGCTTCTCGCCAACCAGCTTTTCCACCAGATCGGTCTCGAAGCCTTCGCCGGTGCTGGAAAGATCCTTCTGGCCGAAGTAGATCGGGCGTCGCAGTATGGTCTCCCGGATCGACACGCCGGGTTGCAACTTGCCGCCTAAATAGACATTTGGAGCTTCGCGGAAGATGCGCGAGATGGTGAATTCCTGTCCGTACACGTCGTATGCTGTCAGCGTCACCTTGCCGCCGCTGCCAAGGGTATGGCGGATCAACTCATCCTTGTACTTGGTGTCCTGCGCCTTCTCGCCGCGTGGAATGTCGAGGGCGTAGCGCACTGCCTCCAGAATGGATGATTTGCCGCTGCCTCGGATGCCGATCAACGTGTTGAGTTCGGAAGAGAAATGCAGCACCTGCCCGTCGAGAATGCCGCCGTCGAAGCGGATGCTGCGGATGTGCGACGCTTGATGTTTTTCCAGCTCCATCGCTACGCGCCCAGCCGGATCGCTCAAGGCAAACTTGACCGCCTCGAAGGACAGTTCGCCCAGCTTCAGGTAACTGGCTTTGCCTCGACCGATTTCATCGACACTCTTGGGGTCGCTGCCTTCCAGTTCGGCGGGGTACCAGCTCTGTAGCCAGCTTTGAATCTTGGTGCGGCAGGGTTTGTCTTTGCCTGCGCCGTCGTGCGTGCGTACCTTCTGAAAAGCCAGCGTTCTGCGTCGGAAGAACTCGTTTTGCCCAAATTCAGTCAGCCGGCCGCCATCCAGCTCCGCCCACAGGCCACTCGGGGCTTCGACATGGGCGAAGACAAGAAAGAAGTCCCGGTGATAGCCTTCCAGCTTCTTGATGGTCTCCAGAAGCGACCATGAAGTGCGCCCGTTCTCCTGCTCGTACTGCGCGGGCGTTTTACCTTCGAATGCGCTGGTCAGAAAGGGGTTGATGTAATTGTGTTCATCGATCCATTCGTCGGAGAACACAACAAGCGTGTGGATGCCATTAGCCCCGTCATTGACCGACAACTCAACGCCTGGCAGCAGCGCAATACCCCTCTTCTGGGCCGTCTTGCGCAGTGCTTTGAATTCTTCGAAGTCGAACTTGTTGTGGTTGGTGATGACACCCAATCGGATGTCCGCTTTCTCCAACGCATCCACATAGTTGCTGTTGTAGAAATTGTCATCTCCCGTGAACTTGAATTCTCGGTCCGCTCGGGTATGCAGATGAAAGTCAGCACGGACCCACTGCGCCCCTTCTGCAAAGACCATGGATCGAGCCTCTGACTGCTTCGGTCGCAGACTTTCCATCATGGTTCATCCTTATAGTGAGTCCGCGCGTAGCCCACCAGTCGAGCGGTCTGCGGGTCATAGATAAACTCGGTGATCGATCCATCTCGAATGCGCTGAACCGCCTCGTCGATCACATGAAGTGGCACGAGGAACCATTCCTCGGGCTGCACGGGGTGACCGAAGCGGTCGTTGATGGTGATATTCAACCGTGCGGGTGCGAACAGCCTGTGGAACAGGTTCTCCATCCGGGTGCGGTTGATGCCCGCGAGCTTGTAGGTTGCCACCACTTCGACCTTCGCCAGCAGGTAGGTGGAGTCGTGTTCGGCATTGGCGATGCGCGTCTCCACCCTGCCGCCGGTCACGCCCATCTTGTGGATGATGTCGCGGTGCTGCGCGACATAGGGGTGATCGGAGAGGGAGCGCAGAACGTAGATCGTGCCGCTTTCGACATCATCGGCCTCAAGCTCACCGCCGAAAGAGAGTTGCCCGCTATCGGGCGAGGCCAACCGCCGCGCGGCGGGGTCGTTGTAGAAAGCGCGCTGGAGCGAGCGCAGCAACAGATTGCTTTCGGTGCCGTTGGAGAAGATGAGGCGCAGGCGACGGTCCACTTCCCCGGCGGTGGTCTTCAACGGCTCGCCGACCTCGGCAACGTAGAGCGTGATGCCATCGAGAACGAAAAAATCCCCGGCTTCAATCGCGCGGCGGCCCGCCTCTATGGGCTGGGACTGGCGCAAGCCAGTCTTGACCTCCGTCGCTACGCGCTCGAACAGTGGCTTGAACGCCTCGAAGTCTTCGCAAGGTTTGCGATCCGCGATCTCCTCGGCGGCGCGCTTGTCGGCGCTGGTGCGGACATGGCGTAGGACCGTGATGTCGTCCGCGTCGGCTACGCCCGCCAGCTCGGCGGCCAGGTCGTCGATGTCGATGGGTTCATCTGCCGAAGCGGCAACGGTAGGCGCCCCCGCAAGCAAGCTCTGATGGTCCAGCGGCTCCAGCAGGGCGCGGCAGTCCGGGAGCGCGCGCAAGCGGTCCAGGCGCACGGCGTAAAGGCGCTCGAATATGTCGCGGTCTTCACCGTGCTGCGGCTCACGGCCGTGCTTTTCGGTGAAGCGTTGGATTTCCTCGAAGCCCGCGATGATGCGCTCCTCGCTGGACGGGCGTCCGCCCTTCTTCTCGGGCGGGGCGAACTCGGCAAGCTCCGCGGCGAGTGCGTCAAGATCGGAGTTACTCATAGCGCCCCTCCGCCTTGAAGCGCATGAAGGCGGCCGCGCCTTCGGCCATGCGTCGCTCCCAGGCATCCTGGGAATCGAGCGCTGGAATGCGCCCGCGCTCCTTTTTGAACTGGACGGCGCGAACGGCCATCTCCTTCGCCTCGTCCGGCGTCAGGCTCGTGCGCTTGGCCGAGATGGCTGCCGCGACCTGTTTCAAGCTGTCCTCGCTCATGGTCTTGGCAAGGATTGCGTAGGCTTCCCCGAAGGGGTTGATTCGGTCGATCAGGTCGATGTCCAACTCGCGCACGTCCATCGCGAAGCGGCGCACGCCGTCGATCAGCGCGGTGTTGGGCGACCCATCGCTCTCGCCTTCGGTGACAAGCCGCTTGGCCTGCTGCGTGAGGTTGAGGGCGGCGATGGCGTGCTGGCGCACGGCCTCCTGATCTTCGGCGTCAAGCTCGGGATACTTGTCCTTGATGATCTTGCCCATGCGAACCTGCGTCAGTTCCTCGGGCACCAGCTCCTCATCGAACAGGCCGCGCTCAATGGTGGGCTTGTCCTGCACGAAGGCCGCGATGACTTCGTTCAGGTCTTCCTGACAGATTCGCGCCGCTTCCCTGCTCTTGGGCTCGGCGAGGCCCTTGATCTCGATCTGGTAGGCCCCTGTCTGCTCATTGACGCCGACATTGCAGCGGTCCGAGTCGTAGCCACCCTCACCGTAGTTAAAACCTGGCGTCGGGCCACTGTCAGGGTTCTTGGGCTTGAACTCAAAGCGCGGAGCCAGTACCTGCTCCATGAGCAGACTCGCCGCGATGGCCTTCAACGTATCGTTGACCGCCTCGGTGACCGCTTCCTCGGCTGCATCCGGCTCGGCAATCAGGTTGGTGAACCTCGCGCGGGTCTTGCCGGGTGCGTCGCGGGTGGCTCGGCCGATGATCTGAACGATCTCGGTCAGGCTGGCGCGGTAGCCCACGGTCAGCGCATGTTCGCACCAAATCCAGTCGAAGCCTTCCTTCGCCATGCCAAGCGCGATGATGATGTCCACATGGTCGCGGTTGTTCTTCTGCGCCGGGTCTTTGAGCGACGCGGACACGCGCTCGCGCTTGGCGGCATCGTCATCGACCAGATCGGCGATCCGCAGCACGCGGCCATCCGGGCGCTTGACACGCTGGAAGCCGGTCGCTGGGTCGATGCCTTGCCATTCACCCAGTGCCTCGATGATGTGCTCCACCTCTCGCATCTTGTCCTTCGTGCTCTCGCGCGAATTGACGTTCGGGATGTGAATGATGGTCTTCTCGGCGGGATCGAGGACGTTGAGGATGTCATCGACGTAAGGCCCGCTGTAGAAGAAGTAGCCGATGTCGAGTTGCTTGAGGTACTCGTAGCCGTTTAGTTGCTCGTAATACGTGTAGGTAACGGTATCGAACTTCGACTCGTCCTGCGGGGACAGCACGGCCTCGGCGTCGCCACGAAAGTAGGAGCCGGTCATGGCAACAATGTGCGTCTTGCCCCGCGCGAAGAACTGCCCCAGGTGCAAGCCAAGCTTGTTGTCCGGGTTCGCCGAAACGTGGTGGAACTCATCGACCGCAATCAGTCGGTCGTCGAACGCATCCACGCCGTAGGCATCGACCGCGAAGCGGAAGGTCGCATGGGTGCAGACCAGCACCTTGTCGTCGCCTTCGAGGAAGGCGCCCAGCGACTTGACCTTGCCGCCGTTGTCGTTGCCCGGCGCGTTGCACAGGTTCCACTTGGGTTCGACGTGCCAATCAGCCCAGAAGCCGTACTTCGACAGCGGCTCGTCGTTGAAACTGGCCCCGATGGACTTCTCGGGCACGACGATGATGGCCTGCTTGATGCCTTGGTTCTTGAGCTTGTCGAGTGCCACGAACATCAGCGCACGGCTCTTACCCGATGCGGGCGGCGACTTGATGAGCAGGTACTGCTCGCCCCGCTTTTCGTAGGCGCGCTCCTGCATGGGCCGCATCCCAAGCGCATTGGCTTTAGTCGATGCGCCGTTTCGGGCGTAGGTGACGGAAACGGACGGTACGGACTTGATCTTGTCGCTCATGCGTTGGCTCCCGCTTTACGCTTCTTGCCCTTGTCCGGTGCAGCCGAAGCAGTCATCTTGGTGTAGAGGTCAAACAGCTTTTCCAGCCGTTCTGTGTCGTTCTTGAAGCGCCGACCGATGTAGATGCGCTCCAGCACTTCATCGTTGCGATCATGGGTGGCTCGCAGGTCGGCGGGCATGTTTTCGGGGTCGTACAGGTCCGCGATGGTCGCTGGGAAGTGACGTTCCCGCGCCAGCAGGACGTCCTCCGCGCAGCGAGTGAGATCGGCCTTGTTTTTCTCGGTCAGCGTCGGCACCGGAAACGTGTTCCAGCCGAGGGTGTTGGAGTAGCGGTAGCGCGTTTCCAGCTTGCCGCAGACGGTGGCGATCCATACAAGATGCAGGCGCGAGGCGATGAGCGCCATGTTCCATAGAGGCGCGTCGTACAGGCCATACGCAGCATTGGAAATAATGCCACCTGTTGGGAGCAGCCCAACTGGAAGATACGGCCGAGACTCGCTCGAATGGATCGGAACGATGATTGACTGGTTGCCCGGTTTGCCCTGAATCTGCCGGAATCTGTGCGGGTACTGCGCAGCGGGGCGCGTTTCCTTCGCCTTGCTACTTTCCCGAAACTCCCTCACCTGTTCAAAGCGGAGAGCAAGGCTCGGGACGGAACTGGCCTCGCTTTCGTCAGCATCATTGACCCAAATGCAAACGCGAGGCGAACCCTTGATGAACTCATCCGAACCAAAGTAGGGCCGCAAAAATTTTTTAGCAGTCGGCGACTCACGGGTGATCTGCCGCGCCTCATCGGGCGACAAGATCAGATTTCCGCCGTCTGTGGGCTTGTTGCCCCAGTACATGTCCGGGCGACCCGTTGGCGCTCTACTTGCCGCATCAACGTAAAGATTTGGTCCGGGCACTATGTATGCGTTGATGTTCGGAACGAATTTCTCGATGACCTCCTCACCATCCGAGGCTTCGAAGAGTCGTGCCCCCCTACCTGTGTCGGTGGTCAGACCAATGATTAGGACGGTGACGCCAGCATTGTGCGCAGCCAGGTTGCGCCATTTAAACGATGAGTAGGCAAAGAAGATGCGTGACGAAGCGTCCAGGAGCAGCGGCCAGAACATGTGGACGAGCTGCCCTTGGCAGATTGAGTTCGTCGCAACGAAGGCCGCTTTGGCCGTCTGATGTTGCATGAACTCATGCGCTTTCCAAAACCAGCCCATTACGTAGTCGAACGACTTCCAATATTGACTATGGCCTTCGAAGAGCCACTTGAGGTCGGCTTTCTGCTCCGGAGTTTGGGAACTCAGACCGGCGTAAGGCGGGTTCCCGCAGATATACGTCTCCCCCCCTTCGTTCTCGAAGTCGATCTCAGCCTGATCAAGCGGTGTTTGCAGAAGATCGTCAGAAACTAGCTTCACCCCTGAGCCGCCGACATCCATTAAGCTCAACCAGTCGAGCCGCAACGCATTGCCGCAGGTGATCCAATTCTCGCTGCGCAAGGGCAGAAACTCGGCCAAGGCCAGCTTCTGCCCACGATAGAGCACGTCGCACTGGTACTCAGCGATAACCAGCGCAAGGCGCGCAATCTCCGCCGGAAAGTCACGCACCTCGATTCCGCGAAAATTCGTGAGCGGGATAACCGAACACAAGTCAGGTTCGCCTCGTCGCCTGTTGATCTCGGCCTCGATGGCGCGCATCTCCTTATAGGCGATGACAAGGAAGTTGCCCGAACCGCAGGCCGGATCGAAGACTCTGATCCTTGCCATGCGCTTGCGCAGGTTCAGCAACATGCGAGGGTTATCGCCTGCCTCTTCAAGCTTGGCTCGCAGGTCGTCCAGGAACAGCGGGTTCAGCACCTTCAGGATGTTGGGAACACTGGTGTAGTGCATCCCCAGCTCGCCGCGTTCCTCGTCCTCGGCGACGGCCTGGATCATCGATCCGAAGATGTCCGGGTTGATCTTGGTCCAGTCCAGCCCGCCGACGTGCAGCAGGTAGGACCGGGCAATCTTGCTGAATCGCGGCACTTCGTCGCCGCCAGAGAACAACTGCCCGTTGACGTAGGGGAAATCGTCGATATTCGCCCACCGGGGAAGCCCTGCGGTCGCCCGGTCCTCACGCTTGGTGTTCATGGTGCGGAACAGCGTGGCGATGACCTCGTGCGTATTGGTCGAATCCCCCGCACTCATCCGCGCGACGGTCTCGGTGAACTTGCCCCTGCCGCCAAAGATATCGGTGTCCTCGGCGAAGAAGCAAAAGATCAGCCGCGCCATGAGCTTGTTCATGTCGTGGCGGCGCTCCGCTGTGCCCCAGGCCGGGTTGTCTTTCAACAATTCAACGTACAGCCGGTTCAGGCGACTGGTAGCCCGGATGTCGAAAGCGTTTTCACTGATCTGGCGGACGGTGCTGATTCCCGCCAGCGGCAGGAAGAAGCCGAAGTGATCGGGAAAGTCCTTGAAGGCGCAGGCGACGGTCTCGCCGCTGGTCAGGTCTTCGGCCTCGAAGTCCGCGCCGTCCGTAGCAAGGATGAACTTCGCCTTGGCCTTGGCCGTCGCAGGGCTGGCCTTGAGGGCGGCC
This sequence comes from Cupriavidus sp. FW216-B1, assembly GCF_058789195.1. Classification (NCBI taxonomy): domain Bacteria; kingdom Pseudomonadati; phylum Pseudomonadota; class Betaproteobacteria; order Burkholderiales; family Burkholderiaceae; genus Cupriavidus; species Cupriavidus sp. FW216-B1. The sequence continues at coordinate 69,003 of NZ_JBYTEL010000008.1, read as the reverse complement.
AGCGTCTGCGTGACCCGCCCTGCGTCGCAGGTCAGCATGTGGATGTTGCTGGTCTGAAGAATGCCGCCGAGGTCGGACTTGTTCGACGCCCCCGCGCGCAGGCGCTTGATGGTCGTCGCTTTGTTGCCGAACGCCTCAAGGAAGGCATAGGGGAACTCTGCGCTGTCGAACGGCTGCTCCGCCAAGTCTGTGATGGCTTGTTCGATTTCTACGGCGTTCATGGGCGTGTAGCCCTCCCTCTGAGCGAGGCCGCCTGGCTGCTGTTGTTCTGCGGGGTGCTCATGTCTTGTCCTGCGTTTTCTCGGCTATCTGCGCGGCAATCCAGCGATCCAACTCGCTGCGACGAAACCGCCAGGTGCCGCCCAGCTTGAATCCCGGTATATCCCCCTGCTGCGCCAGCCGGTACACGGTCTTCTTCCCTGCCTTGAGGTAGACCGCCACTTCGTCCAGCGTGAGAATTTCGCTATCGGGTTGGTTCATGTCAGGCGGCTCGCTTGGTGTCGCACGGCGAAGTTTTCCAAAGTTTGGCCAAGTTTACCATCCGATCCACCCAAATGAACCTCTAATCTCATGTGCGCAAAGCCATAGATTCGGCAGGCGCCATGCGTTGCGGCGCACTCGTGGCACCAGCTCGATGGCAAGGTCATGTGCTTTAGCCAGCAGGTCGTAGATGGGTTACGCCAAGAAGGTGGTCGGCGTGTCTTTTTCCAGGGCAAACACGCAACGTAGTACCCTTTGGCCTTCACAGCCGTGCTCTCTGTGGCCTCATCTGGATGAGACGGGCTAGGCAAATCAGCGTGAGGTGTGCGATGGGCAGAAAGGAAACCGAGGAAGCAATTGAAGAAGCCCGACGGGGCGGCTTGAAGCGGTTCGATTTCGTCGAAGCCCTGTTCGCCGACCTGAACGCCGACGACACGCCGGAAATTCATGAAGGCAGCACGAACATCTATGCCGACCTGGGCCGCCCCGACGCGGACGAAATGCAGGCCAAGGCCACGCTCGTAACCAAGATTGGTCAGGCCATCACGGCACGGCAGTTGTCGAACGACCAAGCGGCGGCGGCTCTTGGATTGACGCTGGGCGAGTTGCTGGCCGGCCGGTTCCGTGCGCATTCGGTCGATGGCCTGGAAGGCTTGGCGGCGCTGCTCGATGAGGCCGGCCGATGATTGACCCGAAGAACCTGGAAACCTGGCTGCATGAGAAGGCCGGCCCGGCCCATGACGCACTGAAAGCCGACCCGGCCCGCGCCGTCTCGGCCGACCGGGTGCGCTACACGCTCGAAGAGTTGCTGGCCGAAGCCGAAGCATCCGGCCAGTATCCATTGCCGCCGGAGCAGCGCGAATGGGGGGATGCACCGGCCGTTGGCCGTGAGCTGCTGCCCGAGGACTTGCAAACCGTCGAAGCCATAGCCGCGTTCCTGGCCGATGCCGAAACCACGGCCGACCCGGCCTATATCCAGCACGCCCGCGAAGTCGCGGCATGTGCGCGGGCCATGCACGGCATCAAGTAGGGAAGCAGGCCAGCATCGTCATGCCTGGCGGTGCGGCAGGTGGATCTCATCGCCGGAAATGCCGATGCGAGAACCCACGCCAAGGAAGCAGCCTAGAGCGGCCATCATCATCCGACATGGCGATGCTCGAGCATACCGACGCGCACCATCACCTTTGACGAGGTATGACCGGAAAAGACAAGGGCGGCCTAGTAGCCGCCCTTGTCCTTCCCAGTGGGTTAGTCGATCGGTAAGAAGAAGAATATTCTTCTTATTCTTATTCTTACCCGCCGTGAGACTACGCGATGTGCATAGATTGCCGCACCGCGTCCAGGGCCTGGCGAAAATCATCCCGGGTGGCCTGGCCCGTCTCGGCTTGGTAGTACAGCACCATGAACATATTGGCCACGGCCTCGGCCATTGGTGAGAGCTGCCGCGCCGCCTCTTGGTCGATCCAGTCCAGGGCCGCGAGCTGCGCGGCCGCATGATGAACTGCCTGGGTTGCGATTGCATTGGTAGGATTTAAAGTTGCCATGATTCACCTCTGTGGTAGGTGGGTTGTGGAAGTGTCGGCCGGCCCCACGCCGGCCGGCGCGCTTTACCGCTGGCCGCTGCTGTAGAAGCCGGCAGCTTCTGCCAGCGGCGTGTTCCTGTTGCTACCGGTGTAGCTGCTGTCCGATGATCTGGCCGCTGCCCTGGTGGCCTCGATGGCCGACGGAGCAGAGCGATCAACAAAGGCCGAAACTTCCGCCGCTGCATCAAGCTCGGTTGATTGATCGCCAGGCCGTTCACACTCCAGCTCTTCAAAATTCAGCGTGCCGGTGTTCATCCTGGCGTAGAAGCTGGAAAGCAGGTCGTTCCCGATGCCGACCAGCAGCACCATCGTCATGATCTGCACGGCCACGCCCAGCACGGTCTTGTAGTAGTTGATCGCCATGTCGGACGTCCAACGCGAACCACCGAAGCCGAGGAAGAAGATGCCGGCGTACATCAGCAGCCAGCCCGAGACGAGCAGCAGCAGCATATTCACGGCGACAACTGCTAGCAGGATCAGGATGCCAACGCTCAAGGCCACACCGATGAAGCTATCCACGGGCGACCAGATCGACGAGTTTGTGAATGCCTGCTTCAAGATCATGAAGCCGATATCCACGATGCCCGAGGGTGTCACCGATGCCACCCCGGATGCCTGCTCACCGATCCGGGCCAGTGACTGGATTATCGAGTTGGCAAAGGCGGGGCCGTTGCGCAGCAGCCAGAGGAAAAAGCCGAAGAACAGAATGAAGCGGATGAACTCGGCGAAGAACTCGCCAATGTCGGCCTTGCGTAGCGCCATGAAGCCGAACGTAAAAACCAGCGAGATCGTGCCCAGCGTCCAGAACAGGAACATCGCGGCATTCATAACCACCGTCTGCCAGGACGTGGCCCGCGTGGCGAACTCCGTCACCACCTGGTCAAGCATCCCCTGGTTGGTGAGCTGGGCCGATGCGGCGGAGGAGTAAAGCGCGAGGGCGACGCCGATTAGCGCCGCCTTGTGCAGTGCTTTCATGGCTTCACCTCCTTCTGGTCTTTCGGGTCGGCCAGTTCGAGCCAGTTCATGGGCTTCTCGGTCGGCGCGATGCCGCCGGCGGCCGGCGACCGGCGCGAGCACAGCCCGGCGAATTTCTCGCGCATGGCCCTGTCCTCGATCTTCTTGATCGCCTCGATCTGGCAATTGGTGTCATTGACCTCTGGCATGGGCGGGATGGCCGGCTTGTTGTCGCAGCCGGCCAGCAGCACAACCACGAGGCCGGCAAGCAGCATCGTTTTATTCATGGTGCAGGGCCTCCGTCAGCGGGTCAGTTCGAGCCAGTTTCTCGGGCTGGCCGTGCGCTCAATCCTGGATTCCCTGGAAGTCGCGCCGGCGGCCTGCTGTTGCGCCTCAAGGTCGGCCTGCGCCTGCATCCTGGCGGTCGCGGCGTTCTGCTGCGCGATCAGCAAGCCACGGATTTGCAGGAGCTGGTTTGCCTGGTTGGCGGCAAGCTGGTTGGCGAAGCCGATGGCCTGCATCTGGCCGGTCGCGCCCTGTGCCGCTGACTGGAGCCGTTCGAGCTGGCGAGCGTCGGCGGTAAGGTTGCGCTGCTGTTGCTCCAGACCCTTGAAAAGCGCGTCGTTCGCCTTCTTCTGGCTCTCGCTCGCCAGGCGGCGGTTTTGCTCCATCGCGGCGCGCTCGGCATCCGAGCACCCGGCGGCCGAGAAGCACGGCGAGCTGCGGTAGTAGCTCACGTCCTGGAACTTGCCCAGGTAGGCGTCGAGACTGCCGAGCTGGTTCCTGTAGTAGTCCAGCGTGTTGACGGCGTTCATCAACCCGTTGATGGTGGACTGCGCCTGATCCCAGATGTAGGCCGCCGGGGCCATCGTGTTTTGCAGCATGTTCTCGTACTGCTGCAATTGGGTCTGGTACTGCTCGATCTGCTTGAGCGTCTGCGCCACCGACTCGATGGCCGTCATGACGTTCTGCACTAGGTTCCCGCCGTCGATGACGGGAATGCCAGCCTGCGCCGGGGTGATGATGATGCTGCCGGCAAGGACGGCAGCGAGCGTGGTTTTAGCCGCTAAAAAACGGACGTGTTTCATGGTCGCAATCTCCATTCGATGAAAGAAAGGCAATGCCTTGACCAAGCTCGCGCTTGCCCACAGCAAGGTTTCATCGAAGAGCTACGCCACTAGCCAATCGGTATCGCCCTTGGCACTGAGGCCCGGACTTCGGTGTTTCTGTTCTCGGCCCTATGGGGTGTCCCTGGCCTTATGCGTCCTCCCGAGAGTTGATAACGCTCCAGCCGATGGCCTGGAAGGGCCTTGTGTCGCGTCCAGCACACGGTAATTTAGCCGCTAAAACGCTCAAGGCTTAGCCCTCGGCTGCACCACCGACCTCATAAGCCGGCTCATGTCGTCCTGGGTGGCCTCAATCCGACCCAGCAGGGCGAGGATCGTGGCATCGCCGAAGCGGGCCGTGCGCGGGTCGTCGGTGAGCCATAGTTTGAGCAAGCCGCCCAGACGGCCAAGGTCGCCATTCACGCGCACCAGCTCGCGCACGTAGTGGTAGTCCATGACGCCCTTGACCTGGTAGCCCTGGCCCACGTCGCGCAGGTAACGCGCCACGCTAATCCCCGCCCTCTTGGCGTTCTCCTCGATCAGCTCGCGCTCTTCGGGAAGGCAGTACACCTTGATGGGCGGGCTGTTCTTCCGCGTGACCCTCTTCTCGTCGTCCATTCGTTCTCCAGCCGGCGGTAGCCGGCAGCCTCGCAGAGCAGGATGCCCCGTTGAGCGCCCCCGGCGCGAATAAGGGGAAGTGAAGAAGGACAACCCGCTTGCGGGTGGGCCTACTTCACCTATCCTGCCCGCCTTACGGCGTTGATTTCGCATCGTATGAAGCATCGAATCTCGCGCTATAAGCAGCCATTGGCGCGCAATAGCGCACCAACAGCGCGACAATGAACGGAAATTTCCAATTTCCGTGTGCTTGCAGCGATCCAATTGCCATTGGCAGCGTTTCAGCCATGTGCTTGTAGCGATTGAGCGTGGGCCTTTTCGAACGCTCCTCATTGCAGGGATATCGGGTTCAACTCCGCTTCGCCAAACCAGTGGCCGTGCTGCCAGCCGGCGCATTGGTGATGTACCTACGGACGTATTTCAGAAAAGTCTCGTAGCGAAACGGAATGCGCCTGGTCTCGCGCATGTGCTCCCAGATGGTCTTCAGATCGAAGCCTGCGGCCATTGCCTCCATCACATCCTCGCGAGCCAACATGAACGCAGGCGGGTAGTTCATCCGCCTCAACGTTCCGGTCTTCAGCTCGTGCGCGATAACCGCAGCCAGCCTTTGTTCAAGTTCGGTACCCATTTCCGTAAACCTCCGTTATCAACTGAACTACTCCGAAGGTTACGGAGTACCGGCCTACACAACATTCCAATAATTGGCCGAATTGGTTGACATAGAGCCGATGGCACAGACATAACCCATCGAAATAGCGATGGCGGCCCAGCATCACGGAAAAGTTGAACGCCAAGAGGGAGGTTCCCCGAGCCCCGCGCGGCCCCTCAAGTGTCAACAAACAGTTCGGGCCGCCATCGTGGGAAACGGTGATGGTGGCCAGCCTCGCCAGAAATGACGATGCTGCAGTTCGGCCTGCGCGCGAAAAATTGGCCAGCCTCATGTCGCGGTCGGGCAACGAATGGCCCTGTTGTATGTTGTATCGTGCTACAACATACAACGCCAGTCATTGACACTTGAGGGGCGCAGCGTTTTAGCCGCTAAAAAGAGCGGTCGGAGCCGACTACCCTTCTGGCGTAAAACTTGAAGACCGAATGGCCGTCCCATCGGCAAGGGCTTGGCGTCGCCCTAAAGGGCGGCGACAAGTGCCGCGCCTAGTGGACGATCTTGGAAGATCATGGATGGAATTCACGGACTAGCCGCAAACCCGCACCGTTGCTGTATTTTTCAGTTTTGGCGGGGGAACGTTGCTACGGGTGAAGGGGAGCGTTGCTACGGAGGTTGGGGAACGTTACTACGGGCTTTGGCCTGCCGATTTCCCACTTTCCTGCCGCATACTCGCTCACCTTCCAGCCCACGGCGGCAAGCTCAGCCAGAGCCTTGCGAGCCTTCTGGCGGCGCTTCTTCATGGCCTCGGCGTTCGCCTCGTCCGGCCAGACGTAACCAGAAAGAGTATCCAGCTCCACGCGCCCAGCTTTGCCCGGGTCGATCCAGCCGCATAGACGCTGGTGAATCAAGCGGGCCGGGTCGGTTTGTAACGACCGTACCTCGGCCATGTCGATGCGGGTATGCGGCCGCCTTCCAAGAATCGCCTCCGTAATCTGAGGGTTCAGCGCGACGAATAGCCGCCCATCTTCCTCATCGAAGTCATGGCTCATCAGGTGAAAAGACTTGTGTCTGATCCCTTTGGTAACCATCACTGTCACGTTTGTCATGCGCAGCAAACACGCCCTGATCGCCCTGATGTTGTCGCCACCATCGGTCAAGCCGATCTCACCGAGCAGACTGGTCATGCTCTCGCGCACGACAAGCGCATCCTCCCCTGCCGCATCGAACTTCGGTTCAAGAAGTAGACGGAGCTGCTTCGGCAAGTCCCCTGATGGCTCTGGCGTCAGGATGATGCCCTTCGGCCCTCCAAGAGCCACAAGACCTTGCAGCAGCCGCATGTCATCAGCACCAAGAGGCTCGAAGCCGACGAACCGCGCTTGTGCATTCTCGGCGTAGTGATACGTCACATCGAGCTTTAGCTTCTTCCGCTCACCGCGCTTGAGACTGCGGAACAAGCCGGGAACCAAGCAGTGCATTGGATCGTGCCTGGCATGGGTGAGGTCAAAAGCCATCGCCTCGCCTCCGGTCATCGCGCCCCTTCTCATTCCTGCTGACCTCATGCAGCTCCACCGGCACCAGAACGCCGCCAGTCTGCCGCATGTACCAGCGATCAAGCGGCGTGGCGTCGTAGTTCTGCTTGCTGACGCCGAAACGCACGAAGTAGCTGCGGCGCTCATTGCCGATGGGCTGTCGGTCATGGGTGCGGTCGCTGAGGCGCTTTCCCTCGTCCTCGGTCATGCGGGCGACGTAACCGCACCACCTGGCGTTATCGATCAGCGCGGACGCGCCACGCGCGGCCTGTTGCTGGTCGGTCTGCCCTTCGCGGGCGCTTCCCTTGCTGACGTGGTGCAGGTAGAGCACGGACGCGCCTGTAGTAGCCGCAACATGCTCCAGCACGGCCACGAGATGGGCCATGTTGCCGTTGCTGTTCTCATCGAGGGTGTGAATACGGCTCAGGGTGTCCAGTACGATCAGCCGCGCCCCGGCGCTGTACTCGATGACACGGCGCAAGTGAGCATCGTCCATGATGTTCAGACGCTTGCCCATGATTGACTCCAACGCGAGGTTTTCCGCGATGGCCTGGCGGGCTGCGTGCCCGAGGTGCTGGCCGATGGCGTGAATGCGCCGCACAAGCGCGGGCGGTGGGTCTTCCCCAGCCAGATAGACCACGCGCCCGGTGTGCGCGGGAGCAAGGCCAACGAGGTCGCCACCCGCGACGCTGCATGCGATGCTCATGGCCGCTTCCAGCGCCCAGAAGCTCTTACCCGTGGCCCCTGGGGCGACGAGCGCGCCGACAGTTCCCGCGAGGAAGCCAGGCCATATGAAGTTCAGCACCGGCGGTTCGTGCTCGAACGCCGCCAGTACATCAATCGCCATTCCTCAGTTCCCCGTTCCGTACAGGGACTCGTCGCTCAGCACCTCGGCGATCTGCGAGGTTCGGAAGTAGACCCGCCGGCCGATCTTCAAGCGGGCCTTGTTGATCCGCTGCGTCCATTCGTTCGTCGCACGCAAGCTGATCCGCAACCCATCAGGCGAACGATCCAGGACAGTGGCGAGCTGCGCGATGCTCAGCAGCGGGCCGAAGCGTTGCAGCAGCGTGTCTTCCATCGTCATTGCGTAAACCTCCGTTATCAACTGAATTGCAACGAAGGTTACGCAGCGCCAGGCTTGATGGCAGCTTATTAGTTGGCAATAATGGTTGACATGGAAAACGAAGAGAACGCAAAGAAGCGCCTTGGTCGCTACTACATCCCCATCTGGGAAGGCTGCGACCCCACCGTTTCTCAGTCCATCAAAGATTTCCGTGAACGTTGGAAGCCATACTCCACGTCTTCGCGACGCTACCCCATCGGGCGACTGATCCAGGAAGTGATCGATCCTGCTGTAGCCGCCTACATGGCAACCCTTCCAGTACGCTACTCGGGCTACGTCCCCGGCGCCGGCACGGGTGTGGGCTTCAGCGCGATCATTGGACTGGTAGGACTTGACGCGATGGTTCGCGTGCAGCGCCAGTTGCTACGCCAGTTCATCAAAACGGAAGACCGACAGACACCAAGGGATCATCGCTTTACCGCGACCCTCGAAGCCTTGATCGAACTGGTTTGCTGCTGTGCCAGCAAACGCCCGCAAACGTCTGCCCCCGCTCAGGGCGTCAGTCTCAATGCGCAACGGAAACACGGCTTCTGCGACTTCTGCGGAGAGCTGACGGAGTTTTCCGCGTTCATGGCCAAGGTTGCGGAGCAGCAGGTCAACGATGCGGAGCTTGAGAATCGCAAGAAGCTTGAACTTAGTCACCAGTATTGCGAGGGGCATCGACCCAAGCTAACGAATGGCGAATGGAACCCCGCATACAGACAGGCGAAGCGATCACTCGCGCAGTTTGAACTTGAGCTGGCCAGGTTCAGCCAGCAATGCGCGAAGCCGGCAACGCCGCAAGTGAAATCGGGCGATCAACTCGTTGACGGCTACTTCTTCCACTATGTCATGCGCCAGACGTTGCAACCGGCTGACAAGGCGGAACTGCGCAACCAGGCGCGGCTGATGGTGGACTCGAAGCTATCCGATCGCAAGAAGCAGATCTTGATGCTCCAGTGGTCTGGACTCAATCAGTCGGAGATTGCGCGAAGGTTGGGCATCGAGCGCCAAGCGGTATCGAAGGCGCTGGCATCAATCCCCGCAATGTTTCACTTGAAGAAGAAGCGCCCCATCCGCTGATTTCTTTTGGTGTCAACCAAAAGAGTCAATCATTAGGCCGAAGCGATCCGCATTGACAGGCACCATCAGGCACATATTCGCAAGTGACTGAAGAGGCCAGGGGATGCAGGCAACCACAAGTAAGACACTCATCAACCGGAAGAAGCTACTGGCGATGATCCCGCTGTCTGAGCGCACGATCTTCAACATGGAACAGCGCGGGGAGTTCCCGCGCCGGATCGCACTCACCAGCCGAAACGTCGCCTGGGACTTGGCAGAAATCGAGGAGTGGATCGAGGCACGCAAGTCATCGGGCACGCAGGCCATGCGGCCCGGCTTCACCCCGTCGGTCGCAGCCACCGCTTTTTAGCCGCTAAAACGCCGCGCCCCTCAAGTGTCAATGACAGCCGAGGCCAAGGTCACTGTTCTGGAGGCGCTGCCGCCCTCCTCTGACTTACGCCTTCGGCCGCTTGAGCGTCCATTCGTCGATCATGTCCGCCCAGTCCTGCAACATCGCCGTCCGCTGCTCACGGTACTCGGCCTTGTTGTAGACGGCCCTGACGCCTCTCTGTTCGTGCGCCAGGCACTTCTCGATCCAGTCCGTGTTGTAGCCGGCCTCGTGCAACAACGTGCTGGCCGTGCGCCGCAAGTCATGCGGCCCGAACTTGGCGAGCGGCTTTCCTTCCTTCTGCGCCAGCCGATACGTCAGCGTCAGCACCTGGTTGAGCGTGGCGCTGCTCATGGGTAGGTCCGAGTCGTACCGCGACGGCAGCACGTAGTCCGATCCACCGGCGAAGGTTTTCAGGGCAATGAAGATGTCCAGCGCCTGGCGGGACAGAAACACCAGGTGCGGATTGCGCCGCTTCATCCGCTCCTTCGGGATCGTCCAAAGCGCGTCGCTGAAATTGATCTCGCTCCAGGTCGCGTTGGTTAGCTCGCTCTTGCGCACCATCGTCAACAGCAGCAGCTTGGCCGCCGCCCGAATGGATGGCGCTGTGCCGATGCGCTCCATGTACTGGTACAACAGGCCGATCTCGTCGGGCGTCAGCGCACGGTCGCGCGGCTCGAATTTGGCGATGGACGTTGGGCGCACCAGCTCCGCCGGGTTCTCGACCTTCTGGCCACGCTCGATGGCCCAGCGATAGACCTGCATCACCACCTCGCGGACATGCACTGCCGTTGCCGGCGCGCCGCGCTCCACGATGGCATCGGTCAGTGCCCGCAAGTCCTCGTGGGTAATCTCCACCAGCTTCTGATTGCCGAATTTCGGCTTCAAGTCGCGCTCGTAAACTGAGCGGCGCATGTCGCGGGTGGAGTCGGCCATCTGGTAGCCGCGCAGCCACTTTTCTGCCCAGGCTCCGAACGTCTCCGCATCCTTGACGCGGGCCTTGTCCCGCGCCTTTTCCTTGGCAGGCGACTTCCCGGCCGCGATCATCTTCTTGGCCTCGCCCAGCCGCTCGCGGGCTTCCGCCAGGGTGATGCCCCCAACACCGTAACGGCCGAAAGTGATGGTCTCCTGCCGGCCGTGGATTGAGTAGTTGTAGCGGAATGAGATCGCCCCGGCGGGCGTGACGGCCACATAGAGGCCGTCACGGTCGTTCTCCTTGTAGAGCTTGTCCCTCGGCTTGAGGTTGCGCAGCTTGGTATCGGTCAGCATGGTTCTCGCCCTAGTTCGGCTCAAATACCATGATCAAAAATCAGTCCAATACTGGCGTAAAAACACAATGAAATCATTGCATTACGTCAGATCAATACCATGATCGCTAGAAGGGTAGCTACATGGTATCGATGACACCTCATGGCATTAAAGCATTCAATGCCATTCATCATGCCATGAAAAAACGGTGCTTGGCGATGCCAAAGATTGCCAGCCGGTGCCGAATGAAATCACAAAAAAGCCCGCAATGACGCGGGATTATCTATGTTTTCCTGCTACCAGGTGCCAGCCGGTGCCAGACGTAGAATCACTCCCACTCAATCGTAGCCGGCGGCTTCCCCGAAACGTCATACACCACCCGGTTCAAGCCACGTACCTCGTTGATAATCCGGTTCGAGCAACGCCCCAGCAACGCATACGGCAAATGCGCCCAATGCGCCGTCATGAAGTCGGTGGTCTGCACCGCGCGCAGCGCGACGACGTAGTCGTAGGTGCGGCCGTCGCCCATCACGCCGACGGACTTGACCGGCAGGAACACGGCGAAGGCCTGGCTGGTCAGGTCGTACCAGCTCTTGCCGACCTGGGCGGGTTCGCACAGGCCGGCGGCGGCGTCCTGTTCGGTGGCGATGGTGGCGCGCAGTTCTTCGATGAAGATGGCGTCGGCGCGGCGCAGCAGTTCGGCGTAGTCGCGCTTGACTTCGCCGAGGATGCGCACGCCCAGGCCCGGGCCGGGGAACGGGTGGCGGTAGACCATCTCGGGCGGCAGGCCGAGTTCGACGCCGAGTTCGCGCACTTCGTCCTTGAACAGGTCGCGCAGCGGTTCGAGCAGCTTGAGGCCGAGCGTCTCGGGCAGGCCGCCGACGTTGTGGTGGCTCTTGATGGTGGTGGCTTTCTTGGTCTTGGTGCCGCCGGATTCGACCACGTCGGGGTAGATGGTGCCTTGCGCGAGCCATTTGGCCTTGCTGAGCTTCTTGGCTTCGGCCTGGAACACTTCGACGAATTCGCGGCCGATGATCTTGCGCTTGGCTTCGGGGTCGGTGACGCCGGCGAGGTGGCCGAGGAACTGTTCGGCGGCGTCGATGTGGACGACCTTGGCGTGCAGGCGGCCGGCGAACATTTCCATGACCATCTTGCCTTCGTTGAGGCGCAGCAGGCCGTGGTCGACGAACACGCAGGTGAGCTGGTCGCCGATGGCGCGGTGGATCAGGGCGGCGGCCACGGACGAGTCGACGCCGCCGGACAGGCCGAGGATGACTTCTTCGTCGCCGACCTGTTCGCGGATCCTGGCGACGGCTTCGGCGATGTGGTCGCGCATGACCCAGTCGGGCCGGGCGGCGGCGATCTTGAGCACGAAGCGTTCGAGGATGTCGCGGCCCTTGGCGGTGTGCGTGACTTCGGGGTGGAACTGCACGGCGTAGTAGCCGCGCGCTTCGTCGGCCATGCCGGCGATCGGGCAGCTCGGCGTGGAGGCCATGAGCTTGAAGCCGGGCGGCAGTTCGGCGACCTTGTCGCCGTGGCTCATCCAGACCTTGAGCATGCCGTGGCCTTCGGGCGTGGCGAAGTCTTCCAGGTCCTTGAGCAGCGCGGTGTGGCCATGCGCGCGCACTTCGGCGTAGCCGAATTCGCGGTGGTCGCTCCATTCCACCTTGCCGCCCAGTTGCACGGCCATCGTCTGCATGCCGTAGCAGATGCCGAGCACCGGCACGCTGAGGTCCCACACGGCCTGCGGCGCGCGCAGCTGGTGGTCTTCGTAGGTGCTGGCGTGGCTGCCGGACAGGATGACGCCCTTGGGCGCGTACTCGCGCACGAATTCGTCCGACACGTCGTTCGGGTGGATCTCGCAGTAGACGTGCGCTTCGCGCACGCGGCGGGCGATCAGCTGCGTTACCTGCGAGCCGAAGTCAAGGATGAGGATTTTGTCGTGCATGATGGGCGGATGGCGTGTCGTCCAGCGCGGGCTCGGGCATCACCTCGGTGCCCGGGCCATAGCCGGGCGGCGGGGTGATACCGGGCTCTTGCCGGTATTCGGGTGATTGCGGCCGGCGTGCCGCGGGCGGCGTGCCGGCATCTTTGTTCTGCGCGTCTTTCTGCAGTTCGCGCTTGTCGCGTTCGGCGCGCTCGCGCACGCGCACGCGCTTGGCGGCGGGCAGCTGCACGGCCGCGAAGAAAGCGAGGACCGCGGCCAGCACCGGCAGCCAGATCTTGCCCGCGCCCTGCACCGGCAGGTCGAGCATGAGCATCCAGGCCACGATCAGGATCGCGCTGACGAGGTTGACCTGCCCGACCGTGCGCGCCACCGCGACCGTGAGCTGGCCGTTGATGGTGGCCTGCCACAGCAGCAGCGCCAGGCCGATCAGCGCGACGCCGAGCAGTTGCCCGTAGAGCGGCGGCTGGGGCTGCGGCAGTTGCAGCGCACTGTAGAGCGTCGTGAAAGGCGACAGCAGCAGGACGGCGCCGAGCAGCAACTGCAGCAGGGCATCGAGGAACAGCACAGCTCGCAGCAATACTTTCATGAAATCTCCTCCGGTCAGGCGTGGGCCCGGCCTGGGGGCGCGGCCGGCTCGGCCCGGGGGAAACCTGTACCGGGCCGCGCGGCTGACGGGGCGTCGCGCCCCGCGCAGCCACTGGTCGAATCGACTTAGTCGATGTAGTAGTTCGGCGCTTCCTTGGTGATCTGCACGTCGTGCACGTGCGATTCGCGCATGCCGGCGGCGGTGATCTGCACGAACTCGGAAGTCTCGTGCCAGCTGGCGATGGAGCTGCTGCCGCAGTAGCCCATCGAGGCGCGCACGCCACCGCAAAGCTGGTGGATGATGGCCGTGACCGAGCCCTTGTAGGGCACGCGGCCTTCGATCCCTTCGGGGACCAGCTTGTCGACGTTGGCGGTGTTGTCTTCCTGGAAGTAGCGGTCGGCCGCGCCGTCCTTCATCGCGCCCACCGAGCCCATGCCGCGGTAGCTCTTGAACGAGCGGCCCTGGTACAGGAACACCTCGCCCGGCGCTTCCTCGGTGCCGGAGAACATGCCGCCCATCATGACCACGTGCGCGCCGGCTGCGAGCGCCTTGGCGATGTCGCCTGAGTAGCGGATGCCACCGTCGGCCACCAGCGGCACGCCGGTGCCCTGGAGCGCCTCGGCCACGTTGGCCACCGCGGTGATCTGCGGCACGCCCACGCCGGCGACGATGCGGGTGGTGCAGATGGAGCCGGGGCCGATGCCGACCTTGACGCCGTCGGCGCCGTGGTCGACCAGCGCGCGCGCGGCGGCGCCGGTGGCGATGTTGCCGCCGATCACCTGCACCTGCGGGTAGTTCTGCTTGACCCAGCGCACGCGGTCGAGCACGCCCTGGCTGTGGCCGTGGGCGGTGTCGACCACGATCACGTCGACGCCGGCCTTGACCAGCAGGTCGACGCGCTCGTCGTTGTCGGGGCCCACGCCCACCGCCGCGCCCACGCGCAACTGGCCGCGGTCGTCCTTGCTGGCCAGCGGGTGTTCCACGGCCTTCTGAATGTCCTTGACGGTGATCAGGCCGCGCAGCTCGAAGGCCTGGTTGACCACCAGCACGCGCTCGAGGCGGTGGCGGTTCATCAGGCGCTTGGCGTCTTCCAGCGAGGCGTCCTCGCCCACCGTGACGAGCTTCTCGCGCGGGGTCATCTTGGCGCGCGCCGGTGCGTCGAGGTCTTCCTCGAAGCGCAGGTCGCGGTTGGTGATGATGCCCACCACGGACTTGCCTTCCAGCACGGGGAAGCCGGAGATGCCGTATTGATGTGACAATGCAATCACATCGCGGATCTTCATGTCCGGCGGGATGGTGATCGGGTCGCGCAGCACGCCCGACTCGTAGCGCTTGACGCGCGCCACCTCGCGGGCCTGGTCGGCCGGCTTCAGGTTCTTGTGGACGATGCCGATGCCGCCGGCCTGCGCCATTGCAATGGCCAGGCGGGCTTCCGTGACGGTATCCATTGCGGCGGATACCAGCGGAATGTTCAGTTCGATCGAACGGGTCAGGCGGGTGCGGAGGGAGACATCACGGGGCAGTACCGACGAATAGGCCGGCACGAGCAGCACGTCATCGAATGTGAGTGCTTTCTGGACAAGACGCATAGCAATTCCTCTAGGCGCAAAACCGAATTATACAGGAATGGCACGTTTCTTGATGCGCCTGCGAGTGCCCTTGTGCGAGTCTGCTATGCTCTTTGTCTTTTTTCCGGCATAGGCGGACCACGATGGGGATCGGCGTACTGTGCGGCCTGCTGGCCGGCGCGTTCTGGGGCATGGTGTTCATCGCGCCCAAGCTGCTGCCGGTCTTCTCGCCGTGGGAGCTGGCCATCGGCCGCTACCTGGCCTACGGGCTGGTGGCGTTCGCCGCCGCGCTACCGCTGATGACGCGCATCGCGCGCAAGCTCACCCGCGCCGACTGCGTGGCGCTGCTGCGCCAGGCCTTCACCGGCAACCTGCTCTACTACGTGCTGCTGGCCTTCGGCGTGCAGCTCGCCGGGGTCGGCCCGACCTCGCTGATCATCGGCATCCTGCCCATCTCCGTGACCATCATGGGGCGGCGCGACCACGGCGCGGTGCCGCTGGCGCGGCTGATCTGGCCGCTGCTGGTGGTGGCCGCGGGCATCGCCTGCATCAACCTCGACCTGTTCGGCGGCGGCGCCGGCGCGCACGGGCCGGCCGCCGGCGAGGCCGCGCGCACGGTGTGGGAGCGCGTGGCCGGCGTGATGTGCGCGGCCGGCGCGCTGGTGTGCTGGACGCTCTATGCGGTCGACAACGCGCGCTACCTGCAGCGCAATCCCCAGTACAGCGGCAACGAGTGGTCGGCGCTGTACGGCATCTCCACCGGCGTGGTCTCGGTGGTGCTGGCCATCGCCGGCTGGCTGCTGGCCGGCGACCGCCTGGGCGACGCCGGCAGCGGGCGCGACTGGCAGTGGTTCTGGATGGTCAACGCGGCGGTGGCGCTGGGCGCGTCGCTGATCGGCAACAACCTGTGGAACATCTCGAGCCGCCGCCTGCCGCTCACGCTGTCGGGCCAGATGATCGTGTTCGAGACGCTGTTCGCGCTGGCCTACGGCTTCGTGTTCGACCACCGCCTGCCGCGCCCGCTGGAGATCGCCGCCATTGTGTTGCTGATGGTCGGCGTGGCGTGGTCGGTGCGCTTGCACGCCACCGGCAAGTCTGCCTAAACTAGCGCCGCAGTCGCGGCGGTCCGGCCGCGCGGCCGCGATGTCCCGATTCGCCGATTCTCCGATTCGCCGATTCCCGTTGCTCCCCGCAGGCTGTCACCCCGACCCGACGACCCGAGCCAATGAAACCCATGCTTGCGCGCCTGACCGCGCACCTCGCCGCGCACCCGATCGCGACCCTCACGCTCGCCGCCCTGGCCTGCCTCTGCCACCCCGCCGCCGCGCAGGCGCAATGGCAGTGGCGCGACGCCGCCGGCCGCACCGTGTTCAGCGACGTCCCGCCGCCGCCCTCGGTGCCGGTCGCCAGCGTCATCAAGGCGCCCGGCCGCTTTGCCGGCATGCTGCGGCCCGCCGACGCGGCGCCCGCCTCGGATGCCGCCGCGGCCAGGCCCGAAGCGAAGGGGGAAGCAAAGGCGGAAGCCCGCGCGGAGACCGCCACCGGCTCCGAGGATGCCTTCCAGAAGCGCCGCGCCGAAACGCTCAAGGCCGAGGCCGACCAGGCCGCCAAGGACAAGGCCGCGCAGGAGCGCGAGGCGCGCTGCGCCGGCTTGCGCGGCTACGCCGCGGCCCTGCAGCAGAACCGGCGCATCACCGTGCCGGCGCCGGACGGCTCGCCGCAGCACCTCGACGACGACCAGCGCCAGGCCGAACTGCAGCGCACCAACGCCAGCCTCGCCGAGAACTGCGTCTGAGCGGGCCGCGCGGCCGGATCGACCGCCGGTTCAGCCGCTGGGTCAGCCACCGCCGCGCAGCCATTTCTGGCCTTCGCGGGTGCCGCCGCGGCGGGTCTTGAGCACGCGCTTGCGGCGCGCCGACTTGGGGTCCGCCACCAGCGGGCGATAGACCTCGATGCGGTCGCCCTCGCGCACCACCGTGTCGGGCGTCTTGAGCTTGTTGAAGATGCCCACGCGCAGCGTGGCCGGGTCCACTTCCGGGCAGGCCTGCAGCAGCCCCGACGCGCCGATCGCGCCGACGATGGTGGTGCCCGGCGCCACCTCGGTTTCCTTCAGGAAGGCGCCTTCCGGGCGCGCGTAGCAGACCAGCACGCGCAGCGCGGGCACGGCTTCAGCGGTTGCCATAGACCACCTCGGCGCGCTTGACGAAGGCATCGACGAACGTATTGGCAATCATGCTGAACACCGGTCCGATGATCTTTTCCAGCAGGAAGCTGGAGAATTCGTAGTGCAGGTGGAACTCGATCTTGCAGGCGTCCTCGCGCAGCGGCGTGAAGCGCCAGGAACCGCTGAAGACCTTGAAGGGGCCGTCCTCGAACACCATATCGATACGCACGGGCCGCTCCTGCGTGTTGCGGGTGTGGAAATACTGCTTGATGCCGTTGAAGTGGATGTGGATCTTGGCGTCGAGCAGGGTCTCGGTCTGCTCGAACACCTCCACGCCACCGCACCAGGGGAGGAACTTGGGATAGTCCTCGACCTGGGTGACCAGGTTGTACATCTGCTCGGCCGAGTAGCCAAGCAGCACGGATTTATGGACGTCTGCCATGTATCGGGAAATCGGGAATATCGGGAAGCGCGGCAAGGCCCGCGCAAATCCCGCCTGCGCCATGATGCACTGCGGGATCCACCGGGAGCGGCCGGTTTGCTAGAATCGCAATTTTAGCCCACGCGCGGCCCGGCGGCATCCCGGCCGCGCCCGCGAGGCGCATGGCGGCCTCCCCGGCGCCCTGCGGCGCGGCGCGCCAGCCCGCCCCCTCCCTTCGTTATTCTGGTTTTTTGTTTTTTCCTACCGTTATTTCCTTTACCCGGACCGCATGACCATCGCAGACAACAAGAAAGCCTTTTTCGACTACTTCATCGAAGAGCGATACGAGGCGGGGATCGTGCTCGAGGGCTGGGAAGTCAAGGCGATCCGCGCCGGTCGCGTGCAGATCAAGGAAGGCTACGTGGTCGTGCGCGACGCCGAGCTGTTCCTGATCGGCGCCCACATCAGCCCGCTGCAGAGCGCTTCCACCCACGTCAACCCGGACGCGGTGCGCACCCGCAAGCTGCTGCTCAAGGCCGAGGAAATCAAGCGGCTGATCGGCAAGGTGGAGCAGCGCGGCTTTACCATCGTGCCACTGAACCTGCACTACACGCGCGGCCGCGTCAAATGCGAGATCGGCCTGGCCAAGGGCAAGAAGCAGTTCGACAAGCGCGAGACCGAGAAGGACCGCGACTGGCAGCGCGAGAAGGCGCGCATCATGAAGGGCGCGACGAAGGAGTAGGCCACTATAGGTCACTACGGGCCGCGCCTGCCGCGGCTCGCATGAGCGGCGCCGCTCTCCTGCCTTCCTGCCCTGCCTGCGCGCCCTTCCCGGCCTACTTCCCGGCGTACTTCCCGACGCCCTTGCGCGCTCCCGCGCAGCCCTCCCCGGCGCCCTAAGCCTTCTGCCCCTTCACGATCTGCAGCGCGGCGGCCACCATGCTGCTCATGTCGCCGAGGTTGCCCGGCACGATCAGCGTGTTGCCCTGCTTGGCCAGGTTGCCGAAGGCGCCCACGTATTCCTCGGCCACCTTCAGGTTGACCGCTTCCATGCCGCCATCGGTGCGGATGGCCCGCCCGATCTTCTCGATGGCCTGCGCGTTGGCTTCCGCCACCGCCAGGATCGCCGAGGCCTCGCCCTGGGCGCGGTTGATGGCGGCCTGGCGGTCGCCCTCCGACTTCTGGATGGCGGCCTCGCGCGCGCCGGTGGCCAGGTTGATCTGCTCCTGCCGCTTGCCCTCGGACGCCGCGATCAGCGCGCGCTTCTCGCGCTCGGCGGTGATCTGGGCCTGCATGGCGTGCAGGATCTCCTTGGGCGGCGTGAGGTCCTTGATCTCGTAGCGCAGCACCTTCACGCCCCAGCTCGCGGCGGCCTCGTCCAGCGCGTTGACCACGCTGTGGTTGATGTAGTCGCGCTCCTCGAAGGTCTTGTCGAGCTCCAGCTTGCCGATCACCGAGCGCAGCGTGGTCTGCGAGAGCTGGGTGATGGCCACCACGAAATTGCTCGAGCCGTAGGACGCCTTCATCGGATCGGTGACCTGGAAGTACAGCACGCCGTCGACCTGCAACTGCGTGTTGTCGCGCGTGATGCAGACCTGGCTCGGCACGTCGAGCGGGATTTCCTTGAGCACGTGCTTGTAGGCCACCCGGTCGACGAAGGGCAGCACCACGGTAAGCCCCGGCGTCAGCGTCGCGCGGTACTTGCCCAGGCGCTCCAGCACCCAGGCGTGCTGCTGCGGCACGATCTTGAAGCTCTGCGCCACCAGCACGATCACCGCGACCAGGACCAGCAGGGGCAGCAGGCTGCCGAAGAATTCGAACACGGGACCTCCAGGACGGGTTGAAAAAGGATTCCGAAAAGCCGCAAAGAACCACGAAAAGCCGAAAAAATCCGGAAAGCGCCTGAAAAACCGGGGACAGCCGGGCGCCTAGCGCGGGCTGACGAACAGCGTGTTGCCGTGCACCTCGACGATGCGAAAGCGCCCCGGCGCGGCGGCGCCGCTCTGCAGCTCGACGTCCCACTCCGTGCCGCGGTAGCGCACCCGCGCGCGGCCGCCCTCGCCCCAGGCCGGCACTTCCAGCTCCTGGCCGATGTCCGGGTTGACGTTGGGATCGCGCTCCGCCGCGTCGCGCCGCGTGCGGCCATAGCGGGAACGCCGCAGCACCACGAAGCCGGCCAGCCCCACCAGCGCGGCGAGCACGGTCTGGCTGGCGGGCCCGAGCCCGGCCAGCGCGCCCAGGCCGCCGGCGGCCGCGCCCAGCGCCACCATCAGCAGGTACAAGGTGCCGAGCCCCAGTTCCGCGATCACCAGCACCGCGGCCAGCGCAAACCAGATGTAGTACGGCGCCATCTCGCTCCCCTTGCCTGCCCGCCGCCACCGCGCGGACGGGCGGGCCCAAAAATGAAAAACCCCCGCAGCGCCAGGGCGCCTGCGGGGGTTCGGAACACCTGGCGCAGGGCCGGTGTACCGCTATTGTGACGTCAAATGCCTCAGGAAGCCAGTTGCTTCCACGTATCGATCACCGAGTCGGGGTTCAGCGAGATCGACTTGATGCCTTCCTTGGCCAGCCACGCGGCGAAGTCCGGGTGGTCCGAAGGACCCTGGCCGCAGATGCCGACGTACTTGTCCAGGCGCAGCGCCGTGGAGATCGCGCGCGACAGCATGAACTTGACGGCCGGGTCGCGCTCGTCGAAGTCCTTGGCCAGCAGCTCCATGCCGGAGTCGCGGTCCAGGCCCAGCGTGAGCTGGGTCAGGTCGTTCGAGCCGATCGAGAAGCCGTCGAAGAACTGCAGGAATTCCTCGGCCAGGATGGCGTTGGACGGCACTTCGCACATCATGATGATGCGCAGGCCGTTCTCGCCGCGCTTCAGGCCGTGCTTGGCCAGCAGCTCGATGACCTTCTCGGCCTGGCCGAGCGTGCGCACGAACGGCACCATGATCTCGACGTTGGTCAGGCCCATGTCGTCGCGCACGCGCTTCATGGCCTTGCATTCCATCTCGAACGCTTCGGCGAAGTCGTCGGCGATGTAGCGCGAGGCGCCGCGGAAGCCCAGCATCGGGTTTTCCTCGTCCGGCTCGTAGCGCGAGCCGCCGATCAGCTTCTTGTACTCGTTGGACTTGAAGTCCGACAGGCGCACGATCACGGGCTTCGGATAGAACGCCGCGCCGATGGTGGCGATGCCTTCGGCCAGCTTGTCCACGTAGAACGCGCGCGGGCTGGCGTGGCCGCGGGCCACGCTTTCCACGGCCTTCTTCAGGTCGGCGTCGACCTGCGGATAGTCGAGGATGGCCTTCGGGTGGACGCCGATGTTGTTGTTGATGATGAATTCGAGGCGCGCCAGGCCCACGCCCTGGTTCGGGATCTGGCAGAAGTCGAAGGCCAGTTGCGGGTTGCCGACGTTCATCATGATCTTGACGTCGATCTCCGGCATTTCGCCGCGCTGCACTTCGGTGACTTCGGTCTCGAGCAGGCCGTCGTAGATGCGGCCTTCGTCGCCCTCGGCGCACGACACCGTGACCAGCGTGCCGTCCTTGAGCAGGTCGGTGGCGTCGCCGCAGCCGACCACCGCTGGCACGCCCAGCTCGCGCGCGATGATGGCGGCGTGGCAGGTGCGGCCGCCGCGGTTGGTGACGATGGCGGCGGCGCGCTTCATCACCGGCTCCCAGTTGGGATCGGTCATGTCGGCGACCAGCACGTCGCCGGGCTGCACGCGCTCCATCTCGGCCGGGTCGTTAATCACGCGCACGCGGCCGGTGCCGATCTTCTGGCCGATCGCGCGGCCGCTGGTCAGCACGGGCGCGGTGCCCTTGAGCTTGAAGCGCTGCTCGGCCTTGCCGACGGACTGGCTCTTCACGGTCTCGGGGCGCGCCTGCAGGATGTAGATCTTGCCGTCGCGGCCGTCCTTACCCCATTCGATGTCCATCGGGCGGCCGTAGTGCTTCTCGATGATGACGGCGTACTTGGCCAGCTCGGCCACGTCGGCATCGGTGATCGAGTAGCGGTTGCGCAGCTCGATGGGCACGTCCACGGTCTTCACGCGGCCGGCTTCGCCGGGCGCGGTGAATTCCATCTTGATCAGCTTGGAGCCAATCGAGCGGCGGATGATCGGGTACTTGCCGGCCTGCAGCGTCGGCTTGAAGACGTAGAACTCGTCCGGGTTGACCGCGCCCTGCACCACCGTTTCGCCAAGGCCGTAGCTGGAGGTGATGAAGACCACTTCCTGGAAGCCGGATTCGGTGTCGATGGTGAACATCACGCCCGAGGCGCCCACGTCCGAGCGCACCATGCGCTGCACGCCGGCCGACAGCGCCACCACGTCATGGGCGAAGCCCTTGTGCACGCGGTAGGAGATGGCGCGGTCGTTGTACAGCGAGGCGAACACGTGGCGGATCTTGTCCAGCACGTCGTCGATGCCGCTGACGTTGAGGTAGGACTCCTGCTGGCCCGCGAACGAGGCGTCGGGCAGGTCTTCGGCGGTGGCCGACGAGCGCACCGCGAACGAGGCCTCGGCGCCTTCGCGCTCGGCCGCGCGCGCGTAGAACTCGCGGATTTCCTGCTCTAGGCGGGGCTGGAACGGGGCCTTGGCGACCCAGTCGCGGATCTCGGCGCCAGCCTCGGCCAGCGCCTTGACGTCGTCGACGTCGAGCGCCTTGAGGCGCTCGGAGATGCGCTGGGTCAGGTTGTTGTGGGTGAGGAAGTCGCGGAACGCGAGCGAGGTGGTCGCAAAGCCGCCGGGAACGCGCACGCCGGCCTCGGCCAGCTGGGAGATCATCTCGCCGAGCGACGAGTTCTTGCCCCCCACGGTTTCCACATCTTCCTTGCGCAACTGCTCGAACGGCAGCACGTAGGCGCCGTCAATTGCCGGGTTGTTCATAAAAGCCTCAAAAACAAAGTAAGAAACTTGTTGCTGACGCCCGGAATCTTGTTGGAGTTCTGCTACCGGACGGATCGCTTGGCTAAACAGTCCCGCGCATTCCCACGCTGGTGGGGACCGGAGTTCGACCGTGATTGCTGCAGCGCACATTGTCGACAATCCGGGGCCGGATCGTTCTCCCGACAGCGCTGGCGGAATTGCTTAGCGAAAAGATCGCCGCTATTCTACCGTGCCGCACCGCACTTTCGCGGCGCACGGTTTCAAAAAAATTGTCCATACATGTCCCAGCCCGCCGCTCCCGCCGCGCCCCTTGAGCCGCTGCAACCCCAGGTACCGCGCAACGAGGAGCGCCCCGCCGTGCGCACCGTTTTCATCGTCTCGGACGGCACCGGCATCACCGCGGAAACCTTCAGCCACTCCATCCTGGCGCAGTTCGAGATGCGTTTCCGCAAGGTGCGCATGCCGTTCGTCGACACGCCGGAGAAGGCACATATCGCGGTCGGCAAGATCAACGAGGCCTTCTACGCCGAAGGCGTGCCGCCCATCGTCTTCACCACCCTGGTCAACCAGGAGTCGAACAAGGCGATCCGCCGCGCCAAGGCCATGATCCTGGACATGTTCCAGACCTTCATCGAGCCGCTGGAAAAGGAGCTGGGACTGAAGTCCACGCACGCCATCGGCCGCTTCCACCAGAACGCCGACACCGAGGCCTACCAGAACCGCATCGAGGCGATCAATTTCTCGCTCGCGCACGACGACGGCCAGTCGCACAAGAACCTGGCCGAGGCGGACGTGATCCTGGTCGGCGTGTCGCGCAGCGGCAAGACCCCGACCAGCCTCTACCTGGCGATGCAGTACGGGCTCAAGGCCGCCAACTACCCGCTGATCCCCGACGACTTCGAGCGCGGCAAGCTGCCCACCGCGCTGTACCAGTTCAAGCAGAAGATCTTCGGCCTGTCGATCAACCCGCAGCGCCTGGCCGAGATCCGCAACGAGCGCCGCCCCGGCAGCAAGTACGCCGCGCTGGAGAACTGCCGCTACGAAGTCAACGAAGCCGAGGGCATGATGCGCCGCGAAGGCATCAAGTGGCTGTCCTCCACCCACAAGTCGATCGAGGAGATCGCCACCACGATCCTGCAGGAGATCAAGGTGGAGCGGGACAGCAATTATTGAGGCGCGTCGCGCCGGCGCCCGTCAGCCCGCTCGCCGCTGCCGCACCGCCTCGAACAGGCAGATGGCCGTGGCCGCCGCCACGTTGAGCGACTCTAGGCCGCCCGGCTGCGGGATGCCCACGGTGCGGTCGACCCGCTCCATCCACTCGCGGCTCACGCCGCTGCCCTCGTTGCCGACCACCCACGCGACCGGCGCGCGCAGGTCGGTGTCGAACACGTCCGCCTGCGCATGCGAGGAAGTCGCCAGCAGCGGCACCGCCAGGCGCGGCGCCAGCATGTCGAAGGTGCAGTGCTCGACGATGTTGAGGTGGAAATTGGCGCCCATCGCGGCGCGCAGGGTCTTGGTGGACCACGCGAAGGCGCTGCCGGTGACGAGGAACGCGTGGCCGATGCCGGCCGCGGCGGCGCTGCGCAGGATCGAGCCGACGTTGCCGGCATCCTGCACGCCGTCGAGGATGATGCAGTCGGTGTCGATGCGCGACGGCAGGTGCCCGGACGGGGTCTCGATCACCAGCATCAGGTCGATGCCGTTGACCACGCCGGCGACCTGCGCGAACAGCGCGTCGGACAGCAGCACCACGCGCTCGGAGGCGATCTGCGCCAGCAGCGGCGCCACCTCGGCGTGGTCGTAGTGCCGCTCCGACACCACGCATTGCACCGGCTGGCCCAGCGCGGCCAGGTAGGCCTGCGCCAGGTGCACGCCGTCGAGCACGGACTGGCCCGCCTTGCGGCGCGCATGCGTCGAGGTGGTCAGCGCCTTCAGGTGCTTGAACAGCGCGTTCTCGCGCGAGGTGACGTGCTTCACGATGCCTGCTCCGCCGATGCGCCCCTTGCCGGCACGGGCGCCGGCGCGATGCGCCCGAGCGCGATCGCCTCGCGCACCGGCGCGAACGAGCGCCGGTGGTGCGGCGTGGCGCCGAACTCGGCCAGCGCGGCGAGGTGCTGCGGCGTGCCGTAGCCGGCGTGCGCGTCGAAGCCGTACTGCGGGTACGCGGCATGCAGCGTCAGCAGTTCGCGGTCGCGCGCCACCTTGGCCAGGATCGACGCGGCCGAGATCGCCTGCACCTTGGCATCGCCCTTGACGATGGCCTCCACCGCGAAGCGCACCTGCGGGCAGCGGTTGCCGTCGACCTGCACCAGGTCCGGCTCCAGCCCGGCGTCGGCCAGCCCGTGCACCGCGCGCTGCATGGCCAGCATGGTGGCGTGCAGGATGTTGATGGTGTCGATCTCTTCCACCGTGGCGAAGGCGATGTGCCAGCCCAGCGCGCGCTCGCGGATCTCGTCGAACAGCACCTCGCGGCGGCGCGCGGTCAGCACCTTGGAATCGGCCAGGCCCTTGATGGGCCGTGCCGGGTCGAGCACCACCGCCGCGGCATAGACCGGGCCGGCCAGCGGTCCCCTGCCCGCCTCGTCCACGCCGCACAGGCAGCGCGCGCGGGCCGCGCTGGCGGTCAGCTCGAAGCCGAGCTGGGCCTCGTCCGGGGTCGTCTTGCGGCGCGCCATTACACGCCCCTCCGCTGGCGGATCAGGTCCGCGACCACGGCCGAGGCGATCTCGGCGGTATTGCGCTTGAGCGTCTGGTGCATCTGGGTGAAATGTTCGCGCAGGAACGCGGTATTGCCTTCGTCGTTGAGCTGCAGCAGCGTCTCGCGCGCCAGCGCCTCGGGCGTGGCGTCGTCCTGCAGCAGCTCGGGCACGACGAAGCGCCCCGACAGGATGTTGGGCAGGCCCACGTAGGGCAAATAGCCCTGTCGCTTCATGATCTGCGCGGTCAGCCAGGGCACCTTGTAGGAGATCACCATCGGCTTCTTGTACAGCGCCGCCTCCAGCGTGGCGGTGCCGCTGGCCA
Organism: Cupriavidus sp. FW216-B1; assembly: GCF_058789195.1. Taxonomy (NCBI): domain Bacteria; kingdom Pseudomonadati; phylum Pseudomonadota; class Betaproteobacteria; order Burkholderiales; family Burkholderiaceae; genus Cupriavidus; species Cupriavidus sp. FW216-B1. Next base: position 43,742 of record NZ_JBYTEL010000008.1, on the reverse strand, counting down.
GCAGGATCACGTCGGCCGCCTCCATCGCCAGGTGCGACTGGCCGTCGACGATGGTCAGCGGGATCTGCGGATGCTGCCGGTGCAGGTTTTCCACGGCCTCGCGCAGCGTGGGGCTGGCCGCGGGCAGCACGAAGACGAGGTTGCCGTCCATGCTGTGCATGCGCGCCATCGCGCCGAAGAAGGTCGGGCCGAGGTTGCGCACCTCGGACTGCCGGCTGCCCGGCAGCACCGCCACCACGCGGTTGCCGGCCGGCAGGCCGAGCCGGGCGCGCGCGCTCTCGCTGTCCGGCACCATCGGGATCACGTCGGCCAGCGGGTGGCCGACGTAGGTCGCGGGAATGCCGGCCCGCGCGTAGATCTCGGGCTCGAACGGGAACAGGCACAGGATGTGGTCCACCGCGCGCGCGATGGTGCGGATGCGCCCGCCGCGCCAGGCCCAGATCGAGGGGCTGACGAAGTGCACCACGGGAATGCCGGCGCGGCGCAGCGGCACTTCCAGGCCGAAGTTGAAATCGGGCGCGTCGACGCCGATGAAGCACAGCGGCGGCCTTGCCAGCAGCGACTCGCGGATGGCGCGGCGCGTGGCCAGGATCTCGCGCAGCGAGCCCAGCACCTCCACGTAGCCGTTGACCGACAGCGTGTCCATCGGCCACTGCGACTCGAACCCCTGCGCCATCATGCGCGCGCCGCCGATGCCGGCGTAGCGCACGGTGTCGCCCAGGCGCGCCTTCAGGCCGCCCATCAGCAGCGAAGCCAGCAGGTCGCCGGAATTCTCGCCGGCCACCATCGCGATGGTGCCGCGCGCATCCGCCGCGCCTGCTGCGCGCGGCGCGCCGTCCGGGGCCGGCAGGACACCGTCGACCATGGCGTGGTGCGGCTTCAGCGCACGATGCCGCGCTGGGTGGCGGCAATGAAGTCGAGGAAGCCCTGCAGCGGCGCGCTGGCGCTGCCGTCCGACTGGGCGATCAGTTGCGCGATCTCGCCGCGCGCGGCCTCGAAGCTCAGGTCCGACTTGTAGAGCACCTTGTAGGCCTGGCGCAGCGCGGCGATCTGCGCGGCGTCGAAGCCGCGGCGGCGCATGCCTTCGACGTTGATGCCGTGCGGCGTGGCCTTGTTGCCGCCCTTGTCGCCGGCGGCGATCACGAACGGCGGCAGGTCCTGCACCAGCGCCGAGGCGCCGCCCAGCATGGCGTGGGCGCCGATGCGCACGAACTGGTGCACGCCGCTCATGCCGCCGAGGATGGCCCAGTCGCCCACCTGCACGTGGCCGGCGATCTGCGCGTTGCTCGAGAACACCGTGTGGTTGCCCACGCGGCAGTCGTGCGCGATATGCACGTAGGCCATGATCCAGTTGTCGTCGCCGATGCTGGTCACGCCGCGGTCCTGCACCGTGCCGGTGTGGATGGTGGTGAATTCGCGGATGGTGTTGCGGTCGCCGATCTCGAGCCGGGTCGGCTCGTTGCGGTACTTCATGTCCTGCGGCATGCCGCCGACCGAGGCATACGGCCCGATGCGATTGTCCGCGCCCACCGTGGTGTGGCCTTCGATGGTGGTGTGCGCGCCCACCTGGGTGCCGCTGCCGAGACGCACGTTGGGACCAATGATCGAGAACGGCCCGACGGTCACGTCGGCGGCGAGCTCGGCCTTGGGGTCGACCAGTGCGCTGGGATGGATTTGCGTCATGCGTCCTGTCCTATGGTCTGAGTGGGAGAGATGGAACGGTCAAGGCCGGTGCCGGGACTGCCCGGCGGCGCCGGACGGCGCGCGCTGCCGGGGCGCGGGCGCCCCGGCGAGGCGCGATCACTCGGCCTGCTTGACGGTACACATCAGCTCAGCTTCGCAAGCCACCTTGTCGTCCACGGTGGCGAACGCCTTGAACTTCCAGATGCCGCGGATGTAGCGCTCCACCGACACGTTCATGTGCAACTGGTCGCCCGGCGTCACCACCTGCTTGAAGCGGGCGCCGTCGATGCCGACGAAGTAGTACAGCGCGCCTTCCTTGCGCTCCATCTCGGCGCCGAAGGTCAGCAGGCCGGCCGACTGCGCCAGCGCCTCCAGGATCATCACGCCCGGCATCACGGGATGGCCGGGGAAATGGCCCTGGAAATAGGGTTCGTTGATCGTGACGTTCTTGAGCGTCTTGATGCGCTTCTGCGGCTCGAGCTCGAGCACGCGGTCCACCAGCAGGAACGGGTAGCGATGCGGCAGCAGCTTGAGGATCTTCTGGATATCGATGTCGGCTGCGGTCATGATGATTTCTCTTCGGTATGCTGTGTAGGATTGCCGGCCTGGCCACGCAGGCGTTTCTCGAGCTGCACCACGCGCTCGCGCAACTTGGTGAGCCCGCGCACGATGGCCGCGTTGCGCTCCCAGTCGCCGTGCGGCAGGAACGGGAACACGCTGGTGAAATGGCCGCCGGGCTTGGTGATGGATTTGGTGATCGACGTGCCGCCGGACACCGTGGTGCGGTCCGCGATGTTCAGGTGGCCGGCAAAATTGGCCGAACCGCCGATCACGCAGAAACGGCCCACCTTGGTGCTGCCGGCGATGGCCGCGCAACCCGCGATCACAGTATGCGCGCCCACCCTGACGTTATGGGCGATCTGCACCTGATTGTCGAGCTTGCAGCCGTCCTCGACCACGGTGTCGGCCATCGCGCCGCGGTCGATCGCGGTGTTGGCGCCGACCTCCACGTCGTTGCCGAGCACCGCGCGGCCGGTCTGGGGAATCTTGACGTACTCGACGCCGGCCGGGCCGATGTCGGGCGCGAAGCCGAAGCCGTCGGCGCCCAGCACCACGCCGCTGTGCAGTATGCAGCGCATGCCGACCACGCACTGGTGGTAGACCGAGACGTTGGCGTAGATCAGCGTATCGTCGCCGATCTGCGCGCCGGCGCCGACGAAGCCGTTGGCCAGGATGCGCACGCGCTCGCCCAGCCGCGCGCCGCTCTCGATCACCACGTTGGGGCCGATGAAGCACGACGGCGGCACCACCGCGTCGGCCGCCACGCTGGCGCGCGGGTCGATGCCGGTGCGGTGGTCGGTGTTGGCGCGGCGCTCGAAGCCCTGCGCGATGCGGGCGAAGCACACGTAGGGATTGCGCGCGACCAGCCAGTTGCGGCCGTCGGCCTGCCCTTCGGCGCGGATGCGCTCGAGGTCGGCGGCCGAGACGATCACGGCGCCGGCCCGCGAGGCCAGCGCCTGCGCCAGGTAGAGCGGGTTGGAGAGGAACGAGAGCTGGCCGGGGCCGGCCTGGTCGAGCGGCGCGAGACCGTGCACGGCCAGGTCGGGATCACCCACAACCTGCGCGCCGGTATCGGTGGCGAGCTGACCCAGTGTGGGTGTTTGCATGGCAGTACTTCCTGGAGCGGCGGTAAAACGGGCAGCCAGCTTACTTGCTGGCGGCGGCGCTGTTGAGCGCCTTCATCACATCGTCGGTAATGTCGATGCGAGGATTGACGTAGACCGCTTCCTGCACGATCAGGTCGTACTTGCGCTGCTCGGCGAGCTGGCGGATCACGCGGTTGGCGCGCTCGAGCACCTGGGCCAGTTCCTCGTTGCGGCGCTGGTTCAGGTCTTCGCGGAATTCACGCTGCTTGCGCTGGAATTCGCGGTCGAGGTCGGCCACCTCGCGCTGGCGGCGCTGGCGATCGGCATCGGCCAGCACGGCGGTGTCCTTGTCGAGCTTGTCGGCGATGCCCTTGATCTTCTGCGCCATGTCCTGCAGGTCGCGGTCGCGCTTGGAGAATTCCTGCTCCAGCTTGACCTGGGCCTGCTTGGCGGGCACCGAGTCGCGCAGGATGCGTTCGGAGTTGACCGCCGCGATGCGGGCTTCCTGCGCCATCGCCGGGGCGGCGGCCAGCAGCGTGCCGGCGGCCAGCGCGGCCGTGGCCAGGCTCTTGATCAGTGGGAATGCTGTTTTCATGAATCGGATCCTCAATCCTCTTGGCTCTCTCTATCCTGTCTTGTCGAACTTCCGGTCTTCCGGTCTTTGCCGGCCTTCCCGGTCTTGCCGCAATCTGCTGTCCGCTGCCTGCTACCCGCTATTCGATGTCCGCCGTGCTCTGGTTCCGTCCGCCGTCAGAACGCGGTACCGATCTGGAACTGGAAGCGCTGCACCTGGTCGTCCGTGGACTTCTTCAGCGGGAAGCCCACGCTGACCTTGAGCGGACCGATCGGCGACAGCCAGGACATGCCCAGGCCGGTCGAATACTTCAGTTCGCTGAACAGCAGCGGCGCGCCTTCCTCGTACACGTTGCCGAAGTCGAAGAAGGTGAACAGGCGCAGCGTGCGGTCCACGCCCGAGCCCGGCAGCGGGAAGATGAACTCGACGTTGCCGATCATCTTGGACGCGCCGCCCACCGGGTTGCCGTTCTGGTCCTTCTTGCCCAGCGTGCTGGTCTGGTAGCCGCGCACCGAGCCGATACCGCCGGCGTAGAAGTTCTTGAACACCGGGAACGGCGTGGCGCCGTAGCCGTGGCCGTAGGCGACTTCGCCGTTGAAGGCCAGCGTGAAGGCCTTCGACAACGGGTAGAAGTACTGCTGCTGGACGCTGGCGCGGTAGTACTGCGTATCGCCGCCCGGCACGCCCACTTCGAGGTTGGCCTGCGTGTAGGGGCCCTTGGTCGGGACCAGCGCGCTGTCGCGGCGGTCGCGTGCCCAGCCGATCGTGAACGGGAAGTTGTTGATCGGATCGCCGCTGGTCTTGCCGACCTTCTGCAGCCACGCCGTGTACTGGCTCGGCGTGTTGGTCGAGGTGTACACCTGCGAGCGCTCGTAGCCGATGCCGAAGAACACGGTGTCGGTTTCCGAGAACGGCACGCCGAACTTGAAGCCGCCGCCCATCGACACGATCTTGTAGTCCTCGTCGCCGGTGTAGTACAGCGGGCGGGACGTGCGGTAGAACACGTCGGTCGAGCGGCTGATGCCGTCCACCGTGAAATACGGGTCGTACTGCGTCAGCGAGATGGTGCGGAAGGACTTGGCGGTGTTTACGTCCAGGCCCAGGCTGGTGCCGGAGCCGAACACGTTGTCCTGGCGCAGGCCGGCCTGCAGCACCAGCTTGTCGGTCGAGGAGAAGCCCAGGCCCAGGCTGATCTGGCCGGTCGGCTTCTCGGTCACGTTGACGTTCACGTCCACCTGGTCGGGCGCGCCGGGCACGTCCTCGGTGGTGATGTTGGTGTCGGTGAAGTAACCGGTGCGGTTGATGCGGGCCTGCGACTGCGTCAGCTTCTCGCTGTCGAACCACGAGCTTTCCATCTGGCGCATCTCGCGGCGCACCACTTCGTCGCGGGTCTTGCTGTTGCCCACCACGTTGACGCGGCGCACGTAGACGCGGCGGCCCGGGTCGACCAGCAGGGTCAGCGCGACTTCGCGCTTTTCCTTGTCGATCGCCGGCTGCGGGTTGATGGTGGTGAAGGCGTAGCCGTAGGTGCCCAGCAGGTCGGTGATGGCCTTGGTGCTCTGGGTCAGCTTCTCCGACGAGAAGATCTCGCCCTTCTTGAGCTGGAGCAGCTTTTCCATCTCGGGCTGCTTGCCGAGCAGCTCGCCGGCCAGGCGCACGTCGGACACCTTGTACTGCTCGCCTTCCTTGATGTTCAGCGTCAGGAAGATGTCCTTCTTGTCCGGCGTAATCGAGACCTGGGTGGACTCGATGGCGAACTCGAGGTAGCCGCGGTTCAGGTAGTACGAGCGCAGCGCTTCCAGGTCGGCGGTGAGCTTCTGCTTGGAATAGAGGTCGTTCTTGGTGTACCAGGACAGCCAGTTCGGCGTCGACAGCTGCATTTCGTCGCGCAGCGTGCTTTCCTTGAAAGCCTTGTTGCCGACGATATTGATCTGGCGGATCTTGGCGACCGGGCCTTCGTCCACGTTGAACACCACCGACACGCGATTGCGGTCCACCGGGGTGATCGTGGTCTGCACGTCGGCCGCGTAGTAGCCGCGCGCCACGTACTGGCGCTTGAGCTCCTGCTCGGCCTTGTCGATCAGCGCCTTGTCGTAGTACCGGGCCTCGGCCACGCCGACCGCGCGCAGCGAGCGGCGCAGGGTGTCCTTGTCGAATTCCTTGATGCCGACGAACTCGAGCTGGGAAATGGCCGGGCGCTCCTCGACCTGGACCACCAGCACGCCGTCTTCGGAGCGGATCTGGACGTCCTTGAAGAAGCCGGTGTTGTAGAGCGCGCGAATCGCTTCCGCGCCCTTGTCGTCGCTGAAGGTCTCGCCGACCTTGACCGGCAGGTAGCCGAACACCGTGCCGGGCTCGACCCGCTGCAGGCCCTCGACGCGGATGTCCTTGACCACGAATGGCTCCGCGGCCCAACCGACGGGGGTCCAGGCCGCGATGATGGCACTCGCCAGCACGCTCAGCGAGATGCGCTTATGTCTGATCAATCTTGATCCCCTCTTTGATTCCATGCAGGATTGCGCTCCGATGCTTCACGGGGCCGCGCCCTGTCGGCATGCGGCGCGCGAGGTGCCGGTGACACCTGCGGACCGCCGCCGGCAACGTGCGTCTAGCCGCGCGCAAGAAACAGCCGGCTGACGTCGTTGAACAAGGCGAGCGAAGTCAGGAGCAAGACGCAGGCGATGCCGACCTTCTGCAGCACAGCCTGCCAGTGGTCTGGTACGGGCCTGCCAGTCAAAAATTCAACGCAATAATACAGCAAATGCCCCCCATCCAATACCGGAATGGGTAACAAATTCAACACACCGAGGCTGACGCTGACCAGCGCCAGGAAGCCGACGAAGGGCTGCCAGCCGAGGTGGGCGGCACGCCCGGCGTAGTCCGCCACGGTCAGCGGACCGCTCAGGTTCTGCAGCGAAGCCTGCCCCACCAGCATCTTGCCGAGCAGCTTGAGCGACAGCGCGCTGGTGCTCCAGACCTGCCCCGCCGCGCGGCTGATGGCCTCGGCCGGCTGGTAGCGCACGGTCTCCATTTCCACCGACTGGCTCAGCGCGGCGCCAAGCTTGCCGGTGGCCGCCGCGCCGGCGCTGGCGCCGTCCGGGGGCGCCACCGCGTCCAGCTTCACCGGCACGTCCAGGCGCTGGCCGCCGCGCTCGATGCCGAGCACCACCTCGGCGCCGGGCCGGGCCCGCACGCCGCGGATCAGCTCGCCGGCCTGGGTCAGCGGGCCGCCCTGCCAGGCCACCACGCGGTCGTCCTTGCGCAGGCCGGCGCGCTGCGCGGCGGAATCGGGCAGCACCTCGGTGATCGTCACCGGGCCGCCCTTGAGCGCCAGGCCCAGGATGGCCAGCGGGTCTTCCTCGGGATTGCCGCCGGTGTTGGGCAGCCGCGCCAGCCTGAGGTCGCGCTCGGCGCCGTCGGGCGCGCGCAGGCGCAGCACCGCGCTGGCGTCGCCGAAGCCCTGGGCGAACACCGCCATGCGCAGGTCGTTCCAGGAGCGCACCTGCTCGGTCTCGCCGTTGGCCTGCAGCGACAGCACGCGGTCGCCCTCGCGCAGCCCGGCCTGGGCCGCGGCCGTGCCGGCCGGCGGCGCGGCCACCACCGGCGCCGGCTCGCGCATGCCGCCGGCGAACAGCACGAAATACAGCACGATCGCCAGCGCGAAATTGGCCAGCGGGCCGGCCGCCACGATGATGAAGCGCTTGCCTACCGGCTGGCGGTTGAACGCGCGCGGCAGGTCGGCCGGGTCGATGGCGGGGTCCTGCGCGGGATCGCGCTCGCGCTCGTCGAGCATCTTGACGTAGCCGCCCAGCGGGATCGCGGCGATGGTCCACTCGGTGCGGTCGCGGCTGCCGGAGACCCAGCGCAGCAGCGGCCGGCCGAAGCCGATCGAGAAGCGCAGCACCTTGACGCCGCACAGGCGCGCGGCCAGGTAGTGACCCATTTCATGGAAATAGATCAGGATGCACAGGGCAACGACAAAGGCGATTACGGTTTGCATGGCAGGCAGCTTGTCGTCAGGGGCGCGGGCCCCGATGGCGTGAAGGATACGCCGGGCCGCCGGCCCGGCACCCCGCTGCCCGGCGGCGGCGGGTGGCCGGTGGCGGCCGGCTTGCCGCTATTGTCGCCGATCCCGCCGGCGGCCCCGCCAAACTCAGCACGAGCCCCGGTTTTCCAGCAGCTCGCCGGCGCGGCGGCGCGCGTCCTGGTCCGCGCCCAGCACGGCTTCCAGCGTGCCGGCATTACCGCCCGGGGCGCGCTCGAGCACGCCCGCGACCACGCGCGCGATGTCGGTGAAGCGGATCCGGCCCTGCAGGAAGGCCTCGACCGCGACCTCGTTGGCCGCGTTCAGCACCGCCGGCGCCAGTCCGCCCGCGCGCAGCGCGTCGAACGCCAGGCCCAGACACGGGAAGCGCACGAGGTCCGGGATCTCGAAGCTGAGCGCGCCGGCGGTGGCCAGGTTCAGCGGCGACACGCCCGCGTCGATGCGCTCGGGATAGGCCATGCCGTAGGCGATCGGCGTGCGCATGTCGGGGTTGCCGAGCTGCGCCAGCACCGAGCCGTCGGCATACGACACCATCGAGTGCACGATGCTCTGCGGGTGGATCAGCACCTCGATGCGCTCGGCCGGCGCGCCGAACAGCCAGTGCGCCTCGATCACCTCCAGGCCCTTGTTCATCATGGTGGCGGAGTCCACCGAGATCTTGCGGCCCATCACCCAGTTCGGGTGGGCGCAGGCCTCGTCGGGCGTGATGTCGTGCAGCGAGTCCGGGTCGCGCGTGCGGAACGGCCCGCCCGAGGCGGTCAACACCACCTTGGCCACGCCGGCACGGTAGCGCGGGTCGTCGGCCGGCAGGCACTGGAAGATGGCGTTGTGCTCGCTGTCGATCGGCAGCAGTGTGGCGCCGTGCTCGCGCACGGCATCCATGAAGATGCGCCCGGACATCACCAGCGCTTCCTTGTTGGCCAGCAGCACGCGCTTGCCCGCGCGCGCGGCGGCCAGCGACGGGCGCAGGCCGGCGGCGCCGACGATGGCGGCCATCACCGCGTCCACCGCGGCGTCGGTGGCGACCGCCTCCAGCGCGGCCTCGCCGTAGCCGACCTCGGTCTTGATGCCGTCGGCGCGCAGCAGCGCCTGCAGTGCGGCGGCGGCCTCGGCCGTGCCCATCACGGCATGCGCCGGGCGGAACTCGCGGCACAGGGCCGCCAGCTTGTCCACTTGCCGGTGCGCCGTCAGCGCATGCACGGCGTAGCGCTCGGGATGGCGCTTGATGACATCAAGCGTGCTGTCCCCGATCGAGCCGGTGGCACCCAGGACGGTAATACGACGCATATCAGATCAACTCAAAGATAGATGGCCAGCAAGGCGGCCAGCGGGAAAACGGGAAGCAGCGCGTCGATGCGGTCGAGCACGCCGCCGTGGCCGGGTAGCAGCCGGCTGCTGTCCTTCATGCCGACCTGGCGCTTGAGCAGCGATTCGAACAGGTCGCCGACCACGCTGGCGATCACCAGCAGCGTGGCCAGCAGCGCCACGATGGCCAGGCCGCCGTGGTCGGCCATGCGCGAGAACCAGGTCGGGGAAAATGCGTGGGTGGCGGCCAGCGCGAGCGAGATCGCCAGCGCCAGCGCCCAGCCGCCGAGCGCGCCCTCCCAGGACTTGCCCGGGCTGATCGACGGCGCCAGCTTGCGCCGCCCGACGGCCTTGCCGACGAAATAGGCGCCGATGTCGGCCGCCCACACCAGCACCGCCACCGACAGCAGCACGCCGATGCCCAGTCCTCGCAGGACCAGGGTGGCATGGCCGAAGGCCGGCAGCATGAACAGGCCGAGCACCACGCCCAGCACCGTGAAACCCGGCGTGGCGCGGCGCACGCCGCGCGCCAGCAGCACCACGGCCACGCCCCAGCAGGCCACGCCGATCTGCAGCAGGCGGGTAAGCGCATCGGGGCCGGACAGCGCCTGCCAGCCGGCCAGCGCCAGCAGGCAGGCCAGCGCGTAGACGTAGGGCCAGAACCCGCGCAGCCCGATCAGGCGGCCGAACTCCCAGCCCCCGAGCAGCACGATCACCGCCACCAGGCCGGCCAGCGCCGACGGCGGCGCCAGGAACAGGATCGGCAGGATCAGCAGCAACAGGCATACGGCGGTGATGACACGGGTAAGGAGCATGCGCTGCGGGAGTCCCGGTAGAGGATGAATGAGGTCCGGGCGGCGGCTTCAGGCCGTGCCCGACAACCCGGATGGCGCCACCACCTGCGCGCTGGTGCGGCCGAAGCGGCGTTCGCGCTGGCGGTACGAGGCGAAGGCCTTGTCGAGCTCGGCGGCGTCGAAATCGGGCCAGAACACTTCGGTGAAATAAAGCTCCGAGTAGGCAAGCTGCCACAGCAGGAAATTGCTGATGCGCTGCTCGCCGCCGGTACGGATGAACAGGTCCGGCTCGGGCGCGTAGGCCATCGCCAGGTGCGGCGCCAGCACGGATTCGTCGACCGCCTCGGGGTCGAGCATGGGCGAGCGCTGCAGCATCTTACGCATGGCCTGCAGCAGGTCCCAGCGGCCGCCGTAGTTGGCGGCGATGGTCACGGTCAGGCCGGTATTGCCGGCCGTGCGCGCCTCGGCGTCGGCGATCAACTGCTGGATGCGCGGGCTGAAGCGGGCCAGGTCGCCCACCACGCGCACGCGGATGTTGTTGGCGTGCATCTTGACCACCTCGCGGCGCAGGGCGGTCATGAACAGCCGCATCAGAAACGAGACCTCGTCGGCCGGGCGGCGCCAGTTCTCCGAGCTGAAGGCGAACAGGGTCAGGTATTGCACGCCCCGCGCCGCGCACGCCTCGACCACCGCCCGGACTGCATCCAGGCCACGGCTGTGGCCGGCAACGCGCGGCAGGTGCCGCTGGGTCGCCCAGCGGCCGTTGCCATCCATGATGATGGCAACGTGGCGGGGCACATAGGTGGCTTCGGGGACGCCGAGCGTGGAACTGATGTGATGCATGGTGGGAAACGGTACCGGACACGGCGGCGGCTGGCAAGCCGCCACCGGGCGCGTCACACCGTCATGATCTCCTTGTCCTTCTCGGCGACCATCCTGTCGATCTCGGCGACGAACTTGTCGGTCAGCTTCTGCACCTCGTCCTGGCCGCGGCGCTCGTCGTCCTCGGAAATGGCCTTGTCCTTGACCAGCTTCTTGAACTGCTCGTTGGCGTCGCGACGCAGGTTGCGCACGGCGACCTTGGCGCCCTCGGCCTCGCCCTTGACGACCTTGGTCAGTTCCTTGCGGCGCTCCTCGGTCAGCATGGGCATCGGCACGCGGATGACGTCGCCCATCGTGGACGGGTTCAGGCCCAGGTCGGCATCGCGGATCGCCTTCTCGACCGCGCCCACCATCTTCTTTTCCCACGGCTGCACGCTGATGGTACGGGCATCGGCCAGACCCACGTTGGCCACCTGGCTGATCGGCACCGGCGAGCCGTAATAATCGACCTGCACGTGGTCGAGCAGACCCGTGTGCGCACGACCAGTGCGAATCTTGGCCAGGTCGGCCTTGAACGCTTCGATGGTCTTCTGCATCTTCTGCTCGACGCTCTTCTTGGTGTCGGCGACGCTCATCTTTACCTCCGGGAAAAACGGGTAATCATGACCCCGGATGCCGGGATCGAAAATGAATCATTCTACTCTTTGCCGCGGCCCGCGCTACCCCGCGGGGTAGCGCCCTGCCCGCGGCGCCGGGCAGCCTTTCACACGTGCACCAGCGTGCCTTCGTCCTCGCCCAGGATGACGCTCCTGAGCGCGCCGGGCTTGACGATCGAGAACACCTTGATCGGCAGCTTCTGGTCGCGGCACAGGGCGAACGCGGTGGCGTCCATCACCTGCAGGTTGCGCGAGATGGCCTCGTCGAAGGAAATCGTGGTGTAGCGCGTGGCGCTCGGGTCTTTCTTGGGGTCGGCGGTGTAGACGCCGTCCACCTTGGTCGCCTTGAGCACGATCTCGGCGCCGATCTCGGCGCCGCGCAGCGCCGCGGCGGTGTCGGTGGTGAAGAACGGGTTGCCGGTGCCGGCGGCGAAGATCACCACCTTGCCCTCCTCGAGCTGGCGGATGGCGCGCGGACGGATATAGGGCTCGACCACCTGGTCCATGCGCAGCGCGGACTGCACGCGGCCTTCGATGTTGGCGTGGCGCATGGCGTCCTGCAGCGCCAGCGCGTTCATCATGGTGGCCAGCATGCCCATGTAGTCGGCCGTGGCGCGGTCCATGCCCGCCGCCCCGCCGGCCACGCCGCGGAAGATGTTGCCGCCGCCGATCACCACCGCGACCTGCACGCCGAGCTTCACGATCTCGGCAATGTCGTTGACCATGCCTTCGATGGTGGAGCGGTTGATGCCGAAGGCATCGTCGCCCATCAGGGCCTCGCCGGACAATTTCAGTAGGACGCGCTTATAGGCAGGCATAGGGATTCCCGGAGCTGGTCCGGCTCGTTCTGTCGAGCCGGATATTTTGGATGCAGACTTGATGCAGGCGGACGGCGCCAACCGGCGCGCCGCCGCCAGGAAAGCCGGTTTTCGGGGTAGCCTGGCTGCGGCATGGCAGGCCAGACGACTGCGGAAACAGGCTATGAAAACCAACCGTGGCGGCCGCCGCCCGCGCCAGTGCGCGCGCCGCGGCCGTCATTTGTGCCGAGGGGCACCTCGCGGTGCCCCTCGGCATTATACGGCGGCCCTTTCGTGCCCTGCCGCACCGTGGCGCGGACGGGGCGGACCGCCCGGACTTCAGCCCTTCTGGGCGGCTGCCACCTGGGCGGCCACTTCGGCGGCGAAATCGTCCTGCTTCTTCTCGATGCCTTCGCCGACCACGTACAGGGTGAAGCCCTTGACCGCGGTGTTGGCGGCCTTGAGCATCTGCTCGACGGTCTGCTTGTCGTTCTTCACGAAGGTCTGGTTCAGCAGCGACACTTCCTTCAGGTACTTCTGCACCGAGCCGTCCACCATCTTGGCGACGATCTCGGCCGGCTTGCCCGATTCGGCGGCCTTCTGCTCGGCGATGCTGCGCTCCTTGGCGATCAGCTCGGCGGGCACGTCGGCCGACGACAGCGACACCGGCTTCATCGCCGCCACGTGCATGGCCACGTCCTTGGCGGCCACTTCGTCGCCGTCGAACTCGACCATCACGCCGATGCGGGTGCCGTGCAGGTAGGCGGCCAGCTTGCCGCCGTTGGCATAGCGGGCGAAGCGGCGGATCGCCAGGTTCTCGCCGATCTTGCCGATCAGCGCGGTGCGGGTGGCTTCCACCGACACGCCGTCGATTTCCAGCGCCGACAGGGCGGCCACGTCGGCCGGGTTCTGCTTGGCGACCAGCTCGGCGACCTTGGCCGAGAAGGCCAGGAAGTCGTCGTTCTTCGACACGAAGTCGGTTTCGCAGTTCAGTTCGACCAGCGCGCCGGTGGTGCCGTCGATGAAGGACACCACCACGCCTTCGGCGGTCACGCGCGAAGCGGCCTTGCTGGCCTTGTTGCCGAGCTTGACGCGCAGCAGTTCTTCAGCCTTTTCCAGGTTGCCGTCGGCCTCGGTCAGGGCCTTCTTGCATTCCATCATCGGCGCGTCGGTCTTCGCGCGCAGTTCTGCCACCATGCTTGCGGTAATTGCCGCCATTTGTCACTCCTTGAATGGTTCGCACCGGCCTGCCCCGCTGGGTCTGGCGGGCCCCGGCCGGCGGTATGCTCAAACTTCACCCGCGACGGATCATGCCTGCGGCGGATGACAACAATTCAAAAAAAGGGGGCGTAACTTCCGCCCCCTTGTGTGCCGGAAAGCCCCGGCTGCGCGCAGAACCGGCTCCGGGCCGGTCGGCTAGCGATGATGGTCGGCTACTCTTGCGCGCGGGGTCCTTTCGGCAGCGGGCTTCAGGCTTCTTCGACTTCGACGAATTCGTCGCCGCCGCGGGCGGCTTCAACCACGTCCTGCACCGCGTTGGCGCGGCCTTCCAGGATCGCGTCGGCCACGCCGCGCACGTACAGGGCCACGGCCTTGCTCGAGTCGTCGTTGCCGGGGATCACGTAGTCGATGCCTTCGGGCGAGTGGTTGGTGTCGACCACGCCGATCACGGGAATGCCCAGCTTGTTGGCTTCGGTCACGGCGATCTTGTGGTAGCCGACGTCCACCACGAAGATGGCGTCAGGCACGCCGCCCATGTCCTTGATGCCGCCGATGGACTTCTGCAGCTTGTCCATTTCGCGCTCGAACATCAGCGCTTCCTTCTTGCTCATGGTTTCCAGCGCGCCGGCTTCCTTGGCGGCTTCCATGTCCTTGAGGCGCTTGATCGAGATCTTGACGGTCTTGAAGTTGGTCAGCATGCCGCCGAGCCAGCGGGCGTCGACGTAGGGCATGCCGGCGCGGCCGGCTTCTTCAGCGAGGATTTCGCGCGACTGGCGCTTGGTGCCCACGAACAGCACGGTGCCGCGGTTGGCTGCCAGCTGACGCACGTACTTCAGCGCGTCCTGGAACATCGGCAACGTCTTTTCGAGGTTGATGATGTGGATCTTGTTGCGATGGCCGAAGATGAACGGTGCCATCTTGGGGTTCCAGAAGCGGGTCTGGTGGCCGAAGTGGCAACCGGCTTCCAGCATTTCGCGCATGGTAACGGACATGAAAATTCTCCAAAAGGGTTAGGTCTGAAGTCCGCCCCGACATTCCTCAACAGGAACACCCCGGATGGACGGACTCGCGATTTCACGATCTCTGGCTTCCCGATGCAGCGCCGAACGCACATTCGACATGCATTTGACATTGCACCCGACAATACCCGGCGCGAGCAGAACGACTGCAAACGACGGCATCGCCACGCCCGAAGGCGGTCATGAGAAAGCCAGCCCAAGATTGTAGCAACAAAACCGGACTTCGCTCAAGGGGGCCGGTACTGTGACGGCACGGTGGCGGTGCCGGGCCAATGCGTCCGGCATGCGCCCCGCCCCCGCGCCCGCCAGGCCCGGCCGGGGCGCCCCGGCGGCCCATTTTGGCTGCGGCAGGGGCGCGATGGTGCGATAATCCGGTCTTTCAGATTCGACTTGAGGCGCAGCCAGTGGCTTCGCCGCCACTTTTGCGAGCAGCATGAGCATCCATATCAAGAACGCCGACGATATCGCCCAGATGCGGGTAGCGTGCCGGCTGGCCTCCGAGGTCCTCGACTACATCACGCCCTTCGTCAAGCCCGGCGTCACCACCGGCGAGATCGACCGGCTGTGCCACGCCTATATGCGCGACGTGCAGGGCACCGTGCCGGCGCCGCTGAACTACGCCCCGCCCGGCTACCCGCCCTTCCCCGGCGCGATCTGCACCTCGGTCAACGACGTGATCTGCCACGGCATCCCGGGCGAGCGCGTGCTGAAGTCCGGCGACGCGATCAACCTGGACATCACCGTCATCACCAAGGAAGGCTACTACGGCGACACCAGCCGCATGTTCATCGTCGGCGAAGGCTCGATCCTGGCCAAGCGCCTGGCCCAGGTCACGTTCGAATGCATGTGGAAGGGCATCATGCAGGTGCGCCCCGGCGCCCACCTCGGCGACATCGGCCACGTGATCCAGGTCCACGCGGAAGGCGCCGGCTACAGCGTGGTGCGCGAATACTGCGGCCACGGCATCGGCAAGAACTTCCACGAAGACCCGCAGGTGCTGCACTACGGCCGCCCCGGCACCGGCATGGAGATCCAGCCCGGCATGATCTTCACGATCGAGCCGATGGTCAACGCCGGCAAGCGCGAGATCCGCACCATGCCCGACCACTGGACCGTCAAGACGCGCGACCGCAGCCTGTCCGCGCAGTGGGAGCACACCATCCTGGTGACGGAGACCGGCTACGACGTGCTCACCGTCTCGGCGGGCACGCAGGCGCCGCCGGCCTTCGTCACCGATTCCGTCGCAGCCTGACGCTACCCCGGGCGCCAAGTTGGCGCCCTTCTTGTTTCAGCCGCCGCTTCGCTGTTTCGCTGTTTCGACGCTTCATCGTTTCGCCGTTTCTTCGTCGCTCCCCAGCAACCCATCGCCCTTTCGATCTCCCAAGCCCAAGTCATGGACGCCACGCCGGAACTCATCCTCGCCACCCGTGTTCGCGATCAGCTGAAAGCCGGCAAGCAGGCCGTGTTCGACGACTTCAGCGCGCACGGCCACGTCGGCCACCTGCTCACGCGCCTGCGGCGCGCGGTGGACGCCGCGCTGGTCGAGGCCTGGCGCGGGCTGGCCCTGCCGGCGCAGTGCGCGCTGGTGGCCGTGGGCGGCTACGGGCGCGGCGAGCTGTTCCCGTACTCGGACGTGGACGTGCTGCTGCTGCTGCCGGCCGAGCCCGACGACGACACCGCGCGCCGGCTGGAGAAATTCATCGGCCTGTGCTGGGACCTCGGGCTGGAGATCGGCTCGGCCGTGCGCACCGTGGACGACTGCATCCGCGAGTCGCGCCAGGACGTCACCATCCAGACCTCGCTGCTCGAGGCGCGCCTGCTGACCGGCAACCGCAAGCTGTTCGCCGAGCTGCAGACGCGCTACCAGGCCGACCTCGACCCGCGCGCGTTCTTCCAGGCCAAGCTGCTGGAAATGCGCCAGCGCCACGCCAAGTACCAGGACACGCCCTACGCGCTCGAGCCCAACAGCAAGGAAAGCCCGGGCGGCCTGCGCGACCTGCAGGTGATCCTGTGGATGACCAAGGCGGCCGGCTTCGGCGACAGCTGGAAGGAGCTGTTCGAGCGCGGCCTGCTGAGCGAGCGCGAGGCGCAGGAACTGCAGCGCAACGAGCGCCTGCTCAAGACCATCCGCGCGCGCCTGCACCTGGTGGCCGGGCGCCGCCAGGACGTGCTGGTGTTCGACCTGCAGACCGCGCTGGCCGAATCGTTCGGCTACCGCCAGAACAACAACAAGCGCGCCAGCGAGCAGCTGATGCGGCGCTACTACTGGGCCGCCAAGGCGGTCACCCAGCTCAACAGCGTGCTGCTGCTCAACATCGAGGCCATGCTGTTCCCCAGCGAATCCAAGGTGACGCGCGTCATCAACGAGCGCTTCGTGGAACGCCAGGGCATGCTGGAGATCACCAGCGACGACCTCTACGAGCGCGAGCCGCACGCCATCCTCGAAACCTTCCTGGTGTACGAGCGCACGCCCGGCGTCAAGGGCCTGTCGCCGCGCACGCTGCGCGGCCTGTACAACGCGCGCACGGTGATGGACGCGCACTGGCGCAACGACCCCGAGAACCGCCGCCTGTTCCTGGCCATCGTGCAGGAGCCGCAAGGCATCACGCACGCGCTGCGCCTGATGAACCAGACCAGCGTGCTGGGCCGCTACCTGAGCAATTTCCGCCGCATCGTCGGCCAGATGCAGCACGACCTGTTCCACGTCTACACGGTGGACCAGCACATCCTCATGGTGGTGCGCAACATGCGGCGCTTCGCCGTGGTCGAGCACACGCACGAGTTCCCGTTCTGCAGCCGGCTGATGGCCACCTTCGACCGCCCCTGGGTGCTGTGGGTGGCGGCGCTGTTCCACGACATCGCCAAGGGCCGCGGCGGCGACCACTCCAAGCTCGGCACCGCCGACGCGCGCCGCTTCTGCAAGCAGCACGGCATCGCGCGCGAGGACACCGACCTGATCGCCTGGCTGGTCGAGCACCACCTGACCATGAGCCACGTGGCGCAGAAGCAGGACCTGACCGACCCG
The DNA here is from genome assembly GCF_058789195.1 of Cupriavidus sp. FW216-B1. Classification (NCBI taxonomy): domain Bacteria; kingdom Pseudomonadati; phylum Pseudomonadota; class Betaproteobacteria; order Burkholderiales; family Burkholderiaceae; genus Cupriavidus; species Cupriavidus sp. FW216-B1. Next base: position 26,155 of record NZ_JBYTEL010000008.1, on the reverse strand, counting down.
GACGTGATCCACGCCTTCGCCCGCGTGGTCGGCAGCGAGCGCTACCTGACCGCGCTCTACCTGCTGACCGTGGCCGACATCCGCGGCACCAGCCCCAAGGTGTGGAACGCGTGGAAGGGCAAGCTGCTCGAAGACCTCTACCGCATCACGCTGCGCGTGCTCGGCGGCGCCCGCGTCGACCCGCACTCGCTGTGGTCGCAGCGCAAGGAAGACACCATCGCGCAACTGCGCCTGAAGGCCTTCGACCCCGAGCTGGGCAAGCCGCTGTGGGCCCAGCTCGACGTGGCCTTCTTCCTGCGCCACGACGCGCGCGACATCGCCTGGCTCACGCGCCACCTCTACGACAAGGTCGACGGCGACGCGCCGGTGGTCAAGGCGCGCGTGTCCGCCGCCGGCGAAGGCATGCAGGTGGCGGTCTACGTCAAGGACCAGCCCGACGTGTTCACGCGCATCTGCGGCTACTTCGAACGCAAGAGCTTCTCCATCCAGGAAGCCAAGATCCACACCACCCGCCACGGCTACGCGCTCGACACCTTCCAGGTCACCGACCCCGGCATCGGCAGCGCGGCCAGCGGCAACTACCGCGACATCATCGCGCTGGTCGAGCACGAGCTGGCCGAGCGCCTGCGCCCGAACGCGCCGCTGCCGGAACCCTCGCAAGGGCGGCTGTCGCGCCAGTCGCGCAGCTTCCCGATCAAGCCGCGCGTGGACCTGCGCCCCGACGAGCGCGGCCAGTACTACCTGCTGTCGCTCTCGGCCAACGACCGCACCGGCCTGCTGTACGCGATCTCGCGCGTACTGGCCAAGCACCGCATCTCGGTGCATACCGCCCGCATCAACACGCTCGGCGAGCGGGTGGAAGACGTTTTCCTGGTCGACGGCAGCCGCCTCGCCTCGGACAACAAATTGCAGCTACAGCTTGAACAGGACCTGCTGGCGGCGCTGGCCATCTAGGCCGGACGCCCCGCATTGAAGATATGACCGATGACACTTCGCCCAAGCGCAAGACGCTGGGCATCAAGACCGCGCCCGCCGGCAACACCCGCAAGCCCACCCGGCCGGTGCGGGTGTCCGACCTGAACCGCCAGCGCGTGCGCGCCGTGGTCGACGGCATCAAGCAGGCCCAGGAGCGCGCCGGCGGCGCGCGCAGGAAACCCGAGGACGGCGCGCAGCGCCCCGCGCGCGGCCCGCGCACCGGCGAAGGCGACAACCGCCAGCGCAACTTTGGCCCGCGCGAGGGCGACGACCGGCCGCGCCGTTTTGGTCCCGGCGAAGGCCAGGACCGCCCGCGCCGCTTTGGTGGCGAAGGCGACAATCGCCAGCGCAACTTCGGCCCGCGCGAAGGCGACGACCGTCCGCGCCGTTTCGGTCCCGGCGAAGGCCAGGACCGCCCGCGCCGCTTCGGTGGCGAAGGCGACAATCGCCAGCGCAACTTCGGCCCGCGCGAAGGCGACGACCGGCCGCGCCGTTTCACGCCCGGCGAAGGCCAGGACCGCCCGCGCCGCTTCGGCGGCGAAGGCGACAATCGCCAGCGCAACTTCGGCCCGCGCGAGGGCGACGACCGGCCGCGCCGTTTTGGCCCCGGCGAAGGCCAGGACCGGCCGCGCCGTTTCGGCGGCGAAGGCGACAACCGCCAGCGCAACTTCGGCCCGCGCGAGGGCGATGACCGGCCGCGCCGTTTTGCTCCGGGCGAAGGCCAGGACCGGCCGCGCCGTTTCGCCCCCGGCGAGAACAATGACCGCCCGCGCCGCCCGCACGACGGCGGCCAGCGCGACTACCGCGGCGGCCGGCCGGAACGCGCGCAGCAGACCGAGCGTCCGGTGCGCGCCGAGCGCCCCGCGCCCGCGCCGCAGGCGCCGCGCGCCGAAGACGGCGCCGACGGCCTGGTGCGGCTGTCCAAGCGCATGTCGGAACTGGGCCTGTGCTCGCGCCGCGAAGCCGACGAATGGATTCCGCGCGGCTGGGTGCTGGTCGACGGCCAGCCCGTGACCGAGCTCGGCTCGCGCGTCGGCCCGGACGCCAATATCGAGATCCACCAGGCCGCGCGCTCCGAGCAGGGCGAGCGCGTGACCGTGCTGCTGCACAAGCCGGTAGGCTATGTGTCGGGCCAGGCCGAGGACGGCTACGAGCCGGCCGCGGTGCTGTTCGCGCCCGAGAACCAGTGGGAGCAGGACCCCACCCGCAAGCGCTTCGCGCCGTGGCAGCGCAAGAGCCTAGCCCCCGCCGGCCGGCTCGACATCGACTCCACCGGCCTGCTGGTGCTGACCCAGGACGGCCGCGTGGCGCGCCACCTGATCGGCGAAGACTCCACCGTGGAGAAGGAATACCTGGTGCGCGTGCAGTGGGAATCGCCGCAGGGCCTGGTCGAGCGCAATATCTCGAACCTCTTCCCCGCCGAGCTGATCGAGAAGCTGCGCCACGGCCTGTCGCTCGACGGCGAGGCGCTCAAGCCGGCCAAGGTGAGCTGGCAGAACGAGGAGCAGCTGCGCTTCGTGCTGCGCGAAGGCAAGAAACGCCAGATCCGCCGCATGTGCGAGCAGGTCGGGCTCAAGGTGGTCGGCCTCAAGCGCGTGCGCATGGGCCGCATCGTGCTGGGCGACCTGCCGGTCGGCCAGTGGCGCTTCCTCGGCCCGTTCGAGAAGTTCTGAGCCGCGCGGCCTGAACCCGATGGCGGCGGCTGCCGGCGAGGCGGCTTATACGTATGCCGCCTGGTCCTGCGCCGCGCCGGCAACCGCATCGGCGCCACGCAGCGGGTATGCCGGCAGCAGGATGTCCGCCGGCGGACCTGCCGGCCTCGGGCCCCGGTCCTCGTCGGGCGCCAGCCCGAGGTCCGGAAAAGCGGGTTCGCCGGCCGCGCGGCACCCGGCGGAATCGGTCGCATCGGCAGCCTCGGTCGCATCGGCAGCCTCGGCGAAGCACGCCCGGAACAGCCGCATCGCGGTCGATTCATGAACGCTCTTGCGCCGGATGAACAGCGTCGGAGCCCTGGCGATCTCCGGGGCGATCTCATGCACCGCGAGCCGCTCCCTTAGCGACGATTTCTCGACCACGCTGAGGGGAAGGACCGTGATGCCGACATCGGCCCCCACGCATCCGAGTATCCCTTCCAGCGTTCCGAATTCAAGGCGCTGATAGCTCGGCCTGCCAAGCTGCGCGAGCAGTTGTTCGAGGCGCTGCCGATAGGAGCAGCCCATCCTGAACATGAGTGCCGTCAACGGGACCGACTCATCGTGAAGGTCGGATAAGCCGCGGCAGCGCCGCGACGTCACCAGCACCAGCTTCTCCTCGTAGGCCTGCTCCGCCGCCAGTAACGGGTGGTCGATCGGACCGGCGACGAAGGCGCCCTCTACTTCGTTGTCCAGCACCTTGCGGACCAGTTCGGCGGTCGGGCCGGTCCACACTTCGAGTTCCACGGCGGGACATTTCGCGTGATAGGCCGCCAGCACTTCGGGCAGGCGGACCGCCACGGTGGTTTCCATCGTGCCAATGGCCAGGCGTCCCCGCGCCTCGCCGTCGTCGCGCGCGGCCTTCGTCGCCTCCTGAAGCAACGCCACGGCGCGTGCCGCATACGGCAGGAGCCGCATGCCGGCACTGGTCAGCGCGACACCGCGGCTGTGCCGCTCGAACAGCGGCAGCCCCACCTCTTCCTCGAGACTCTTGACCCGGTTCGTGACGTTGGACTGAACCGTGTGCAGCTCCCTGGCCGCGCGCGTAATGCTCGCATGGCGCGCAACCGTGGCGAACGTGATCAGGTCGTTGACTTCCATGGTCCGGCATCCCTCAAACAGATTGCGAGGCTTCGAGCGAAGACTGTTTCGGAGATGGGAAGCAAACGGCATGCCAATTCTTTCTTCCAGGCCGGCCGGCCCTTCGCCGTACAGGCTGCCACGCGGATGGCCGAACGCCACGCGACGCGCGGCTTCGCTTTTGGTGCGCAAGTGCCCGCAGCTGCCTTGACGCGCCCCATCTTGGTTCCTGCTTGCGCACGGTTGCGTGTCATCTCTTTGGCAGATCGCTTCCATCGAATTTAACCGTTTCTCCGAACCCCGCGACCTTGCCCATGATGTCGGTCAACGTCAGGTACGGAAGGGCGGACCTGCCAGGCAACGGCATCGCGTGCCGCGAATGCCGGGTTGCCTCCCGGGACCGGCGTTCCGGATCTGCGTTCCCGATCTAGCCACTGTTGTATCTATGGAGGTCTTCATATGGACAATCTTGCCGCGGCCGAGGCTGAGGAGCCCCTGGGTTTCAGCCTGTCATTGACGGCATTGCAGGTGCTCGTCTATTTCACCTTTCTCCTGACGAGTTGTTTTGCCGCGGATTCGCTGCGGGCGACCGTGCCCGGGACCGGCCTGCCCGCGTCGTTCGTCGCCGGGCTGCTGGTGATCGCCTGCGGCACCCTGCTGACGGTCGTCTACGTCCGGCGCATCGATGCGAGCGCGAGCGGAGAGAAAGAATGAAAAAGCGAATACTCGCGATATTTCTCGCCGCCGCCGCGACCCGTGCCGTGGCAGCGCAATCCTCCTCCGTGGGCACGGCCAGCATCACTTCGCTCGCCCTGTTCGTGGCAGTCATTGCCATGACCCTTGGCATCACCTGGTGGGCGGCAAGACAGACGAAGTCGGCCAGCGATTTCTATGCCGCCGGCGGCCGCATCTCCGGGTTCCAGAACGGGCTGGCCATCACCGGCGACGCGCTCTCCGCCGGCGCCTTGCTGGGCCTGACCGGCCTGGTTTTTTCCAGCGGCTTCGACGGCCTGGTCTACGCGATCGGCTACACCACCGGCTTGCCCATCGTGGTTTTCCTGATGGCCGGCAAGCTGCGCAAGCTCGGCAAGTACACCTTCACCGATGTGGTCTGCGCCAGGCTCAGCGGCAATGCGGTACGGGTCTTCTCGGCCTGCGCCTCGCTGATCATCGTCGCCTTTTATCTCATCGCGCAGATGGTCGGCGCGGGGCAACTCGTGCAGTTGCTGTTCGGCATCGACTATACCTACGCCATCCTCCTGGTCGGCGTGCTGATGGTCATGTATGTCGTGTTCGGCGGAATGATGGCCACCACCTGGGTACAGATCGTCAAGGCCGTGTTGATGCTGAGCGTCGGCGTGATGATCTGCGTGCTCGTGATGTCCCGGTTCGGCTTCAGCATGAGCGAACTGTTGCAGAAGTCCGTCGCCGTGCATCCGGGCAAGGACGGCATCCTGATCCCGCAGGCCCTGGCGCGGGACCCCGTCTCCGGCCTCTCGCTGGGCATCGCGCTGATGCTGGGCACAGCGGGACTTCCGCATGTTCTCATGCGCTTCTTCACCGTGCCCGATGCCAGGGCGGCGCGCAGTTCGGTGTTGTGGGCCACCGTGTTCATGAACAGCTTCTACGCCATGATGTTCATCATCGGTTTCGGGGCACTGGCGCTGCTGCGCCAGCATCCTGAATATCTGGATGCGAAGGGCGCGCTGATCGGCGGGGGCAACACCGCGGCACTCCACCTGTCGCACCTGCTCGGGGGCGACATCATGTTCGGGGCGGTGTCGGCCATCGCCTTCGCCACGATTCTGGCCGTCGTCGCCGGGCTCACGCTTTCCGGCGCCTGCGCGATCAGCCACGACATCTACGGCGCGCTGTTCAGGAAGCCGGGCTCCGACTCGCCGGACGAGATCCGGATCGTGCGGGTGGCAAGCGTCGTGCTCGGCGCGCTGGCGATCCTGCTCGGCATCGCTTTCCGCAACCAGAACGTGGCCTACATGATCAGTCTCGCGTTCTCGATTGCGTGCTCTTCGACATTCCCGGTGCTGATCCTGGCCATCTACTGGAAGAAGATGACCTCGGCCGGCGCGGTCGTGGGCGGCGGTATCGGCCTGGCGTCGTCGCTGCTGCTCACCATCCTCGGGCCGTCCGTGTGGGTGAAGGTATTGGGCCACGCGCAGCCGGCCTTTCCCATCGACCCGCCGGCACTGATCACCGTACCGCTTGCCTTCGCGGCATGCGTCATCGCCTCCCTGGCGACGCAGCGTCCGGTGCGGCAACGGCTTGAAGCCGCGGCCTGAAGCGCCCGCCGCCGGCAGGCTTCCGAACCCGCCATCCTTCCTGCGCAGGAAAGATGGCCGACAGCCATCGACTGCATCGGGACCAGCCCTGCCTGGACGTGCATGACGGCTCGAACCGCAAACTGAAAAAAGAAGGAACACACAGCATGAGCAATGCAGACATCGACAGCGGAAACGGGCGCACGGGCGCCTTCGCGGAACTCATGGCCATTCGCGCCGGACAACCGCTGACACAAGGGGAGGTGACGATCACCGGAGAAGATCCGCTGTTCCAGTCCCCGTTCCGCATCGGTGCAACGTCCGCCGACGTCCTGGCGGCCCGCGCGGTGGCCGCCAACGACCTGTGGGAACTCCGGACCGGCCGGCGCCAGTCCATCGGCGTGGACGTGCGGGCCGCCGCCGCAACCTCGCTGGCCGGGGGCGACATGACGCTCAGGCGCGATGCGCAAGGCCGCTATCAGCCGATACCCTCGTCGCCGGAACTCAGGCACATGATCTCGCTCACGCAACCCTGGCGCGCCGCCGATGGCCGCTGGGTCTTGCCACACACCAACCTGCCCCATCTGGAGCGGCGCGTGCTGGACGTGCTGGACTGCGAGAGCACCCCGGCGTCGGTCGCCGCGGGCGTGGGCCGCTGGAACTCGGACGAACTGGAGGACGCCATCGCGCGAGCGCTGGCTTGCGCCGGCAAGATCCGCACGCCGCAGGAATGGCTGGCACACCCGCACGGGGCCTACCTGGCATCGCGCCCGGTCGTGGAGATCACCAAGCTGGCGGACGGCGCCCCGCAGCCGCTGCCTGCCGGCAGCCAGCCGGCCTCGGGCATCCGGGTGCTGGACCTGACGCGCATCCTGGCCGGCCCGACGGCCGGCCTCGGCATGGCCGAGCACGGCGCCGACGTGCTGATGGTCACGGCGCCATCGCTGCCCCAGGTGCCGGCCTTCGTGCGCGACACCAGCCACGGCAAGCGCAGTTGCTTCCTCGACTTCGACCGCGCCGACGAGGCCCGGCGGCTGCGGGAGCTGGTGCGGGAAGCCGACGTCTTCATCGACGGTTATCGGCCGCGCCGGCTCGAAGCCCACGGCTTCGGCGTCGATGAACTGGCGCGGCTGCGTCCCGGACTCGTGCACGTCAGCGTCAACTGCTACGGCTCCGGCGGCCCGTTTGCCGACCGCGCGGGCTGGGACCAGGTGGCCCAGGCAGTGACCGGCATCTGCCACACCCAGGGCATCGCCACCGGCGCCGGGCAGCCCAGGCTGACACCGGTCTTCATGTGCGACTTCCTCACCGGCTTCCTCGGCACGTTCGGCGCGATGATCGCGCTGGCGCGCCGTGCCCGGGAAGGCGGAACCTATCGGGTGCAGGTGTCGCTGTGCCAGTCCGCCATGCTGTTGCAGCGGCAGGGGCTCCTGCAGCATTTCGACCATGCGCCGGGCCGCCTGTCGCGCGAGGAATTCGAAGCGCTCTCGGTATGCGACGACAGTACCTGCTGGGGCGATCTGAAGAGCCTGGGGCCGGTGATCCGCATGTCCGAAACCCCGCCCCGCTGGTTCGGCACGACGCCCCGGCTCGGCGACAACAAGGCGCAATGGCTTGCGCGCTGATGCCCGGCGCCCGCCACGGCCCGCGGGACCGGCATAAGAAGTCGTTTCAAGAAAAGATCCTGGCGTCGTTGCGTGGCACGGCAAGTACTACCTGTACTGCCGCGCGCACCGCTGCGCAGGCGGATCGCGATGCGATCCGAGTTCCCTGCTCCGCCCCAGCCAGGACCGCTTCATCTTGAAACGCCCCCCGGAACCGGACGGGCCGTCAGCGCATCTTCAGCCCAGCCGCGCGCCGACCAGCGCCACGGCCTGCTGCCACACCTCGCGCTGCCCGGCCAGGTAGTCCTGCGCGGCCATGCCGGTCAGCGCGACCGGCTCGGCGCCGTCCGCGTGCAGGCGCTCGTGCAGCGCGGGCGCCGCCAGCACGCGGCCGAGCCGCTCGACCAGCGCCATGCGCTGCGGCGCCGTCCAGCTGGACGGCGCCAGCACGCCATACCAGGCCTGCTGCGCCATGCCGGCAATGCCGAACTCCCCGAACGTCGCCACCTGCGGCGCCAGCGCGCTGCGCCGCGTGCCGGTCACGGCCAGCGCGCGCAGCCGGCCCTGGCGCATCAGCGGCAGCGAGGCCTGCAGCGTGCTGACCAGCACCGGCACGTAGCCGCCCTGCAGGTCGGTCATGGCGCGGGCGCTGCCGGGATACGGGATGTGCGTCATCTGCACGCCCGCCTGGCGGCACAGCAGCTCGCCGACCAGGTGCGCGCTCGAGCCGATGCCGAGCGAGGCGTAGCCGATCTCGCCGGGGTGCCTGCGCGCGTCCTCCAGCAAGGCGGGCAGGTGCATGGCCGGCGCCGAGGCCGAGGACAGCAGCACGTGCGGCGTGCTGGCGATGATGGCCAGCGGCATCAAGGACAGTGGCTGGGCCTGCGCCAGCAGCGGCGCGATGCTGACCGAGCCCACCGTGCCGAGCAGCAGCGTGGGCCGCGCGGCGCTCGCGCGGGCCGCCTCGTGCAGCGCGATCTGCCCGGCCGCGCCGGGACGGTTCTCCACCACGGTGAGGCTGCCGTCCTGGCTGAGGGCGTCGGCCACCAGCCGCGCCACGTGGTCGGCGCCGCCGCCGGCGCCATAGCCGACCAGCAGCCGGCAAGCCGGCTCGGCGGCATGGGCGGGAGCGCGGTACAGGCCCAGCGCGGCGGCCGCCGACAGGCCGGCCAGCGCGCCAAGCTGGCGCCGCCGCGCGGCGTCGGCCGGCGGCAGCGAGGCGGGAAACGGGGAAAAGCGGGACGGGCAGGTGCGCGGCGGTGGATCGCCAGCGCCCGGGCCCCAGGAGAAAGGCATGACGGCGACGGAAAAGTGCGGCCGGCACCGGACATCGGGACGGCACGAGGCGTCATGCTAGCACCGCGCGGCCGTCCTGGCCGCCCGGGCAAACCCGGCGGCCAGAAAATCGGGTGGCCGGAGACGCGCTACAGCCGCGGCGCGCGGCAGGCCGCGCCCCCGGCATTGGCCGACTCCGCCAGCCCGAACACGGCCCTGGCCCCGCACTGCGAGCCGAGCATGCGGCTCTGGTTGTGGCCCACGCCGATCACCTCGAACGCCTGGTGGCGCGCCGGCGCCGCCGGGCCGCCCGGCCTCGCGCCCAGCCAGGCTTCGTAGCGCAGGTAGCCACGCGCGCGCGCCAGGCGCGTCGGCCCCTCGGCCTCGGCGCCGCAGGCCTTGTCGAGCACGCGCTGGTTGGGATCGTTGTCGTCCGCGCCGACCAGGTAAGTCACCTGGCGCTGCCGGTAGCGGCGGAACAGCGCGTCGCCGGTGGCGCCCCGCGCGTAGGGCACGATGTCGCGCATGCCGTAGCGGTATTTGTCGTAGTCCGCGCAGACGGCGGCGTCATACGGCGCGAAGCCGCTGCCGCTCGGGCGCTCGGGCGTGAAATAGAGATACGACGACGGGTTGGCCACCACGTAGCGCAGGTCGATGCCGGACGCGCGGATGCGCTCGTCGACATTGTTGAGCACCGCGTAGCGGTGCACCAGCTGGCCGCCGCCCGAGTGCCCGGCCACCGTGACGCGCGTCACGGCGGGCAGGCGGGACTTGTCCGTGACCAGCCCGACGAGATCGTCCAGCACCTGCAGCGAACTGACCGGGACCGGCCCGCCGACGGCATTCTCGCCGCTCATCCAGCCCTGCACGCTCCACACCGGCATGTTGCCGAAGCCCTTGTTGCGGTCGGGCGTGCCGGGGAAGTTGGGCGCCAGCAGCAGCACTTCGTCGGGGTTGCGCCCGGTCTGCCTGAGCAGCGCCGCGCCGGCCACGAAATAATCGTCGCCGTTGCGCTGCAAGCCGTGCTGCACGAAGACGACCTCGCGGATGCGGCGCAGGTCGCCGTCCAGCGCATGGTTGGCGTAGACCGGGAAATCGTAGGCCCGCGCCCCGCTGCCGAGCCGCACGCGCTGCCAGCGCACGGCGGCCGCGGCGGCCTTGTCGACCGGGCCCTCGGTCTCTTCCGCGTCCGCGGCAGCGGACACCGCGGAGGCCGCGGTGGCGCCGTCCGGCCCGGGCGCGGCGCAGCCGAACTGGGCGGCGGCGGCCAGCAGGCCCAATGCGCACAGCGCGCGACGCAAGCTCTTCATGTCCTGTCTCCCGATGCAGCGGCGCACGGGCGCCCGCTTTCCGTCCTTGCGGACCTTTGTTCGCAAAAGCGCACCGGATCATGCTAAGCCGGCCGCTACCGAATGTAAAATATATGCTTTCTCGCTACGGCATATTTTATGAATATGTCATGGCGCAAGAACCACCGGACCCGGCAATGGAACTGAGACACCTCCGCTATTTCCTCACGGTGGCCGAAACCGGCCACATCACGCGCGCCGCGGAGCAGCTCGGCATCCAGCAGCCGCCGCTGTCGCAGCAGCTCAAGGCGCTGGAAACCGAGCTGGGCGTGATCCTGTTCGAGCGCCAGCCGCGCGGCGTGGCGCTGACCGCCGCCGGCCGCGCGCTGCGCGCCGACGTGCTCGACGTCTTCGCGCGCCTGGAGCAGGCCCGCCAGCGCATGCAGCGCATGGCGCGCGGCGAGGAAGGCTCGCTCTCGGTCGGCTTCACCAGCTCGGCCGCCGCCCACAAGCTCACGCCCGAGGTGCTGCGCGCCTGCCGCCGCCAGCACCCCGGCATCGCGCTCAAGCTGGGCGAGAGCAATGCCGCCGAAGTCACCGAGCAGCTGGCCTCGGGCAACCTGGACGTGGCGCTGCTGCGCGCGCCGGTGGAGCGGCCCGCCGGGCTGCGCTTCGATCTGCTGCTGGAAGAAGAAATGGTGATCGCGCTGCCGCTGGATCATCCGCTGCTGCGCCAGCGCGGCGCGGCGGCGCAGGGGCCGGTCTCGCTGCGCGCGCTGGCCGGCGACGATTTCATCCTGGTGCGCCGGCCCGGCGCGCCGGGCATGTACGGCGACCTGCTCAACGTGTGCGAGCAGCTCGGCTTCACGCCGCGCATCGGCGTGGAGGTCGAGCGCATGCTGAGCAACCTCAACCTGGTGGCGGCCGGTGCCGGCGTGAGCGTGGTGCCGGCCTCGATGGCCGGCCTCAACCCGCACGGCGTGGCCTACCTGCCGATGCAGGAAACCGACCGCCTGCGCGCCCCGCTCACGCTGGTCTACCGCGAGAACGACGACAATCCCGCCTGCGCCGCGCTGGTCGCGCTGACCCACCGCACCGCGGCGCGCTACCGCCGCCGCGGCAAGCCGGCCGCGGGCGCCGCCTGAAGCCCGCGGCGCGCGCCCGGCTCAGTACAGCAAGCCCAGCTCGAAACTGCCGGTGCCGGTGCCGGACAGCACCCCGCCGCTCACCGTGTACGCCCCGCTCACCGCGCCGGCCGCGCCGATCACGCCCAGCACCGGCTGGTTGTAGGTCAGCGTGCCGCTGGCGCTGCCGCGCGTGATGGCCAGGCCCGCGAGGTCGGCGTTGAGCTGCGTGCCGTCGCTCACGCTGACGCGGTAGGCGCCGTCCGCGGCGCCCGCGGCCAGCGGCAGCGTGGCCGGCTGCGGCGCGTAGAAGTGCATGCCGTAGGCCGTGGCCGAGCGCGTCAGCACCAGCGGCACCGGCTTGCCGTTGACCATGCCGCTGATCAGCGAGCCGCTCAGCGTGCCGCCGCCCGCGGTGGGCGAGCCGCCGACGAAGTAGTCGAAGGCATTGCGCGCGCTGTTCCAGGCGATATAGCCCTTGGTGGTCGCGGTGCAGCCCGCGTCGTAGGTGATGAAGCCGCCGGTGACGGGGTCCGCGCAGGTCTGCCACGTCGCCGCCGACGAGCGCAGCCGCGCCGAGCCGTTCACCACGCTGGCCGCGCCGCCCGCCACCGCGTACTGGATGCCGTTGACGTTGTAGATGTCGGCCACCGCCTTGTAGTCGCTGCTGACGTTCTCGAAGGCCAGCAGCGGCGCGAAGCCCGCGCCGGTGGCGTTGGCCACGCCGCCCAGCATCACGCCGCCGCCGGTCAGCGTGAACAAGGCCCCGTTCTCGCCGCTGGAGAAGGTGCAGCCGCCCTGCGCCACCAGCGTGCCGCTGCGCGCGGTGCCGCCGGCGCGCTGCAGGCTGGCGTCGATGGTCACGGTGTAGTTCAGCGTGGCCGGGTCCAGGCGCACCGTCAGTTCCTCGCCGAGCATGTTGCCGCCCTTGTAGCTGGTCACGGCCGCAGGCAGGTTCAGGCACGACTGCGGCGGCCCGCTGCTGCCGGCGCAACTGTAGTTGATGGCGGCGTCGAGACTGCCCGAGCCCTTGTACTTGGGCCACGAGGGGTACTGGCACAGCGGCCGCGCGCGGCCGTAGGTCTGCGCGTTGGTGTCCATCACCGTGCGGGTGCCCGGCGCCACGCCCTGCTCCACCCAGTTCTCCAGCGCGGTCAGCGAGTTCCACGCCGGCAGGAAGCTGCCGGTGCCGTGGCCCATGCCGGGCACGGTGTAGAAGCGGATGCCCTGGTCCACCGCGGCCTGCCCCACGCGCCCGGTCACGGCCTGGAACCACGCGATGGTGGAGTTGGGGCTGATCACCTCGTCGGCCAGGCCGTGCAGCAGGATCAGCCGGCCGCCGTGGCCGAGGAAGCCGGACAGGTCCGGGTTGGTGGCGTCGGTCAGCGCCGAGACCTGCTGCACGCGCGCGGTGTAGGCGCCCGGGCTGGCGGGGTCGAAGGTGAGCGAGTCGAAGCTGGCCACGCGCGTGACGAAATACTTCACCCACTGGTCGCCGGTCAGGTAGACGTTGGCGTCCGCCGTGGTGGCCGGATTGCCCGGCACCGCCCGCGTGCCGAGGTCGCGCGTGGTGAACGGCCCCGCCACCAGCGCGCCTTCGAGCAGGTTGTAGCCGCCCGCCACGGTGACGCCGTTGGCGATCGGGTAGCTCAGCTGCAGCGGGTTCTCGATGGTCTTGACGGTGTCGATCTGCGCATCGGACAGGCAGGTGTCGCCGGCATCGGTGCCGCCCGGGCAGCGCAGGCCGGCCAGCACCTGCATGGCGCCCACGCGGCAGCCTTCCACGTTGCTGACCACCTGGTCGGCCGCGCCGTCGAGCCGGTCGCAGGCGGCCATCGCCGCGCTCTGCACCAGCAGCGTCTTGTTGATGTTGAGCCAGCCGGCGCCGCCGTTGAGGTAGAGCGCGCGGCCCACCGCCACGTTCGACAGGCGCGTGCCGGTGTAGTTGAGCGCCGGCTCGTTGGCGATCACGCCGTCGTAGTCGGCCGGCCAGCGCTGGATGTAGCTCAGCGCGTCGCGCCCGCCGGTGGAGGTGCCGAGGAAATACGCGCGGTCCGGCGCGCGGCCGTAACGCTGCCTGAGCAGCGCGAGCGCGGCGTCGTGGGTCTTCTTGAGGGTGTCGCCGCCGTAGTTGGCCAGCGCCTCGTCATTGGCGGCGAAGGTGCCGTCGGTGATGCTGCCGCTCTGGTGGCCGGAATCGTCGCCCCAGGTGGCGTAGCCGCGCGCCAGCGGCGCCGGGTCGTCCGGCAGCGCGAAGCGCACGGTCTCGGTGCCGTCGATCAGCTTGCCGTCGAAGCCGCCGCCGCCGAACTGGATGGCCTTGCCGTTCCAGGCCGTGGGCAGGTTGAGCGCGAAGTTGATGCTGGGCGCGCTGGCGTCCACGGGCCGGATCTGGCCGCGCACCGCGCAGTACTCGCCCAGCGTGTTGCCGGCGGCATCGGCGGCGATCAGCGTGGCCGAGGCCACCTGCACGCCGCCATTGGGCAGCGCCAGCGCGGAAGCCGGCAGCGTGGCGCTGGCCAGCGCCGTGCAGGCATCCTGCGGCGACAGCGAGGGCGAGCCGGGATCCACCGGCGTGGCGGGCGAGCCGTTGCCCGCCGTGCCGCCCGGCACGGCCGGGCCGGCGCTGGCGCTGGCGGCGTCGTCCCCGCCGCAGCCGCCGAGCAGCAGGCTGGCCGACAGCGCGGCAGCCAATACCGGCCACGCCAATGCGCGGCCGCAACGAACGGTCTTCATCTTGTCTCCTCCTAGGCTCCCGGTTGAAATGGCCCGGGATGTGGAGCGAGACGGTAGCACCGCGCGGGGCGCAGGTAAAATATATGGAAAGTGGCATTTCCATATTCAGCGGATATGGAAATGCGGCGGGGCCTGGCTTTTCGCGGTCTCCGGGGCGAGAAACGGAGCCGACGGTTTTTCCGGCACGGCGGCATTCGCAAGCGCCCGCCCTCTCCCCGGCCCCTCTCCCCCCGGCCCCTCTCCCACTTCGCGGGAGAGGGGAGCAAACCCGCGGCTGACGAAGGTTTGCGGGGAATGCAGAGCGCCCCCGCGGGCAGCGGGTTTTCCGCTCAGTCGTCGCTGTTCGGCGGCAGCTCGGGAAACAGCACTTCGGTGAAGCCGAACCGCGTGAAGTCCTTCACCCGCATCGGGTACAGGATCCCCTGCAGGTGATCGCATTCGTGCTGCACCACGCGCGCGTGGAAATCCTCGGCCACGCGCTCGATGGGCGCGCCCATCATGTCGAAGCCGGTGTATTTCAGCCGCGTGAAGCGCGGCACCACGCCGCGCAGGCCGGGCACGGACAGGCAGCCTTCCCAGCCTTCTTCCTGCTCGTCGCCGAGCGGCGTCAGCACCGGGTTGATCAGCACCGTCTTGGGCACCGTCGGCGCGTCGGGATAGCGCGGGTTGCGGTCGAAGCCGAAGATCACCACCTGCAGGTCCACGCCGATCTGCGGCGCGGCGAGGCCGGCGCCGTTGGCATGGTCCATCGTGTCGAACATGTCGTCGATCAGCGTGCGCAGCTCGGGCGTGTTGAAGCGCGTGACGGGCCGCGCCACCTGCAGCAGCCGCGGATCGCCCATCTTGAGGATGTCGCGGATCATGATTGTTCTCCGTTGGGTTCTGCTTCGTTGGCGGCGCCGGCGAGCAGCGCCAGCATCGCGGCCTCGTCGAGCACCGTGACGCCGAGCGCGAGCGCTTTCTCCAGCTTGCTGCCGGCTTCGGCGCCGGCCACCACGTAATCGGTCTTCTTCGACACCGAGCCGGCCACCTTGGCGCCGGCGGCTTCCAGCTTGTCCTTGGCCTCGTCGCGCGACAGCGTCGGCAGCGAGCCGGTCAGCACGAAGGTCTTGCCGGCCAGCGGCGATTGCGCGACCTCGTCGGGCGCGGGCAGTTCGGCCAGCAGTTCGGCGCGCAGCGCCGAGAGATCGCGCAGCTGCCCGCGCGCGCCTTCGCGCCCGAGGAATTCCTGCAGCGAGGCCAGCGCGTCGGCCGGCAGCTTGCGCTCGGCCAGCCATTCGGCGCTGGCGTCGGCGAGCTGGTCCAGGCTGTCGAGGTCCTGCGCGAGCTGCTCGGCGCGCAGCGCCGTGAGCTTGGGCACGCCCAGCGCCGCCAGCAAGACCGGCAGCGCGAGCTTGTCGGCCAGCGCCGGCAGCGGGCGGCCGCCTTCGACCGGCACCACGCCGTAGCGCAGCAGGTCGTCGATGACCGTCTCGTTGCGCGGCTCCTTGAAGAATTCGTAGATCGACTCGGCCACCACCTCGCCCACGTCCGGCAGCACGCGCAGCAGCGGCAGCGGCGCGCGCCGCACCCAGGCCAGCCGGCCCAGCCAGTCGGCCAGGGTCTTGGCGGTGGACTCGCCGACGTGGCGCGCGCCGAGCGCGAACAGGAAGCGCGCCAGCGGCCGTTCCTTGCTGGCGGCGATGCCTTCGAGGATGTTGTCAGCCCACTTGGTGGCGATCTTGCCCTGCGCCACGGTCTCGGGCACCACGTCGTCGCGCTCGTCGGCCATGCGCTTGACGTCGAGGAAGTCGTCGCGCGTCAGGCGGTACAGGTCGGCCACGCTGGCGATGCGCTCGAACTCGACGAGGTTGTCGATGTGGCGCTCGCCCAGCCCTTCGATGTCCATCGCGCGGCGCGCGGCGAAATGCCGGATCGACTCCTTGCGCTGCGCCTTGCAGGTCAGCCCGCCGGTGCAGCGCGCCACCGCCTCGCCTTCCTCGCGCACCACGTGCGACTGGCACACCGGGCATTTGTCCGGCATGACGAAGCGGCGGTACGGCTCGGGCAGCTCCGCCGCGAGCGGATCGAATCCGGGCGGGCGCTGCTCCGCGACCACCGCCACCACTTCGGGAATCACGTCGCCGGCGCGCCGCACGATCACGGTGTCGCCGATCAGCACGCCCAGGCGCTCGATCTCGTCCTGGTTGTGCAGCGTGACGTTGGACACCATCGCGCCGCCGACGAACACCGGCGCCAGCCGCGCCACCGGCGTGATGGCGCCGGTGCGGCCGACCTGCACGTCGATGCCGAGCACGGTGGTGGTGCGCTCCTGCGCCGGGTACTTGTGCGCCACCGCCCAGCGCGGCTCGCGCGAGACGAAGCCGAGCCGGCGCTGCAGGTCGAGCCGGTTGACCTTGTAGACCACGCCGTCGATGTCGAACGGCAGGGCCTCGCGGCGCTCGCCGATCTCGCGGTGGAAGGCCACCAGCCCCTCGGCGCCCCGCACCACGCGGCGGTCCTTGTTGACCGGCAGGCCGAACGCTTCGAGCGCGTCGAGCATGCCGCTGTGCGTGGGCGGAATGTCCCAGCCCGCGGTCTCGCCCAGCCCGTAGGCGAAGAAGCGCAGCGGACGCTGCGCGGCGATGGCCGAATCGAGCTGGCGGATCGCACCGGCGGCGGTGTTGCGCGGGTTGACGAAGATCTTCTCGCCGGCCTCGCGCTGGCGCGCGTTGAGGCGGTCGAAATCGTCGCGGCGCATGTAGGCCTCGCCGCGCACCTCCAGCACCGGCGGCGCGTCGCCCTTGAGCCGCATCGGGATGCTCTTGATGGTCCTGACGTTGGCGGTGACGTCCTCGCCGTTGGTGCCGTCGCCGCGCGTGGCGGCCTGCACCAGCAGGCCGTTTTCGTAGCGCAGGCTCAGCGCGAGGCCGTCGAACTTGAGCTCGGCCATGTATTCCACCGGCGCGCCGTCCTCGCCCAGGCCGAGCTCGCGGCGCACGCGCGCGTCGAAGGCTTCGGCGCCGGTGCTCTCGGTGTCGGTCTCGGTGCGGATCGACAGCATCGGCACGACGTGGCGCACCGTGGTGAAGGCCGACAGCGCCTGGCCGCCTACGCGCTGGGTGGGCGAGTCGGGCGTCAGCAGCTCGGGATGCGCGGCCTCGATGGCCTGCAGCTCGCGGTACAGCGCGTCGTAGTCCGCATCGGGAATCGACGGTTCGTCGAGCACGTAATACCGGTAATTGTGGCGATCGATTTCCGCGCGCAGCCATGCGGCGCGCGCGGCGGGGGCATCGCCGGCGGGTGCGGGGGCTTGCGCCGCCGCACCGTCTTGCTTGGGACTCATATTGTGTTTCCGGACCCGCTGCCGATCAGCGGGCAAATATCACAGGCTGAACAGGCGCAGCGCCACCGGCGAGCCGGCCGGCATGCCGCGCGCGTCGAGCTTGTCGTAGAGCGCCTGCAACTGGCCGAAGATGGCGACGAAGGAGGCCTCGCTCAGCGGCCGCATGTTGTCGTCCACCAATTGTGCGCCCATGCGCTGCGCCAGGCTGTAGCCGTATTCGCACACGGTCTTGAACGGCTTGGTGGCCTGTGCCGCGGACGGCACGTCGAGCAGCAGCGTGATCTGGCGCCCGGCCTTGGCCGTGAGATCGTCGCGCAGGAAGTTGGTGTCGCCGAACTGCAGCGTGAACAGCGCGCGCTGCACGCCGTCCGCGCCCGCCTGGTAGCGCGTGAAGCGGGTGCCGTCGCGCGACAGCACCAGGCCGTCCTGGGTGGCCACGGTCTGCACGTAGGCGGCCGACCACGGCGCGCCGTCGGAAATCACGTTGACGCCGAGCTGCACGTCGCAGCCGGCGGCGAAGGCATCGAGCTCGCGGCCGTTGGCCACGGTCTCGCTCATGTCGGGCAGCTCGGCGGAGGCGTCGAGCGACTCGGCCAGCGCTTCCACCGCGTTGACGAACTCGGAGAATTCCAGCGCGTTGAGCGCGCCGCCGCGGTTGGCCAGTTGCACCGCCACCTGCAGGTCTTCGTACTGGTGGCCGGCGGTGACGGCTTCCCAGGCGTTGGCCTCGGCGCGCAGGCCTTCGAGGTGCACCTGCTTGGTCCCGGCGCGGCGCAGGCGGCCGGTCAGCGGCAGGATGCGGTCGCCGGACTGCTTGCGCTCCAGGTGCAGCGGCACGATGCAGTCGATCAGCGGATCGATCACGGCCGGCGCGGGCTGGCCTTCGGGCACCAGCGGCTCGGGCTGGAGCGGCGCGCGCGCGCTGCCGGCCTGTGCGCCGGCTTGCGCATGTGCCTCGGCATGGGCTTGCGCATGCGGTTCGGCGACGCCGGCATCTTCGGCATGCCCGGCCGATTGTTCCGCGTCCGCGGTCTCGCCCTGCACCTCGGCGACATGGGCGGCATGGGCGGCATCCGTGGCATCGGCCGGCTTGTGCCGGCCGGCCTTGCCGGCGGCAGGCGAGGCGGCCAGCGCGACTTCGTCCGCCAGGCTCTGGTCGGCGTCGGCGGAACCCGCCGAGGCGGCCGCCATGCCGGCGGCCACCGAGGCCGCGTCCAGCGGCGAGGCCGACAGCGTGGGCTCGCGCCGCTCGGGCTGGCGGTCGGCGGCCGGCTCGTGCAGCCTGGCGTGGACTTCGGGCGTCACCGCCGGGCTGACCACCGGCTCGCGCATCGGCGGCAGGTCGTCCTCGGGCTGCAGCGCGCGCGGGCGGCGCGCCTTGCGGATCTGCCACTGGTTGTAGGCCACGACCAGCAGCAGCAGGACGATGCCTGCGACGATGAGGGCGGTCTGTAGCGTCATGCTGCCTCCGCCATCGAGATCGCTGCGTCCATGTCGACCGCGACGATGCGCGACACGCCTTGTTCCTGCATCGTCACGCCGATCAACTGGTGTGCCATTTCCATTGCGATCTTGTTGTGGGAAATGAAGACAAACTGGGTCTTGTCGGACATGCGCGCCACCATGTTGGCGTAGCGCTCCGTGTTGGCGTCGTCCAGCGGCGCGTCCACCTCGTCGAGCAGGCAGAACGGCGCGGGGTTGAGCTGGAACATGGCGAACACCAGCGCGATCGCGGTGAGCGCCTTCTCGCCGCCCGAGAGCAGGTGGATGGTGGAGTTCTTCTTGCCCGGGGGCTGCGCCATCACCTGCACGCCGGCGTCGAGGATCTCGTCGCCGGTCATGATGAGCTTGGCCTGGCCGCCGCCGAACAGCGACGGGAACAGCTCGCCGAAGTGGTGGTTGACCTGGTCGAAGGTGCCTTGCAGCATGGCCCGCGTTTCCTGGTCGATCTTGTGGATCGCGTCTTCCAGCGTGGTGATGGCGTCGACCAGGTCGGCCGACTGCGCGTCGAGGAAGGTCTTGCGCTCGCGCGCCGCGGCCAGTTCGTCGAGCGCGGCCATGTTGACGGGCCCGAGCGCGTTGATGGCGTTGTTCAGGCGCGTGACCTCGCCTTGCAGGTAGGACGGCTTGAGGTCCGGCGTGAGCTTCTCGGCCAGCACGGCCTCGTCGACCTCGGCGGTGGTGAGCTGCTCGGTGAACTGCTCCTGGTTCAGGCGCGCGGCCTGTTCCTTGAGCTGGTATTCGGTGATGCGGTCGCGCAGCGGCTGCAGGCTGCGCTCGGCGGCCAGGCGCTGGTCGTCGAACTGGCGCAGTTGCGCCGACAGCGCGTCGAGCTCGGTGCGCGCGGCCTGGAGCTTCTCCTCCTTCTCGGCGCGGCGCTCCAGCGCTTCCTGCAGGCCGGTGTGGGCGGTCTGCTCGTTGATGGTCTCGAGTTCGGCGCGCGCGTCCTCGAGCGACTGCTCGAGCCGCTCGGACTGGTCGGCGGCGGTCTGGATGTTGCGGCGCAGCTCCTCGATGCGGCTGGCCAGGTTGCGCTCGGCGAACAGCGCTTCCTGCGCGGCGCGCTCGAAATCGCGCAACTGGTGGCGCGCCGACGACAGCTTGCTGTCGAGCGCCTCGAAGGCCATCTGGTGGTCTTCGTGGGTGGCCTGCATCTCGGCCAGCGCGGCGTCGTGCTGCTCGAAGCTGGCTTCGGATTCGGCGCGGATGGCGCGCTGCTCCTCGATCTGCGCGCGGATTTCTTCCAGTTCCTCGCGGATCTGGCCGCTGCGCGCGGCGTAGCGCTCCATCGCCTGCGACAGCTTGAGCACGTCCATCTGCAGCGCGTGCACGCGGCGCGTGGCCTGCTCGCTGCGGCTGCGCGCGTCGATCAGCAGCGCGCTGGCGTGCGTGTAGGCCGCGTCGGCACGCACCGACTGGCTCCTGGCCTCGTCGGACAGCAGCATCTGCGCGCGCGCCTGCTTCTGCAGGTTCTCGATCTCCTGCTCGCGCGCCAGCATGCCGGCCTGCTCGGAATCGGCGGCGTACAACTGCACCGCGTTGCGCCCCACCAGGTGCCCTTCGGCCACCACGAAGCTGGCGCCCTCGGGCAGCGTGGCGCGCGCGGCCATCGCCTGGGCCATGTCGGTGGCGGTGTAGATGTCGGCCAGCCAGTCCTGCATCACGGCGCGGATGCCGGGCTCGGTGATCTGCACCAGCGCCATCAGCGGGCGCAGGCCGGCCGGGGTGTCCTGCGGGCGCGCGGCCGGCGGCGGCGAATAGAAGGCCAGCTTGGCGGGCGGCGCGTCGGACAGGAAGGACTGGATCCAGTCCAGGTTGGAGACTTCGAGCGCGGCGAGCTTCTCGCGCAGCACGGATTCCAGCGCGTTTTCCCAGCCCGGCTCAATATGGAGCTTCTTCCACAGGCGCGGCAGCTCGGCCAGGCCGTGCTTTTCCAGCCACGGCTGCACCTTGCCTTCGGTCTGCACGCTTTCCTGCAACTGCTTGAGCGCGGACAGGCGCGCTTCCAGCGCGGCGATGGCGGCGGCCTCGCCCTGCACGCGCTCCTGCGCGGCGCGGCGCTCGCCGTCCAGGCGCGGCACGCTTTCCTCGGCGTCGGCCAGGATCGCCTGCGTTTCTTCCTGCACGGCTTCCTGCTCGGCCAGCTCGGCGCGCAGTTCTTCAAGACGGATTTCGTCGGGGCGGTCGAGGCCCTTTTCCTCGCCGGACAGGCGCTCGCGGCGCTGCTCGAGCTGCTGCAGCATCTGGTCGGCGCTGCGCTGCTGCGCGGCTTCGAGCTTGAGTGCCTGCTCGGCCTGCATGATGCTGGCGCGCTGCTCGTTGGACAGCGTCTGGGCGTCGCGCCACTGGGCTTCCAGCGTGGGCAGCTCGTCGGTCTTGTGCGCCACGGCTTCCTGCGCCTCCACCGTGCGGCCCTCGGCCACGGCGAGCTCTTCCTCGGCCCGCGCGAGGTCGTCGGTGGCCTGCTCGGACTTGCCCTGCCACTGCTCGCGCTGCGCGGTGAGCGCGGCGATCTGCGCCTGCACGCGGTTGCGCGACTCGACCACGTAGCGGATCTCGGCCTCGAGCTTGCTGACTTCGCCGTTGGCCTCGTACAACGCGCCCTGCGCGCTGTGCATATTGTCGGATGCCGCGTAATGCGCGGCGCGCATGGTTTCGAGCTCGGCCTCGACGTGGCGCAACTGCGCGGTCTGCGCCTCGAGGTCGATCTGGGCCTGCTCGATGGCGCGCTGGTGGCGTTCCTGCTCGGCCTGCGCCTCGCGCTTGCGCAGCAGCCACAGCAGGTGCTGCTTTTCCTCGCCGTCGGCCTGCAGGGTCTTGAAGCGCTGGGCCACCTCGGCCTGGCCTTCGAGCTTCTCGAGGTTGGCGCCGAGCTCGCGCAGGATGTCCTCGACGCGGGTCAGGTTCTCGCGGGTGTCGGACAGGCGGTTCTCGGTCTCGCGGCGGCGCTCCTTGTACTTGGACACGCCGGCGGCTTCCTCGAGGAAGATGCGCATGTCATCGGGCTTGGCCTCGATGATGCGCGAGATCATGCCCTGCCCGATGATGGCGTAGGCGCGCGGGCCCAGGCCGGTGCCCAGGAAGATGTCCTGGATGTCGCGCCGGCGCACCGCCTGGTTGTTGATGTAGTACGAGGAGGTGCCGTCGCGCGTGAGCACGCGCTTGACGGCGATCTCGGCGTACTGGCTCCATTGCCCGGCGGCGCGGCCGTCGGGATTGTCGAACACCAGCTCCACGCTGGCGCGCCCGGCCTGCTTGCGGGCGGTCGAGCCGTTGAAGATGACGTCCTGCATGGACTCGCCGCGCAGCTCGGAAGCGCGTGACTCGCCCAGCACCCAGCGCACTGCATCGATGATGTTCGATTTGCCGCAGCCGTTGGGACCGACGATGCCGACCAGCTGGCCGGGCACTTGAAAATTGGTGGGATCGACGAAGGACTTGAAGCCCGCCAGTTTGATCGAGGACAGTCGCACGGTTGGTCGTGGGGTATCTAGGGTATTGCAGCGTTCAGGGAGGCCGGGCCAGCGCAGAGGCGGGCGGCGCGGGCCGCATTGGGGCGCGCGCCGGGCTCTTGTGCCCGATAGTTGGCGCTAATCATACCATCGCCCCTTCCGCGCCCGGGCGCTTTCAGGGACCTTTCAGCGACCTTTCGGCGCCGCGGAAGAGGCCGTTTCCCCGGCGGCTTTGCACCCCTTCCGATTCACTTTGTGCGGTCCGCGCCCTACACTCAGAGCAGACATCGCGCGCCCGGCGCGGGCCGCCCGTGCGTGGCGGCAACGCACGGCGCGGAACCGGCGGGAAACTTCCGAGGGTTAGTGCTAGTCTCTCCCTTGTCAGCGTGATCCCTGATGCCCATTGCAGTCAGCCCACTAGTCAGCCCCCGTTGCAGTCAGCCCCATTGCAGTCAACCCCTGTCCGGCGGGCAGGTGACGCAGACGGCGTCTCCGGCCCAACGCGGAGCCCTGCTCCGCGCTTCTCCTGGGAGTGTTCAGCATGACCGCCTCTATTCCGGCGAACTCAGACGAAAGCGTGACCGGCCCCGCCGCCGGCGATGCAAGAAAACGGATGCCCTGGTCCATCGGCGAGATCGACTTCGCCGCCATCGACGTGGCGCGCGTGCGCCCGGACCGCGAACTGTTCTACCTGCTGGTGTCCGCCTCCTTCGTCGAGAGCGGCTCCGACACCTACGCCGGCAACCTCGCCACCTACTACGCCGCCAACCCGGAAGCCTCCGGCTGGCTGGCCGAGCACTGGGAAGCCGAGGAACTGCAGCACGGCCTGGCGCTGCGGCGCTATGTCGAGCACGTGTGGCCCGAATTCGACTGGGAGCGCGGCTACGCGCGCTTCTTCGAGGAATACCGCCACACCTGCTCGGTCGACAACTTCGAACCCTCCGAAGCGCTGGAGATGGCCGCGCGCTGCGTGGTCGAGACCGGCACCGCGGCGCTCTACCGCTCGCTCGAGCAGGCCAGCGACGAGCCCGTGCTGCGCGACCTGACGCGCCGCATCGCCAACGACGAGGTGCGCCACTACAAGCATTTCTACCGCTACTTCAACACCTTCAACGGCGTCGAGCGGCTCGGCCGCTGGCGCGTGCTGGGCGCGCTGGTGCGCCGCCTGCTGGAAATCAAGAACGAGGACGCGGAGATCGCGCTGCGCAACGTGCTGCGCATCGAGCGCGGCACCGAGGACATTCCGCAGAAGGACGTGCGCCGGCTCAATTCCCGCGTCAGCGCGGTGATCCGCCGCAACCTGCCGATCGAGATGACGGTGAAGATGCTGCTGCGCCCGCTGGACCTGCACGCCGGTGTCGAGCGCGCCATCCGCAAGCCGCTGGTGGCGCTGGTGTCGCGGGCCGTGCTGCACTGAACGCGGCCCGGCGCCCGCCCTATTGGAAACAGGGACAGATGCGGCGGGCAGGTTACGCATGAACGCGGAAAAGACCGCCGGCATGGCGGCCGGTCGATGACGGCAAAGGAAAAACGGCAGGGAAAATGCGGGAGGGAACGGGCCGCGGCCACTTGGGCGGGCCGGCCGGAAAAGCCCGCCAGGCCCGCGCCCCGCGCGCGGGAACGCCCGCCAATCCTCTATAATGTCCGGCTTTGAGCCTTGGCCCTGGCGGCCCGAACCCGACCGTGAACCCCCGACTCGACCTGCTCCAGCCCTACCCGTTCGAGAAACTGCGCGTGCTGGTGGCCAACGTGAAGCCGAACGCCGCGTTGCCCGCGATCAGTTTCGGTATCGGCGAACCCAAGCATCCCACGCCCGCGTTCATCAAGCAGGCGCTGGCGGACGCGCTCGGCGGGCTGGCGAATTATCCCACGACGGCCGGTTCCGACGCCCTGCGGCAGTGCATCGCCGCGTGGCTCCAGCGCCGCTACGGCCTGCCCGCGGTCAACCCGGCCACCGAGGTGCTGCCCGTGACCGGCTCGCGCGAGGCGCTGTTCGCGTTCGCCCAGACCGTGGTCGACGCCAGCCGCCCCGGCGCGCTGGTGCTGTGCCCGAACCCGTTCTACCAGATCTACGAAGGCGCGGCGCTGCTGGCCGGCGCCACCCCGGTGTTCGCCAACAGCGACCCGGCGCGCAACTTCGCCCCGGCCTTCGACCGCATTCCGGCCGAGACCTGGGCCCGCGTGCAACTGGTCTACGTGTGCTCGCCCGGCAACCCGACCGGCGCGGTGCTGTCGCTCGACGACTGGCGCGAGCTGTTCGCGCTGTCGGACCGCCACGGTTTCGTGATCGCCTCCGACGAGTGCTATTCGGAAATCTATTTCAAGGAAGGCGATCCGCCGCTGGGCGCGCTCGAAGCCGCGCGCAAGCTGGGCCGCGCCGAGGGCGCGCATCCGTTCGAGCGGCTGGTAATGTTCTCCAGCCTGTCCAAGCGCTCCAACGTGCCGGGCCTGCGCTCGGGCTTCGTGGCCGGCGACGCCGCCCTGCTGAAGAAATTCCTGCTATACCGTACCTATCACGGCGGCGCCATGAACCCGGCGGTGCAGGCCGCCAGCGTGGCGGCCTGGAACGACGAGGCCCACGTGCGCGACAACCGCGCCGCCTACGTGCGCAAGTTCGCCGAGGTCACGCCGATGCTGGCCGAGGTGCTGGACGTGGCCCTGCCCGACGCCGGCTTCTACCTGTGGGCCGACGTCTCGCGCACCGGCCTGAGCGACACCGAATTCGCCACCCGCCTGCTGGCCGAGCAGAACGTCACCGTGCTGCCCGGCAGCTACCTGGCGCGCGAGGCCGGCGGCGTCAATCCCGGCGCCAACCGCGTGCGCATGGCGCTGGTGGCCACGCCCGAGGAATGCCTGGAAGGCGCGCGCCGCATCGTCGCCTTCTGCCGCTCGCTCGGCTGAACGCCGCGCCCCCCGGATTTCACCGTAGACAACGATCAACCACTGAAAACACGCATATGACGCAAGCACTGCAAGCCCTGATCGACCAGGCATGGGAAGACCGCGCCAGCCTCTCGCCCAAGTCGGCTCCCAACGACATCCGCGAAGCCGTGGCCAACGTGATCGGCCAGCTCGACGCCGGCGCGCTGCGCGTGGCCGAGAAGCAAGGCCGCGACTGGGTCGTCAACCAGTGGATCAAGAAGGCCGTGCTGCTGTCGTTCCGCCTGGAAGACAACGCGCCGATGAGCGCCGGCGGCTTCGCCCAGTTCTACGACAAGGTGCCGACCAAGTTCGCCGGCTGGAGCGCCGACGACTTTGCCCGCGGCGGCTTCCGCGTGGTGCCCCCGGCCGTGGCCCGCCGCGGCTCGTTCATCGCCAGGAACGCGGTGCTGATGCCCTCCTACGTCAACATCGGCGCCTACGTCGACGAAGGCACGATGGTCGACACCTGGGCCACCGTCGGCTCGTGCGCGCAGATCGGCAAGAACGTCCACCTGTCCGGCGGCGTCGGCATCGGCGGCGTGCTCGAGCCGCTGCAGGCCAACCCGGTCATCATCGAGGACAACTGCTTCATCGGCGCGCGCTCGGAAGTGGTCGAGGGCGTCATCATCGAGGAGAATTCGGTGATCTCGATGGGCGTGTATCTCGGCCAGTCGACCAAGATCTACGACCGCGAAACCGGCGAGGTCCATTACGGCCGCGTGCCGGCGGGCTCGGTCGTGGTGGCCGGCAACCTGCCCTCCAAGGACGGCAAGTACAGCCTGTACTGCGCCGTGATCGTCAAGAAGGTGGACGCGCAGACCCGCGCCAAGACCAGCCTGAACGACCTGCTGCGCGGCGACTGATCGCGCCTTGCCCGGAGCGGGGGGGGGGGGGGGGGGGGGGGGG
>NZ_JBYTEL010000007.1:315921-334445 GCF_058789195.1 Cupriavidus sp. FW216-B1 | reverse complement strand
TTCTCGGTGGCGCAGAAGCTGGACAAGCTCGGCATGCGCGGCTCGCACACCGGCGAGCTGGTGTTCGAGGACGTGGAAGTGCCGGTGGAGAACATCCTCGGCGCCGAGAACGGCGGCGCGCGCGTGCTGATGAGCGGGCTGGACTACGAGCGCGCGGTGCTCTCGGGCGGGCCGGTCGGCATCATGCAGGCGTGCATGGACGTGGTCACGCCCTACATCCACGACCGCAGGCAGTTCGGCCAGAGCATCGGCGAGTTCCAGCTGATCCAGGGCAAGGTGGCGGACATGTACACCACCCTGCAGGCCGCGCGCAGCTACCTGTACACGGTGGGCAAGAACCTCGACGCGCTGGGCCGCGAGCACGTGCGGCAGGTGCGCAAGGACTGCGCGGCGGTGATCCTGTACACGGCGGAGAAGGCCACGTGGATGGCGGGCGAGTCGGTGCAGATCCTGGGCGGCAACGGCTACATCAACGAATACCCGGTGGGCCGGCTGTGGCGCGACGCCAAGCTGTACGAGATCGGCGCGGGCACCTCGGAGATCCGCCGCATGCTGATCGGGCGCGAACTGTACGCCGAGACGATGTAAGGCCGCTCGCCAGCGCGACCCCTGATACGAGATACCCAGACCCATGCCCACGCTCGAAACCAAACTCAATGCGCGCTCGGAATCGTTCCGCGCCAATGCCGACGCCATGCAGGCGCTGGTCGACGACCTCAAGGCCAGGATCGCCAAACTGGCCGAAGGCGGCGGCGAGGACGCGCGCGCCAAGCATCTGTCGCGCGGCAAGATGCTGCCGCGCGAGCGCGTGCAGCAGCTGCTGGACCCCGGCACGCCGTTCCTGGAGCTGTCGCAGCTGGCGGCCTACGACATGTACGACGATGCCGCGCCGGGCGCGGGCATCATCACCGGCATCGGCAGCATCGCCGGGCAGGAATGCGTGATCGTCTGCAACGACGCCACCGTCAAGGGCGGCACCTATTACCCGCTGACCGTGCGCAAGCACCTGCGCGCGCAGGAGATCGCCGAGCAGAACAACCTGCCCTGCATCTACCTGGTGGACTCGGGCGGCGCCAACCTGCCCAACCAGGACGACGTGTTCCCCGACCGCGACCACTTCGGCCGCATCTTCTACAACCAGGCCAACCTGTCCAAGCAGGGCATCCCGCAGATCGCGGTGGTGATGGGCTCGTGCACGGCGGGCGGCGCCTACGTGCCGGCCATGAGCGACGAGTCCATCATCGTCAAGAACCAGGGCACCATCTTCCTGGGCGGCCCGCCGCTGGTGAAGGCGGCCACCGGCGAGGAAGTGAGCGCCGAGGACCTGGGCGGCGCCGACGTGCACACGCGCCTGTCCGGCGTGGCGGACTACTTCGCGCAGAACGACGCGCACGCGCTGTCGCTGGCGCGCAATATCGTGCAGCACCTGAACCGCCGCAAGCCGGACCAGATCCGCCTGCACGAGCCGCTGCCGCCGCGCTACCCGGTGGAGGAGCTGTACGGCGTGATCCCCACCGACACGCGCAAGCCCTACGACGTGCGCGAGGTCATCGCGCGCATCGTGGACGATTCCGACTTCGACGAGTTCAAGGCGCGCTACGGCACCACGCTGGTGTGCGGCTTCGCGCGGATCTGGGGCTACCCGGTCGGCATCATCGCCAACAACGGCATCCTGTTCTCGGAGTCGGCGCTCAAGGGCGCGCACTTCATCGAGCTGTGCTGCCAGCGCAAGATCCCGCTGGTGTTCCTGCAGAACATCACCGGCTTCATGGTGGGCCGCAAGTACGAGAACGAAGGCATCGCGCGCAACGGCGCCAAGATGGTGACGGCGGTGGCCACGGCGCAAGTGCCCAAGTTCACGGTCATCATCGGCGGCTCGTTCGGCGCGGGCAACTACGGCATGTGCGGGCGCGCGTATTCGCCGCGCTTCTTGTGGATGTGGCCGAACGCGCGCATCTCGGTGATGGGCGGCGAGCAGGCCGCCAGCGTGCTGGCCACGGTGCGCCGCGACGGCATCGAGGCCCGCGGCGGCGCCTGGAGCGCCGAGGAAGAAGACAAGTTCAAGCAGCCGATCCGCGACCAGTACGAGCACCAGGGCCATCCCTACTACGCCAGCGCGCGCCTGTGGGACGACGGCGTGATCGACCCCGCGCAGACGCGCACGGTGCTGGGCCTGGGCCTGTCGGCCAGCCTCAACGCGCCGATCGGCGAGATGAAGTTCGGCGTGTTCCGCATGTAACGCCCTGCCCCGCCCACGCCCACGCACCGCCACAGGACACCGAAATGGAATTCACCACCCTCACCGTCACCACCGCGCAGCACGTGGCCACCGTCACGCTGAACCGGCCCGACGTGCGCAACGCCTTCAACGAAACCGTGATCGCCGAGCTGACCGGCGCCTTCCGCGCGCTGGGCAGCGAGCCCTCGGTGCGCGCCATCGTGCTGGCCGGCAACGGCCCGGCCTTCTGCGCCGGCGCCGACCTGAACTGGATGAAGAAGATGGCCGGCTACTCGCACGACGAGAACCGCTCCGACGCGCTGACGCTGGCGCAG
The DNA here is from genome assembly GCF_058789195.1 of Cupriavidus sp. FW216-B1. Classification (NCBI taxonomy): domain Bacteria; kingdom Pseudomonadati; phylum Pseudomonadota; class Betaproteobacteria; order Burkholderiales; family Burkholderiaceae; genus Cupriavidus; species Cupriavidus sp. FW216-B1. The sequence goes on along the minus strand of NZ_JBYTEL010000007.1, from coordinate 331,892 downwards.
ATGCTGCACACCATCTGGTCCTGCCCCAAGCCGGTGATCGCGCGCATCCACGGCGACGCCTACGCCGGCGGCGTGGGGCTGGTGGCGGCGTGCGACATCGCGGTGGCGGCCGAGGGCGTGACCTTCTGCCTGTCGGAGGCGCGCCTGGGCCTGCTGCCGGCCACCATCAGCCCCTACGTGATCCGCGCGCTGGGCGAGCAGGCCTCGCGCCGCTACTTCATCACCGCCGAGCGCTTCGGCGCGGCCGAGGCGCTGCGGCTGGGCTTCGTGCACGAGGTGGTGGCCGCCGCCGCGCTGGACGCCAAGGTGGCCGAGCTGGCCGCCACGCTGGCGGCCAACAGCCCGAACGCAGTGCGCGAGAGCAAGCGGCTGGTGCAGGAGGTGGCCGGGCGGCCGGTCGACGACGACCTGCTGGCGCAGACGGCGGAGCGCATAGCCGCGATCCGCGCTTCGGACGAAGGACGGGAAGGCGTGAAGTCCTTCCTGGAGAAGCGCGCGCCCGCCTGGAAGGTCTGAGGCACGCCGCACGCAAGGAAAAGACAAGAGGACCACCAGCATGTTCAACAAAATCCTGATCGCCAACCGCGGCGAAATCGCCTGCCGCGTGGCCGCCACCTGCCGCCGCCTGGGCATCCGCACGGTGGCGGTCTACTCGGACGCCGATGCCGGCGCGCGCCACGTGGCGCTGTGCGACGAAGCCGTGCACATCGGCGGCGCGGCCGCGCGCGACAGCTACCTGCGCGGCGAGCACATCATCGCGGTGGCCCTGGCCACCGGCGCGCAGGCGATCCACCCGGGCTACGGCTTCCTGTCCGAGAACGACGGTTTTGCCGAGGCTTGCGCGGCCGCGGGGCTGGTCTTCATCGGGCCGCCGGCATCGAGCATCCGCGCGATGGGCAGCAAGAGCGCGGCCAAGCAACTGATGGAAAAGGCCGCGGTGCCGCTGGTGCCGGGCTACCACGGCGAGGACCAGGACGCCGCGCTGCTGCGCCGCGAGGCCGACCGCATCGGCTACCCGGTGCTGCTCAAGGCCAGCGCCGGCGGCGGCGGCAAGGGCATGCGCGTGGTCGAGGCCGGCGCTGGCTTCGAGGCCGCGCTGGCCTCGGTCAAGCGCGAGGCATCGGCCAGCTTCGGCGACGACAAGGTGCTGGTGGAGAAGTACCTGACGCGCCCGCGCCATATCGAGATCCAGGTGTTCGCCGATACGCACGGCAACTGCGTCTACCTGTTCGAGCGCGACTGCTCGGTGCAGCGGCGCCACCAGAAGGTGCTGGAAGAAGCCCCGGCGCCGGGCATGAGCGAGGAGCGCCGGCGCGCGATGGGCGACGCCGCCGTGGCCGCGGCGCAGGCGGTGGGCTACGTGGGCGCCGGCACCGTGGAGTTCATCGCCAACCAGGACGGCTCGTTCTACTTCATGGAGATGAACACGCGCCTGCAGGTGGAACATCCCGTGACCGAGATGATCACCGGGCAGGACCTGGTGGAATGGCAGTTGCGCGTGGCCGCCGGCGAGCCGCTGCCGCTGAGGCAGGACCAGTTGCGCATCCACGGCCACGCGCTGGAGGCGCGCGTGTACGCCGAGAACCCGGACAAGGGCTTCCTGCCGTCCACCGGCACGCTGCGCTACCTGCGCACGCCGGCGGCGGTGCAGTTCGAGCTGGGCCAGGACCGCGGCGGCCCGGCCGGCGCGCGCATCGATTCCGGCGTGCGCGAGGGCGACACCATCAGCCCCTTCTACGACCCCATGATCGCCAAGCTGATCGTGTGGGGCCGCGACCGCGAGGAAGCGCTGGCGCGCATGGCGCAGGCGCTGGCGCAGTACCACGTGGTGGGCCTGTCCACCAACATCGCCTTCCTGCAGCGGCTGGTGGCCTCGCCGGCGTTCGCCACAGCGGACCTCGACACCGGCCTGATCGAGCGCAACCACGCGGCGCTGTTCCCGCCCGCCGGGCCGGAGGGCATCGACGCCATCGCGCTGGCGGTGGCGGCGCTGCTCGACGCGCAGGCGCGCGCGCGCCGCGTGGACCCGGCCGACGCGCATTCGCCGTGGCGACACGGCGGCGCGTGGCGCCTGAACGGCGAGGCCACGCGCCGCTTCCGCCTGCGCACGGCCGAGGGCGAGACCGAGGCCAGCCTGCGCGACGACGGCGCGCGGCAGTGGCTGAGCGTGAACGGGCAGACCGTGCCCTTCCGCGCGGCCAGCGCCGGCGACGGCCATGCGCTCGACCTTGGCGAGCGCACGGTCAAGGGCAGCACCCATCTCGACGGCGATGCCATCCATGTGTTCAGCGGCGACCGGCAAACCCGGCTGGAGGTGATCGACCCGCTCGCGCACGCGGCCGGCGCCGATGCCGAGGGCGGCAAGCTGGTGGCGCCGATGCCGGGCCGCATCATCGCGGTGATGGTCAAGGCCGGCGCCGTGATCGGCAAGGGCGACCCGCTCATCGTGATGGAAGCCATGAAGATGGAGCACACGCTGACCGCGCCCGCCGACGGCGTGGTGCAGGAAGTGCTGTACGCGGTGGGCGACCAGGTGCAGGACGGCGCGCAGCTGGTCACGCTGGAAGACGCGCCGGCCTGACGCCTTGCCCGGCATGGCCTGTGCCTTGCCGCGCCGCGGGCATCCACGGAGTGCCTGCGGCGCGGCTTTTGCGCGCATTTGACGGCGAATTCCGGCCCGCGGCGGGGTATTTCGGGCATACTGCCCGCTCCCTCCCTCTAGCGGGGCCGGTTCCCGGCCTCCCCCTCTCCCCATGCCCGGGTATCAAACCAAGCAAGAGCGCGTTGCCATCGCGGGCGCGCCCGATTTGGTCATTCGTTGCCTGCTGGACCAGCAGCAGTTCCACGATCCCCACGGCGACGCCGAACGCATGGGCATTTCCTCCGCCGCGTGGCCGCTGTTCGGCATGCTGTGGCCGTCCGGCGCGCTGCTGGCCGAACGCATCGCCGCGCGGCCGGTGGACCCGGCCGAGCGCATCCTCGAGATCGGCTGCGGCACGGCGCTGGCCAGCCTGGTCGCGCACCGCCGCGGCGCCGACGTGACCGCCAGCGACTGCCACCCGATGGCCGGCCCCTTCCTGGCGGAGAACGCGCGCATCAACGGCCTCGCGCCGATGAAATACCGGCACGGCCACTGGGGCGCGGCCGACGGCAGCGACCCGAGCCTGGCAGGCGTGCAGAACGTGGCGGGCGACTTCGACCTGATCATCGGCAGCGACCTGCTCTACGAGCGCGACACCGACGGCAGGCTCGCGCGCTACATCGACAGCCACGCCAGCGCGGCCGCGGAAGTCTGGATCGTCGACCCCGACCGCGGCAACCGCCCGGCCTTCAACCGGTGGATGGCGGCGCTCGGTTTCTCGCTGGCGGAGCAGCGGCTGGACCGTCCCGCCGGCACCGACCAGAATGCCTACAAGGGACGCCTGCTGGTGTACACGCGGATGGCGCGGCCGGGCATCGTGGCGCAGTAGGCGATGCGATGGTCTGGTGGGGGCTTGTGGTGGTGGCGGGCGCCTGCCCTCACCCCCGCGCCGCGCGCGCCCGCGCCAGCAGCAGTTCACGCTCGCGCGCGTTGCGGGTCATGCCGGCGGCGCGTTCGAACTCGGCGCGCGCTTGCGCGAAGCGGCCCAGCTTCGACAGCAGGTCGCCGCGCACGCTGGGCAGCAGGTGATAGTTCTCCAGCGCGGCCCCCGCGGCCAGCGCATCGACGATCTCCAGCCCGGCCGCCGGGCCGAAGGCCATGCCCACCGCCACCGCGCGGTTCAGCTCCACCACCGGCGACGGCATGACCTGCGCGAGCGCGTCGTACAGCGCGGCGATCTGCGCCCAGTCGGTCTCGGCCGCGCTCGGCGCGCGCGCGTGGCAGGCGGCCAGCGCGGCCTGCAGCGCGTAGGGGCCGAGCGCGCCGCCAAGCGCCTGCGCGCGCGCCAGCGCGTGCAGGCCGCGCCGGATCAGCAGCGGGTCCCAGCGGCCGCGGTCCTGGTCGGGCAGCAGCACCGGCCGGCCCTGCGCGTCGACGCGCGCGTGCGTGCGCGAGGCCTGTATCTCCATCAGCGCCACCAGTCCATGCACCTCGCTTTCGTCCGGCATCAGGCCGGCCAGCGTGCGGCCCAGGCGCAGCGCTTCCTCGCACAGCGCGGGGCGCATCCAGTCGCTGCCGGCGGTGGCGGCATACCCCTCGTTGAAGATCAGGTAGATCACCTCCAGCACCGACGCCAGGCGCGCTGCGCGCGCCTGCGGCCCCGGCACCTCGAACGGCACGCGCGCCGCGCCCAGCGCGCGCTTGGCGCGCACGATGCGCTGGGCGATGGTGGGCTCCGGCGTGAGGAAGGCGCGCGCGATCTCGGCGGTGGTGAGGCCACCGAGCAGGCGCAGGGTCATGGCCACGCGCGCCTCGCGCGACAGCACCGGATGGCAGGCGGTGAAGACCAGGCGCAGCAGGTCGTCGCCGATGTCGTCCTCGCGGGCCGCGTCGAGCCCATCGACGAAGTCGGGCACCATGCGGGCCTCCAGCGCGTCGAGCTCATGGCCGATCTGCTCGTGCTTGCGCGCGTGCAGCGCCTGCCGGCGCAGGTGGTCCAGCGCGCGGTGCCGGGCCGTGGTCATCAGCCACGCGCCGGGGTTGTCCGGCACGCCGCTTTCCGGCCAGCGCTCCAGCGCGGCCAGCAAGGCGTCCTGCGCCAGTTCCTCGGCCAGGCCCACGTCGCGCACCACGCGCGCCACGTGGGCGATGACCCTGGCGGATTCGATGCGCCATACGGCCTCGATCGCGCGGTGCGCCGGGGGAATCGCCGTCATCCTGCCGCCCCGGGACATTCAGGCCGGGTCCGCGGCCTGCGGCTCCATGTACACCAGCTCCCAGATATGGCCGTCCAGGTCCTCGAAGCCGTGGCCGTACATGAAACCGTGGTCCTGCGGCGCGCGCGGCGCGCGGGCGCCGGCGGCCAGCGCCTTGGCGACCAGCGCATCGACCTCGGCGCGGCTCTCGCACGACAGGCAGATCAGCACCTCGGTGCTGTGCGCGGTGTCGCACAGCGCGCGCGTGGTGAAGCTCTTGAAGAAGGCCTCGGTCAGCAGCATGGCGTGGATGTTCTCGCCGATGACCATGCAGGCCGCGTTGCCGTCGGTGAAGCGCGGGTTGAAGGCAAAGCCCAGGCCCTTGAAGAAATCCATCGCGCGCGGCAGGTCGGCCACGGCGAGGTTGACGTAGATTTGCTTGTGCATGATGTCCTCGTGGTGCTCGTGATGTGCGCCGCGCTCGTTGCGCTCGCGTCCGCTTCGGCGCCTTCAGCGCTGGCCCATGCCGAGCGCGCGGAAGCGGTCCACGGCGGGGCCGGGCGCGAAATCCTCCAGTTCATAGAGCGGACGCACCTCGATCTCGCCGTCGGCCGTCTCGCCGTGCGGCGCGGGAAAGCGGCGCGCCCACTCCATCGCTTCCTCGCGGCTGCGCACCTGGATCAGGGTGTAGCCGGCCACGAGTTCGTTGGTCTGCGCGAACGGGCCGTCCGTCACCGTGCGCCGGCCGCCGGCATGGCGGATGCGCCAGCCGGCCGCGCTGGGCTTAAGCCCGGCGCCGTCGAGCAGCACGCCGGCCCTGGCCAGTTGCTCGTGATAGGCCGCCATCGCGGCAATGAGGCTTTCCTCGGGCATCTGGCCGGCTTCGCTGGCCTGGGTGGCTTTCACCAGGATCATGAATCGCATTGCATCGCTCCTCGGGTTGACGGTCGGTCGGGAGCCGGCGGCACCGGCATTGCGGTCGGTCCTGTGACCGGCCCGGTGCCGCGGCGCATGCCGGCACGACGCGCCGCGCGCGGCAGGATCGACAGCGCGCGCGCGAAAATCCCGCGAACCCAGGGTAATTACCTAGAAGCATCCACCTCCGCCCATGCCGCCCATGCAGCCGCGTGGAGCTTCACGTAAAGCACGGCCCCACTTCGCGCACTTCCACCGTGCACCAGCTTGCGGCCGGACATTCGGCGGCGATGGCGATGGCCTCGTCCTGGCTGGCGCAGTCGAGCAGGAAATAACCGCCGACCATCTCCTTGGCCTCCGCGAACGGACCGTCGAGCAGGTCGCGGCGGCCTTCGCGCACCTGCACGCGCACGCCCCGGGCATCCGAGGTGAGCGAATTGCAGCCCAGCAGCACGCCGCGCTCGGTCAGGCGGCCGGCGAACTGCGTCATGCTCGCGTAGGCCTGCCGGCCCGCCTCCTCGGTGCGCGCGGCGCGCTGGCCAACAGGTTCCACGATCAGCAGCATGTACGGCATACGGGTCTCCAGCGCATGTCGGGATTGGACAGGCCCCCATCCTGCACGCCCCCGGTGCCGGCCGCAAGCGGCCGGCCACCTGCGCGGCCGCCCTCGCTTCCTGGCCGTTAATTGCAGTGAGGATGCCGGCGGCAGGACGCGACACGACGCGGCAGGCCGGCGTGCCGGTTTTCCCTTGCGGTCCGGCGCAGGCCGCCAATAATCCTATTCGCACGTCCGGCGCAGGCTGCCCCGGGCGACTGCATCGAATCTCGAACGGGAGCACGACGATGGGCGAAATGGTGAAGATAAGCACGGCGGACGGGACCTTTGCCGCCTACCTGGCGCGGCCGGCGGCGGCGAAGGCGCCGGCGATCGTGGTGATCCAGGAGATCTTTGGCATCAACGCGGACATGCGCAAGACCTGCGACGACTTCGCCGCGCAGGGTTACGTGGCCATCTGCCCCGATCTCTACTGGCGCCAGGAGCCCGGCGTGGAACTGACCGACGCCACCCAGGCCGAGTGGGACAAGGCGTTCAAGCTCTACAACGGCTTCGACGTGCCGGCGGGCGTGCGCGACATCGACGCCACCATCCGCTACACGCGCGCGCTGGACGGCGCCGGCGGCAAGGTCGGCGCGGTGGGCTTCTGCCTGGGCGGGCTGCTCGCCTTCCTCACCGCGGCGCGCACGGACGCCGATGCCGTGACGGTGTACTACGGCGTCGGCATCGACCAGTACCTCGGCGAGGCCGGCAACATCCGCCAGCCGCTGCTGATGCATATCGCGGAAGCCGACGAATTCGTGCCGCGCGAAACCTGGACGCGGATCATCGCCGCGCTGTCGCCGCGGTCCCATATCGAGATACACACCTACCCCGGCTGCTCGCATGCGTTCGCGCGCAACAACGGCGTGCATTTCGACGCGGCCTCCGCGCAGGCCGCCAACGACCGCACCGCGGCCTTCTTCCGCGCCAACCTGTCCTGAGGGCATCCGGCCGGCGGCGGCGGCGCTGTTGGCCGGCCACCGTCACCGCGGCGGCGCCTGTCGGGCGCGGCCCGCCTGTTCCACGGCGCAAACGCGCGGCCCCCGCGCGCCAGGGCGGGCATTCGCCACAAATGCCGGCGCCGCGCCACCGGCACGGACCGTGCGTTGTCATGGTCAGGCGGGCCACACCGTTGGCCCGCCGCCAACATGACCCGTCACGGAGAACCATCATGGACACCCTCGAAATCAAGGACCTTCCCGCCGCGGAAGCGCTCGACCGCGAAGCGATGCAAGCCGTGAAAGGCGGCATCGGCAGGACCCCGGTGCAGATCGCGGCCTGGGAATTGTCGGGCAAGCCCGCCACGTGGCAGGGGCTGGTGCTCGGCGACGATGGCCAGCTGCACATGCCCACGCCGAAGTGATGCGCGCTGCGCGGCACGGGCGCGGGCGGGAAGAACGCCCGCCGCGCCCGGCTGCGTGGCCGGCTGCGTGGCTGGATGCGGCGCGCCGGCAGGCAGGACCGACATCCCGCCGCGGTTCATCAGCGTGACCGGCCACGAACGATTGGAAGACCGCAACGCGCGCACGCATCGGCGATGCCCTGCACCGCTGCGTCTGCCAGCGCATCGACACCCGCGACGATGCCTGCGACCGCTTCGACCACTTCGACCTCGACAACCCGCCGCACGGCAAGCTGCGCGCGGCGCCGGCAAAACACCTGTTGGAAATTCGCGCGCGACTGCTAGCATGAGAGGAAGCCGATTGCCCCGCTGCGCATCGCCGCCGCGCAGCGGATAGCACGGCGGCCCGCGCAGACATCTGCTCCGCCCGCATACGAAGGAGGCCGCCGACATGACCTGCTCCCGATCTTGGCAAAAGGCATGGCAACGGGCCACCCTGGCATGCGTGCTCGCCGGCGGCGCGCTGCTGGCGCAGGCGGGCGACATCACCGGCGCCGGCTCGACCTTCGTCTACCCGCTGCTGCTGAAATGGGCCTCGACCTACTACGCCAGGACCGGGCAGGAGGTGAACTACCAGGCCATCGGCTCGGGCAACGGCATCCGCCAGATCAAGGCCGCCAACGTTGCCTTCGGCGCCTCGGACATGCCGCTCAAGCCGGACGAGCTGCGCGCCTCGGGGCTGGTCCAGTTCCCGCTGGTGGCCGGCGGCGTGGTGCCCATCGTCAATCTCGACGGCGTGGTCCCGGGCCAGGTCCGGCTGACCGGGCAGGTGCTGGCCGACATCTACCTCGGCAAGATCGCCAGGTGGAACGATCCCGCCATCGGCGCGCTCAATCCCGGCCTCGCGCTGCCGGACCAGAAGATCCTGGTGGTACATCGCAGCGACAGTTCCGGCACCACCTTCAACTGGGCCAACTACCTGTCCGAGGTCAGCGGCGAATGGAAGCGCGGCGTGGGCGCCGGCACCACCATCAAGTGGCCGACCGGCGTGGGCGCGGTCGGCAACGAGGGCGTGGCCGCCTACATCAAGAGCGTCAAGGGCGCGATCGGCTATGCCGAGCTGACCTACGCGCTCCAGCGCAAGCTGCCCTACACGGCGCTGCGCAACAAGGACGGCGCCTACGTCGTGCCCTCGCGCGAGACGTTCAGCGCCGCGGTGGCGTCGGCGGACTGGAACCAGCAGCCGGACTTCTACCAGGTCATCACCGATCCGCCCGGCGGGCAGGCGTGGCCCATCACCGGCGTGGTGTTCGTCATCATGCCGAAGGCGCCCAGGGATGCCGCCGGCGCGAAGAACGCGCTGTCGTTCTTCCGCTGGGCGCTCAACGACGGCCAGGCCGACGCCACCGCCGAGCACTACGTGGCCCTGCCGCCGGTGCTGGTCAAGCAGATCGAGGCCTACTGGAGCGAGAACATGAAATGAGCCGGCGGGCTGCCGGCAAGACCGCGCGAAGGCGTCCGGCCCGCGCGGCTCAAGAAGGCACGGAAACGGCCGATACCGGTAAAATCAGACGCCGCCGATTCACGACGGCGCGCATACCTGATCCCGGAGTTGGCATGGAATCCCTCTCGTTCGAGTTCGTCTCAATCGAGGAAGCAAAACAGATACTGGACGGCGCGGTCCCCACGCAGGCCGAACCCGACTGGCCGACCATGCGGCGCCCCGAAAGCACCGGGACGCAGGTCCTCACCGACACCGCGCTCAAATGGCTGGCCTCGCTGCCGCCCGACGCGCGGCCGCTGGAACTGTGCCGCGGCTACGCCCGCATCGGCAACCAGATGGCCGCGCTCGCGGCCAGCCCCGCCGTGCTGTCGGCCTACCTCACCGACCTGCTGATCGACCGGCGCGGCGGCCGCCAGGGCTTTCCCGGCGGCATCGCGCTCGAACTGAGCCGCCTGCAGGAACACCTGCTGCGCACCATACAGCCCTGAACCAGCGCCGCCCGCGGTACCGCCAGCGCGGCGGCACCGGCACGGCAGCGCTAGCGCGTCTTCGCCGGCGCGCAGTCCTCCACCATGCCGCGCACGCGGCCGCCACTGAGCAGCGGATGCCATTCGTCCGCGCTGCGGATCTCCACTTCCGTGCCTTCCCCGCCCCGGCGCAGGCTGACCAGGTGGTAATACCTGTACTCGGAATTGTCGGTGCTGCCGATGCGGATATCCACCCTGCCCGGCTCGGGATACGACACCACGTTGGCGTCATCGCCCAGCCGGCCCTTCAGGCACGCCACCAGCGCGGCCGGGCTGGCCGCCGAGTGCACGCGCACCGGCTCCCTCGCCTGGATGGACTCCGGACTGACGCCGCTGGCGCATCCCGCGAGCCATGAAACCGCCAGCGCCAGCGCGGCGGACAGCAATACGCGTCGGTGGGACATTTTCTCTCCTTTGGCAAAAAACGGTGGCCGCATGTTACCGCAATCGGCTTGGGAGGCTGTCGGTGCAGCACATTGTCCGAGCCACACCATACGCATGAACAAGCAGGAAGGCGCGCGCCATCCGCCGGCTTCATTTGGAATTCGTCAGATTTACGCTGCGCGCCGATTCCGGTCAAATAGCCAGCCGTGCCAATCCGGCACGCCATGCAACCCTGGCATTGCGCCTATGTCTTCTAAGTGGAATTGGAAGTTCGCTCTCAGGATGGCGGCGGCGATCACGCCCGGTCTGATCGCCGCGCTGATGCCAATCGACTTCTGGCATGCCTGGACCGCACCGGAAGCGTATCCGTTTGACGCCGCCGGACCCGCCGCCGCCATGTGGGCATACCAATCGCAGGCGCATTATCTGGTCTCGGTCGCCGCGCTGTGGGCGAGCAGCGTGCTGGCACTCTGCGCGTTGTTTGCCACAAGACATGGGTGGCGTCTTCGCTGGCTGTGCGCCATGCCCTTTCTTGCCGTCTGGGCGTTCTGGGTGCTGGACGGGTCTCGGCTGGCCTGACGCCAACGAAGCGGGTCGCGCAAAAAAAAACGGCCCGGAGAGCGACAACTCTCCGGGCCATTGCTTGCATCGTCACTGTAATGGATGGTGCGGCTGGCAGGATTCGAACCCACGACCCCTTGGTTCGTAGCCAAGTACTCTATCCAACTGAGCTACAGCCGCACGCGAGGCCGCGACTATATCGCAGCCGTGGAAAAATGCAAGCTTTTTCCGCGGATGGGGCGCCCGGCGGGGCGTTGCGCCCCGCGCCGGGCCGGACGGCTTACGCGGCCAGCCTGAACGATGCCACCGCTTCCTTCAGGCGCTGGGCCTGCTCTTCCATCGAGCCGGCGGCTGCCGCGGCCTGTTCCACCAGTGCCGCGTTCTGCTGCGTCACGGTGTCCATCTGCGTGACGGCCTGGTTGACCTGCTCGATGCCGGCGCTCTGCTCGGCCGAGGCCGCGCTGATCTCGCCCATGATGTCGGTCACGCGCTTGACCGCGCCGACGATGCGCTCCATCGTCTGGCCGGCGTGCGCCACCAGTTGGGAGCCCTTTTCCACGCGGTCCACCGAGTCGCCGATCAGGGCCTTGATTTCCTTGGCGGCGGTGGCGCTGCGCTGGGCCAGGCTGCGCACTTCGCCGGCCACCACGGCGAAGCCGCGGCCTTGCTCGCCGGCACGCGCGGCTTCCACCGCGGCGTTGAGCGCGAGGATGTTGGTCTGGAAGGCGATGCCTTCGATCACGGCGATGATGTCCACCACCTTGCGCGAGGCGCCGTTGATGTCTTCCATCGTGGTGACGACCTGGCCCACCACTTCGCCGCCTTCGACGGCGATCTCCGACGCGTTGACGGCCAGCGTGCTGGCCTGCTTGGCGTTGTCGGCGTTCTGGCGCACGATGCTGGTCAGCTCTTCCATGCTGGAGGCGGTTTCCTGCAGCGACGATGCCTGTTCCTCGGTGCGCTGGGAGAGGTCGGTGTTGCCCGCGGCGATCTGGCTGGTGCCGGTGGCGATGGCGTCGGTGCCGTTGCGCACCTGGCTGATGATGCGCAGCAGGTTGGCGTTCATGTCGGACAGGGCCTGCATCAGCTGGCCGGTCTCGTCCTTGCTGTCCACCTCGATGCGGCTGCCCAGGTTGCCGGCCGCGACCGTGCGCGCGATGGCGACGGCGCGGTGCAGGGGCCCGGTGATGCCGCGCGTCAGCCACACCGAGAACGCCACGCCGATGGCAAGCACCAGCGCGCCGATCACGATCATGCCGTTGCGCGCGTTCAGGTAGATGCTGTGGATCTCCAGCGCGGTGGCGTCGATGCTGGCGCGCTGGATGTCGAGCAGCTTCTGGATCTCGGCGAGGTAGGCGTCGCCGGCCGGCACGAATTCCTTCTCCAGCACCTGGTTGGCTTCGTCCGCGTTGCCGGCCTCCTTGAGCTTGGAGATTTTTTCGCGCGAATCGTTGTAGGGATTGCGCACGGTCAGGATCTTCTTGAACGCGGCCTTTTCCTCGTCGCTGGTCAGCATCGGCTCGATCTTGTCGCGCAGCGCGCCGATGGCGGCGAACGACCCCTTGGTCTCCGCCGCGAAGAACGCGCCCAGCGACGGGTCGGAGCTCTTGGCCACCGCGGTGGTGCGGCGCACGCTGGTATGCATCAGGCGGTACCAGTCGCTGACCATGCGTTCCTTGGCCAGCGGCTGCCGCATCATGTCGTTCGTGCGGTCGGCGACCTGTTGCAGGCGCACGATACCCAGCATGGTCATGAAGGTGGACAACAATATCACTACGCCGAAGCCAATGCCGAGGCGCACGCCAATTCCCAAGCTTTTCATTTCTTCTACCTGATTTGCGATTGAATGGTGGCGAAGTGCCGGTGCGTCGGGAGGAAAATGGACACCGGTCCGCCCTTTTTGCCTGCCGCCTGCCGGATGGAGGCCCATCTGGGACGATGATTCCTTATCGGCAAATCAGGGAAAACCTTTAGTTGCCCGCCGTCCGTCGCTTGCGCGGAGCACCAGCGGGAAGACGGCGGGAAGGCAGCGGCACCGTGCTCGCCGGGAACGCGCGCATGCCATGCGTGCCCATTGGAGCCGATCTCGATAATCGATACGACGCGCCGCCCCGGAAAAACGAAATAACGGCATCGGGCGGCATCGGCACGTGACATTCGGATAAACAATAAAGAAAAAACCGAATAATCCCGGATCGTTTTTTTCATGACATGAAAACCATGAACTCCATACACTAACAAGCAAGAACAAAAACGGCGCGACCCATGCGCGATTCCGCCCAGGAGGATCGCCAGCGCCGGACGACGAACGTCAGACGCCCCCATGCATCCAGCACGCCTCGAATGACGACGACCGGGTGGAATCCGTGCCCGGTCGAGCCATAGCCCCTCGGAAAACCACCCGCCGGAGCGCCGCGGATAACCGTCCCGCGCTTTCGCGCAGCATATTTCGTTTAGCCGCCGGCTAAATGTTCTTTGTTGTTTTCCACATAAAGGGAGAGGATTTTGAAACCCGGCATTATTCCGCTTGCAGGTTTATCTTTAATTTCCTGCAGCGCAGTTGCCCAATCGAGCGTCACCCTGTACGGCGTCATCGATACGAGCATTCGCTACACCACCCACCAGGCCACCGGCAACGGGCCCCGCAGCCAGATCGCCCTGACCGAGGGCGCCTTCAACAACTCCAGGTGGGGGATCCGCGGCGCCGAGGATCTGGGCATGGGCAGCAAGGCACTGTTTACGCTGGAAAGCGGCTTCGGCCCGGACACCGGACGAGCGGGACAGCAGGGCCAGCTGTTCGGGCGCCAGGCGTGGGTCGGCCTGGGCAACGACACCTTCGGGACGATCAAGCTGGGCCGGCAGATGGGTGCGGCCTATCTCTTCGTCATCGGCGTGGACCCCATCACCATCGGCAACTACACGGAACTGAGCTGGCAGACGGCGCTGACGGGACTGCGCTACGACAACACCGTCGACTACAGCAAGCAATGGGGCGGCCTGGGCGTGGAGGCACAGTACTCGTTCGGCGAGCGCGCGGGGCAGATGGCCAGCGGCAGCACCGTGCAGCTGGCCATCACCTATGACGTCGACGCGCTTCACGCGGGGGCCGTCGGCCAGCAATCGAAGGACGCCAACGGGAATGCGATGCGCCTGTGGACGGCCGGCGCCCGCTACGCGCTCGGCAGTTTCACGCTGCATGGCTATTACCTCGACTCCTGGCGCGAGCCCGGCTTCGTGATCGGCGCCAGCGGCAGCGGCACGCCGCTGGCCAACACCAGCATCGGCGGCAATGCCAATACCGTCCTCGGCACCGGCACGCAGACGGCCGAGCGGCGCGACAAGTACGCGGCAGTGGGCGTTTCCTATCAATCGCCGGGGGCGGTCAAGGTGACTTTGGCCTATATGCGCGACAACGTGACGGGGGTCCGCCCCGGCGTATCGGGCCTGGTGCAGTCCGTGTACGCGATCGCCGTGTACAGCTTGTCCAAGCGCACCGATGCCTACCTGGAGGCCGACTACAGCAAGCTGTCGGGCGGCTCCATCACGGATCCGAACAACCCGGCCGGCTCGTTCGGTGGCGCGCGCTCCCGGACCGGCGCCGGCGTGGGCCTGCGCACGCGCTTCTGACCTCGGGGGGCTATGCCCCCCGACCCGCCCAGGATGGGCGGCCGGCATGAAAAAGCCCGCACGACGAGAAGAATCGTGCGGGCGTGAAGGCGCCGGCAGGCGCACTATGAAGAAGCGGGCTGGCCGAGCCGAGGTTCAGCCAGCGTGCTCGCAGACGGGCCGCCGCTCAGGCAAGGGCGCCGTCGGTGAACGGGTCGCGCTTGTCGATACGCGCGCCATCGGTGAACGGGTCACGCCTGTCGATGCGCGCGCCGTCGGTGTAGGGGTCGCGGGTACCGGCGCGCGCCGGCGTGGCCGATACGCCGGTGAGGTCCATGCCGGCGACCAGGTCGCCACGCGGCACCACCTTGCCGGCCCTGGCGCCGTCGGTGAAGGGGCTGCGTTGCTCGATGCGCGCGCCGTCGGTAAAAGCATCCCGCCTGGCACTGGAAGCCTGGGCGCTACCTGCGGCGAAGGCCGCCGCAAGTGCGGCGGCAATGGCAACGGAGACAAAACGCTGGGTGTTCATGATGATTCCTTTCCTCGGAGGGGTACGGCTCCATCCGATCCGTCGTGGGTCGCGATGCCGTATCCGATGCACACAGCTTATGCCTCCGCGGACGATTCTAAAAAGGAATAAAAATCATCATAACCAGTCCGCATTTTCATATGCAAGTCCCGGCGCGCCCGGTCGGCCGTGTTCAGTCCACGGTGATATGGCGCTTGTGGATGACCTCGGCCCAGCGCGCGCTTTCCTTCTGGATGGCCGTGGCCAGTTCGGCGGGCGTGCCGCCGGCGGCGTCCATGCCGACCACGGCGAGCTTTTCCCTGAGCGCGGGACTGGCCAGCACCTGGCCGGCCTGGTGGCTGAGCTGCTGGATCACGTCGCGGGGCGTGCCGGCGGGCGCCATCAGCGCGTACCACGAGACCGCCTCGAACTTGGGAAAGCCCTGCTCGGCGATGGTGGGCACGTCGGGCAGCACGGCGGAGCGCCGCGCGCTGGCCACGCCGAGCGCGCGCAGCTTGCCGGCCTTGATGTAGGGCAGCGCCGAGGAAAGCTGCGCGAACATCATCGTGACCTGGCCGCCCACCAGGTCGGTGATGGCGGGGCTGACGCCCTTGTACGGCACGTGGATCAGCTTGATGCCGGCGTCGAGCTGCAGCAGCTCGCCCGCCAGGTGCGCCTGGCTGCCGGCGCCGGGCGAGGCGAAGGTGAGTTCGCCGGGCTTCTGGCCGGCGAGCCTGAGCAGTTCGGGCAGCGTCCTGGCCGGCACGCCCGCGCTGACCACCAGCACGTTCTCGGCGGTGGCGAGCATGGCCACGGGCGCGAGGTCCGCCTGCTTGTAGGGCAGGTTCGGCATCAGCGTGGGATTCACCGCGATGTTGCCGACCGGCACCACGGCCAGCGTGTAGCCGTCCGGCGGCGCCTTGGCGACCTGGTCCACGCCGATGTTGCCGGCCGCGCCGGCGCGGTTGTCGACCAGCACGTTCTGGCCCCAGGCCTTCGACAGCCCTTCGCCGACGACGCGGCCGAGCACGTCGGCGGGACCGCCCGCGGGGAACGGCACCACCAGCCGCACGGGCTTGGCGGGATAACCTTGCGCGCCTGCCAGCAGCGGCAGGCAGGCCGCCATGAGGGTGAAAAGGAAACGCTTCATCGCAGATACTCGGTTGGTCGGGAAAACGGGGCGGGGGGGGGGGGGGGGGGGGGGGGGGGGGGGGGGGGGGGGGGGGGGGGGAGGGGGGGGGGGGGGGAGG
>NZ_JBYTEL010000007.1:153520-315914 GCF_058789195.1 Cupriavidus sp. FW216-B1 | reverse complement strand
GCGAAAGCCGGCTGGGCGGCAGGTGGCCGGCCTAAGTGGTGCCGCTGGTCAGCGAGATCAACAGCCTGCTGGGGCGCATTGCCGACGCGCTGGCGCGCGCGCGCCGGCAGGCCGCCGGCGCGCGCGCGATGGTCAGGGAACGCCAGTGCCGGTCAGCGCGAAGCCGGCGGCGTCGGCCTCGCGCGCGTAGCCGGCGAGCACGGCGTAGTCGGCCTCCTCCACCAGCGCGAAGCGCGCCAGGCACAGGCTGGCCAGCAGCGCCGCGTTGCCGGCGTCGCGGTGCAGGTCGAGCAGCGCCATGCGGATGCGCGCGGCGGCGGTGTCGCCCAGCGCGGGCGAGGCCACCAGCGCCGGCACCGGCGACGCCGGCGTCGCCGCCAGCGTCCTGAGCCGCGCCATGCGCGCGGGCGCGTGCAGGCGCAGCAGGTCCAGCACGTAGCTATCCACCACGCCCACGTCCGCGCGGCCGGCGAGCACGGCATCGATCACTTCGTTGGGCGTCGGCGTGGGCGTGTCGGCCGGGCGGTACGGCGCGCGCGTGCCGGGCGCGGCCTGGCGCAGCAGAAAATGGCGCGGCGCGTTGTAGCCCGAGTTGGACTCCGGCAGCATGTGCGCGAGCCGCATGCCGAAGGTGTCCGCCAGCGCCGCGGCCGGCGCGTCGGCCCGCACGATGAACTCGGTGAAATACACCGGGCACTGCCCGTAGCGCTCGGGCGAGGGCACCGGCGCGGCCAGCAGGCGCGGCCGCACCGCGGCGTTCACGTAGGGGAAGCCGCACATGAACACGCAGCCGCAGTCGGGCCGCGCCCACAGGGCGCTGACCGGCGCCGGCGCGGCATGCTCCAGGTACGGCAGGTCCACGCCGGCGCGTTGCGCCACGCGCGCGAACAGCTCCCGCCACGCCTGCGCCACCGGCGCGGCCACCGAGTACATGCGTGCGTTGGCGATCATGCGTAGACCAGCCTCTGGCCCAGCCCCATGCGCTCGGCCTTCTTCAGGATGGCGTGGCCCAGCGCGATGTCGCTCAGCGACAGGCCGCGGTGCCAGAACAGGTTGGTCTCGGCGTCGCTCTGCCGGCCCGGCTTGCGGCCGGCGACGATCTCGCCGAGCTCGCCGTACAGGGTCTGCTCGGACAGCTTGCCGGCTTCCACGTGCGCGCGCAGCGAGCCGAGCACGCCGCCCTTGCACTGGCCCCAGTCGTCCACCACCAGCTTGTCCATGATGTCGGTCAGCGACAGCTCGACCGCGCTCATGGTGCCGTAGGGCACCACGAACGCGCCGGGCTTGATCCATTCGGTCTTGAGCATCGGCGTGGGGCGCTCCAGGCGCGAGGCTTCCACCACGATGTCGGCGCCGCGCACGCACGACTCCCAGTCCTGCGTGACCACGATCTTCTTGCCGAGGTCGCGCGCCAGGCGCTCGGCGAAGGCGTTACGGCTTTCCGGGCGGCGCGAGTGCACGCGGATCTCGTCGAAGTCATAGAGGCTGTCGAGCAGGCGCACGTTCCAGTACGCGGTGCCGCGCGCGCCGATGTGGCCCAGCACCTTGCTGTCGCGGCGGGCCAGGTGGCGCGCGCCGAGCGCGGTGACGGCGCCGGTGCGCGCGTCGGTGATGAAGGTGGCGTCGATCATCGCCACCGGCATGCCGGTGCGCGGGTCGAACAGGTTGAGCATGGCCATCTCGGACGGCAGCCCCAGCTTGTAGTTGTCGACGTAGTCGCCGACGATCTTCACGCCGGCCAGCCCCAGCGGCGCCACGTAGCCGCGCAGCACGTTGAAGTGCCCGTTGAACGCCGGGTCCGGCGTCAGGTGCACGCGCGGCTCGATCACGGTCTGCCCGTTGCCCTGCGCCAGCAGGCCCTGCTCGACCGCATCGAGGATCTCCGCGTCGGTCATCGCCAGTCTGGCGATGTCGGGACCGTTGATGTAGGTCAGATGAATGTCGCTCATGCCGTCTCCTGTCTTCAGGTTTCAAGTAAGTGAATGCACGCGCCCGGTGCGTCGCGCGCGGCGCCCGGTGCATCGGCGCCCCATCGGCGTGCCCGGCGGAACCACTGTGGTGCGCGTCTGCCGCCGCGGCGGAAATGCCCGGCGTGGGGCGCCTTCGAGAGCAAGTTTAGGTATCGCGGCCATGAATGTCGTATGCTTATTTGTCCATCTGACTTAACACCATGTTATGGACTGGCGGGGCCCGCCGCGGGCCTTCGCCGGCCGCCCCGCGACCACGATGAAACTCAATCTCCGGCAGATCGAAGTCTTCCGCGCCGTCATGCTCACCGGCTCGATCAGCGCCGCCTCCAAGCTGCTCTACGTGTCGCAGCCGGCCATCAGCCGCCTCATGTCGCACACCGAGCAGCGCCTGGGGCTGGCGCTGTTCGAGCGCATCAAGGGCCGCCTCTACCCGACGCCCGAGGCGCGCCGCCTGCTCGGCGAGGTCAATGCCGTGTACGAGGGCATCGAGCGCGTCAACGAGATCGCCGAGGACCTCGCCGCCAAGCGCACCGGCAGTCTGCGCGTGTCGTGCAACCCCAACCTCGGCCAGACCGTGCTGCCGCGCGCGATCGCCGCGTTCCGCGCGGCGCACCCCGACATCCGCATCGTGGTGCGCACGCAGATCCCCGCCAACATGCTGCGCGCGCTGCTGTCCGGCCAGGTCGAGCTGGCGATCTCCAACATGCCGCTGGCGCACCCCAACCTGGCCGCGCGGCTGCTGGTGCGCAACCCCATCGTGGCGCTGGTGCCGGCCGGCCACCGGCTCGCCGCGCGCGCCTCGGTGCGGCCCGCCGAGCTGGCCGGCGAGCCGCTGATCGGCTACGGCGCCGACGTGCCGTTCGGGCTGCTGGTGCGCGAGATGTTCGGCGGCGAGGACGACCAGCCCGACATGCGCGTGCAGGTGGAACAGGCCCACGTGGCGCGCGCGCTGGCGCAGGCGGGCGCCGGCATCGCGCTGGTGGACGCCATGACCGTGTTCGGCCAGGACTGGCCGGGCATCGTGGCGGTGCCGGTCCGGACCAAGGTCAGCGGCTCGGTGCAGATCTTCCATGTGCAGACCGAGCCGCTGTCGCGGCTGGCGCAGGATTTCGTGGAGACGCTCCGGCGGCTGATGAAGAAGTGAGTGAAGACAAATGAGTGAGGACGCGAGGCCGGTCGCGCGCCGGCTGCATCCACCTGATATTCATAGTTGAAAGCCTTCGTTGGTGGCGCGCCCGCGCTGGCCGATACTCCGGGCTGATCCCCGTCCGCCATCGACGCGCAGGATGCATGCGCTCCCGCGCCGGCAGGACATTCCGACAGGACAACTTCGAATGCCAGCGCCCTCCTCCGTCCCCGGCTCCCGCCGCCTCGTTCTCAAGCAACTGGCCTCGCTGGCCGCCGCCGGCGGCTTCGGCTCCCTGCTGGCGGCCTGCTCGCGCGAAGGCGCGCCGCAGGCGGCCGGCGGCGGCGCGGCAAATGGCGCGGCCGGCGGCGCGCCGGCGGTGGTGGCCAAGGTGGGCGACAAGGTGCGCTTCCGCTACCCGGACAACCCGACCTTCGACCTGGTCTACCTGGCCGAGCAGCTCGGCTATTTCGAGGGCACCAACACGCGCCCGCAGTACATCGGCAAGGTCGCCGCGCCGCAGATCATTCCACTGACCGGCACCGGCGAGATCGACTTCGGCTCGCGCATGGTGCCGCTAGTAATTTCCGCGGTGGCCAGCGGCGCCGACATCAAGGTGGTGGCGGCCGGCAACAAGACGCTGCAGGACGCGCCGCACATGAAGTACTTCGTGCGCAAGGCCTCCGGCATCCGCCAGCCCAAGGACCTCGAAGGCAAGACCATCGGCATCAACAGCTTCGGCGCGTGCGCGGAGTTCGTCACCAAGACCTACCTGCGCCAGAAGGGCGTGGACGTCACCAAGATCAACTTCGTGGTGATCCCCGACGACCAGGCCGAGCAGACGCTGGCCACCGGCAATACCGACCTGGCCATCATCCACGCGCCGTTCTCGGGCCGCGCCGACCATGCCGACAAGCTGGTGCGCCTGTGGAGCGACTTCGACCTCGACGGCGGCCTGGGCGGCATGCAGCCGTACAGCGCGCACGGCAAGTTCATCCGCGAGCATCCCGAGTCGGTGCGCGACGTGGTGACGGCGCTGGCCAAGGCCGCCAACTGGGTCAACGCCAACCCGGAGGACGCGCGCAAGCTGGTGTCCGAGCGCATCAAGCTGCAGCTCGACTACGTGGACCGCTATGCCTACGTGGACAACCTGGTGGTGACCGAGCCGCCGATCCAGTACTACATCGACGTGCTGGAAGCCGAGGGCAAGCTGGCCAAGGGCAAGGTGACGGCCGCCAGCATCTACACCAACGAGTTCAACCCGTTCGCGGCCAAGGCCCAGGCGAAGGCCTGAGAGGCAGCGCATCATGACCGACAAGATCCTCGCGCGCGGCGTGCAGATGGACTACGCCGTGCGCGGCGAGAACGGACGGCCCGAGAACGTGGCCGTGCTGCAGGACTTCAACCTCGCCATCCGCAACGGCGAGTTCCTTTCCGTGCTGGGCCCGTCCGGCTGCGGCAAGTCCACCTTCCTGAGCATCCTGGCCGGGCTGACCGAGCGCACCGGCGGCCACATCGCCATCGACGGCAAGCCGCTGGCCGGCATCAGCCGCGACCAGGGCGTGGTGTTCCAGGGCTATGCGCTGTTCCCGTGGCGCACGGTGCTGCAGAACATCGAGGTCGGGCTGGAGATCCGCGGCGTCAAGCGCGCCGAGCGGCGCCGCATCGCGCAGGAGCATCTGGAACTGGTCGGGCTGGAAGGCTTCGGCGAGCGCTACCCGCACGAGATCTCGGGCGGCATGAAGCAGCGCGTGGCGATCGCGCGCTCGCTGGCCTACAAGCCCGAGGTGCTGCTGATGGACGAGCCGTTCGCCGCGCTCGACGCGCAGACGCGCGAGATCCTGCAGGGCGAGCTGCTGCGGATCTGGGAGCAGTACCGCAAGACCATCGTCTTCATCACGCACAGCCTGGACGAGGCCATCTTCCTGTCCGACCGCATCGCCGTGATGACGCGCCGGCCCGGCGCGGTCAAGGCCATCATCGACGTGCCGCTGCCGCGCCCGCGCCAGCCCGAGCTGCGCAACTCCGAGGCATTCGTGCGGCTGCGCCAGCAGGCCTGGGACATCCTCAAGGACGAGGTCCAGTTCAGCGCCGCAGTGCCGCGCCCGCTCGGCGCCACCGCGAACCCGGGCGAGCGCGTGGCGGGCGAGCCTGCCGCGTCCCTTGCGTCCGCTACGTCCGCCGCGTCCACCACATCCGCCGCGCGCGCCGCCACCCCGGCGCCGCTGGCGGCCACCACCGAAGCCAAGGCCGTCCTGTGAGCGATCCCGCCGTCAGCACTTCCGCGGCGCGCCATCCGGCCGCCGCCATCCGCCGGCTTGCCGGCCCTTCGCTGGCCGCCCGCCTGGGCGACCGCGCGCTGGGCCTGGTCGGCATCGTCGGCTTCCTGCTGCTGTGGGAGCTGGTGCCGCGCGCCGGCATCGTCAGCGAGGCCTACCTGAGCCCGCCGTCGCAGATCCTGCCGGCCATCTGGCAGATGGCGCAGAGCGGCGAGCTGCTCAAGCACGTGGGCGCGAGCCTGCAGCGCTCGCTGTGGGGGCTGCTGCTGGCGATCGGCCTGGGCGTGGCGCTGGGCCTGCTGATGGGCTGGTTCAGCCGGCTCGAAGCCATCGTCGACCCCATCCTGCAGCTGTTCCGGCAGACCTCGGCGTTCGCGCTGTTCCCGGTCTTCATCCTGTTCCTCGGCATCGGCGAGCTGTCCAAGGTAGCGATCATCTTCTGGGCCTCGTTCTGGCCGGTGCTGCTGAGCACCATCAGCGGCGTCAAGCAGGTGGACCAGCTGCTGATCAACTCGGCGCGCTCGATGGGCGCGTCGCGCCTGTTCGTGTTCGGCAAGGTGGTGCTGCCGGCGGCGTCGCCGTCCATCTTCACCGGCATCCGCCTGGCCGGCACCTACTGCATCACGGCGCTGGTCGCCGCCGAGATGATCGGCGCGCATTCCGGGCTGGGTTTCCTCACGCTGAATTCGCAGGAGGTGTTCCAGATCCCGGCCATGTATGCGGGCATCCTGCTGCTGGCGCTGCTGGGGCTGGCGCTGAACTTCATCCTGGCCCGCATCGAGCGCCGCCTCACGCGCTGGCGCCGGGGGCTGACCCTCAATGCCTGACGTGTCTTCCACCATGCCGCCGCTCCCGCGCGCGGCGTCACGCGGCGGTCATCCGCGGCTGCCTATACTGGCTGCCGCGCTGGCCGCTGCCGTGACGGTGCTGGCGCTGGCCTGGCTCGGCCTTCCCGCCGTGCTCGGCCGCCTGCCGCTGCGGCTGCCGGTGGAGAGCCTGCCCGCGCCGGCCCTCGACCTGCTGCAGCGGCTGCAGCCCGAGCCGCGCTGGGACGCGCTGCCGCAGGGCCCGGTGCTGGCTGGGGCGCGCCGCCGCGGCGTGCTGGTCGTCGGCGTGCGCGAGTACGCCCGGCCGGCGCCGCCCGGCGCGCCCAACCCGCCCGGGCCCGACGATTTCGACGCCGGCCTGGCCCGTTTCCTGGGCGAGCGCCTGCGGGTACCGGTGAAGCTGGTCGGGCTGGACGCGGACGGCCGCGCGCACGGCGCCGGCGCGCCGGCGCCGGACCTGGTCATCGCCGGCGCCCGCCCCGGCGCCGCCGGCGAGCCGCGCGTGGCAAGCCCCTACGCGGGCGGCAGCGGCCGGCTGATCGCGCTGCGCGGCAGCCCCTACCGGCGCGCCGGGGACCTGGCGCGCCGGCCGGTGTGCGTGGCGCAGGGCAGCCCGTATGCGCGGGAACTGGCCAGCCGCTATCATGCGGCCCCGGTGGTCTATGCGTCGGCGATCCGCGCGGTCGCCGCCTTCATGGCCGGCGAATGCCAGGCGCTGGCCGAGGACAAGCTGGCGCTGGCGCGGCTGGCGGGCCTGCCGGAATGGCGCTTCTACCGGGTGCTGGACCAGGACCTGGACGGCGACGGCGGCGCGCAGATCGGCCTGCGCCAGCCCGACCCGGACTCCGCGGCCTACCTGGACCGCGCGGTGCGCTACTGGGTCGGCGGCGGCGGCCTGGCGCGGGCGCGCGAGCAGCGCGCCGGCGACCTCGCCTACCAGGCAGGCGAGCTGCAAAGCGGCCTGGTCTGCCACGCCTGAACGGCCGCACTGCCGGCGGCGGCCGGCGCGCGCCCGTGCCATTCGCGAAAGTTACCCCCCTTAATCCCCTCTTTTCTTGAAACTGTCACATAGAAGACATACGCCACTTCTAAAATCAGCGACTTCGAAATAATCCGGATACCTTGGCGATGTCTGACGCTCCGGCCGATACCAGCAGGGTCGAATCCCGCGCGGCGCGTTCCCGCTTCCGCCAGCCTTGCGCGGAAGACTTGTGCGTTGCCACGCCGTCGGTGACAACGGAACAGACCAACCAGGACGTGCTGGACGTCTTCGGCAGGCACCGCGACCTCGACAGCCTGCCGGTGACCGAGGACGACCGGCCGATCGGGCTCATCAACCGCGCGATTTTCATGTCGCAGATGAGCAAGCCCTACCACCGCGAGCTGTACAACCGCAAGAGCTGCATCGCCTTCATGGACAAGGAGCCGCTGGTGGTGGACGCGGCCATGAGCATCGAGGCGCTGACCTTCAAGGCGGTGGAATACGGCGAGAAGGCGCTGGCGGACGGCTTCATCGTCGCGCGCGAGGGCCGTTTCCTCGGCCTGGGGCGCGGCCTGCAGCTGATGCGGGTGGTGGCCGACATGCAGGCCGAGAAGAACCGCCAGATCATGCACAGCATCGACTACGCCAGCATCATCCAGCGCTCGATGCTGCGGCCCTCGCGCGAGGCGATGGCCCGCACGCTCGGCGACGCCGGGCTGGTGTGGGAGCCGCGCGACGTGGTCGGCGGCGATTTCTATCACTTCGCGGCGTTCGAGGACGGCTGGTTCGCCGCGCTGGCCGACTGCACCGGGCACGGCGTGCCGGGCGCCTTCATGACGCTGATCGCCTCCTCCATCCTGACCCAGGCCATCGAGCAGCGCGGCCCGCGCGACCCCGGCGCGCTGCTCATGGCGCTCAACCGCGGCATCAAGCAGATGCTCGGCCAGGAAGAGCGCTACGGCGACACCGCGGAATCCAACGACGGCCTGGACGCGGCCTTCTTCTGGTTCGACAACGCCAGCCGGCACCTGTCCTTCGCCGGGGCGAAGAGCGCGCTGTTCGTGCTGCACCCCGGCGACGAGGACGGCGAGATGGTGGAAGGCGAGCGCATGGGCGCCGGCTACCTCGACACGGGCATGGATTTCGCTTGGCGGAACCGCGTGGTGCCGACCGTGCCCGGCAGCGTGGTGTTCGTCACCACCGACGGGCTGGTCGACCAGATCGGCGGCCCCAAGGAGATCGCCTTCGGCAAGCGGCGCATCCGCGAAGCGGTGCGCGCCAGCCGGCATGAGCCGGCCGCGCGCATCAATCAGGCCGTGCTGGAGCAATACAGCGCCTGGCAAGGGCAGCAGAACCGCCGGGACGACCTGACCTTCTTCTGCTTTCGCGTTCAGTAAGCGGGCAGCAAGTCCTGACAACAACGCCAACGACACCACGCCGATGAACGGTACTTCGATTGACAACGAATATGGGGCCTTCTTCAAAATGGCCCGGGAACGCAACGTGATCTTCTACTACGTCGGCTATTTTTCCCAGAACATCATCGCCGCCATGTCGGACGCGGTGCGGCTGCAGCTCGCCGTCAGCGGCGTGGACAACTCGACGCGGCGCAAGCTGTTTTCCTCGTTCGTGGAAATGGCGCAGAATATCGTCCATTACTCCTCGGACGCGCTGACGCCGCCCACCCAGGACACCGACCAGCTCCGCCACGGCTCCGTATGCATCAGCATGATCGACGACCGCTACCGCCTGATGTGCTCCAACCCCGTGGCGATCTCGCGCGTGGCGCAGCTGCGCGCCGCGCTCGAGCCGCTGCGCACGATGACGCTGGACCAGATCAAGCAGGCCTACCGGGAGACCATGCGGTCGGAGTCGCCCGAGGGCAGCAAGGGTGCCGGCCTGGGCTTCCTGACCGTGGCGCGCGACGCCAGCGCTCCCCTGGAGTTCAACTTCCAGCCGATCGATGCGGACCCGGCGTCGACCATGTTCCACCTGGTCGCCACGATCTGAGCAGGACGAGAAAAACAACGTCATGGAAAACCTGTTCATTGCCGCAACCCCGTCCTCGCCCGAGGTGAATTTCGACTTCGCGCAGCATACGCTGTCGCTCAGGGGCGAGTCCTACCCCGAGAACGCCGCCGTGTTCTACGGCGACGTGATCGTGCGCATGCGCAAGTACCTGGCCGCGTGCGAAGACACCGAGGTCACCGTCCACGTGGCGCTGACCTACTTCAACAGCTCCAGCACCAAGGTGCTGTTCAGCATGTTCGATGCCATGAACGACGCCGCCGAGAAAGGCAACCGCGTGATCGTGAACTGGTACCACGACGTCGACGACGACACCATCCTGGAATTCGGGCAGGAGCTGCACGCCGACTTCCCGGCCATCGAGTTCATCGACCACGCCACCACCGCCACCTGAACCGCGCCGATCCGCCGAATGTCCGAGCCCGATCTTTTCGAGTTGGAGAACAGCGCCGTGGCCGGGGCCCGCGCGGTCTTCTGCAATCCGGATGCCGGCGCGCAGGCGTATCGCCGCACGCTCGGCGAGCTGATCGGCCACTACGAGCGGCTGATGCGCGAGACGCGGCGCCTGATCCGGCGCAGCGACCGCGAAGAACTGGAAATGAACCGGCTCAACCAGCGCCTGCAGGAACTGGCGCGCGAGCTCGAGTTCCGCGCCACGCGCGACACCCTGACCGGCGCGCTCAACCGCGGCGCGGTGATCGAGCAGGCCGGCCTGATCCTGGCCGGCGGCAGCCTGGCGCTGATCGTGCTGGACATCGACCACTTCAAGCGCGTCAACGACACGCTGGGCCACCCGGTGGGCGACGCGGTGATCCGCGGCGTCACCGAATGCCTGACGCAGACCGTGCTGGACGCCGGCATGGTCGGCCGCGTGGGCGGCGAGGAGTTCGCCGCGCTGCTGCCGGCGCGCCCGCTCGGCGCCGCGATGGAGCTGGCCAACCGCATCCGCGTGCGCATCGCCGACCACACCTTCTCCGAGGCGCCCGACCTGCAGGTGACGGCGAGCTTCGGCGTGAGCTGGAACCCGCGCGGCACCAGCTTCGAATATGCCTACGGGCGCGCCGACGAGGCCCTCTACGAGGCCAAGCGCAGCGGCCGCAACCGGGTGGTCAGCGCCCAGGCGTCCGAGGCGGCGCTGCCTTAAGCGCTGCCGCGGGGGCTGCCGCAGGCACCACCTTCAAGCGCCACCCTCAAGCGCCACTCGGGCGCTGCCCGATGGCCGGGCGCGCGCCCCGCCGCGTCAGCCGAGCGCCGCCGTGACGATGAATTCCACCAGCACCCTGGGGTCCGCCATCTCCGCCTGGCAGGTGGCCCGCGCCGGCGCGTGGCCGGCCGGCACCCACGCTTCCCACACCGCGTTCATCGCGGCGAAATCGCGCGGCAGGTCCTTCAGCCAGATCTGCGCCGTCAGCAGGCTGGACTTGTCGCTGCCGGCCAGCGCCAGCACGCGCTCGATCTCCGCCAGCGCTTCGGCGGACTGGGCGGCGATGTCGCCGTCGAGGTCGGCGGCGATCGCGCCGGCCAGGTAGACGGTATCGCCGTGCACCACCGCGTGGGACATCCGGGCGCTGGTTTCGAACCGTTGAATGCGAGTCATGCGTTTTTGCTCCGTGGTTGGTATCAGTGACATTATCCGCGCGGCGCCGCGCTCAGCTGCTGGCAGGCCAGCCGCGCGGCGGCCAGGTCCTCCAGCGCCGTCCCGACGGCCTTGAACACCGTGCGCTCGCGCGCCGCGCCGCGTCCGGCGGCGGTGCCGCGGGCCAGGCCCGCGAGGTCGCCGCGGATCGCTTCCGGCGCGAGGCAGCCCGCCGCGAAGGCGTTGATCAGGTCGCCGGACTTCGCCGTTGCCTCCGCCGTGTCGACCCATACGCCCGCGCCGGCGAAGCAGGCCGGCTCGGCCTCGGTCATGCGCGGCGTGAAGCTGCCGATCAGGTCCAGGTGGCTGCCCGGCGCCAGCCAGTCCGCGCGGATCAGCGGCGCGGTGGCCAGCGTGGCGCAGCTGACGATGTCCGCGGCGCGCGCGGCCGGCTCCAGGTCAGCGGCCGCCACGGCCGGATAGCCCTGTTCGCGCAGGCCGTGCGCGCAGCGCTGCGCGGCCTCGGCATCGACGTCCCACACCGCGATGCGCTCCAGCGGGCGCACGCAGGCCATCGCGGGCGCCACCAGGCTGCCCACGCGGCCGGCGCCGACCACCAGCAGCGCCTGCGCGTCGGGCCGCGCGAGGAAGTCGGCGCCGAGCGCCGCCGCCGCCGCGGTGCGCCGCGAGGTGATCTCGTTGCCGTCGAACATGGCCAGCGGCACGCCGGTGCGCGCGTCGTAGAGCATGTACGTCGAGTGCAGGCCCGGCAGGCCGCGCGCGGCGTTGCCCTCGTAGATGTTGACGATCTTGACGCCGTAGAAGCCTTCGGCGTCCCACGCCGGCATCAGCAGCGAGATGCCGGCATCGGGCGCGCCGGCCTCGCCGATGGCGTGCGTGTGCCGCAGCGGCACCGTGGCGCCGGCGACGAATGCCTCGCGCAGGGCCCGGATCAGCAGCGGAAACGGTAGCAGGGATTTGAGCAGGGCGGCATCGGGTTGCAGCAACGGGGACTCCTGGCGGCGAGGGGTGAAAGCAGGGGATGAAAACCGGGGATGAAAGCCGGGGCGAGGCGCTGCGCGCGCCCCACGCCGGACCGGGACTCATCGTAATCACCGCCGCGCCGGCCTGCCATCGTCATTCGCGTTGGCAGCCTCGCGAATCGGCAATATACGAAGCCGGAGCCGCTATGCATGATGCTGGCCATACACATGTCCCACGAGCCCTCCGATTCGCCCCATGCCGCTCCCCTCCCCTGCCGCGCAGCCGCTGTCGCTGTTCGAGAAGATCTGGCAAGCCCATGTGGTCCTCGAGCAGGCGTCCGGCCAGACCCTGCTCTATGTCGACCGCCACTATCTCAGCGACGACCTGCCCGCCGAGTCGTACCACACGCTGAGCCGGCGCGGCATCCCGATCCGCCGGCCGGCGGCCACCGTCGCCATCCCGGACCACTACGCGCCGTCGCACAGCACCCGGCTCGCCGACGTCATCGATGACGACCGCCGCGACATGGTGGCGGGGCTGGCGGCGCAGGCCGCGCGCAACGGCATCGTCCACTTCGGCCTCGGCGACCGGCGCCAGGGCATCATCCACGTGGTGGGCCCCGAGCAGGGCATGACGCTGCCGGGCATGACCGTGGTCTGCGGCGACAGCCATACCTCCACCCACGGCGCGTTCGGCGCGTTCGGCTTCGGCATCGGCGCCAGCGAGGTCAGCCACGTGCTGGCCACGCAGACGCTGTGGCAGGCCAGGCCGAAGACGCTGCTGGCGCGCTTCACCGGCATGCCCGCGCCGGGCGTGACCGCCAAGGACCTGGCGCTCGCGTTCATCCGCCAGGTCGGCGTGGGCGGCGCGGCCGGGCACGTCGTCGAGTATGGCGGCGCGGCGGTCGAGGCGCTGTCGGTCGAGGGCCGCATGACGCTGTGCAACCTCTCGATCGAGGCCGGCGCGCGCGCCGGCATGGTCGCGCCCGACGCCACCACCCTCGCCTATCTGCGCGGCCGGCCCTTCGCCCCCGCGGGCGCCGAGTGGGCGGCCCGCAGCGCGGCCTGGCTGGCGCTGCGCGGCGACCCCGGCGCGGTCTTCGACCGCACCGTGACGATCGCCGCCGACGCCATCGTGCCCCTGGTGTCCTGGGGCACCGACCCGTCGCAGTGCTGCGGCATCGACGAGCGCATTCCCGAGCTCGCGCAGATCGCCGACGCGGACCGCCGCGCCGCGGTGGACCGCGCGCTGGCCTACATGGGGCTGGAAGCCGGCAGCGCCCTGCTCGGGCTGCCGGTCGACCGGGTCTTCATCGGCTCGTGCACCAACGGCCGCATCGAGGACATCCGGCTCGCGGCCAGCGTCGTCCGCGGGCGCCGCGCGAAGGTGCCGGCGCTGGTGGTGCCCGGCTCCGGCCTCGTCAAGGCGCAGGCGGAGGCCGAGGGCCTGGACCGCGTGTTCACCGCGGCCGGCATGCAGTGGGGCACGCCGGGCTGCTCGATGTGCCTCGGCGTGAACGGCGACATCGGCCGCCCGGGCGAGCGCTGCGTCTCCACCACCAACCGCAACTTCGTCGGCAGGCAGGGGCCGGGCGTGCGCACCCATCTGGTCAATCCCGGCATGGCCGCCGCCGCGGCCGTGCACGGCTGCCTGGCCGACTATCGCGAGGAGCTGATCCATGCAGCCGTTTGAGCACGTCCACGGCATCGCCGCGCCGATGCGCGAGGCCGACATCAACACCGACCAGATCGTGCCGGGCCGCTTCATGCACAAGGTGCGCGAAGACTACGGCCGCTACTGCTTCCACGACCTGCGCTTCGATCCGCAGGGCCGGCCGCGCGCCGGCTTCGTGCTCAACCAGCCCGCGTTCGCCGGCGCCTCGGTGCTGGTGGCCGGCGCCAACTTCGGCTGCGGCTCGTCGCGCGAGCATGCGGTGTTCACGCTGGCCGACTATGGCTTCCGCGCCATCCTGGCGCCGGGCTTCGGCGACATCTTCTTCAACAACTGCTTCCAGAACGGCGTGCTGCCGGTGGTGTTGCCGGCGGACTTCGTCGAGCACCTGTTCGCGTGCATCGAGGCCATCCCGCGCGCGCGCATCGCCGTGGACCTGCCGCGCCAGCAGGTGACGGCGCCCGACGGCCGCGCGTGTGGCTTCGACATCGACGCCTTCCGCAAGCACTGCCTGCTCGAAGGCCTCGACGACATCGACGTGACGCTGTCGATGGCCGGCGCGATCGACCGCTTCGAGCAGACCCGGCAGACCCGCTTTCCCTGACCTCCCAAATCCACAGCGAGCCTTTTGACATGAAAATTGCAGTACTTGGCGGCGACGGCATCGGACCCGAAGTGACCGCGCAGGCGGTGAAGGTCCTGCGCGCGCTGGCATCCCGCGGCCTTTCCTTCGAACTGACCGAATGCCTGGTCGGCGGCGCGGCGTACGACCAGACCGGGCATCCGCTGCCCGCGCAGACGCTGGCGGCGGTGCAGCGCGCCGACGCGGTGCTGTTCGGCGCCGAAGGCGGCTTCCAGTACGAGACGCTGCCGCGCGGCCTGCGCCCCGGCGACGCGCTGCTGACGCTGCGCAAGGCGCTGGACCTGTTCGCCAACTACCGGCCCGTGGTGGCCTTCCGCGAGCTGGCGGGCGCGTCGTCGTTCAAGCGCGAGGTCGTCGAGGGCCTCGACCTGCTGATCGTGCGCGAGCTGACCTCCGACCTGTATTTCGGCGAGCCGCGCGGCATCGTGACGGAAAACGGCCGCCGCGTGGGCATCAACACCATGCGCTACACCGAGGACGAGATCGCGCGCGTGGTGCGCGCGGGCTTCGAGGCGGCGCGCCGGCGGCGGCGCAAGCTGTGCTCGGTGGACAAGGCCAACGTGCTGGAAAGCATGGAGCTGTGGCGCGCGGTGACGGAAGAGGTGGCGCGCGACTACCCGGACGTCGCGCTGACGCATCTCTACGTGGATGCGGCGGCGATGGCGCTGGCGCGCAACCCGGGCCAGTTCGACGTGATCGTCACCGGCAACCTGTTCGGCGACATCCTGTCCGACGAGGCCTCGATGCTGACTGGCTCGATCGGCATGCTGCCGTCGGCCTCGGTCAACGCGCAGGGCAAGGGCCTGTACGAGCCCGTGCACGGCTGCGCGCCCGACATCGCGGGCAAGGACATCGCCAACCCGCTCGGCTCGATCCTGTCGGCCGCCATGATGCTGCGCGACAGCGCCGGCCAGCCCGAAGCCGCCGCGCGCGTGGAAGACGCGGTGCGGCGGGTGCTGGCCGACGGCCTGCGCACCGCCGACATCCACGAGCCCGGCTGCACGCTGGCCGGCACCGCGGCGATGGGAGACGCCGTGGTGGCCGCGCTGCTCGACCACTGACACGGCCAACGACGCCGGCGGCCCGCCCGGCCGCGACCACGATCCCTTCCTGCCAACGCCGTACAAAACCAGAGGATCCACTGCCATGCACATGCTGAACCCGACCCCCGAACGGCGCCCCGCGCGCCCGGCCTTGCGCTTGACTTCGCGCTTGGCTTCGCACCTCACGTCGCGCCTCACATCGCGACTGGCCTCGCGCCTGCTGCTGGCCGCCTCGGTCCTCGCCGCCGCCGCGGGCGCCGCCCACGCGCCGGCCGCGCTGGCCCAGGCCAGGACCACGCTGACCGTGTACACGACGCTGGAAAAGGAGCAGCTCGCGCCCTACAAGGCCGCCTTCGAGAAGGCGCACCCCGAGATCCAGATCGCGTGGCTGCGCGACAGCCCCGGCATCATCCTGGCGCGCCTGATCGCGGAGAAGGACGCGCCCAAGGCGGACCTGCTGTGGGGCGTGCCGTCGATGCACATCCTGGCGCTGAACAAGCTCGGCCTGATCCAGCCCTACGAGCCCAAGGGCTACGCGCAGCTCAAGCCGCGCTTTCGCGACACCGCCAACAAGCCGCCCGTCTACACCGGCAACGAGGCGTGGATGACCATGATCTGCTTCAACACCGTGGAGGCCAAGAAGCGCAACCTGCCGGCCCCGGTCACGTGGTCGGACCTGGCCAAGCCGATCTACCGCGGCCAGATCACCATGCCCAACCCGGTCTCGAGCCAGACCGGCTATCTCGGCGTCAACCACTGGGTGCAGAGCATGGGCGAGGACGCGGCGTGGAAGTACATGGACGGCCTGCACGCCAACATCGCGCTCTACACGCACAGCGGCTCCAAGCCGTGCAAGCTGGCGGCCACGGGCGAATACGTGATCGGCATCTCGACCGACATCACCGCGCCGCAGCTCAAGAGCAAGGGCGCGCCGATCGACATCATCGTGCCGGCGGACAAGCTCGGCTGGGACATCGAGTCGACCGCCATCATGAAGGGCACGCCCAGGCTGGCGGCGGCCAAGGTGGTGGCGGACTGGATGACCACCCGGGAGGCCAACGAGCAGTTCAACAAGTTCATGGCCGTGGTCTCGCACCCGGACGTGCGCCAGGTGCCGCCCAACTATCCGCCGAACGCCGAGGCGATGATGGCCGACGACAACGTCGCCAGGGCCGTGGAGAACCAGACCCGGCTGACCAACGAATGGACCCGGCGCTACGACGGCAAGTCCGAGCCGAAGCCCAACTGAAGCGGAGCGCATCATGAACCCAGCCTCCGCCGGACCGATGCTCTCGCTGGAGCGCATCGCCAAGCGCTTCGGCAGGACCGACGTCCTGCACGACATCAACCTGGCCGTCGCCGACGGCGAGTTTCTCTGCTTCCTCGGGCCGTCCGGCTGCGGCAAGTCCACCCTGCTGCGCATCATCGCCGGGCTGGAGGCGCACAGCGGCGGGCGGCTGTTCAAGCGCGGCGTGGACATCTCGCGCCTGCCGGCCGCCGCGCGCGACGTCGGCATCCTGTTCCAGTCCTACGCGCTGTTCCCGAACCTGACGGTGGCCGAGAACGTCGCCTACGGCCTGGTCAACCGGCGCATGGCGCGCGCCGACATCGCGCGGCGCGTGGAGGAGCTGCTGGCGCTGGTCGGCCTGCCCGGCATCGGCGGCAAGCACCCGGGCCAGCTGTCGGGCGGTCAGCAGCAGCGCATCGCGCTGGCGCGGGCGCTGGCGCCTTCGCCGGGCATCCTGCTGCTCGACGAGCCGCTGTCCGCGCTCGACGCCAAGGTGCGGGTGCACCTGCGCCAGCAGATCAAGCAGCTGCAGGCCGCGCTGCGCCTGACCACCATCATGGTCACGCACGACCAGGAAGAGGCGCTGACGATGGCCGACCGCATCGTGGTCATGAACCACGGCGCGATCGAGCAGATCGGCACCCCGGCGGAAATCTACCGCCACCCGGCCTCGCGCTTCGTCGCGGATTTCGTCGGCAAGATGAACTTCCTGCCGGCGCGGCGCACCGGCGACGCGCAGGCGCTGGCCGGGCAGACCGTGCTGCGCCTGCCGCCGCGGCCGGGCGCGCGCGAGGGCGAGCCGGTCACGCTCGGCTTCCGCCCCGAGGAGGTGTGTTTCCGCGGCCTGGGCGAGGACGCGCCCAACAGCTGCGGCGCGCGCGTCGCGCAGGTCGAGTTCCTCGGCGCGACGTGGCGCGCCACGCTGGCGTGCCCGCAGCTCGGCGACGTGCCGGTGATGGCCGATTTCTCCAGCGACGACGCCCGCACGCTGGGCCTGCACGCCGGCCAGCACCTGCGCGTGGCGATCCGGCCCGAGCACCTGCACCTGTTTCCCGCGGGAGAGCCGGCATGACGTTCGCCTCACGACTCGACGGCGCGGCGCCGGCCGCGCGCGCCCGGCCGCGCCCGCGCGGCCTCCCGGAGCGGGCCGTCGCCGGGCTGCTGCTGGCGCTGCTGTGCGCGGTCGCGCTGGTGCTGATCGGCATGCCGCTCTACGCGGTGTTGTCGAAGAGCCTGCAGGATGCCGCCGGCCGCTTCGCCGGGCTGGCGAACTTTGCCGCCTACGTCTCCAACCCGGGGCTGGTGGCCTCGCTCGGCAACACGCTGATCGTGTGCGCGCTGACCACCGCCATCACGCTGCCGCTCGCGTTCCTGTACGCGCTGGCGCTGGTGCGCAGCCGGCTGCCGTGCAAGGCGCTGTTCAAGGGCATCTCGCTGCTGCCGCTGCTGGCGCCGTCGCTGCTGCCGGCGATCGCGCTGACCTACATGTTCGGCAACCAGGGCTATCTCAAGTCCTGGCTGGGTGGCCATCCGGTGTACGGGCTCATCGGCATCGTCGCCGCGCAGGTGTTCTACTGCTTCCCGCACGCGGTGCTGATCCTCGCCACCGCGCTGGGCCTGTCCGACGCGCGCATGTACGAGGTCGCGCGCTCGCTGAACACCCGGCCGCTGCGCGCGTTCCTCACCATCACGCTGCCGTCGGCGCGCTACGGCCTGATCAGCGCGGCGTTCGTGATCGTGACGCTCTCGGTCACGGACTTCGGCATCGCCAAGGTCATCGGCGGGCAGTTCAACGTGCTGGCGATCGACATCTACAAGCAGATCATCGGGCAGCAGAACTTCCAGATGGGCGCGGTGGTGGGCGTGGTGCTGCTGGTGCCGGCCGTGCTCTCGTTCGTGATCGACGCCGTCGTGCGCCGCCGCCAGCGCGCGCTGCTGAACGCGCGCTCGGTGCTGTACCGGCCCGAGGCGCGCCCGCTGTTCGACGGCGTCATGGGCGCGTTCGCGGTGGTGGTGGCGCTGGCGATCCTGTCCATCGTCGGCACCGCGGTGTTCGCCTCGCTGGTCAAGCTCTGGCCCTACGACCTGAGCCTGGCGCTGGGCAGCTACGATTTCGCCGCCTACGACAGCCTGGGCTGGGGCGCCTACTACAACAGCCTGGCGGTCGCGGCCTGGACCGCGGCGGCGGGCACGGTGCTGGCCTTCGGCGGCGCGTACCTGGTCGGCAAGATCAAGGCCTTCCGCGCGCTGCGCCAGTTGCTGCATTTCCTGGCGATGCTGCCGCTGGCGGTGCCCGGGCTGGTGCTGGGGCTGGGCTTCGTGTTCTTCTTCAACGACCCCGCCAATCCGCTGTCGGCCATCAAGAGCAGCCTGTGGCTCATGACGATGTGCTGCGTGGCCCATTACTACACGGTGCCGCATCTCACCGCGCTGACCGCGCTGCAGCAGATCGACGGCGAGTTCGAGGCGGCCTCGGCCTCGCTCGGCGTGCCGTTCTGGACCACCTTCCGCCGCGTCACGGTGCCGATCTGCCTGCCCGCCATCCTCGACATCGCCACCTATTTCTTCGTCAATGCCATGACGACGGTGGCGGCGGTGATCTTCCTCTACGAGCCGCTCAGCATGGTCGCCTCGGTGGCGGCGGTGGCGATGGACGATACCGGCGACACCGCGGCGGCATGCGCGATGGCGGTGATGGTGCTGCTGACCTCGGCGCTGGTCAAGTTCGCGCAGTCGATGCTGGCGATGCTGCTGGGGCGCCGCGCCCAGGCCTGGCGCCACGCGGGCCGGGACTGACGCGCGGCGCGCCGGCCTTGCGGCGGATCAGGTGCCGCCGGTCAGGTGCTGGAACATCAGCCGCGTCGCCACCGGCTGCTGTTCCAGGTCGCGCACGCACACCTTGTAGTGCCGGTCCACCCAGTTCTCCAGCAGGCCGAGCGCGACCACGCCGGCCTGCGGCGACAGCCGCACCGCGTAGCTGTGCGGCACGATGCCGACGCCGAGCCCCGCCTGCACCATGCGGCACACCGCGTCGTAGCCCTCCACGCGCACGTGCGTGCGCGGGGTGATGCCGAGCTCGGCCGCCTGGCGCAGCAGCAGCGCCTGCAGCGCGCTGGTGGCCTCCTGCTCGACCATCTCGTGGTCGAGCACGTCGACGTAGCGCACCGCCTCGTGCGCGGCCAGCGGATGGCCGGCCGGGACCACGGCGACGAGCCGGTCCGAATAGCACGGCACCACCTTGAGATGCGGCGCCGGCACGTCGCCCCAGAAGATCCCGATGTCCGTCGCGCCGTCCGTGACGGCCTGCACCGACGCCGCGCTGGTGGCCGCGGCCAGGTCGATGCGGATCTCCGGATACAGCCCGGTGAAGGTCTTCAGCGCGTCGGGGAAATAACCGAACAGCGCCGACTCGCTCGCCAGCATGCGCACGTTGCCGCGCACGCCGTCGGCGTAGTCGAACATCTCGCTCTCGAGCTCGGCGAGATTGCGCAGCATGGTGCGCGCGTGGTTGAGCATGGCCAGCCCCGCCACGGTCGGCTCCACGCCCTTGCGATGGCGGATGAGCAGTTGCGTCTGCGTGGCATGCTCCAGGTCGGCGATGCGCTTGCTGACGGCCGAGGGCGCGATGAATTCCCGCTCGGCGGCGCGGTTGATGCTCTGCTCCTCGACGATCGCCACGAACAGCTTCAGCGTAACGAGGTCGAGGCGCGACACCAGACCGCCGTGATGCCGGCCGCGCGCGGCCGGCCGGCATTGGCCCGGCGGCCTGGCGGCATCGGTCTGGGTATGGGTGGGCTTGACTGGCAGGTTCATGTTGGGCGAACACGGAGCAAGGTCCGTGCCCGGGCTCCGTGGGAGGTGACGCCGTGCGAATGGCTGCACGATCCGACGATGTGCGGGCCGCCGTCAATCCGGGTTCCTACCAAGCGCCACAGGACACGCCAACAGGCACGTCATCGCGCGCGTCACCATTGCGGTGCACTCGCGGTTGACGATGCCACGCTCGCGAAACACGTATTTGCGCCGGCCACCGATGCGACGATCATTGATCACCGACCGCGCGCCACGGAGCGCGCGGCGCGCATCGTCCCGTCATGTCCTCTGCCATAGGAGCCAAGCCAATGCACCACGCCGTGTCCGAATCCTGCCCCACCCGCCTCGCCCGCAGGCGGCGAGCGCTGCGCCGCATCGGCGCGGGCGCGCTGCTGGCCGCGGGGCTGGGCGCGGCGCCCGCCGGCACGGCATGGGCACAGAGCGACAACACCGGGCCGCTGCGCCTGATCGTGGCCTATCCGCCCGGCGGCTCGGCCGACATCCTCGCGCGCATGCTGGGGCAGAAGCTCGGCCAGCTCCTGAACCGCACCATCGTCGTCGACAACCGCGCCGGCGCGGGCGGCATGATCGGCCTCAACGCGGCGGCGCAGGCCGCGCCCGACGGCAACACGATCTACCTGTGCGCGCTGACCACGCAGATCATCGGCACGCTGCTCAACAAGAACGCGCGCTACGACGTGGTGCGCGACCTCGAGCCGGTCGCGCTGATGGCGAGCGCCCCGCACGTGCTGGTGGTGCACCCGTCGGTGCCGGCCAGGGACTTCAAGGAATTCGCCGCGTGGCTGAACAGCCGCAGCGGCAAGGTGGACTATGCCTCGGGCTTCGGCACGCTGTCGCACCTCGAAGGCATCCTGCTCGGGCAGAAGCTCAACGTGAAGCTCAACAACATCCCCTACAAGGGTTCGTCGCAGGCGGTCACGGACCTGCTCTCGGGCACGGTGTCGTTCATGTTCGACAGCATTCCGTCGTCGCTGCCGCTCATCAACAGCGGCAAGGTGCGCGCGATGGCGGTAGCGTCGACGCAGCGCATGCCCGCGCTGGAACAGCTGCCGACGCTGGTCGAGGCCGGCATCCCGGGCTACGACGTCAACAACTGGTTCGGCCTGTTCGCGCCGAAGGGCACCGCGAAGCCGATGATCGACGCGGTCGACCGCGCCGTCGCCGAGGTGCTGAAGGACAAGGACTTCACCGCGAAGATGGCGCAGAACGGCTACACGCCGAAGTACGGCTCGAGCGCGGAGCTGGCGCGCGTGGGCGCCAGCGACGTGAAGCGCTGGGGCGGCGTCATCCGCGCGGCCAACCTGTCCTTGTGACCAGGCCCCGCCCCGCGCCGCCTACGCCGCCTACGCCGCCAGCGGGAAGCCCGTGTCGAACGTGGTGCGCACGTCCAGCCGCTGCTTGAGCAGGCCGGCCTTGAGATAGAAGTCGGCGGTGCGCTGCTGCTCGGCGATCAGCGCGGCATCGATGTTGCGCCACTGCGTGCGGCGCCGCTCGAACTGCAGCCGCGCGGCCTCGGGCGGAATGCCGATGATGCGCGCCAGCGCCGCGGAATAGCTGTCCACGTGCTGGTACGACCATACCTGCGCGCGCGCCGCGCGCTGCAGGAAGTCGCGCAGCACCTCGCGCTTGGTGGCCAGCGCGCTGTCGGTGGCGGCCAGGTAGCTCAGGCCCGACCACAGGCCGCGGCCGCTGACCAGCACGCGCGCGTGGCCGCTGGTCTCGGCCAGCGCGGTGTAGGGTTCCCAGGTCGCCCAGGCGTCGATCGAGCCGTTGACCAGCGCGAGCTTGGCGTCGGCCGGCGGCAGGAAGCGGATGTTGGCGTCCTCGGGCTTCAGCCCGGCCGACTCCAGCGCCTTGAGCGTGACGAAGTGGCCGATGGAGCCGCGGTTGGTGCCGATGTTCTTGCCGCGCAGGTCGGCCGCGCTTTTCCACGGCGAATCCGCGCGCACCAGCACCGCGGTGCCGAACGGGTCCGAGCGGTTGGCGCCGATGATCTTGATGGGCGTGCCGGCGGCCAGCGCGAAGATGGCCGGCGCGTCGCCGATCGGGCCGGAGTCCACCGCGCCCGCGTTGAGCGCCTCGGCCAGCGGCGCGGCGGCCGGGAACTCGGTCCACTGGATGTCGTAGGACAGGTTCTTGAGCTCGCCGGCGTTCTCCAGCAGGGCGCGCAGCCCGCCCTTCTGGTCGCCGGCCTTGAGCACCGGGCGCGCCTGCGCGCGCGCCGCGAACGGCAGCGCGCCGCTGGCCGCCGCCGCGCCCGCGGCCACACCGTAGCGCAGGAATCGCCGCCTGGATGCCGTCATGTCCTGCTTCGCCGTCTCCGTCTGCTGTGCCATCTGCCGTGCCATCCTCCGCGTCATCGTGTTCATGCCGCCTTGCGGCCGGCTTCGCGCTGCGCCACCAGTGCGCGCACGCGCGGGATCAGTTCGCGGCCGTAGTCCACCGCGTCTTCCAGCGGATCGAAGCCGCGGATCAGGAAGGTGGTGACGCCGAGGTCGTAGTAGTCCAGCAGCGCGTCGGCCACCTGCTCCGGCGTGCCGACCAGCGCGGTGGAGTTGGAGCGCGCGCCGGTCAGCTTCGCGATCTCGGTCCACAGGCGCTTGTCCACGCGCGCGCCCTGGTCGGCCGCGGCCAGCAGGCGGCGCGCGCCTTCGCTCTGCTGCGGGCCGCCCGGCGCCAGGCCGGCCACCTCGCGCAGGTGGCGCGTCCGCGCCAGGATGCGCTCGGCGCGCGCCCAGGCCTGCGCCTCGGTGGCCGCCAGGATCGGGCGGAACGACACCGAGAAGCGCACCTGCCGCCCGTTCCTCGCCGCCTCGGCGCGCACGCGCGCGGTGAGCTCGCGCACCTGGTCGAGCGATTCGCCCCACAGCGCGTACACGTCGGCATGGCGCCCGGCGACCTCGATGGCGACCTGCGACGCGCCGCCGAAGAAGACCGGCACGTGCGGGCGCTGGGCCGGCTTGACCTCGGAGAAGCCCTGCGTGAAGCGGTAGTACTTGCCCTCGTGGTCGAACGGCTTGTCCTCGGTCCAGATGCGCCGCAGGATGCCGAGGTACTCGTCGGTGCGCGCGTAGCGCTCGTCGTGGTTGAGGAAATCGCCATCGCGCTGCTGCTCCGCATCCGAGCCGCCCGAGATGAAGTGCACGCCGAGCCGGCCGCCGCTGAACTGGTCGAGCGTGGCGATCTGCCGCGCGGCCAGCGTCGGCGCGGTGAAGCCGGGGCGGTGCGCCAGCATGAAATGCACGCGCTCGGTCACGGCCGCCGCGTAGGAGATGGCGAGCGTGGCCGAGGGGCCGGTGGAATGGTGCGGCACCAGCACGCGGTCGAAGCCGCCCTGCTCGTGCGCCTGCGCGAACGCGCGCACGTAATCGCGATCCACCGCCGGCCCGCTGGCCGGATGGATCTC
Organism: Cupriavidus sp. FW216-B1; assembly: GCF_058789195.1. Classification (NCBI taxonomy): domain Bacteria; kingdom Pseudomonadati; phylum Pseudomonadota; class Betaproteobacteria; order Burkholderiales; family Burkholderiaceae; genus Cupriavidus; species Cupriavidus sp. FW216-B1. The sequence goes on along the minus strand of NZ_JBYTEL010000007.1, from coordinate 292,257 downwards.
CGACTGCTTCTGGGTCTGGATCATGCCAATGATTTCCACGCTCATCGAAGACTCCCCTGTTGCTGGTTTGCGGATGCGGCGGCGGCGCGCAACGCGCCCGCGCCGCGCGGACAAGCCATGAACATACGCCGCGCGGGCGCGGTTCTTAACGAATAAGAACGACGGTGAATATGCGGTTCACGCCGTGGCGGCCGATGGCGCCGGCCGCATGCCGACCGCATCCCTGGCCGCATCCCTGGCCGCATATCCACAAGCGGTTTTCTTCTTTGCGCGCCCGCGCGCCCGCGCGTTAGCCTGCGCGGGCGCGGGGCATGGCAGCCCCGCCGGCACGGCGGGAGTCACGATGGAACGAGTCAGGGAGCCGGCGCGCGCGCGGGCGGACCGGCAGGCCGGGACGCGGCGCGGCGAATGGCATGAAGGATGGCGCGGCCGCGCGGGCGCCGCCGCCACGGTGGCGGGGCTGGGCCTGGCGCTGGGAACGGAGACGGGCTGGCTGCAACTGGCGGGTGTCTTCCTGACCACCCTGGGCGTGCATTTCTGGGTGATGTCCCGCCAGCAGGGCGGCTAGGGCCGCCGGCAGGAACGCGCCGCGAACGGGCGAGTCAGGCTGGCAAGCGGTGGCGGCATCGCGCCGCCGCCGGCGCGAGCCTCAGTCGACGAAGGCCTTTTCCAGCACAAAGTGGCCGGGATGGCTCATGTTGCCTTCGGTGAACTGGCGCTCGATCAGGATGTTGCGCACGTCCTTGAGCATGTCGGGGCTGCCGCACAGCATGATGCGGTCGTTCTCGAGCGAGAACGGGGGCACGTCCAGGCGCTCGAACAGCTCGCCGGAGGCGATCAGGTCGGTGATGCGGCCCTTGTTGTCGAACTCTTCGCGCGTCACGGTGGGGAAATACACCAGTTTCTCGCGCACCAGCTCGCCCAGGTACTCGTGCTGGGGCAGGTGTTCCTGGATCAGCTCGCGGTAGGCCAGCTCCTCGACGAAGCGGCAGGTATGGGTCAGCACGATCTTGTCGTAGCGGTCATACACTTCCGGGTCGCGGATGATCGACAGGAACGGCGCCAGGCCGGTGCCGGTGGCCAGCAGCCACAGGGTCTTGCCGGGCAGCAGGTTGTCGACCAGCAGCGTGCCGGTGGGCTTCTTGCCGACGAAGATCTGGTCGCCTTCGCGCAGATGCTGCAGGCGGGAGGTCAGCGGGCCGTCGGGCACCTTGATGCTGAAGAACTCCAGCGTTTCCTCGTAGTTGGCGCTGGCGATGCTGTAGGCGCGCAGCAGCGGGCGGCCGTTGACTTCCAGGCCGACCATCGCGAACTGGCCGTTCTCGAAGCGGAAACCGGGGTCGCGGGTGCAGGTGAAACTAAAGAGCGTGTCGGTCCAGTGATGGACGGAAAGGATGCTTTGCTGGTTCAGATTGCTCATGAAAAAAGCGCTGGAAAGCGCTGTATTGCGCCGGCGTCGGGGGGCCTGGTGCCAGTGGCGGGCGGGAAGCGTGCCGGTTGCGTTCAACAAGGCGGCTCCGGTCCGAAGGCAGGAAGGCGCGCCGATTCAAGGTGAGAAGATAGCGGATTTTAGGAGAAAACGCAGGCCGCGTGCCAATTCATGCCCGATGTCATGGTTTTATGCGGGTTTCGCGGCCGTTGTGCCTGCGTTTTCAGCGGCTGGTCTCCACTTGCGCCGGCTTCAGCGCCGCCCGGACAGGCGCCTGACCACCGAAATCAGCCGGTCGACCTCCTCCGTGGTGTTGTAGAAGGCCAGCGAAGGCCGCACCGTGGCTTCCAGCCCGAAGCGCCGCAGGATCGGCTGCGCGCAGTGATGCCCGGAGCGCACCGCGATGCCTTCCTCGTTGAGTGCCTGCCCCACCTCTTCGGTCTCGTAGCCCTTGAGCACGAACGACAGCACGCTGGCCTTGTCGCGCGCCGTGCCCACCAGCCGCACGCCCGGAATGGGCTGCAGCAGATGGGTGGCGTACTCCAGCAGGTCGTGCTCGTAGCGGGCGATGTTCTCGATGCCGACCCGCTCCACGTAGTCCAGCGCGGCGCCCAGCCCCACCGCGTCGGCGATGTTGCCGGTGCCGGCCTCGAAGCGGTTGGGCGGCGGCTGGAACACCGTGCGCTCGAAGGTCACGTCGGCAATCATGTTGCCGCCGCCCTGCCAGGGCGGCATGTCCTCGAGCAGCGCGCGCTTGCCGTAGACCACGCCGATGCCGGTCGGGCCGAACACCTTGTGGCCCGAGAACACGAAGAAATCGGCGTCGATGGCCTGCACGTCCACGCGCATGTGCGAGACCGACTGCGCGCCGTCGACCAGCGCGCAGGCGCCGGCGCGATGCGCCATCTCGACGATCTCCGCGACCGGCACCACGGTGCCGAGCGCGTTCGAGACCTGCGTCACCGAGACGATGCGGGTGCGGTCGTTGAGCAGCTTGCGGTATTCGTCCAGCAGCACCTGGCCCGAATCGTCCACCGGGATCACCCGCAGCCGCGCGCCGGTCTGCGCGGCAAGCTGCTGCCACGGCACGATGTTGGCGTGGTGCTCCAGGTGCGAGACGACGATCTCGTCGCCCTCGCCCACGTGCTTCGCGCCCCAGGTCTTGGCGATCAGGTTGATGGCCTCGGTGGTGCCGCGCACGAAGACGATCTCCTCCGGCGAGGCCGCGCCGATGAAGCGCTGCACCTTGCTGCGCGCAGCCTCGTAGGCGTCGGTGGCGCGCCCGGCCAGCGCATGCGCGGCGCGGTGGATGTTGGAGTTCTCGTGCGCGTAGAAGTACGCGAGGCGGTCGATCACCGACTGCGGCTTGTGGGTGGTGGCGGCGTTGTCGAACCACACCAGCTGGCGGCCGTTGACGCGCTCCTGCAGGATCGGGAAGTCGCGGCGGATGGCGTTGACGTCGAACGGCACGCGCGCCGACGACGCGGCCCACGGCAGCGCTTCCTTGCCGGCGCGGTCCTGTCCGTAGCCCTGCGCGCCCGGCCCCTGCTGCGGCAGGTGCAGCGCGAGCGGATCGCCGAACGTGGCGATCTCGCGCAGCTCCGCCGCGCCGCCGTGCGGGGCGCGGCCCGCGCCTTCGAGGAAGTAGTAGGCGGGCGCGGCCGAAGCATGGGGCGACGGCGCGGCCGCGTGCGGCACGCCCAGCGCCTGGCCGCCGAAGCGGCTTTCCAGCGCGGGCGCCACCGTCACCACCGTGTCCGGCAGGCCGTTCTGCGCCGCCGCGGTGGGCGCCAGGGACGGCGCGCGGTTGGGCAGCGACAGCACGTGCGTGGGCGCGGCCGGCAGCAGGTTGGCGCCCGGCACGTGGCCTTGCGGGATGGCCGCGCCGGGCACGCCGGTGCAGGTGCCGCCGGGGCCGGCCACGGGCGAGCCCGGCGGCGCGGGGTTGTTCACCAGCGGCGGCGACTGCACGGCGGCCGGCGAGGTGCCCGGCAGCGCCGAGAAGAACGCGCCCGCCAGCCGCGCCAGCGCGGCGGGATCGGGCAGGCCCGGCGGCACCGACGGCGCGCCCGGCAGGCCCGCGGGAGAACCCGCCGCCGGATTACTTGTAGGTGTCAGGGTAGTCATGGTACTTGCCGATCTCCACGTCATCGAGAACCGCCAGCGCGTCCGGCGAATGCACCGCCAGCGAGCAGTACAGCGAGATCAGGTACGAGGCGATCGCCTGGTCGTTGATGCCCATGAAGCGCACCGACAGGCCCGGCCCCTGCTCGCCGGCCACGCCGGGCTGGTACAGGCCGACCACGCCCTGGCGCTTGTCGCCCACGCGCAGCAGCAGGATCTTGCTCTTGCCGTCGGCCACCGGCACCTTGTCCGACGGGATCAGCGGGATGCCGCGCCAGGTGATGAACTGCGAGCCGAACAGGCTCACCGTGGGCGGCGGCACGCCGCGGCGCGTGCACTCGCGCCCGAACGCGGCGATCGCCAGCGGATGGGTCAGGAAGAAGGCCGGTTCCTTCCACACCTTGGCGAGCAGCTCGTCGAGGTCGTCCGGCGTGGGCGCGCCGGTCAGCGGGAACACGCGCTGCTCCTCGGCCACATTGGCCAGCAGGCCGTAGTCGGGGTTGTTGATCAGTTCGCCTTCCTGGTGCTCCTTGATGGTCTCGATGGTCAGGCGCAACTGTTCCTTGATCTGGTCGTGCGGGCTGCTGTAGAGATCCGACACCCGGGTATGCACGTCCAGCACGGTGCTCACCGCGTTGAGGAAATACTCGCGCGGGTGCTCGTCGTAGTTGACGAAGGTGCGCGGCAGCTTGCCCTCGTCGTCGCGCTGGGTGCAGGCCACCTTGACCGACTCGGGGTCCAGCACCTGGTTCAGGCGGTAGATGCCGGCTTCCACCGGCACCCACTGCAGGAAGTGCGTCAGCCAGCGCGGCGTGATGGTCGCAAGCTGGGGGATGGTCTTGGTGGCATTGGCTAGTTGCCGTGCTGCGTTATCGCCGAGCGCCGTGTGGCTGCTCCCGTGTACCGACATGTGCTGCTCCGTGGCTGATGGACAAAAGTGGGTGGGGGCTTATGACAAAAACGAGAATGCTTATTACCGCAGCGATTATCTGGAGCCGGCACGGGCCGTTCAACATGCTATAGACGGCAATCCGCCAACGGCCATCGCGGGCCGCGCCGCGGCGGCTTTCGCGGCGGCGCGCGCTCAGCGCTCGGCCGCCGCCGTGCCGGACTGCGCGGCGGCGCCGGGCGGGCGCAGCAGCCAGGAGATCGGCACGCCCAGCGCCGCGGCCAGCTTCTCCACGGTGACGATGGAGGCGACGGCGCTGCCGCGCTCGATCTCGCCGATGTAGGAGCGGTTCAGGCCCGCATGCTCGGCCAGTTCCTCCTGCGACCACGCATGCGCCTCGCGCAACTGGCGCACCGCCGTGCCCAGGCTCCGCACCAGGTCCGTCATGGCAGGCTGCCCTCGGCGGCAAGCGGCGCGCCGCCGCGCGCGCTCTCGCCGGGCGCGCCGCCGCTGCGGGCCGTCTCGTTGCGGGACACGGCCTGCGTCACGTGCGCGCCCGCCGGCACGTCCTGCGTGACCCAGACGTTGCCGCCGATCACCGCGCCGCGCCCCAGCGTGACGCGCCCGAGGATGGTGGCGCCGGCATAGATGACCACGTCGTCCTCGACGATGGGATGGCGCAGCAGGCCCTTCTCGAGCTTGCCGGTGGCGTCGCGCGGAAAGCGCTTGGCGCCGAGCGTGACCGCCTGGTACAGGCGCACGCGCTCGCCGATGATGGTGGTCTCGCCCACCACCACGCCGGTGCCGTGGTCGATGAAGAAACCGCCGCCGATCCGCGCGCCGGGATGGATGTCGATGCCGGTCTCGGCATGCGCCAGCTCGGCCACGATGCGGGCCAGCAGCGGCAGCCCCAGCCCGTACAGCGCATGGGCGATGCGGTGGTGGATCATGGCGAGGATGCCGGGATAGCACAGCAGCACCTCGTCCACGCTGCCGGCGGCGGGGTCGCCGTGGAAGGCGGCCAGCACGTCGCTGTCGAGCAGCTCGCGGATGCGCGGCAGGCGGTCCGCGAACTCGCGCACCGCGGCCAGCGCCCGCGCCCGCTCGCCGGCCTCGTCGCGCTCGCCGTGGCGCGCGGCGTAGTGCAGCTCGAGCCGGGCCTGGGCCAGCAGGCCGTGCAGCGCGGCGTCGAGCGAGTGCGCCACGTACAGGTTCTCGCTTTCCTGGCGCAGGTCCGGCGGCCCCAGCCGCATCGGGAACAGCACGCCCTTGAGCGCGGCCACCACCTGCGCCAGCGCATCGCGCGAAGGCAGGTCGCGCCCGCCCGGCTCCAGCAGCCGCTGCTGGCCCTCGCGCCAATGCTGGCGCACCTGCTGCAAGGCGAGCACGATCCCGCCGATCTCGAAGTCAGCCACTGTGATGCTCCCCGTTCTGCGTTGTGTTGTTCTGTCGCTCTGTCGCTCTGTCGCTCTAACGTTCTGGCGCTCTGTCGCTGCGCCGCCGTCCCGCGCGGCGTGGCCGGGCATGCCCGGCCCCTGCCCGCCCCGGCTAGTCCTGCACCCAGGGCAGGTCGTGGAAGCGCCAGCCGCCGCTGCGGCCGCGCCGCTGCCGCTCGTCGAGGTCGCCCTCGAAGCCTTCCAGCACGTTGAACACATTGGCCAGCCCCGCCTTGGCGGCGGCCTCGGCGGCCAGCGCGGAGCGGTTGCCGCTGCGGCACAGCAGCAGCACCACGGCGTCCTTGCCGGTCTTGGCTTCCAGCTCGCGCACGAAGCGCGGATTGCGGGTCAGGCTGGTGCCGGTGGCCCAGGGCACGTGCACGCTGTCCGGCACGTAGCCGACGAACTTGCGCTCCTCGGCCGTGCGCACGTCCACCAGCACGGCGTCGCCCGCGCTGAACAGCGCCCAGGCCTGCTGCGGCGTCACGCGGCCCGCGTAGGGCAGGCCGGACGAACGTGCCACGCCGCGCGCGGCTTCCAGCACGGCATGGCTGGTCTGGTTTTCCAATGCAGTCGTCATGTGTCGTGTTCTCCTTGTGGCGCGCGGGCCGTGCGTTGCGCCGGCACGCTGCTCGCCTGTCATCCGCGCCCGTGGCACGGTTTCCGGTGGCCGGCAACCGCCTATAGCCATCACGTCTGCACTATGAAAGCGGGCGCGGAGATTGAAAACGAATAAAAACGCATTTCCAAAGACGGCGGCGGCACGCCGGCGCGCCGGCTTGACAGGCGGCGGCGCCGAGTCCAGATTCGAGTCCGGCCCGCGGCGGCGCGCGATGTGCCGCCACCGCCCCCTCACACCGGCAAAGGACGCCATGACCCCGAAGTCTTCACCGCACCGCCTCGCGCGGCGCGCCCTGCTGCTGGCCTGCGCCGGCACGCTCGCCCTGGCCGCCACCGCGGCGGGCGCCCAGGCCGGCAACGACGAGGCCGCGCTGGCCGCGGCCATCGCCGGCCCGCAGCGCAGCGCCGCCAACAAGGCGCGCGACGCCTACCGCCACCCGCTGCAGACGCTGCGCTTCTTCGGCCTCGCGCCGGGCCAGACCGTGGTGGAGATCGCGCCCGGCGGCGGCTGGTACACGGAGATCCTGGCGCCGCTGCTGCGCGAGCGCGGCAAGCTCTACGCCGCGCACTACGACGCGGGCGCGGCCGGCGAGGAAAGCGCGAAGGCGCGCGCCAACTACGCGCAGAAGCTGGCGCGCGACCCGGCCAGCTACGGCAAGGTGGTGGTCGGCACGCTGCCACTGCGCCAGCCCGCCGATTTCGCCCCGCCCGGCAGCGCCGACCTCGTGCTGACCTTCCGCAACATCCACAACTGGATCCAGGACGGCCACCTGGACGACAGCCTGCGCGCCTTCTACGCGGTGCTCAAGCCGGGCGGCGTGCTCGGCGTGGAAGAACACCGCGCCACGCCGGGCACCTCGCTGGACCAGATGATCGCCACCGGCTACGTCACCGAGGACTACGTGATCGACCACGCGCGCGCGGCCGGCTTCGCGCTGGCCGGCCGCAGCGAGATCAACGCCAACCCGCGCGACGGCCACGACCACCCGGACGGCGTGTGGTCGCTGCCGCCCACGCTGCGCGGCGGCGAGCGCGACCGCGCCGCCTTCCTCGCCATCGGCGAGTCCGACCGCATGACGCTGAAGTTCGTCAAGCCGCCGGCGAGCCAGCCGTAGCCGCAGGCGCCGCGCGAACATGCCGGGACGCGGGCATCTGGACCGCGCCACCGGCTGCCCGTATATTCGGCAGGTTCCGCCGCGCCACGCGGCGCCCGCGCACGACAGACCACAACGGCAAACCCGGAGACCCCCATGCCCGCAAACAATCCCTTCAAGGCCGCGCTGTCGGCCGGCAAGCCGCAGATCGGCCTCTGGGTCTCGATGGCCTCGCCCTACCTGGCGGAAGTCTCGGCCACCGCCGGCTTCGACTGGCTGCTGATCGACGGCGAGCACGCGCCCAACGAGCTCGGCGGCATCCTGCACGCGCTCCAGGCCGTCGCGCCCTACCCGTCGCAGCCGGTGGTGCGCGCGGTGGCCGGCGAAGCGCCGCTGATCAAGCAGTTGCTGGACATCGGCGCCAGGAGCCTGCTGGTGCCGATGGTGGACACCGCCGCACAGGCCGCCGCGCTGGTGGCCGCCACGCGCTATCCGCCGCACGGCATCCGCGGCGTGGGCAGCGCGATTGCGCGCGCCTCGCGCTGGAACGCGCGCGCCGACTACCTGGCGGTGGCCGACGACGAAATCTGCCTGCTGGTGCAGGCCGAGACGGCGACGGCGCTGCAGAACCTGGAAGCGATCTGCGCGGTGGACGGCGTGGACGGCGTGTTCATCGGCCCGGCGGACCTGGCCGCGTCGATGGGCCACCGCGGCAACCCCGGCCACCCCGAGGTGCAGGCCGCCATCGAGGGCGCCATGCGCACCATCGTCGCCAGCGGCAAGGCGGCCGGCACGCTGACCTCCGACAACGGCCTCGCGCGCCGCTACCTGGAACTGGGCTGCACCTTCGTCGCCACCGGGGTGGACGTGCTGGTCTATGCCAACGCCGCGCGCAGGCTGGCCGCGGAATTCACCGGCGCCGCCGCGCCGGCCGGCGGGCCCTCGGCGGCGTACTGAAGCACTGCCACCGCCCTCGCGCCCGCGCCTAGGCCGGCTCGGGCAGCCGCAGCATGTTCCACGTCAGCCCGAGCTGCGCATCGGTCCTGAGCGACAGCAGCTGGCGCGACAGCCGCGCCAGATGGGCCTGCTCGGCCAGGTTCTTGCCGATCACGCCCTTCTCCCCGGCCGCGTTGGCGAGCACGCCTTCGAGGTCGCCGTACTGCCCCAGCAGCCGCGCGGCGGTCTTGGCGCCGATCTTCTCGACGCCGGGAATGTCGTCCGAGCTGTCCCCCAGCAGGGCCAGGTAGTCCGCCAGCTGGTGGCTGGCCACGCCGAACTTGTCCATCACGTAGGACTCGTCGAACCACGCGCGCTCGCCGTTCTTCGCGGTGGCGAAGTGGTTGCGCACCACGGCGCCGTCGGCGATCAGCTGGAGCACGTCCTTGTCGGTGCTCACCGGGATCGCCGCGCCGTCCTTGGCGGCGGTCCAGCGGTAATAGGCGGTGCCGATGATGTCGTCGGCCTCGAAGCCATCGATGGCGACGGTCTGCAGGCCCAGCACCTCGGTCAGCGTCAGGCGGAAATCCGGGATCACCTCGGCCAGCTCCGGGTCCATCGGCTTGCGGTGCTGGCGGTACGGCGGATAAAGCTCGTGGCGCCAGGTCTTGCCGCCGGTGTCGAACGCCGCCAGCGCATGCGTGGTGCGGCACTCGGCGAGCGCGCGCCGGAACGAGGCCAGCGCCGAGATCACCGCGCCCTCGACCTTGGCCGGGATGTCTTGCGCCGGGTTGGCCTCGTAGACGCGGCGCAGGATGTTCAGGCCGTCGATCAGCAGGAGTGTTTGCGTCATGGTGCGTGCGGTGCGACTTCTCGTCAGACCCTCTATTCTGACGTGCCGGGCCGCCGGCGCAACCGTGGCGCAACCGCGGCGCGGCGCCGGCGGCCGGCCGCGCGCGGCAAAGTGGGCAAGACGGCGGGCGCGAAAGGCAACGGCGGCGATGGCCGCGGCGCTTCAAGCGGCGCGATTGGCGAGAACCCGGGGTTGCGCGCGCGCCCCACTCCGTCTAGTCTGACCACATCCAACCCGCGCCCGGAAATGAACAACAATCACGACACCCGCCAGGCAGTACTCGACGCCCTGCAGAAAGCGGGCACCCCGATGGATGCATACCAGGTCGCCAAAGCCGCGGGCGTCAGCCCGATCCAGGCCGCGCGCACCCTGACCAAGCTCAGCGCCAAGGGCATCGTGCAGCCCCAGGACCCGCTGAGCGACGAAGCCGACCTGTCCGCGCGCTTCACGCTGGCACCGGCGCAGAAGGCGGACGGCAGCACCGGCTGACGACTTCCCGGGCCGTTCCGCGCGCCCATGCCTCCCGGCACGCCGCCGGGCCGCCGGCATTATTGCGCCGGCAGGAACGATGCGAAGCCCCGCCGGCGCCGCTCCGATCACGTCAGAGGATGGCCGTGAATACGGTTTTTCCCACTTCATAGCACGAAGATGCGCAAACTTGCGCGATCTTTCCACCACCCAGCCCCGTATCGAGCACCCGGCTCCCACCGACAATGGAAAAAGAAAATCCAATCAGGACTTTCCATTACGCATCAATCCGGGTATATTTCGTTTCGCGGGGTGGAGCAGTTGGCAGCTCGTCGGGCTCATAACCCGAAGGTCGCAGGTTCAAGTCCTGCCCCCGCAACCAGGATTCCAGCAAAGCCCGCACGGTTCACGCCGCGCGGGCTTTGTGCTTTCCGGCGGCCGCCGCGCGCCCGCGCATGCCCGGCCCGCCGGCCAGGCATGCGCGGGCGTGGCCGTTCAGACCGGCAGGCCCTTGGCCCGCAGCACGGCGTCGAAGCGCTCGCGGTCGGCGGTGCCGGTGCGGTTGGATTCGCGGATCTGCGCTTCCTTCTCCAGGTGGGCGCGGGTCCTGCGCAGTACGTCGGCCGCCTCGGCCGCCGGCACCGCGATCACGCCGTCGGCGTCGCCGATCACGAGGTCGCCCGGCATCACCACCAGCCCGGCGCACGACACCGGCACGTTGATCTCGCCCGGGCCGTCCTTGCTCGGGCCGCGGTGGGTGTGGCCCCTGGCGAAGATCGGCATGCCCTCCTCGGCCCACTCGCACAGGTCGCGCACGGCGCCGTCGATCACCAGGCCGCCGAGCTTGCGGGCCACGCAGGTGGTGCGCATCAGGCCGCCGACCAGCGCCTGCGTCACGTCGCCGCCGCCGTCGATGACCAGCACGTCGCCGGCCTCCACCATCATCAGCGCCTTGTGGATCATCAGGTTGTCGCCGGGCCGCACGCGCACCGTGACGGCCGGGCCGCACAGCACGGTATCGAGCCGCGCGTGGTACTGGCGCAGGCCGATGGCGCCCACGTTGCGGCTCATGGCGTCGCCCACGGCGGCCACCGGCATGTCGCGGAAGGCCGCCACGAGGTCGGCCGCGGGGCCGGCCGCGCGCGGGTTGATGCGGTAGCCGGCGGGCCACTGGACGGGTTGGGATTCGGTGCTCATGGGCGTCTCCAGGTTCGGTTTTCGGTTGGGCCGGGGCGGATCAGCGCAGCGCCTCGCAGGCCGCGCGCAGGCGGCGCATGCCTTCGCGCAGCTGCGCCTCGGAGGTGGCGAACGAGATGCGGAAGAACGGCGACATGCCATACGCGGCGCCCTGCAGCACGGCCAGGTTCTGCGACTCCAGCAGGTAGAGCACGAAATCGTTGTCGGTCTCGATGACCTTGCCCTCCGGCGTGCGCTTGCCGATCACGCCCGCGCACGACGGATAGACGTAGAACGCGCCTTCGGGCGAGTGGCAGGTGATGCCCGGCATGCTGGACAGCTCGGCCACCACCATGTCGCGCCGCGACTGGAAGATGCGCGTGCGCTCGGCGATGAAATCCTGCGGGCCGTTCAGCGCCTCGAGCGCGGCGGCCTGGCTGATCGAAGACGGGTTCGACGTGCTCTGCGACTGCAGCTTGACCATCGCCTTGACCAGCTCAGCCGGCGCGCCACCGTAGCCGATGCGCCAGCCGGTCATCGCATACGCCTTGGAGACGCCGTTGATGGTCAGCGTGCGCGCCTTCAGGGCCGGCTCGACCTCGGCGATGGTGCAGAACTTGCGGCCGTCGTAGAGGATGTGCTCGTAGATGTCGTCGGTCATCACCCACACGTGCGGATGGCGCATCAGCACCTCGGCCAGCGCCTTGAGCTCGGCATGGGTGTAGGCGGCGCCGCTGGGGTTGTTGGGCGCGTTGAGCACCAGCCAGCGCGTGCGCGGCGTGATGGCGCGCTCCAGGTCCTCCGGGCGCAGCTTGAAGCCGCTCTCGGGCGGGCACGGCACGAACACCGGCGTGCCGTCGGCCAGCAGCACGATGTCCGGGTACGACACCCAGTACGGCGCCGGGACGATGACCTCCACGCCCGTGTCCACCGTGCACATCAGCGCGTTGAAGATGATCTGCTTGCCGCCGGTGCCGACGATGATCTCGCTGGCGGCGTAGTCGAGGTTGTTGTCGCGGCGGAACTTGGCGGCGATGGCCGCCTTCAGCTCGGGCGTGCCGCCCACGTCGGTGTACTTGGTGCGCGAGGCGGCCATCGCGCGCGTGGCGGCTTCGCAGACATGCTGGGGCGTGTCGAAGTCGGGCTCGCCGGAGGTCAGGCCGACGATGTCGCGGCCGGCGGCGCGCAGTTCACGCGCGCGTTGTCCGGCCATCGAGCTCGGCGACGGTTTGATGCGGTTGAGGCGGGCGGCAATGAAAGTCATGATGCGGGCGGTTCCAGGTTGAGAGGGCGATCGAGGTTCGGGGTTCGGGGTTCGGGGCGGGCTCAGGCCAGCTTGCGGTGGTGGCGCAGGTACGGCACCAGCCCGCCGGCCGCGCGGATGGTCAGCACGATGTCTGGCACGGGCTCGCACGCGATGCGCCGCGCCGGCGCCGCGTGCGCTGCATGCGCCGGAGAGCCGACCAGCAGCTCGGCGCTGGCGCCGTCCAGGCGCAGCGCCAGGGCATCGCCTTCGGCAATGCCCGCGGTATCGGCGGTGATCAGCAGCAGGCCGTTGTTGATGGCGTTGCGCCAGTAGGTGCGCGCGAAGCTGCGCGCCACCACCACGCGGATGCCCGCGGCCAGCACCACCGTGACCGCGACTTCCATCGCGGAGCCGCAGCCGAAGTTGTGGCCGGCCACCAGGATGTCGCCATCGGCGACGCTGGCGGCGAAGGCCGGATCGAGGTCTTCCAGCAGGTAGCGGCGCAGCACCCGCGGATCGAGGCTGTCCTTCTTGCGGCTGGAGGCGATCAGGTAGTCGGTGTTGATGTCGTCGCCGAGCAGGCGCGCGCGGCCGTGGATGCGCTCGGCGCCGTCCGGCGACCGCCGCGATTGCTGCTGTTCTTGCTGCTGCTGTTGTTGCGCTATCTGCTGCATCGTCTGCTGCTCGGTTTGCTGCTCGGTTTGCTGCTGCGTTCACTGCATGGCTGGCATCGGGGGCCGCACCTGGGCCTCACGGCGCGAGGTCGCGCGGGTCCACCAGGTGGCCGGTGACGGCCGCGCCCGCGCACGCGCGCGGCGACGCCAGGAAGATCTCCGACTGCCGGTTGCCCATGCGCCCCTTGAAATTGCGGTTGGCGGTGGAGATCACGCGCATGCCGTCGGCGGGAATGCTGCCGCAGGTGCCGCAGCACGCGCCGCAGCCGGGCGGCTGGATCTGCGCGCCGAGCGCCTCGAACTCGGCCAGCATGCCGCTGCCCGCCAGCTCGGCGCGCACCGTCTCGGAGGCCGGCGTCACCACCAGCCGCACGCCGGGCGCCACACCGCCGCCGGCGCGCAGCACGTCCAGCGCCTCGCGGTAGTCCTTGCTGCGCCCGCCCGTGCAGGTGCCGAGGTAGACCATGTCGACGCGGGTCGCCGGCGCCTGGGCGAGGTCGATCACGCCGTCCACGCGGTGCGGCAGCGCCACCTGCGGGACGACGGCGCCGAGGTCGAAGTCGAGCGTGCCGGCATAGGCCGCGTCCGGGTCCGCCGCGGCCGGCTCGTAGGGCTCGCGCGCGCGGCCCGACAGCCAGGCCGCGGTGCGCGCGTCGAACGGAAACAGGCCCGCCTTGGCGCCCATCTCCACCGACATGTTGGCCAGCACGATGCGGTCGTCCATGTCGAGCGCGGCCACGCCGGGCCCGGCGAATTCCAGCGCCAGGTAGTTGGCGCCGCCCGCGCCGATGCGCCGCGCCATCGCCAGCGCGAGGTCCTTGGCCGAGGCATGGGCCGGCAGCGCGCCATGCAGACGGATGCGCAGCGAGCCCGGCACCTTCAGCCACAGCTGGTTGCATTGCAGGATGCCGGCCAGGTCGGAAGAGCCGATGCCCGAGCCGAAGGCGTTGAGCGCGCCGTAGCTCACGGCGTGCGAGTCGGCGCCCACCGCCAGCGTGCCCGGCAGCACCCGGCCGCGTTCCAGCATCAACTGGTGGCCGATGCCCTCGCCCGCTTCGAACAGGCCCACGCGGTGCGCCAGCGCATAGGCCCGCGCCACTTCCTGCAAGGCCAGCGCACGCGCGCCGGAGGTGGCGCCGTAGTGGTCCAGCGCGAACACCAGCCGCTCGGGCGCCGCCGGCGGCGGCAGCGGCTCGCCCTCGGGCTGCATCTGGCGGAAGTAGTCCAGCGCCATCGGGATCGAGCCGTCGGTGCCCATGACGGCATGCGGCGCGCAGATGGCGAGGTCGCCGGCGCGCACGTCGCGGCCGGCGGCGCGCGACAGCAGCTTCTCGGCCAGCGTGCGGCCCGGGGATTGGTCGGTGTTCGCCATCGTGTCGGTCGGGAGGAAGGGGCGGCGGCGCGGGGTCAGTTGAGCTTGATGTTGGCGGTCTTGACCACCTTGCCCCACTTCTCGTGCTCGGACTGGATCAGCCGCGCGAACGCCTCGGGCGGGCCGCCGACCGGCTCCACGCCCAGCTGCACCAGCTTCTCCCTGACCTCGTCGGTGGCCAGGATGCGGTCGATGGCGCGGTTGAGCTTGAGCACGATCGCGCGCGGGGTGCCGGCCGGCGCCACGATGCCGCACCACGACAGCGACTCGTAGCCCTTGAAGCCGGCCTCGTCCACGGTCGGCACGTTGGGCAGGCCGGGCAGGCGCTTGCGGCTGGTCACGGCCAGCGCGCGCAGCTTGCCCTGCTGCACGAAGCCGATGGAGGACGGCGCGTTGTCGAACAGCATCGTCACCTGTCCGCCCAGCAGGTCGGTCAGCGCGGCGGAACTGCCCTTGTAGGGCACGTGCAGGATGTCCACGCCCGACATCGCCTTGAACAGCTCGCCCGACAGGTGGGTGGAACTGCCCGGGCCCGACGAGGCGAAACTCAGCGTGCCCGGCTTGCTCTTGGCCAGCGCCACCAGCTCCGGCACGGTGGTGGCCGGCAGGCTCGGCGAGACCACCAGGATGTTGGCGTTCTGCGTGACGTAGCTCACCGGCACGAAATCCCGGGCTACGTCGTAGTTCATGCGGCTGTAGAGATGGTCGTTGATCGAGAGCACGCCGGTGGCGCCCATCAGCAGCGTGTAGCCGTCCGCGGGCGACTTGGCCACCAGCTCGGCGCCGATGTTGCCGCTGGCGCCGGCGCGGTTGTCCACCAGGAACGGCTGCTTGAACTGCTGCGCCAGCTTCTCGGCGACGATGCGCGCCACCACGTCGGTCGAGCCGCCCGGGGCGAACGGCACCACGATGCGCACCGCCTTGTTGGGATAAGCGTCGTCGGCGGCGCCGTCGGCCGCGGCGGCCAGGCATGGCAAACAGGCAAGCAGTACTGCGCTAAGGCGGATCAGGCGCTTCATCGGGGGTCCTTGGTGGGGGAAGAAGGTGTCGCTGTGCTGGCTTCGGGCTTTCTTGTCTTTTTGTCGTTCGCCACGCAGTACCGCCGCCGTGGATGAAGAACGATTCTAGGGACGCCGATTAATCCAGACAAACGAATTTATCTTGCCGATTTTTCTGAAAAGCTGAAAAATAGGCTGACGCGCCACCCCCGCGCCGCCACCTACGCTCCGGACCCCGCCCCATGCGCCACAACGTCACCCTCAAGCAACTGCGCTGCTTCCTCGCCGTGGCCGATACCGGCTCGTTCACCGCGGCGGCGCTGCGCCTGTGCATGACCCAGTCCGCGCTCACCGCCACCATCCAGCAGCTCGAAGAAGCGGTGGACCTGAAGATGTTCGACCGCACCACGCGGCGCGTGGCGCTGACCCAGCACGCCGAGCGCTTCCGCCCCGAGGCGGAGAGGGTCGTCAACGGCTTCGACAGCTCGGTCTACGACCTGATGGCGCTGGCGCAGGGCAACCGCGGCCACCTGCGCATCGGCGCGGCCACCTCGGTCATCAACCTGTTCCTGGTCAGCGCCATCCCGCGCTTTCGCGAGACCTACCCCGAGATCACCATCTCGCTGCGCAACCCCGCCGCGCGCCAGGCCGAGCGGCTGGTGCTCGAAGGCGAGGTGGACTTCGCCATCGACAGCAAGTACCAGGGCCACGAAGGCCTGCACTACACCCCGCTGCTGTCCGACTGCTACGGCGTGGCCTGCCACCGCGACCTGCCGCTCGCGCACCTGGGCCGGCCGCTGCGCTGGGCCGACCTGCCACCCGCGCAGTACATCGGCTTCAACGCCGACACCGGCATCGGCCACTTCCTGCGCAGCCACGCCACGCACTGGCCCGTGCTGGGCGGCGCGCACGACGAGGTGGAAAGCACGGGCGCGCTGTTCGCCATGCTCGGCACCGGCAAGCAATACTCGGTGCTGCCCGCGCTGGCCTACCAGGGCCACGCCTATCCGGGACTGGTCTTCCTCGAACTGCACGAGCCGCGCCTGTCGCGCGAGATCTGCGTGATCACCCGGCCGCTGCGCTCGCTGTCGCCGAGCGCGCAGCGCCTGCTCGGCGTGCTGCTCGACGACATCCGCCGCCAGCCGCTGCCGCCCGGCGTGACGCTGGCGGCGCCGGTGGCGCAGGAGTGAGGTGATTGCCGGCCGACTGCGCGCATGTCGCCACATGCATTTCCGCACGGGCGCTAGCAATCGCCCTCATCGCAGAGTCCATACATGCCGGCAAATGGATCGTGCCATTTATATTTCCCGTAGAACAGGCTAACCACATCACCGGTATCCCAGAACAGGGTCGCCGCGCCTCCCGAGGATAGCTTCCACGTTCCACGCGTGTTGTCGCTGAAGGCAACCGTTCCTTTTGCATGGCACGGCGAGTAGCGATCATGCGCGCCCAGCTTCGCCGGGACAGGATAAGCCCTGGAAAAATACTGGCGCACCTGTGCCGCTGTCGGCCGGAATGCTCTGCACCCCCCGGACGGCGGGTCATCCTGTATGTCGCTCGCCCCGGCTAGTTCGACCGAGACATTTTTTACCGTCCGAGAAAAGGCCGATGGTGGCATACAAGCCAGATAAACAAGAACAGCCCAGGTCAAATATTTCAACGATCCCATTTTGCTGTCCTTGCCTCCGATTTCACTTTGTATGAAAGATCCGGATGCCGATAAACTTCCTGCATAGAAGTACCCAGCGTCTCGGATAACTCCCTGACCAACCATTCCAGAGATGCATTCTGCTGACTTGTCACTGGCTCATAGATTGCATCCTCGCCTTCGCCGGATATTGCTTTTCCAACCAGTTCGATGCCAACAGAATCGAAATTGGATGGGTATCTTTCTGGAAATTTCTTTTTGTGCTCTCGTCTCGACAGCTTCTTGTACTTGTTTCGCATTGAATATGCGGTCTTGAACTCCTCTGGCGAACAAGCCTTCGTGGCGACGCACCGGGACTTCAATTTCCCAACGTGACTGGTACCCCTGAGTAGTGAAGCCGTCTGATAGATAACACCACTTTTGTCGATCAGGAAATGGGCTCCATTGGCACCCGCTTCCTTATAGCTTTCAAACGCACTATTCGCTGTAGACCCTCCGGTTTGATGGACGACAATGCCATTGACCTTCTCCATTGGCCCGTTCTCGATTGCCGGAAAGATCTTCACGATGACGCGCTCCGCGTCCACATGGCCCTGCTTCGATATGAACAGCATGAAGTCTCCTATTCCATGATTCCTTCTATGTTGATCCGATCTGCGTCGTGAACGCTGCCTCATGCGCGATCCCGACGGCCAAACCTATCAAACATCAGAAATTGGATATATTGGACCCGTCTGATTTTCAATCGCGGCTTGCTTTTGCCATTCCCACGCGGTGAAACCGCTGCGACAAAATCGAAGATGCCGGTCCGCTGTTCGCGATAGCGCGCGGAACAGGCCAATCTCCGCCGCGCGCGCCGCCTGCAGCCGCGCGGGGATTGGCCTACCATGCAACCCTCACCAACCACCGATCACCAAGGAGCGGCAAGATGGATTACGTGCGGTTTGGCTCGACAGGACTGAAGGTTTCGCGGCTGTGCCTGGGTTGCATGACCTACGGCGTGCCCGAGCGCGGCAACCACCCGTGGACGCTGGGCGAGGAAGCCAGCCGTCCGCTGCTCCGCCAGGCGCTGGACGCCGGCATCAATTTCTTCGACACCGCCAACGTCTACTCGGACGGCACCTCGGAGGAAATCGTCGGGCGCGCGCTCAAGGATTTCGCGCACCGCGACGACGTGGTGATCGCCACCAAGGTGCACGGACGCATGCGGCCCGGCCCCAACGGCGCGGGGCTGTCGCGCCGGGCCATCCTGGCGGAGATCGACCACAGCCTGCGCCGGCTCGGCACCGACTACGTGGACCTGTACCAGATCCACCGCTGGGACCCGGCCACGCCGATCGAGGAAACGCTGGAGGCGCTGCACGACGTGGTCAAGGCCGGCAAGGCGCGCTATATCGGCGCCTCGTCGATGTTCGCGTGGCAGTTCTCGCGCGCCATCCACACCTCGCGCCAGCGCGGCTGGACGCAGTTCGCCAGCATGCAGGACCACGTGAACCTGCTCAACCGGGAAGAGGAGCGCGAGATGCTGCCGCTGTGCGCGGCCGAGGGCATCGCGGTGATGCCGTGGAGCCCGCTGGCGCGCGGCCGGCTGACGCGGCCGTGGCATGCCGGCAGCGCGCGCGAGGCCAGCGACGAGTTCGGCAAGACGCTGTACCGCGGCGCCGAGGATGCGGACCGCGCCGTGGTGGAGCAGGTGCACGCCATCGCGCGGGCGCGCGGCGTGCCGGCGGCGCAGGTCGCGCTGGCGTGGCTGCTGCAGAAGCCGGGCATCACCTCGCCCATCGTGGGCGCGTCCAAGCCGCATCATCTCGAAGACGCCGTGGCCGCGCTGTCGCTCGGGCTGAGCGCCGAGGAAATCCAGGCGCTGGAAGCGCCCTACGTGCCGCACGAGCCGGTCGGGTTCTAGCCCCGGAGCAGCCCGCGGCGGCAGATCAAGGCATCAGGGCTTGCCGGCCGCCGCCGGCTCGCGCGCGACCAGCCGCAGCCCGCTGGCGATGCTGGCCACGCCGGCGAAGCCCGCGCCCAGCGCCAGCGCCAGCGTCGGCCCGTGGTGCCCGGCGATGCTGAAGCACAGCGCCACCAGCGCGGCGCCGGTGGCCTGGCCCAGCAGGCGCACGGTGGCGATGGTGCCGCTGGCGCCGCCGGCGCGCTCGCGCGGCGCGCTGGACATCAGCGCCTTGAGGTTGGGCGACTGGAAGAAGCCGAAGCCGGCACCGCAGATCGCCATGCGGATGCCGATGTCGAGCGCGCTCGGTTGCGCCGGCATCAGCGCCAGCGAGGCCATGCCCGCGCTCAGCACCGCCAGCCCCACGCCGCCCAGCAGGCCCGGCGGATAGCGGTCCGACAGCCGCCCGGCGATGGGCGCCATCAGCGCCACCACCGCCGACCACGGCGTCATCAGGAAGCCGGTCTCGATCGGGCTGCGCCCCAGCACGCTCTCGAAGAAGAACGGCAGCGACACGAAGGCCAGGCCCTGCGCGGCGAACGAGCACACCGCGGTCATCGCCGACAGCGCGAACATCGGCCGCTTCATCAGGTCCACCGGCAGCATCGGCGCGGGATGGCCGCGCTCGCGGCGCAGCAGCAGCACGAAGGCCACCGCGAACACCGCCAGCGCCGTGAGCGACTGCGCCGCCGGCGCGCGCTGCGCGCCCTCGCCCAGCGCGAAGATCAGCGAGGCGAAGGTAAGCACGTTGAGCCCGGCCGCCACGCGGTCGAAGCGGTGCGTGCTGCGCGCGGTCTGTGGCAGCGTGGGCCACGCCGCGGCCAGCGCGAGCAGGCCGATCGGCAGGTTGACGGCGAACAGCCAGGGCCACGGCCCCAGCGAGAGGATCAGCGACGCCACCGTGGGCCCGACCGCGAACGACACGCCCACCACCAGCGCGTTCAGCCCCACGCCGCGCCCGAGCCGGTGCGGCGGGAAGATCGCGCTGACCAGCGCCGCGTTCACGCTCATGATGGCGCTCGCGCCCACGCCCTGCAGCAGGCGCGCGGCCGCCAGCGAGGGCAGCGACCACGACAGCGCGCACACCACCGAGGACACGATGAACAGCATCAGCCCGCCCAGGTAGACGCGCCGGTGCCCGATGATGCCGCCCAGCGCCGCGAACGGCAGCACCGTGGCGACCATCGCCAGCTGGTAGGCATTGATGATCCAGACGGAGGCCGCCGGCGTGGCGTGCAGGTCGGCCGCGATGGCCGGCAGCGCAGTGTTGGCGATCGCCGTGTCCAGCGTGGCGAGCGATACCGCCAGCAGCATGGCGGCCATGCCGCGGCGTTCGATGGATGTCATGGGCGCGTCTGCGGCGCGCGCTGCCAGGTTGGAGTCCGCTGTGTTCGACACTGTCTTTACCGGTAACCGCTTCGGGCGTGCCGCGCGTGCGTCGCGTGCCATGCGCCCGCCATGTCTGATACATGGACCGCGGCTCGGCGCTGGGGGCCGGCCGAAAGCCGCGGCAAGCCGACACGATAAGGGAAAACGCGAATATCTGCTGGCTTGCCGGCCGCGCCGGCGCCGCGAGGCGGTCCGCGCGGCCCCGGCGCGCGCGCCGGCCGGCCCGGGAACCCGCGCTTCGCCCGCGGCCCCGCGCCGCGGAGCCAGTCCGTCGCCACGCCCGGCGGGAGCAGCGCGAGCCGCACCGGCCATCCGGCGCCGCCTGGGATTTTCCCTTGGTTTGCGGCCGCAAGCGCAGTCCCCTGCCTTTTCCGGCCCGCGCCGCGCCGCGCGCGCTTCGCCGGTGCCACCTTTGTCTGCTAATGTCTGACCCGCAGGAAAACCGGGGGAGGAGAGACCGCCGGTCCCGCGCCGCCCGGGCCGGCCAAGCACCGGCCCCTGGCCTGCGGCAATGCCCAAAGACAGGAGACAAGACAATGCGGCCCAAGGCTCTAGAACCGACCGAATCCGTGCTGCTCGCCCTCATGGCGAGCGTGCGCGAATGGCAGCGCGCGCTCGACCAGACCCTTTCGGAGGTCGGCCTCGACTATCCCGGCTGGCTGCTGCTGCGCGCCATCCGCCAGGAGGAGTTCGTGCGCCACGCACCCTATGCCGGCCTGATGCCGATCCCGGTGGCGCAGTCCGAGTCCATGCTCGGCCCGCTGCAGGCGGAAGGCTGGATCGCGCTCGACGCGGCCGGCACGCCCTTCATCCCCGACACGGCGCTGCCGCGCATCGACCGCGTGTACAGCGCGCTGAAGGCGCTGCACTCGGTTTCGCTGGCGCCGTTCAGCAGCGAGGAGCGCGCCGTGCTCACCGCGTCGCTGCTGCGCATGAAGGCCACCCTGCACGACCACTGCGTGCGCCGCGGCCGCCAGGCCGTGCGCCAGGTCGAGATGCAGTTCTGACCGCGGCGGGAAATACGATGACGGCTGGAGGATCGGCGCGACAGGATCCGCGCGGCAGCGTGACCGGCGTGACCGGCGTGCGGAACGATGTCCGCGTGGCGCGAAATGGCGGCCCAGGTGATCCGGCAACCGCGCCGGCAGCGAACGGCACCGTCGGCGAGGTGGCGGCACCAGCCGCCACGCCCGCGAAAACCGTGAAAACGGCCGGCCCGAAGACCCGGAAACCGGATCGGGCAGGCCGTCGCGGCGGCGGCGGGAATGCCCCGCCGGCGGCGCCGCGCTCAGGCACACTCAGGCGCGCCGCATCCGGCCTTCCTCAGGCCTTCTTCACCCATGCGCTGCACCAGCCCTTGCTGGCGACCTGCTTGCCGGCGAACAGCGGGCAGGCGCCGCTGGCGTCGGTCGCCTTGCCCTGGAACAACTGGCAGTTGCCGCAGTGCTGGGTGGCGTCGTGCTTGGGATACTTGGCCTTGTCGACCTTGCTGGAGTCGGCCTTGTAGCCGAGCCCGACCGCTTGCGGGTCCTTCTCGTCCACCAGCGGCCCGCTGCCCTGCGCGCGCGCGGGGAGGGACAGCACCAGCGCACCGGCGGCGACGATCGGGATGCCTTTCAAGAAATGACGGCGTGATGACATCTTTTAATCCTTTTTTCTGTGGGGGAACAACCTGGGCAGACCACGCGCGCAAGACGCGGCAAGGCCGGCAGCCATCGGCGCGCCATGCGGCACGCCCGATACCGGCTCGGCCGCGCGGCAGGCCGCCGCGGGCGCCAGACACACCCGCCACGGACCCACGCCGGCGCCTGAAGCCGGTACCCGATAGATTCTAGGCCAACGCGGCCGCGCGGCGCCGCGCGCGTGATGCGCGCGGCGGCCGCGCTTGACGCAGGGCAACATAACGCCGGGAAACCGCACGCCGGCGGCAAAAAACGGGTAGAGGAAAGAAAACGGCCGGCGCGCGGCAACACCGCGCGCCGGCCGCGCGCCCATCCGCGCGTGGCGCGTGGGCAGCAGAGAAAGACGGCGGGATGAGCGGGACGCCGCCTAGCGGCCCGGCCCCATGTCCACGATCGCGCCGTTGGGCGCCACCAGGTAGAAGTCCGCGCCCACGCCAACCCAGTGGCGTCCCTTGGGCGGCGCCGGCAGGTTGTACCCGCGCCAGTCGTCCACCACGTACTGGCGGTCGCGGTATTCGGCCGGGAGCCGGTCGCCCTTGTGCCAGCGCGGCGGCGTCATGCGGTCGTTGTTGCGGTCGTCGCCCGGCCCCGGGCCACCCGCCTGGGGCTGGTACTGATAGCCGCGCCCGCGGTCGGGCCCGGGCTGCGCGCTGCCCTGCGCCGAGGCCAGCAACCCCGCGGCGAGCAACAGGCCCGCCAGCAATCTGCTTTTCACGGTTTTTGTCATCGAGCACTCCTTTGGTCGGCCACGATAGCCGCGGTGGCCGCGCGGTGGCGGCGCGTCGACACGTCGATCCGGGCACGCGCCATGCCACGAGCCGGCCACGCGCGCGGCAATCCGTCGCAATGGCGTGGTTCGCAACTTCGATGCCCGCTTCAAGGATAGTGGCTGCGGCGCATGGCGCCGGCGCCATGCGCCCGGACCGCCGCGCGCGGGCCACGGAAAGGCCACGGCAAGGATGGGCGGGGAGGTCGGTAAGAATTGCAACGGGCGCACAAACTGCACGGGCGGCCGGGAAGGCGCCGTGAAATCCGGGACGCTTGTGTTCTCCCCTCTCCCGCGCGCGGGAGAGCAACCGGGGGAGGGCCGGCGCATCGGCGAAGTGATGGTCTGCGCCGTTCGCGGGCGCTTGTCCTCTCCCCCGCCCGGCCGCCTCAGTCCAGCTTGAACTCGCCGACCGCGCCCTGCAGTTGCTGCGCCTGCTCGGCCAGCGCGGTGGACGCGGCGGCGGCCTGCTCCACCAGCGCCGCGTTCTGCTGCGTGACCGTGTCCATCTGCATCACCGCCTGGCTGACCTGGTCGATGCCGCTGCTCTGCTGCGCCGAGGCCACCGAGATCTCCTTGAGGATGACCGTCACCTGGCGCGAGGCCTCGACGATCTCGCGCATGGTCTCGCCGGCGTGCTCCACCCGCACGGAGCCGGTGCGCACCTGCTTGGCCGAATCGCCGATCAGGCCGCGGATTTCCTTGGCCGCCGCCGCGCTGCGCTGCGCCAGCGTGCGCACCTCGCCCGCCACCACGGCAAAGCCGCGGCCCTGCTCGCCGGCGCGCGCCGCTTCCACGGCCGCGTTGAGCGCCAGGATATTGGTCTGGAAGGCGATGCCCTCGATCACGTCGATGATGTCGACCACCTTCTTCGAGCTGGCGCTGATCGCATGCATGGTCTCCACCACCTCGCCGACCACGGCGCCGCCGCGCTCGGCGATCTGCGAAGCATTGGCCGCGAGGTCGTTGGCGGCATGCGCGCGCTCGGTGTTCTGGCGCACCATCGTGGTCAGCTCGCCCATGCTGGAGGCGGTTTCCTGCAGCGCCGCGGCCTGCTCCTCGGTGCGCTGCGAGAGGTCGGTGTTGCCCACCGCGATCTGCCGGGAGGCATCGGTGATGGAATCGGTCGATCCCTTGATGCGGCTGACCAGGTCGGTCAGCATGTCTTCCATCTCGCCCATGCCGCGCAGCAGGCGGCCGAACTCGCCGCCGCGCTCGGTCTCGAATTCCTGGCTGAGGTCGCCGGAGGCCACGGTCTCGGCGATATAGACCGCCTCGCCGAGCGGCTGCTCCACCCCGCGCGCGATGACGAAGGTGAAGACCACGGCGGCCAGCAGCGCGGCCCCCCACAAGCCGTACATCCACGCGCGGGCGGAAGACACGGCCTGCTCCAGGCCGCCCCCGGCGGCGTCCGGCAGGCTGCCCAGCCCCGCCACGATCCCCGCCGCCGCCAGTACCAGCACCACCGCGAAACCGGCGCCCAGGCGCGCGCGGATGCTCAGGTTGCCAAAGAACGCCATCGTTTCATCTCCCCGTTATCATGGACTTCGCCCGTTTCGTCACCCGGTTAACGACCGGACCGGAGAAGAACTTTAGGAAAATATTCGCGCGCCGCGGTGACAGGCCATTGCCACGGGACCCGCGCGGGGCGCGGGATGATAGCGGACGATCGCCACGCCGGGAATCTCCACCGGCAGAACAGTGAAATCCACTGGTGGACATAATGGCCGCGGCGCGCTGCCATGTCCTTCGCGCCAGTCCCGGATTCGCGCCGCCGCGGCACCCGGAAAATCGGAATCTCCCGACGCATTCCGGTTAATGTATCGACATTGGAAAATCCAATGTAGCAAGACATTATTGCAATGGGAATTGCCGCCCCGATTATTGCCGCACTCATCAATCGATCGCACCGGAATCGCGGCAGATGACATGAAATGGCGCCAGCGCGCCTCACGGAAAACCGGCGCCGGCAGCCATGCCGACGCACGGATTCCGGCGCGCATCCGCCATCGCGCGGCACCCGCGGCAATGCGCGATTCCGCCCGGAACGCCCGCGCCGGCGCGCTCCGCGCCCGCCTCCCACACCGCGCCGCGGCACCGCGGAAAAACCTCGCGGTCCGTCTTCCGATTTGCGTGGTGGTACGCATGTTGCATATGCCAGCACTTCGATATGAGGCCAGAGCATATTGGCCATCGCTTTATTGCCACCCGCTGGCTTGAACAACTTGTCGGATTTAAAGACCGCGGCGCAGGGCCATGAATCACGCAGCCGTTCCTGATTTAAAGGGAAAGGGAACGGATCGCGGGCATCCTGCACCACCGGAAAAACATGATTCCCTCTTGTGGTGCCCCCCCAGGCTCCCCACGAGGGCCATCTTTATAGTCCCCCAGGGAGAAATCACGATGTACAAGAACAAACCGGCGCTTACAGCGTTGGCCGCGGCCGTCCTGGCCGCCGTCATGCTGGCTTCGTGCGGCGGAGATGATCCGAGCCCGCCCGTTGCCGTCACGCCCGCGCCTCCCTCCCAGCCCGTCGTGCCGGACACCAGCTGCCAGATCCTCTCCAGCGACGGCAACGCCGTGGTGGTGGGCTCCGACCAGCCGGGCGACCCCGCGCTGCCCGAGCCGGCCTCCGGCTACCGCACCGGGCTCAAGCCCGTGTACGCGAAGAAGTTCATGGTCTCCAGCTCGAACGCGCTGGCCAGCGTGGCCGGCTGCACGGTGCTCAAGCAAGGCGGCACCGCGGCCGACGCGGCGGTGGCCGTGCAGGCCGTGCTGGGCCTGACGGTGCCGGAAGCCACCGGCCTCGGCTCGGGCGGCTTCATGATCTATTACGATGCCGCCGCCAAGACGGTGCAGGCCTACGACGGCCGCGAGTCCGCGCCCGCCGCGGCCACCGCCAACTACCTGCGCTACGTCGACGACGTCGCCGACCAGACCGCGCCCAAGCCCAGCGCCCGCGCCAGCGGCCGCTCGATCGGCACCATCGGCGTGCCGCGCCTGATCGAACGGGTGCAGAAGGAACACGGCACGCTGGCCTGGAAGGACCTGTTCGGCGACGCCATCTCGCTGTCCACCAACGGCTTCAAGATCGGCGGCCGCCTGGCCCAGGCGATCTCGTCGAACGCCGCCGCGCTCAAGCGCGACCCCGAGGCGCTGGCCTACTTCTTCGAGGCCGACGGCACGCCCAAGGCACTCGGCACGCTGCTGAAGAACCCCGCCTACGCGCGCACCCTGACGGCGATGGCCGCCGGCGGCGCCGACGTGCTCTACACCGGCCAGATCGCCGCCGACATCATCGCCAAGATCGGCTCGACGCAAGGCGCCGACGGCAATCCCACCACCCCGGGCAAGACCACGCTGGCCGACCTCGCCGCCTACCAGGCCAAGCTGCGCGACCCGGTCTGCACCACCTACCGCGCCTACTGGGTGTGCGGCACGCCGCCGCCGTCATCGGGCGGCATCACCGTGGCCTCGGCGCTCGGCATCCTGGAGAACTTCGACCTGGCCCCGCTCAAGCCGACCGCCATCGACCTCGAAGGCGGCAAGCCGACCGTGCAGGGCGTGCACCTGATCTCCGAGGCGGAACGCCTGGCCTATGCCGACCGCGACAAGTACGTGGCCGACACCGACTTCGTGCCGCTGCCGGGCGGCACCTGGGACACCATGCTGAACAAGCCCTACCTGCAAAGCCGCGCCGCCCTGATCAGCCCGACGCTGAGCATGGGCGTGACCACGGCGGGCAATCTCGGCGCGGTGCCGCTGGGCGTGGACGCCAACCTCATCGAGCACGGCACCAACCAGTTCACCATCGTCGACGGCAAGGGCAACGTGCTGACCGCCACCACCACGGTGGAGTCGAGCATGGGGTCGTTCCACATGACCAACGGCTTCCTGCTGAACAATCAGTTGACCGACTTCTCGGCCAATCCGCTCGACGGCGGCGGCAACCCGATCGCCAACCGCGTGGCGCCGGGCAAGCGCCCGCGCAGCTCGATGGCGCCGACGCTGGTGTTCAGGAAGGCGGCCGACGGTTCCATCGGCGAGTTCTTCATGGCGACCGGCTCGCCGGGCGGCGGCACCATTCCGCAATACGTGGTGAAGACGCTGGTGGGCGTGCTGGACTGGGGCCTCGACGCGCAGCAGTCGTCCGGGCTGGTGGACTTCGGCGCCAGCAACAGCGCCACCACCACGGTCGGCGGCGAGCATCCCAACGTCAACACCGCCAACAGCGGCAACGACGACCCGCTGATCGCGGGCCTGCGGGCGCTCGGCCACACCGTCTCGACCGGTTCGCAGGCGAGCGGCATCAACTCCATCATCCGCACCCAGCTCAACGGCGCGGCGGTACTGATGGGCGGCACCGACCCGCGCCGCGAAGGCGTGGTGCTGGGCGACACCTTCAACCCGTAAGCGGGAGCGGCAAGCGGTGGAACGCCGGGCGTTCCACCGCGGCGCCGGGGCACGGCGACGCCCCGGCGCCGCACCATGCCCGCGCCATGTCTTCAGGACATCGACAGCCACTGCGCCAGCTGGCCGGCCAGCCAGCCGCAGCCGACGCACACCGCCAGCCATCCGCCCACGATGGCCGCGCAACTCTTCAGATCCATTTCCTCGCTCCGGTAAACCGGCCGCCAGCGCGGCGGCCCAGGGAATCTCCGCGGCGCCTAGTCGGCGCGGCTGGCCACGGCGCCGTCCGGCGCCGGCGGCGCGGCGGCCAGCGCCGGCGCCGCGTCCTCTTCCTCGTAGGCCGGCAGCGGGTCCGCGCCGTCGCGCAGCAGGTAGTGGCGGCGCTGCAGGTAGGCGTCGCGCACGAAGGTGTACTTGTCGAGCGCCGCCAGCGACAGCAGGTCGGTGGCGCCCAGCAGGTTGGCGCGCCCGTTGACGATGCCCGCGCCGGTCATCGCGTTGCGCCAGGCGGGATCGAGATAAGTGACCGGCGCCAGCCAGTGGTCGGCCAGCAGGCCCACGCCGTCGCGCGCGGTGCTGGGGCCGAACAGCGGCAGCACCACGTAGGGGCCGGCGGGCACGCCCCAGGTGCCGAGCGTCAGGCCGAAGTCCTGCGAGTGCTTCTGCAGCCCGGCCGGCGTGGCGATGTCGATCAGCCCGCCGATGCCGAGCACCGAATTGATGGCCACGCGCATCAGGCTCTCCGCGGCCTCCACGCCCTTGCCCTGCAGCAGGTTGTTGGCGAAGTTGCCGACGTCGGAGAGATTGCCGTAGACATTGCTGACCGCGGTGCGCACCGGGCTGGGCGTCACAGCCTCGTAGCCCTTGGCGACCGGCTCGGCCACGTATTTGTCGACCTGCTCGTTGACGGCGAAGACCGCGCGGTTGACGGACTCCAGCGGATCGGCCGGGCTGGCCACCGGGCTGCTCGCGCAGCCGGCCAGCGCCGCCGCCGCAAGCAGGGAGACGGCGTGCGGCGAGAACCGCCGGAAGGAGGGGAAGCTGGAGAACATGGGAACTCTTCGGGTCGGGTTGGAAAGCCGTCCCGCGCGGCGGCAGCGGTGAAACCGTCCGCGCGAGCGTCTTCCGTTTGTTCTTGAGCCGGTGCCGCGGCAACGGCGCGGCACCGGCGCGATGGCGCAGCCGGCCCCTCTGCGGGGGCCCTCGGCAGGCCGGTGACGCGATTATCGTTGTCGACGCGCCGCCGATAAATGGCGAAAGCAGGGATTCTTTATCTACGTATCGCCAACAATCGCCGCAATCACCGGCGGCGGCGTGGCGGGGGCCGGTGCGGTTGTCGCCGCCGGTTGTTGTCGCCGGTTGTCGTCACCCGTTGTTGTCGCCACGTGAAGAGTGTGTTCGCGCAAACCCCATTTATCCGCGCGCCGCGGCTTGCTATTGTTCGTCGCGGGACCCGGATACCTCCTCCCGGGGCCCTGGCGCCTGACACAGGCGCCCTGTTCTGTCTTTCAGGAAGCAGCCAGCTTGTTGTTCGCCTCCTCTCCGTGGCAACATTGCGGTTCTGCTTCGAGCGCAGCGTTTGCTGCGCTTTTTTTTGCGCGCGGGGTGCCGGGCCGAAGGTGGAGGCCCGGCCTGCGCCTATGCGTTCGGCCGCACCGCGGCGCCGC
Source organism: Cupriavidus sp. FW216-B1 (assembly GCF_058789195.1). Classification (NCBI taxonomy): domain Bacteria; kingdom Pseudomonadati; phylum Pseudomonadota; class Betaproteobacteria; order Burkholderiales; family Burkholderiaceae; genus Cupriavidus; species Cupriavidus sp. FW216-B1. The sequence continues at coordinate 263,434 of NZ_JBYTEL010000007.1, read as the reverse complement.
CGGCATCCGCGTCCCGCCGCGGCGGGCGCGACAGGAAACCGAACACCGCCACGGCGGACAGCACCGTGACCGCGGTCAGCACGTGCAGCAGCATGCGGAACGCCTCGCCGTAGCCGGCCACCAGCAACTGGCGGCTGACCTGCGGCAGCGCCTGCGCGGCATGGGCGAGGTCGCCGGTGGCCAGGCGCTGCGCCGCCTCGGCCAGCCTGCCGGCGGCGCCGGCGCCGGATTCGGCCAGCACCGCGCCCAGGCTGACGTTGGCGATGGCGGCCAGGATGGCGCCGACGATGGCCAGCGCGATGCCCTCGCCCGCCACGCGCGTGGTATTGAAGATGCCGGTCGCCATGCCGGCGCGCTCCTTCGGCACCACGCTCACCGCGAGTCCGTCCATCAGGCCCCACGGCATGCCCGCGCCGATGCCGATCAGCAGCATCGGCGGCACCACGGCAAAACCGGCGCTGCCGACCTCGACCAGGCTGAACCAGTGCAGGCCCGCCGCCGCGACCAGGAAGCCGATGCCGGACAGCACGCCGGCCGGGACCCAGCGCGTGAGCGACGCCACCACCACCGGCACCACCAGCATCGGCGCCGACAAGGCGATCATCAGGATGCCGGCGTCGATCTCGCTCAGCCCTTCGATGCCGATGAAGCGCAGCGGCAGCATCACCACCAGCACGATGTAGCTGTAGCAGGTGCCGATCGGCAGCATCTGCACGCCGACGAAGCGCGGGATGCGGAACAGGCTCAGGTCCAGCATCGGGCGCGCCACGCGCGACTCCACCGCGACGAAGACCGCCAGCATCAGCGCCGCGCCGGCCAGCGAGCCGGCCACCGCGGCGCTCGACCAGCCGCGCTCGGGCGCCGCGATCACGCCGAAGGTAAACAGCGCCAGCGTGGCGGTGAAGGCGATGGTGCCGGGCCAGTCCAGCCCCTGCGCGCCGGGGTCGCGGGTCTCGCGCATGCGCGGCAGGCCGAACAGCATGGCCGCCGCGCCGATGAGGCCGGTGGACAGGAACACCGAGCGCCAGCCGAAGACATCGATCAGCACGCCGGCCAGCAGCGGGCCGAACGCCAGGCCGATGCCGAAGCTGGTGCCCAGCATGCTGAACGCGCGCGTGCGGGCGTGGCCCTCGAACTCCTGCGCCAGCGCGGCCGAGCCGCCCGCCAGCGCGGCGGCGGCGGCGATGCCCTGCACCGCGCGCAGGATGTCGATCCACGCCACCGTCGGCGCCGCGGCCAGCGCGAACGAGGTCAGGATGAAGAAGCCGATGCCGATGCCGAACAGGCGCTTGCGCCCGTACACGTCGGCCAGCGCGCCGGCGGCCATCAGCAGGCTGCCGAAGGTCAGCATGAAGGCATTGGTGATCCACGTCAGCGACACGGCGCTGCCGCCGAGCTCGCGGCCGATGGCGGGCGTGGATACCGCGCCGCCGGAGAAACTCAGCGGCAGGACCACGGCGGCCAGGCATACCGCGAGCAGGATCAGTGGCTTGCCACGCTCGGGGGCGTGGGGGTCGGGTTGGGTCATGGAAAAGGCCGGTGATGGAAAGAAGAGGAAGAGAAGGGGCTGGCTGCCGGGATGCCGGGAAAGATGGATGACGGAACGCGGGCGTCGCGGCACCGGCGGTTTGCTCCCCTCTCCCATGCAATGGGAGAGGGGAGCAAACCGCGGGCAATCTCGGCCTTGTCAGCAGCGCGGCATGCTTCGTGGCGCGCTCAATTGCTCGCCACGCTGCCCGCCACCACGTCGCCCCAGCCACCGCCGAGCGCGCGGATCAGGTTGACCGTGGCGGCGGCCTGCACGCTTTGCAGTTGCACCGCGGCGCGCCGGGTCTGCAACGCGGTGCGCTCCGCGTCGATCACGTCGAGGAAGTTGATCGCGCCTTCGCGGTATTGCGTGCGCGAGATGTCGGCGGCTCGCGTGGCGGACTGCACGGCGTCGGCCTGCGTCTGCGTCTGGGCTTCCAGGATGCGCAGGTCGGACAGGCCGTCCTCCACCTCGCGGAAGGCGGTCAGCACCTGCTGGCGGTACTTGGCGACGTCTTCTTCATAGACCGCGCGCGCATTCGCCAGGCTGGCGCTGCGCCGGCCGCCGTCGAAAAGCGGGATGTTCAGCGCGGTGCCGGCCAGCGGCCCCAGCAGGAACGCGCGGCTGCTCCACTTGAACAGGTCGCCCAGCGTGGCCGACTCGAAGCCGCCGGTGCCGGTCAGCGTGAGCGACGGGAAGAAGGCCGCGCGGGCGATGCCGATGCGCGCATTGGCCGCGGCCATCGCGCGCTCGGCCGCCGCGATGTCCGGGCGGCGCTCCAGCAGCGACGACGGCAGCCCGGCCGGGATGCGCAGGCTGACCGCCTTGAGCGGCGCGGGCGGCATCGAGAACTCGGCCGGCGCCTTGCCCAGCAGCACGGCCAGACCGTGCTCCGAGGCCGCGCGCAGGCGCTGCACGCTCATCGCGTCGGCGCGCGCCGTGGCCAGCTCGGCGCGGGCGCGGGCCACGTCGAGCTCGCTGATGTCGCCTTCGTCGAAGCGGCTCTGCACCAGCTTGAGCGCCTGCTCGCGCAGGCTCACCGTGTTGGCGAACACCTCGGTCTCGGCGTCGAGCCCGCGCAGCGTGAAATAGGCCTGCGCCACGTCGGCCTGCAGCGCGAGCTGCACCGAGCGGAACAGCGCCTCGCCGCGCTGCGTGTCGGCGCGCGCGGCGTCCACCGAGGACGCCACGCGGCCGAACAGGTCGACCTCATAGGAGGCGCTGGCCTGCGCGCGCCACAGCGTCTGCTGCGGGATACTGGTGCCGTCCGGCTGCAGCTGCGACGCCGCCGAGAGCTTCTCGCGGGTCGGGCCGAAGCCCGCGTCCAGCGTGGGGAACAGCCCGGCGCGCGCGGCCTGGTTGAGCGCCCGCGCTTCCTTCAGGCGCGCGGCAGCGGCGGCCAGGTCCTGGTTGGCTTCGAGCGCCTGCCGTTCCAGCGCGTCGAGCTTGTCGTCGCCGAACACGGTCCACCATGCGCCGCGCGCCACCTCTTCCGACGGCCTGGCGGGCTGCCAGGTGCCGGCTTCGGCGGGCTTGAGCTGCGTCTGGGTCCAATCGGCCGAGGCTTCCTTGAACGCGGCCGTGGGCACCACCGGCTTTTCGTAGGTCGGGGCCAGCGAGCAGCCGGCCAGCACCAGCAGCGACGCCAGCAGCACCGAGCCCTTGGCGAGCCACCGGCTCGACGGCTTGAATGAAGATGTCTTCATGATGATCTCCCTGATCCTTACTCGGCTGAAGCCACGGGCACCGCCGGCGCGTGCCCGGCGTGCAGCGGTTGCGTGTGGGCGTGATGCTTGTCCACCAGCGGCCTGCCGCCGGCCATCTTGCGCAGCGCCACGTAGAACACCGGCGTGAGCATCAGCCCGAACAGCGTCACGCCGAGCATGCCGAAGAACACCGCGATGCCCATCGCCCGGCGCATTTCCGAACCCGCGCCGGTCGACGTCACCAGGGGAATCACGCCCATGATGAACGCGAACGAGGTCATCAGGATCGGGCGCAGGCGCAGGCGGCTGGCTTCGATCGCGGCCTGCACGATGGTGCGGCCCTGCATCTCCAGCTCGCGCGCGAACTCCACGATCAGGATCGCGTTCTTGGCCGACAGCCCGACCAGCACCATCAGGCCGATCTGCGTGAAGATGTTGTTGTCGCCCCTGGTCAGCCACACGCCCAGCAGCGCCGACAGGATGCTCATCGGCACGATCAGCAGGATGGCCAGCGGCAGCGTCAGGCTTTCGTACATCGCGGCCAGCACCAGGAACACCAGCAGCACGCTGATCGGGAACACCCACAGCGCGGCGTTGCCGGTCAGGATCTGCTGGTAGGTCAGGTCGGTCCATTCCAGCTTGATGCCGCGCGGCAGCACCTCGGCCGCGATGCGCTCGACCGCCGCCTTGGCCTGCCCCGACGAATAGCCGGGCGCGGGACCGCCGTTGATGTCGGCGGCGGTGAAGCCGTTGTAGCGCACCACCATTTCCGGGCCGTAGGTGGGCGTCACCTTGACCAGCGACGACAGCGGCACCATCTCGCCGGCGGCGTTGCGGGTCTTGAGCTGCAGCACGTCCGCCGCGGTGGCGCGGAACTGCTGGTCGGCCTGGGCGCGCACCTGGTAGACGCGGCCGAACTTGTTGAAGTCGTTCACGTACAGCGAGCCGAGGTAGATCTGCATGGTGTCGAACACGTCGGTGATCGACACGCCGAGCTGCTTGGCCTTGACCCGGTCCAGGTCCACGTCCAGCTGCGGCACGTTGATCTGGAAGCTGGTGAAGGCCGGGCCCAGCTCGGGCGCCCTGGCGGCGGCGGCCAGGAACTTCTGCGTGGCGTCGTTGAGCGCTTCGTAGCCGAGCGCGCCGCGGTCCTCGAGCTGGAACTTGAAGCCGCCCAGCGTGCCGAGGCCCTGCACCGGCGGCGGCGGGAAGGTGCCGATCTGCGCGCCCTTGATGTGCGCATACCTGGCGTTCAGCGCGGCGGCGATGTCCGCCGCGGATTCGCCCTTGCCGCGCTCCTTCGACGGCTTGAGCACCGGAAACACCAGCCCGCTGCTCGACGAGTTGGTCAGGCCATTGACCGACAGGCCCGGGAACTGCGGCAGGTGGACCACGCCGGGCTGCTTCAGGGCGATGTCGCCCATCTGGCGCACCACCGCGTCGGTGCGGTCGAGCGAGGCGCCCGGCGGCAGCTGCGCGATGCTGACCAGGTAGTCCTTGTCCTGCGCCGGGATGAAGCCGCCGGGCACGACCTTGCCCATCAGCACGGCGCCGCCGAGCAGCAGGCCGTAGACCACGAACATCATCATCTTGCGGTTGATGACGCCGCCCACGCCGCGGCCATACGATGCCGAGCCGCGCTGGAAGACCTTGTTGAAGGCGGCGAAGAACTTGCCGAATGCCGCGTCCATGATGCGCGTCAGGCGGTCCTTGGGCGCGTGGTGGTCCTTGAGCAGCAGCGCGGCCAGCGCCGGGCTCAGCGTCAGCGAGTTGAAGGCCGAGATCACCGTCGAGATGGCGATGGTCATGGCGAACTGCTGGTAGAACTGGCCGGTCAGGCCGCTCATGAAGGCCAGCGGCACGAACACCGCGATCAGCGTCAGCGCGATGGCGATGATGGGGCCGCTCACCTCCTGCATGGCCTTGTAGGTCGCGTCGCGCGGCGACAGCCCCTCGGCGATGTTGCGCTCGACGTTCTCCACCACCACGATGGCGTCGTCCACCACGATGCCGATCGCCAGCACCATGCCGAACAGCGACAGCGCGTTGATGGTGTAGCCGAAGGCCAGCATCAGCGAGAACGTGCCGACGATCGACACCGGCACCGCCAGCAGCGGGATCAGCGAGGCGCGCCAGGTCTGCAGGAACAGGATCACCACCAGCACCACCAGGGCGATGGCCTCGAACAGCGTGTGCACCACCGCGTCGATGCTCTCGCGCACGAAGCGGGTCGGGTCGTAGACGATCTCGGACCTGACGCCGTCGGGCATGTCCTTCTGCAGCTCGTCCATGATCTTGCGCACGTCGTCGGAGATCTGCAGCGAGTTGGCGCCGGGCTGCTGGAAGATGATGAGCTGCACCGCCTGCTGGTTGTCCATCAGCCCGCGCAGCGCGAACTCGGAGGCGGACAGCTCGACGCGCGCCACGTCCGACAGGCGCGTGACGGCGCCGTCGGCCGAGGTCTTGAGGATGATGTCGCGAAACTCTTCTTCCGTCTTCAGGCGGCCGCGCGCGTTGATGCTCAGCTGCGTCGGCACGCCCGCGTCCATCGGCGAGGCGCCGACGATGCCGGCGGCGACCTGCACGTTCTGCTCGCGGATGGCCTTGACCACGTCGGTGGCGGTCATGTTCTGGCGCGCCACCTTCTGCGGGTCCAGCCAGACCCGCATCGAGTAGTCGCCCGAGCCCCACATCACCACCTCGCCCACGCCGGGCACCTGCGCCAGGCGGTCCTTGACGTTGATCAGCGCGTAGTTGCGCAGGTAGGTCAGGTCATAGCGGCCGTTGGGCGAGGCGATGTTCACGCCCATCGTCAGCGTCGGCGAGGACTTGACCGTGGTCACGCCCAGGCGCTGCACGTCCTCGGGCAGGCGCGGCAGCGCCTGCGCCACGCGCGTCTGCACGAACTGCTGCGCCTTGTCCGGGTCGGTGCCCAGCTTGAACGTGACCGTGGTGGTCATCTTGCCGTCGCTGTTGGCCTGCGACTGCATGTACAGCATGCTTTCCACGCCGTTGATCTGCTCCTCGATCGGCGCGGCCACGGTTTCGGCGATCACCTTCGGGTTGGCGCCGGGATACTGCGCCCGCACCACCACCGACGGCGGCACCACCTCGGGATATTCGGCCGTGGGCAGCTTGGTCAGGGCGATCAGCCCCGCCAGCAGGATGACCATCGACAGCACGCCCGCGAAGATGGGGCGGTCGATGAAGAATTTGGAGATGTTCATGATGCGCTCTCGACGTAGGCCGACGGATCAGGCCGCCGGCCCGGTGGCGCGCGTGGCGTCGACCATCCTGACCGGATTGGCCTTGACGGGGTCGTTGGGGCGCACGCGCTGCACCCCGTTGACGACGATCTTCTCGTCGGGCTTCAGGCCCGAGGCCACCACGCGCAGGCCGTCGTGCATGGCGCCGAGCCGGATCTCGCGGTACTGCACGCGGCTGTCCTTGTCGACCACCAGCACGAACTTGCGGGCCTGGTCGGTGCCGACCGCGCCGTCGTCGATCATCACCGCCGGGTGCGGCTCGCCGCCGCCGACCCTGACGCGCGCATAGAGGCCCGGCACCAGCGAGCCGTCCTCGTTGTCGATGCGGGCGCGCACGCGGATGGTGCCGGACGAGGTGTCCAGGCGGTTGTCCACCGAGACCACGGTGCCGCGGCGCGAGTAGCCGCTCTCGTCGGCCAGGCCCAGCTCCACCGGCACGGCCTGCCTGCCGGTGTTGCGCATGTAGCGCAGGTAGGTCTGCTCGTCGACGTCGAAGGCGGCGTAGATCGGCGCCACCGAGACCAGCGTGGTCAGCAGCGGCGCGCTCGCGCCGGTGGAGACGATGTTGCCCACGGTCAGCTCGGCGCGCGACACGCGGCCCGCCACCGGCGCGGTGACTTCGGTGTACGACAGGTTGACGCGGGCGGCTTCGAGCGCGGCGCGCGCCGCCTTGAGCGTAGCGCCGGCCTCGCGCGCGGCGTTCTGCTTCTCGTCGTAGTCGCGCCGCGCGATGGCGTTGCTGCCGATCAGGCGGTCGGCGCGCGCCGCGTCGCTGCTGGCGTAGCTGGCGCGCGCCTCGGCGGCGGCCACCTGCGCGGCGGCGCGGTCGACCTCGGCCACGTAGGGGCGCGGGTCGATGGTGAAAAGCGCGTCGCCCTTCTTCACCAGCTGGCCGTCCCTGAAATACACGGCCACGATCTTGCCCGGCACCAGCGGGCGGATGTCCACCTTGTCGATGGCCTCGAGGCGGCCCGAGTAGTTTTGCCACTCGACGATCGAGTCGCTGACGACGGTGGCCACGTCGACCTCGGCGGCCGGCGCGGGCGCGTCCGCCTGGGCGGACGCGACGGGTTCGAAGCCCCGGGTGGCGGCCAGGCTGGCGACGCCGAGCGCGAACACCGTGCCCAGCGCGACGGACAGCCTCTTGCGGTTGGCGGTCATGGTTGAAACTCCTTTTCCTTTGGAATCGAGCGATCAGTTGGGTCCGAGCGGGTCCTGGCGAATCCGGCGCTGCCTGCGGGCATGCCCCCCAGGGCGGACCGATGGAACCCAGTATGGCTACCGCCAGCGGGCGGATAAAGATGGCTTTCTTGCGAACTTTGTATCCGTCAAGGAGACAATTTGCGCGTGCGAAGCCACGGTTTTCGTGCGTGTCGCCACCCCGGCGTCAGCCGACGCAGCCGGCGTCAGCGCGCGGCGGCCGGCGCCTCACGCCGCAGGGCCGCGGCGAGGGCCTCGATGTAGCCGTCCGCCAGCGCGCACTCGGACAGCGCGCGTTCGAGCGCGAGCACGTAGTCCGCGTTGGAGCCGAACGCCCCCGAGGCGGCGGCGATGATCGAGGCCACCGTGGCGACGCTAGCGTCCGGCTCGTACTGCGGCCGCGCGGGGTTGGCGACGAAGGCGATGGCGGCGGTGCCGGTGCCGTCGGCCAGCGTCAGCGGCGCCCAGGTCGGCAGGTAGGAGCCCGTGACCATCTCGCGGATCCACAGCACGCGCAGTTCTTCCTCGAGCGTGGCGGCGGCCAGCCGCAGGGCCATGCCGTGCGTGCTGCCGCCGGCTTCCAGCGCCAGCATGCGGCCCGGCACCTCGGGCGAGCCGCGCCCGGCGGTCATGCGCAGGCAGAAGCTGCGGCGCCAGCCGTGCAAGGTGGCGATCTCGCGCCGGTCGAAATCCAGCAGCGGGTTCCACATCAGCGAGCCATAGGCGAAGACCCAGACGTCCGCGCCGGCGGGCCGCGCCCGCATGGTTTCGGCCAGCGAGGCCTCGATCTGGTCCTGGGTCCAGGCGACCTCCCGCGGCAGGCCGAAGCTGCCGAGGTAAGCGCCGGAATTGATGGTTTCTCTGGTGAGCATGCGTTTTTCCTGTACTGCCGTACCATGCGCGCGCGCCGGCAATCCGGCCGCGAATTCGTGGCGAATCCGCAGCGAGCCCGCCGCGGGACAGGCAGGCGGGCCCGCCCGTTTCGCGGCGTCCGGCAGCGCGCAGGCAGGCATCGGCGAGGGCATTGTGGCTGTCCGCCCACGCTCGATAAACATGCTAGAGTGCGATTCTTTGTCTCCGGAGCGGAAACAATGTCCGAGCGCATCGATGCCTCCGTCGCCGACATAGAAGCGTTCGTCGCGGTCGCGCACAGCGGCAGCTTCACGCGCGCCGCCGAGGGTCTGGGAACCAGCAAGTCGAATGTCGGCAAGTCCGTGCAGCGGCTGGAGGCCACGCTTGGCACGCGCCTGTTCCAGCGCACCACGCGCGCGGTGCGGCTGACCGAGGACGGCGAGACCTACCTGATGGCCGCCGAGTCCGCGCTGGAGGGACTGCGCGAAGCCGGACAGGCGCTGGCGGCGCGCCGCGCCGAGCCGATCGGCAAGGTCCGCCTGGACCTGCCGGCGGGCTTCGGCCGGCTGCTGTTCCCGGCGCTGGCGGCACTGCGCCGGCACCATCCCAGGCTCACCTTCGAGCTGGCGCTCAACGACCGCATGTCAGACCCGGTGGCCGAAGGCTGGGACATCGTGGTGCGCATCGGCGAGCTGCCCGCCGACAGCGAGATGACGGTGCGCAAGCTATGCGACCTGCGCCAGGGCCTGTACGCCTCGCCCGACTACCTCGCGCGGCACGGCGAGATCCGCTCGGTGGCGGACCTGTCGGGGCACGATGCCATCGTCTTCCGCGGCCCGTCGGGCCGGCTGCGGCCGTGGCGCGTGGCGGACGGCGCGCACGTGCGCGAGATTTCCCCCAACCCGGTGCTGGCGCTGGCGGACGGCCAGGCACTGGTGGACGCCGCGATCAACGGCTTCGGCCTGACCCAGATCCACGACCGCGTGGCCCGGCCCCACGTCGACGCGGGCCGGCTGCGCCACGTGCTGCCGGACGCGGACGTGCCCGGCCCGCCCGTGCACGCGATGATCCCGCTCGGCCTGCGCATGCCGGCCAAGACGCGCGCGGTGCTCAACCATCTCGTGGACTACCTGCGGCAGCCGCAATAGGCCGCGCCGGCGCGCGGCGCTGCCGGTCGCGCCGGCGGCAATCAGGAAGCGGCCTGCGAATCCTGCGCGCGCCACTCCTTGCGCCGCTGCCGCATCAGGTCCAGCGCGCGGCGCGCGACCTTCCACCACGCGAACGGCCGCGGGTCGGCCAGCATGCTGAGCGCGCGCGCGTAGTCGAGCGTGAGCCCCGGCGTCCACGCCATCGTGACCGCGCGCTTGCGGATCTGCGCGGCCACCCACAGCTCGGGCGTGGCCAGGATGCGGAAGAAGCTCGCCCAGCCGGCGCGGCCGCCGCGCAAGCGGGCCGCGGCGCCTTCGAGCGCGGCCTCGAGCGCGTTCGACACCGTGCTGGAGCAGTTGCGGTGCGTGAGGTTGTAGGTGGTGTCGGCGCGGTAGCGCTCCCAGAACGCGCTCAGCTTGCCCGGGTCGTAGTTGCGGATGCGCACGCGCACCGTCGACGGGCACCAGGCGCGCGACTCGGTGGCGTAGTCAGGCTGGAACTCGCCCGGCACGTCGTTCTCTTGCGTGGCCCGCAGGATGCGGCCGAACTCGTCCGGCGAGCGGTCGATCTCCACGCCCGGATAGAGGCTGATGTAGATGCCCTCGGGCGACTCCAGCGCGGCGTGGCCGGTCGAGATGACGCCGTTCACGTCGACCGCCGCGATGTAGCGGCCGATGATCGGGTGGCGCAGCACCGGCGCCTTGGACGAGCCGGCCGGCGTCCAGACATGGACCGTCAGCGCGTGCTCCTCGTCGCCGGGCGGGCCGTCCCAGCCGGCCTCGGCGAACACCGGCCCGGCGCCGGGCTCGGCCCGGTCGGGCTCGACGGCGGGATGCCTGGCGCGGTTCAGCGCCGGGTTGCGCGCCAGCCGGCGCACGCGCGTGGCCAGCGTGACCAGGTTCAGCCCGCCGAAGAACAGGAACAGCCCGAGGCAGTACGGCAGCGTGCCGACGTAGTGGGTCGGGAACGGCTGGTAGAAGAAGATCGCCAGCAGGATCTCCGCGCAGCCCCACGAGAACGCGGCCTTCCAGCGCCGGTAGCGCACCACCCACGCCGAGATGCACTGGAGCAGGCCGTCGACCAGGAACAGCGTGCCGAAAATCATCGACAGCAGGAAGTTGCCGTGGTGATGGCCGGCCAGGATCAGGATCGCCGCGCCGACCACGGCGAAGCCCTTGACGTAGCGCAGCACGCGCTGGCCGCCCACGCCGGTCCACGCCACCGCCAGCGTGGCCAGCCCCTCGGCGAGGAACAGCCAGGCGAAGACATCGATCGGGAAATAGGCGGCGCCGTCGAGCGCGTCGATGAACACCACGATGCCCGCGATCAGCCACAGAATGCCGATCGCCAGGATCGCGCGGGCGCGCTTGCGCAGATAATCGACGCCAAGCAGCAGCAGCATCAGCCGGACCATGATTCCCCTTTTCTGTGTTTGTCGTTTTTCGTATCTGTCGCCGTCCCGGCGCCGTTGCCGTTGCCGTTGCCGTTGCCGCGCGCCGCGCAGCCTCGAAAATACCATCAATCGGCACGCCCGCGGCGCGGCCCGATTGGGCGGATATTCTGGATAATCCATCCAGGCCGGGACGGTTTATCCGCCGCCGCCGGGCGCTTAAGCTGGATGCCCTGTCAACCCATGAAGGAGACGTGCATGGCAGACCATTCCATCAAGGGCAAGGTCGCGCTGATCGCCGGCGGCGCCAAGAACCTCGGCGGCCTGATTGCCCGCGACCTCGCCGCGCAGGGCGCCAGGGCGGTGGCCATCCACTACAACAGCGCCGCCTCGAAGGCCGACGCCGACCAGACCGTGGCCGCCATCCGGGCCGCCGGCGCGCAGGCCGTGGCGCTGCAGGCCGACCTGACCACCGCCGCGGCCACGGGCAAGCTGTTCGCCGACGCCATTGCCGCCGTGGGCAGGCCGGACATCGCCATCAACACGGTCGGCAAGGTGCTCAAGAAACCGCTGGTGGAGATCACCGAGGCCGAGTACGACGAGATGGCGGCGGTCAACGCCAAGGCCGCCTTCCTGTTCCTGCAGGAAGCGGGCCGGCACCTCAACGACAACGGCAAGATCGTGACGCTGGTGACTTCGCTGCTGGGCGCGTTCACGCCATACTATGCTTCCTATGCCGGCACCAAGGCGCCGGTGGAGCATTTCACGCGCGCGGCGGCCAAGGAATTCGGCGCGCGCGGGATCTCGGTCACGGCGGTGGGGCCCGGCCCGATGGATACGCCGTTCTTCTATCCGGCCGAGGGCGAGGACGCGGTGGCCTACCACAAGACGGCCGCGGCGCTGTCGCCGTTCTCCAGGACCGGCCTGACCGACATCGCGGACGTGGTGCCGTTCATCCGCCATCTGGTCAGCGACGGCTGGTGGATCACCGGGCAGACCATCCTGATCAACGGCGGCTACACGACCAAGTAAGCCACCAAGTAAGCCGCCAGGCGGACGCACCCGCCGCCGGGCCGGCACGGCGGCGGTTGCAACAGATGGCAGGGAGAGGCAGTCGATGGCAGCGAGCCGGCCACATGGATAGATTCGACCAGTACCGCGTGTTCGCCCAGGTGGCGGAGATGGGCAGCTTCATCAAGGCCGCGCATGCGCTGGAGCTGCCGCGCGCGTCGGTATCCGCGGCGATCCAGCAACTGGAGGCGCAGGTCGGCGTGCGGCTGCTGCACCGGACCACGCGCCACGTGCGGCTGACCACCGACGGCGAGCAACTGCTCGAGCGCCTGCGCCCGCTGATGGCCGAGGTGGAGAGCATCGACCAGTTGTTCCACGCCGGCGGGCGGCAGTTGTCGGGCCGGCTCAGCATCGACGCGCCCAGCCGCATCGCCCGCCGCCTGATCGCGCCCGCGCTGCCCGGCCTGCTGCGCCGCCATCCCCGGCTGCAGCTGTCGCTGGGCTCGAGCGACCGCGCCATCGACCTGGCGCAGGAAGGCGTGGACTGCGCGGTGCGCTTCGGCACGCCGCACGACAGCAGCCTGGTGGTGCGGCCGCTCGGCCACGTCGCCCTGGTCAACTGCGCCAGCCCGGCCTACCTGCGCGAGCACGGCGAGCCCGCCCAGCCCGGCGACCTCGCGCACGGCCACTGGGCGGTGGGCTACGCCTCGCCGCGGACCGGGCGCGAACTGCCGTGGGAATACGCCGCGCGCGACGGCGCCACCCACACCATCGAGGTGCCCAGCCGCGTGATCGCGAACAACGTCGAGAGCTATATCGCCTGCTGCCTGGCCGGGCTGGGCCTGATCCAGATCCCGCGCTTCGACGTGCAGTACCTGCTCGACGCCGGCGAACTGGCCGAGGTCATGCCCGGCCACCGCGCCGCCGCCATGCCGGTGTCGCTGCTCTATCCGCACCGGCGCCAGCGCTCGCGGCGGCTGGACATGTTCGCGCAGTGGTTCGAGGAACTGATCCGCCCGCACCTGGACGACTGAATCGGGCGCCGCACGCGCCTATGCCGTCAGCGGCGCCTCGTATTCCTCGCGGAACTGATGCAGCGAACTCTCCACGACCGTCACGGCGCCGTCGATCAGGCCGCAGCGCCCGCTGCCCGGCAGGATGCTGCACAGGTTCTCCAGCGCCTCCAGGTCGGCATGCACGCCCCGGCCGGTATCGATCCGGTTGAGCAGCCGCATCAGCTGGAAGGTGCCGCCCTTGCATGGCGGGCACTGGCCGCACGAGCCCTGGGCGAAGAAGCTCACGTACTCGGCCACCTTGCGCACGATGCTGGTGCCTTCCGACACCACGATCATGGCGCCGGTGCCCAGCCGCGAGCGCCGCAGCCTGACCGAGTCGAAATCGAGCGCGACGTCGAGATCGCGTTTCGTCAGCAGCGTGTTCGAGGGGCCGCCGGTGAACACCGCCTTGAACTCCTTGCCCTGCAGCATGCCGCCGCCATGCTCGAACACGAGCGACTCGAGGCTCGTGCCCATCGGCAGCTCGTACAGGCCGGGGCGCAGCACGTCCCCCGAGAGCGAAAAGAGCTTGGTTCCCGCGGCATTGCCGACGCCGAGGTCCCGGTACCACTGCGCGCCGTGGCGCAGGATGCCGGGAACGTGCGCCAGCGTTTCCGCGTTGTTGACCACGGTCGGCGCGCCGCGCACGCCGTGCTCGGCCGGAAAGGGCGGCTTGCGGCGCGGGAACGGGAAGCCCCCCTCGACGCTGGCGATCACCGCGGTCTCCTCGCCCCCGATGTAGAGCCCCGAGCTGGGCACCACCTCGAGCGACACGGGCCCGCCCACCAGCCGCTCCAGTTCCGCGAAGCGGGGATGCCGCAGCCATTGCCCGACCGCCGCGCGCGTCGCCGCGAGGGATGCCGGCTGGTGCGGGTTGACGTACAGCACGACATGGTTGGCGCGGCACGCCGCGGCGGCGATGAGCGCGCCCTCGATGACCTGGTGCGGCGTGTGCTCCAGAAGGAAGCGGTCCTTGAACGTGCCCGGCTCGTCTTCGTTGCCGTTGCAGATGATGTACTTGTCGCCGTCCGGGGCGGCTGCGACCGGCGCCCACTTGCGATGCGTCGCGAAGCCGGCGCCGCCCATGCCGCGCAGGTCGGCCTGCCCGATCTCGCCGATGATGGCCGCCGGCTCGCGCAGCGCCCGCGCGAGCCCCTCCGCGCCGCCGACCGCGAGCCATGCGTCCAGGTCGGCGCCGACCCGGTTGTCTTCCTTCAGGAGAACCTGGTTCGGTTGTGTCATCGCGCTCCCCCCGCTCCGCTCACCGGACCCCGCGGACCACGCGGCCCCGCGCGCCGGAATGCAGCCCCGCATCGACGCGCAGGTCGAAATTCGCGTAGCCCGGAAACAGCATCGGCGCCTTGACGTGAAGCGGCAGCCCCGCGAGCGTCAGTTCGCGCTGCCAGGCATGCACGTGGCCGATGCCCGCGCGGCTGGCCATCGCGCCGTGCCACGACCCGGCCGCGCTGGCGCCCGCGCGCCGCCCCATGCTCAGGATGTCGAGCAGCGCGTTGCCCATCAGCCGGTTGCGCCCGTGGATGCCGCCCGCCACCTCGCCGACGCAGTACAGGCCACCCACGTTCGTGGCGCCGTCCTTGCCGACCGCCACGCCGCCGTTCTGGTAATGGAGCGTCGGATAGACCAGAAAGGGCTCCCTGGCCGCGTCCTGGCCGCACCGGCGCGCGAGGTGGCTCAGCGTGACGAGGCGCTCGGCCAGGATGCCGGGATGCGCCATTTCCAGCGTCGGCGTGTCGAGGAAGACGCCCACCTGCTGGCCGCGCACGATGCCGCGCCCCTGCGCGCACTCGCGCAGGATCGACGAGGCCACGACGTCGCGCGGCTTGAGCTCGTCGACGAAGCGCTCGCCCTCGCCGTTGATCAGCTTCGCCCCGGCGGAACGCGCCGCCTCCGAGATGAGCCCGCCGGCGAGATGCTCGGGGTAGGCGATGCCGGTGGGATGGTACTGGAACGAATCGAGTTCGCGCAGCCGCGCGCCCATGCGGTAGGCCAGCACCAGGCCATCGGCCGTGGCGCCGTAGTGGTTCGACGTCGGGAACACATTCAGGTGCAGGCGTCCCGCGCCGCCGGTGGCGACGATCACGGCGCGCGCGCGCACCAGCACGAAGGTGCGCCATTCGAGGTTGTAGATCACCGCGCCGGCGCAGTTGCCGCGCTCGTCGGACAGCAGCTCGACCGCCGGGCACCGGTTCCACACCTCGATGCCGGGGTCCAGGTCCACCGCCTCGCGCAGCACCCGCATCAGTTCGAGCCCGGTGTAGTCGCGGTAGGAGAGAATGCGCGCGGCCGACGCCCCGCCCGGCTTCTTGCGCAGCAGGTTGCCGATGGGCCGGTCGTCCTCCTGGTCGAACGTCATGCCGAGCCGGATCAGCCAGCGGATGACGTCGGGGCCGTCCATCACCATCTGCGCGACGAGTTCGGGATCGCCGCGGAAGTGGCCGGCGCGCAGCGTGTCCTCGAAATGCAGCTGGGGGCTGTCGTCCTCGCCGACGGCCGCCTGGATGCCGCCTTCGGCCATCACGGTATTGCTGTCGCCGAGGCGCAGCTTGGTGGCGAGGATGACGCGCGCGCCCTCTTTCGCCGCCGTGAGCGCCGCCGCGCATCCGCCGCCGCCGCCGCCGATCACCAGCACGTCGGTGGTCACGAGCTGGGCCCCCGCGATGTCCACGTCGTCGATCAGCGCGTTGGCCTGCAGCTGGCGCGCCAGATCCGGCTGGCATGGCTCTCCCCGGTTCACGCCGATGGCGAGCGGCACGCGCGCGTCCGGGCCGTGGTCGGGATGAAAGCCTTTCAGGAGGGCGTCGGTGGGGTCGTTGCCGGGATCGTCATCGGGCGCCGCATTGGAGCCGCCGGCACCGCGCACCGCCGGCGTCATGCCGGGCCGGTAGCGCTGGCGGGCCTCGTCATAGGGAATGCCTGCAAGCATGGTATTTGTTGGTCCGGTCAGCGTGGCGGGCGCGCGCCCGGCGCGTCGAAATCGATCCGCATCTCGCCGCTTTCGATCTGCTGCAGCCGGTGCATCAGGTTCGCCGGGCGCAGCCACAGTGCCGCAGTCATGCGCCGCACGAACAGGCCGAGGTGGTTGGGCCGGATCAGCTCGGGACAGGCCAGCGTGCAGAGATTGCACATGACGCATTCGTCGAAGACGCGGCCGGACTCCGCCAGCTTGCCCTCGACGGCGAGGTTCACCCCGCGCTGCACGTCGAGCCCCTTCGGGCACGCGCGGTCGCAGCCGCCGCAGTGGCGGCAATGCGCGGCTTCGGGGAAAGTCTCGCCGATCGATTGCAGCAGATGCCAGCTGTCGCCCGCTTCTTCGGGGCGATAGACGTGGCGCACCGGCGCGGTGAAATACTCGAGCGAGGCCACCTGCATGCCTTCCTCGATCAGGGTCTCGCAGGCAAGCGCGGTGTTGACCTCGCGCTCGCCGCCGCGCCGCACCAGCACGCGGCAGGAGCCGCACACGCCCTGGCCCATGCAGCCGACGCCCTCCACGAGCGTCTGCCCCGCGTGCAGGAACGCCTGCAGGATGGAGCAGTTCGGCGGGGCATCGATCTGGTGGCCTTCGATGGTCAGACGTACCATCCTTCGCACCTTGTCATTTTGTCTGGCGGCGCCGGCGCCACGCTGGCGCACTTGCCTAAAAGATCATATAAACCATAGCACATGGCGGTTATGGCAAAGAGGCAAGCAAGAGGGGAATCGCGATGGCGCCATTCCGGGGGGCCGCTGCCACACGCGCGGCACTGATTTTCACCATCCTCACCCGCGCCGCGGAGCGCCCTGTCCGGCACATATGGCATCATTCCATCATTTTCGTCGGCCTGATCGTCCACATGATGCCGAAAGCCACCCAGGAAAAACGCACCAGACCGGTGCCATTGCCGCGGGCATCGCGGCGCGATTTCTTATTCTTTCCGTCGAAAAGATTCACTTCCGCTTGCGAAGTCCATCGATCAGGATTGCCTGAGCCTCGAACGCGCGCCATGCCGCCGGCAGGCACGGTTCGCGTCGACCGGCACGGGGACTTC
This sequence comes from Cupriavidus sp. FW216-B1, assembly GCF_058789195.1. Taxonomy (NCBI): domain Bacteria; kingdom Pseudomonadati; phylum Pseudomonadota; class Betaproteobacteria; order Burkholderiales; family Burkholderiaceae; genus Cupriavidus; species Cupriavidus sp. FW216-B1. The sequence goes on along the minus strand of NZ_JBYTEL010000007.1, from coordinate 246,231 downwards.
GGCCGTCTTCATTCACTGTGTATCCCTCGAGGAGTTCGAAGATGCTCGCCAGGATAGTCGCGCTGTATCGCTACTTCATGTCCGTGGTGCCCTTCCGGCTGACGCCGGCCATCATCACCACGGTCGTGCTCATCACGCTGCTGCTCATCCCCACGCCAGCCGGCCTGAACGACAACGCGTGGGACCTGGTGGCCATCTTCCTGACCACCATCGTCGCCATCATTCTCAAGGTGATGCCGATCGGCGTGATGGCGATGATGGCCATCGTGATCGTGTCGCTGGCGCAAGTGACCTCGAACTCGTCCAAGGGCGCCATCGCCGATGCCCTGAGCAGCTTCTCCAATCCGCTGATCTGGCTGATCGTCGTGGCCGTGCTGATCTCGCGCGGGCTGAAGAAGACCGGGCTCGGCAACCGCATCGGCCTGATGTTCATCGCGCTGCTGGGCAAGCGCACCATCGGCATCGGCTACGGGCTGGCGATCTGCGAGCTGGTGCTGGCGCCGTTCACGCCCAGCAACACCGCGCGCGGCGGTGGCATCGTGCACCCGATCATGCGCTCCATCGCCGGCGCCTTCGACTCCGATCCGGCCAAGGGAACCCAGGGCAAGGTCGGCACCTATCTCGCGCTGGTCAACTACCACGCCAACCCGATCACCTCGGCCATGTTCGTGACGGCGACCGCGCCCAACCCGCTGGTGGTCGACTACGTGGCCAGGGCCACCGGCCAGGCGCTGCACCTGACCTGGACCACCTGGGCGCTGTGCATGCTGGTGCCCGGCCTGCTGTGCCTGCTGCTGATGCCGCTCATCATCTTCGTGCTCAACCCGCCCGAGCTGAAGGCGACCCCCAACGCCATCGACTACGCCAAGGGCGAGCTCGCGCGCATGGGCCCGCTCAGCGGCAAGGAGCGGGTCATGATGGGCGTCTTCGCCGTGATGCTGTTCCTGTGGGCCAACGTGCCGGCGATGATCTTCGGCCCGGCCTTCACCCTCGACCCGACCGTGGTCGCCTTCCTCGGCCTGTTCACGCTGATCATCACCGGCACGATCGACTGGGACGACGTGCTCTCGGAAAAGAGCGCCTGGGACACCCTGATCTGGTTCGGCGCGCTGGTCATGCTCGCGGAGCAGCTCAACAAGCTCGGCGTGATCGCGTGGTTCTCGGCGGACATGCGCGACGCCATCGCCGCCAGCGGCATGGGCTGGCTCGCGGTGGCCTCGGTGCTGGTGCTGGTGTTCGTGTTTTCCCACTACCTGTTCGCCAGCACCACCGCGCACGTCAGCGCGATGATGCTGGCCTTCCTCACCGTGGGCGCGCACCTGATCCCGCCGCCCTACGTGCCGCCCTTCATGCTGATGATGACGGCCGGCTCGGCGATCATGATGACGCTGACCCACTACGCCACCGGCACCTCGCCGATCATCTTCGGCAGCGGCTACGTGACGATGGGACAGTGGTGGCGGGCCGGCGCGGTGATGTGCGTGTTCGAGCTGATCGTCTTCGCCGTGATCGGCGGCGTCTGGTGGAAGATCCTCGGATTCTGGTGATCCGGCCAGCGGCCGGCCGGCGGCCGCCTACAGCAGCCGCAGTTCGGCCAGCGCCAGCGCGAAGGCATCGTTGGGGCGCGGCTTGCGCGACATCTTGACCAGCGTGTAGCGCGCCAGCGGCGGCAGCCGCCGCCACGCCTCGGCCGGGGCCGGCGCGAGGCCGGCCCAGGCGTACTGCGCCAGCACGGCGGCGGGCAGCGCGTCGAGCGCGCGCCACGACGCATCGGGCGCGGCGTCGAGCACGGCCGGCGCGCGGCCGATGTGCTGCCGCATGGCGGCGTCGAGCAATGCCCCGAAGCCGCCACCGTCATCGTCACCGTCATCTCCACCACCATCCTCGTCCCGCGCGCTGTCCAGGCTCGCCGCCACCAGCTGCCGGCGCGCGGGCAGCGGCAGCGCCTGCCACTCCGACAGCGCGATGGTCACGCCCGCGCGGTCGAGCGCGAAGCGCACGCTCATGGGAATGTAGCGCCAGGACTGCATGGCTTCGGCATCGGCCGGAAAGCCGAAGCAGGTGACGCCGGGTTGCGGTGCCGTGGGCATGGTGGTGGTCTCCTGGAGGCGCGTCAGCCGGCCGCGCGCGGCGCGGCGGTACGGTGCAGCAGCACCGGGATGGATTTCGAGGTCGGCGTGTTGCAGAGGTCGGCCACGCTGTCCAGCGGCACCAGCGGGTTGGTCTCGGGATAATACGCGCCGATGCAGCCGCGCGGGATATCGTACTCGACCAGCAGGAAACCGTCGGCGCGGCGCTCGATGCCGTCGTCCCAGACCGTGGTCATGTCCACCCAGTCGCCGGCCGCGAAGCCGAGCAGCGCCAGGTCGTCGCGGTTGATGAAGACCACGCGGCGCTGGCCGAACACGCCGCGGTAGCGGTCGTCCAGCGCGTAGACGGTGGTGTTGTACTGGTCGTGCGAGCGCGTGGTCATCAGCGTCATCAGGCGCTCGCCGTGCTGCGCGCGCGCCCGCGCGATGGGGGTGTCGGCGCTGAGCGGGTTGACCAGGAACACCGCCTTGCCCGAGGGCGTGTGCCATTCGCGCTCGCGCGCGGCCACGCGCAGGTGGAAGCCGCCCGGGTGGGCGATGCGCGCGTTGTAGTCCTCGAAGCCGTCCACCACCGCCGCGATCTTGTCGCGGATGCGCGCGTAGTCCTCGGCGTACCACAGCCACGGCACCAGCGCGTCGCCGAGCGTGGCGCGCGCCATGCGCGCGACGATGGCGGTCTCGGACATCAGGTTGGGCGAGGCCGGGCGGTTCATGCCGTAGGAGACGTGCACCATCGCCACCGAGTCCTCCACGGTGACGCCCTGCGCCACGCCGTTCTGCATGTCGATCTCGGTGCGGCCCAGCGTGGGCAGGATCAGCGCGGCCTTGCCGTGCACCAGGTGGCTGCGGTTGAGCTTGGTGGCGATGTGCACGGTGAGGTCGCACGAGCGCAGCGCGTCCCAGGTGCGCGGCGTGTCCGGCGTGGCCGCGGCGAAGTTGCCGCCCAGCCCGACGAACACCTTGACCTTGCCGGCGAGCATGGCCGCGATGGTCTCCACCACGTCGTAGCCGTGATGGCGCGGCGGCGAGAACGCGAACACCTCGCCGAGCTTGTCGAGGAACGCCGCGGCCGGCTTTTCCTCGATGCCCACGGTGCGGTTGCCCTGCACGTTGGAGTGGCCGCGCACCGGGCACAGGCCCGCGCCCTCGCGGCCGATGTTCCCGCGCAGCATCATCAGGTTGGTGAGCATCTGGATGGTCTGCACTGAATGCTTGTGCTGGGTCAGGCCCATGCCCCAGGTGCAGATCACGCGCTGGCCGCGCGCGTAGATCAGCGCCAGGCCCTCGATGTCCTCGCGCGGCACGCCGGACTCGCGCTCGATCACGCCCCACGGCTCGGCGCGCAGGTCGGCCGCGAACGCCTCGAAGCCGGTGGTGTGGGCGGCGATGAAGCCGGTGTCGAGCACGCGCGGCCGGCCGGCGGCCACGGCCTCGTGGTCGAGCTCCACCACGCGCTTGGCCACGCCCTTGATGAGCGCGTAGTCGCCGCCGATGCGAGGCTGTACGAACACCGAGCAGATCTGCGTGCTCGACATGGTCAGCATTTCCATCGGGTGCTGCGGGCTGGTGAAGCGCTCCAGGCCGCGCTCGCGCAGCGGGTTGATCGAAACCAGGGTAGCGCCGCGCCTGGCGCATTCGCGCAGCTCGCCGAGCATGCGCGGATGGTTCGTCGCCGGGTTCTGGCCGAAGATCAGGATGGTGTCGGCATGCTCGAAATCGTCCAGCGTGACGGTGCCCTTGCCCACGCCCACGGTCAGCGGCATGCCGCGGCTGGTGGCCTCGTGGCACATGTTGGAGCAGTCGGGGAAATTGTTGGTGCCGTAGACGCGCGCGAACAGCTGGTACAGGAAGGCGGCTTCGTTGCTGGCCCGCCCGGAGGTGTAGAACGCGGCCCGGTCGGCGTCGGGCAGCGCGCGCAGGTGGCTGCCGATCAGCGCGAAGGCGTCGTCCCAGGCGATTGCCCGGTAGGTGTCGCTCGACGGGTCGTAGACCACCGGATCGGTCAGGCGGCCGTGCTGCTCCAGCTCGTAGTCGGTCTGCTTCATCAGCGCCTCGACCGTGTGGCGCGCCAGGAACGCCGGCGTCGCGCGCTTGGAGGTGGCCTCGGCGGCCACCGCCTTGACGCCGTTCTCGCAGAACTCGAAGGTCGAGGCGTGCTCGCGGTCGGGCCACGCGCAGCCCGGGCAGTCGAAGCCGTCCGGCTGGTTCTGGCGGAACAGCGTGCGGTAGTTGCCGCCGGCCACCCGCTCCTTGAGCAGGTTGATCGCCACGTACTTGAGCGCGCCCCAGCCGGCGGCGGGGTGCGTATAGGGTTCGATGCGTGCTTTCGGCTTGCTGCTCATGGCGAGGCTCCGGGTTTCCATACAGCGCGGTTGCGTCAGTGGCGGCAGGTTAGTCCGCGCGGCGGCGGGCGGCTTTCGCGGCGGCCCGCCGATGTCGGATTCGCACGGCACCGCGCGGACGGCGGGCGGCCACCACGCGGCCACCGTGCGAATCGGAAGAACGCGCGGGCGGCGCGAATACAGCCGCGGCGCGGCGCGCTACGCTGCGGCCCTGTTCCGTCGCACCCGCCATTCCACCGTCCCCAAGGCCCGCACCGTGATCGTCCGCCCCCCGCAGAACTGGTTTCGCATGCTGTTCGTCTGGAACGGCTCGGTGCTCCAGGACATCATTCCGCAGCTGGTCTTCATGGCGCTGGTGAGCGGGCTCGCAGTGGCCACCGGCGGGCGCGTGCTGGGCGAGAAGATCCCGCTCAATGCCGTTCCCTTCACCCTGTGCGGCGTGGCGCTGACCATCTTCCTGGCGTTCCGCAACAACGCCAGCTACGACCGCTACTGGGAAGCGCGCAAGCTGTGGGGCCACCTGTTCATCGCCTCGCGCACGCTGGCGTCGCAGGCGCTGTGCTACGCCGCGCCGGTGGACGGCGCGTTCGACGGCGCGGCCTTCGCGCGCGGCATCGTCGCCTTCGCCTGCGCGCTGAAGCACCAGTTGCGCGGCACCAGCCCCGCCGCCGACCTGTGGCGCCTGCTGCCCGCGCACGCGGCGGCGGCGCTGGCCGCCAAGCAGTACAAGCCGGTGGCGCAGCTCAACGCGCTGCGCGCGGCGCTGGCAGCCTCGCACCGGCGCCTGGGCATCACCGGCACCCAGCTGTGGATGCTGGACCGCCAGCTCGACCGCCTTGGCGAGGTGGTGGGCGGCTGCGAGCGTATCGCCTCCACGCCGATCCCGTTCGCCTACGGCGTGCTGCTCCATCGCACGGTGTACGCCTACTGCATGCTGCTGCCGTTCGGGCTGGTCGACTCCATCGGCATGGCCACGCCGCTGATCGCCATCTTCGTGTCGTACACGCTGATCGCGCTGGAGGCGATCGCCAGCGACATCGCCGAGCCGTTCGGGCTGGCGCCGAACAACCTCGCGCTGGACGCCATCACGAACGGCATCGAACGCTCGCTGCTGGAACTGTGCGAGCTCGAACTGCCGCCCGCGGCCACGCCCGTGCGCGCCTACCACCTGACCTGAGGAAGCCCGCCATGCCCGAGACGACCAACCCGCCCGCCGCGCGCCGCGGCCCCGGCGGCCAGAACGACGAAGGCGGCGAGCGCGCCGGCAGCATCGCCTGCGCGGTGGTGCGCCACGGCCCCGGCTTCTCCCGCCCCGGCCGCGACCGCGTGGCCGAGGAATTCCCGGTGGCGCTGGTCTTCAACGGCATCTCGCACGCGGTGATGATGACCACCCCGCGCGACCTCGAGGCGTTCGCGGTGGGCTTCGCGCTGACCGAGGGCATCGTCGGGGCCGCCTCGGACATCTTCGACATCGAGCTCGCCATGCATGAGAACGGCGCCGAGGTGCGGCTCCGCATCGCGCAGGAAGCCTTCCTGCTGCTCAAGCAGCGCCGCCGCAGCCTGGCCGGGCGCACCGGCTGCGGCGTGTGCGGGCTGGAAAGCCTGGCGCTGCTCGATCTCGCGCCGGCGCCGCTGGCGCCGGTGCCGGGCCGCGCCGAGATCCTGCCCGAGGCGGTCTGGCGCGCCGCGCGCGACCTGCCGGCGCGCCAGCCGCTGATGCGCGAGACCGGCGGCATCCACGCCGCGGCGTGGTGCGCGCCGGACGGCGGCGTGCTGCGCGTGATGGAAGACGTGGGCCGCCACAACGCGCTGGACAAGCTGATCGGCCAGCTCGCGCTGGCGCGCGCCGACCTGCGCCAGGGTTTCGTCTTCATGTCCAGCCGCGCCAGCTACGAACTCGTGCGCAAGGCCGCGCGCATGCAGATTCCGGCGCTGGCCACGATCTCGGCGCCGACCTCGCTGGCGATCGGCATCGCGCGGCAGGCCGGCATGCGGCTGCTGAGCTTCTGCCGGCGCGACAGCCTCTCCGAGTTCGCCGGCGAGGCGCTCGCGCACTGCTGAGCGCCCCCACGCAACGACCGGGGTGGCGGGCGGCGGCGCTCACGCCGCGCCGAACAGCTCCCTGCACAGCGCCGTGCCGCCCTCGGTCAGCCAGACCGTGCCGGTGGCGCCGTCCGGCTCCATGCGCATGACCAGCAGGTTTCCTTCCTCGAGATCCACCAGCGTGCGCCGCAGCTCGCTCATCGGCAGGCCGGCGCGCTTGCGCAGGCGCGCCAGCGACATGGCGCGGCCGTCGCCGGCCTGGCCGGCCTCCCAGCACACCGCGAGGATGCTCAGCAGCGCGGTGTGCGCCTGGGGGTCCCAGTCCGGGTCCGGGTTGGCGTGCGGGTCCTGGCCGGTCATGGCGTCTCCGTGTGCGTGCGGGGTCGGTGGTCGATGCGAAGGCCGGTTCAGCGGTCGGGCATGGCGGGCACCGGCGTCTCGCGGCTGCGCGCGAGCGCGCTCTGCGCCTCGCGGTTCAGCAGCGCGTAGCTGAGCCGGCTTTCCCACGCCAGCGTGGCCGCGCCGGTCACCAGACAGCATACGCCCGTGTCAGCAGCACAGGCGCCCGCCGCGCCGCAAGCTAAACCTAGGTATGAATCGCGCAAACCATCCGACGCCGCCCGCAACCGTTCGTAGGGCTGGTGGCCCGCCCGGCGCTGCGATACCTTGAATCCATCGCGGACCGACGTCCCGCCCCCATCCAGAACCCACATCGAGGTCCATCATGTTCCATGCCCCGCTCGCGTGCCACCCCGCCCCGGAAGACCTCGCGCCGGCGCCGTCCCGCTGCCCCATCGACCAGGAAAGCGCCTGGCGCTCGCCCGGCGGCGCGGCGCATGGCGTGGTGCCGGTGTCGCGCTGGACGCGCCGCGCCGGCGCGCCGTGCGCGGTGGCCCATCCCGGCAACGACGCGCACCACTGCATCGCCATGAGCCTGAAATGCACCTCGCTGACGTTCACGCACGCCAGCCGCGTGGTGGTGTCCGGCCGCGTGACCGCGGGCGTGGTGCAAGTCACCGCGCCGCGCGTGGCGGTGCGCGCCACCTTCGACGCGCCCAGCGACGTGCTCCACCTGTACGCCTCGCAGGCGGTGCTGGCCGAGTGCTACCAGGACCTGTTCGGCCACGCGCATGCCGGCGACATCGTGCTCGGCGATCCGCGCCTGGTGCAGGACGGCGCGCTCGAGCGGCTGGGGCAGGCGCTGGCGGTGGCGCAGACGCGGGACGGCGGCGCGGGCCGCATCTTCACCGACAGCGTGAGCCTGGCCATCGTCTCGCGGCTGGTGGCGCGCCACTTCCAGCAGGCCGCGCCCAGGGGACGCAACATGACCGCGCTGCCCGCGTGGCGCCTGCGCCGCGCCACCGACTATATCGACGCCCATCTGTCGGAAGCCATCGGCCTGGCCGACATCGCCGACAGCGCCGGCCTCACGCGCATGCATTTCGCCGCGCAGTTCCGCCTCGCCACCGGGCTGCGCCCGCACGAATACCTGCTGCGCCGGCGCATCGAGCGGGCCCAGGTGCTGCTCGGCGCCAGCGGCCAGACCATGCTCGACGTGGCGCTGGGCTGCGGCTTCCGCTCGCAGTCGCACTTCACCACGGTGTTCAAGCGCTTCGTGGGCGAGACGCCCTACAACTGGAAGGTCAAGAGCGGCCTCGAGCGCAAGGCCGCCTGATCCGCATGATGCGCATCATGAGCCGCCGCCGCGCGGCGCGCGCCAGGCCATCCCGAACCGGAGGTGTCGACATGCCAGCCGACAGCAACGTCATCGACCGCGGCGCCCCCGCCCCGCGCGCCGCCGATCCCTGGCAGCAGGCCCTGCGCCTGCTGTCGGCCCGCGCGGAGGGCCTCGCGCCGCCGTGCGCGAACGCCGCGCCGCGCGCGGCGCGCGGCTACTACGGCGCGCTGATCAGCGTGATCGACCGGCCCGGCCCCGGCACCGCCACGCTGGCCTGGCGCGACGCCACCCACTGCCGCTACGGCGACCAGGAATGGGACGCCGCCACCGCGCGCGCGGCCGGCGTGTGCGCCATGAGCGGGCAGGCCATCGCGCCGGGCGACGCCATCTACAAGCCGCGCCCGTGCCGCCCGCGCCCGCGCAATGCCGATGCCATGATCCTGGCAACCGTGCTCGATGCCGCCGCGCAGTGACAGCGGCGGCGGCGCGGCGCGTGCCGCCGGCCTGCTGCGCTGGCCGCTCGCGCTGCTGGCCACCGGCGTGGCCGGCGGCGTGGTCGGCCTCGCCGTGGCCACCCTGCTCCACTTCGTGCAGCACCTCGCCTACGGCTACGGCGCGCTGGCTTCCGAGAGCTTCCTGCAAGGCGTGACGCAATCCTCCCCGCCGCGGCGCGTGGCGGTGCTGTGCCTGTGCGGCATCGTCGCCGGCGCGGGCTGGCGGGCCGTGTACCGCTGGTGCCAGCCGCTGCGCGGCATCGCGCGCGCGGTGCGGGCCGAAGCCTGGCTGCCGCCGTTCGCCACCACCTGCCACGCGCTGCTGCAGGTCATCACCGTGGCGCTGGGCTCGCCGCTCGGCCGCGAGGTGGCGCCGCGCGAGCTGGCCGCGATGCTGGCCGGCGTGCTGGCGCGCCGCCTCGCCCTGCCCGCCGCGCACGCGCGCCTGCTGGTGGCGTGCGGCGCGGGCGCCGGCCTGGCGGCGGTGTACAACGTGCCGCTGGCCGGCGCGGTGTTCGTGCTCGAAGCGCTGCTCGCCACGGCGGGCTGGCGCGCGGTGCTGGCCGCGCTCACTACCTCGTGCCTGGCCGCGCTGGTGGCGCGCGCGGGGCTCGGCAATCATCCGCAATACCTGGTGCCGCACTATCCGGTGACGCCCGCGCTGCTGGCGTGGGCCGCGCTGGCCGGGCCGCTGCTGGGCGCGCTCGGCACCGTGTTCGCGCGCTGGACCGCGGCGGCGCGGCGGCGGGCCGCGGCCGGCTGGTGGCTGCCGCTGCTGTGCGTGCTCAACTTCGCCTGCATCGGGCTGGTCGCCACGCGCTTTCCCGCGCTGCTGGGCAACGGCAAGGGGCCGGCGCAGGTGGGCTTCGACGGCGCCTTCGGCGCCACGGCCGCGCTGGCCCTGCTGGGCCTGCGCGCGCTCTTCACGCTGACCAGCCTGCGCGCGGGCGCGCAGGGCGGCCTGCTCACGCCGGCGCTGGCCATCGGCGCGCTGCTCTCCATCGTGCTGGGCGAGGGCTGGTCCCTCGCCTGGCCCGGCACCGCGCCCGGCGCCTTCGCGCTGGTCGGCGGCGCGGCCTTCCTCGGCGCCACGATGCGCGCGCCGCTCACCGCTGCGGTGCTGATCGCCGAGTTCACGCGGCCCGGCGGCGCCTTGCTGCTGCCGGTGGCGCTGGGCGTGTGCGGCGCGTGGCTCGGCGCCGCCGGCATGCGCCGCCTGCGGGCGGCCGCGGCCTAGCCGCGCGCAGCTTCGCGCGCATCTCCGGCTAAACCAAAGGATAGGGCTGCGCTACCAATGCGCTAGCCCGGCGCACCTCGCGTACGAAGGCGCCGGCGCAACGCGGCTTCTATGCTTTCAGCAAGGAGCCGGCATCGTGCGGTTCCCCCTCGACGGCACACCTGCCGACACCACGCCTCGACCCACCGGAGAACCACCATGACCACCATGACCATCCTGACCCGACGCCTGCTCGCCACCGCCCTGCTAGCCGCCAGCGCGCTCGGCGCCACGCTTGCCCACGCCGCCGACCCGCGCGCCAGCGCGCAGGCCGGCGACAGCCACGGCTACCGCTTCAACGTCGACAGGCCGCGCGACGTCTATACCGACGGCGCGCGCAACGACAAGCGCGACGTCTACCTGGACGGCGCGCACGGCCGCAAGTACGACGCCTTCACCGAGCAACCGCCGCGGCCGTTCGCGGGCCTGCAACTGGCCGGCCGCGACCAGAGCGGCGTGTCGGCATCGCCCGCCGACGAGCAGAACTCGCACGCCTGAACACCGCGACGGCACCGGCGGCGCCCGCGATGCCGGGCGCCATCCACCGTCAATATGCATGCCGCACGAAACCGTGCCCAGGCGCATCGGCTCGCACCGATGACCGGCATGCCTTGCATGGAACGGGGAAGAAGAAGAAGAACCGGGACGGATCGTCGAATCCCGCGCGCCGGGATCCATGAGGGATGTTCACGTACTTCGATACCGCCGATGCCTCGGGCACCGGCACATCACAACGCCGCCGCGCGCGAAACGCGCGCGCCAGGCACAACCAAAGCAAAGCAGCCCGCCCCGGCTGTTCCGGGGCGGGCTGCTGCCGGCGTGGTCTGCATTCAGGCCCCGGCGTAGAACGGGTTGCGCGGCAGGTCGATGCGCGGCACCGTGTCCATCGACGCCTGCATCGGCATGCCGGCCGTCTGCGCGGCAGCCGGCGCGGTCCCTGCCTTGTCGTTGCTGGCCATCTGTTCCTGCGCGGCGACCTTAGCTTCGGCGGCCTGGATGTCGGCCGGATAGGCTGCGTTGTCGATGTGCGGATCGTAGCCGGCCTTCTCGAGGCGGATCAGGTCGGCGCGCACTTCGGCGCGGGTCACGGGGCCTTGCGCGCTCTGTGCGCTCTGCGCGAACGACACCACGGGAGCGGCCATGACGCAGGCGACGAGTACGGTCTGGATCAGCGATTTCATGATGATTACCTCTTTCGGTTGGGTGGCCCGCCGGAGTGCGGTGCCTTGGTTCTTGCGTCAGGATGTGAGCAAGTTGTGATCATTGTTGGTCAGACGTGGTGACTCGCGGCTGACCATCTGATTACAAGGTTGTCACGTTGGCGCTGCGCCGGTCTCGCCCCTCCCGCAAGCCGCTCTTTCCTCTCTTTCCGGGCCGCTCCTGCGCTTCCCGCGCAACATGACGGCTTGGTCATGCGCCAGTCAGCGCCCGGTAAGCCCGCCGCGCCACACTGCATCCATGACCCGGCGCCGCGCGGAACCGGCCCCGCGGCGCCCCGCCACCCCTTGCCTGGAGGCTTCGATATGGATCGTCGGACCCGCCCCGCGGCGCCCCTGTGCCTTCAGCCGGCGCGCGCTCAGGAACAGCACCGGCGTGGCGTGGCTCGCGCGCAGCGCCTTGAGCACCGACCAGCCGTCCATCGCCGGCAGCGTCACGTCCAGCACGATCACGTCGTAGGGATATTCCTGCGCCAGGAACAGGCCGTCGGCGCCGTCGGCGGCCACGTCCACCTGGCAGCCGGATTCCTGCATGCCCTTCTTGAGATAGGCGCCCGCCTTGGGCTCGTCCTCGATCACCAGTACGCGCGTGTGCTTGTCCTCCGCGGCATTGGCGGCGGCCGGGAGCGGCCGCCGCGTCAGCTTGAAGGTAGTGCACGCGCGGCGGCGCGGACAGCCCTACGGTCGGTTGCGCGGCGCGCCCGTCGGGGTGAGGCGGCTATACCGGGGTATGGGCGGCGCGCGGCGCCGTCACGACAGCGCGCCGGACGTCATGCCGAGCGCCTCGGCCTTGAGCACGAAGTCCGCCAGCGAGCGCGAGCCCATCTTCTTCATGGCCTGGCCGCGGTGGATCTTCACGGTGATCTCGCTCAGGCCCATCTCGCCGGCGATCTGCTTGTTCATCAGGCCGCGCACCACCAGCGCCATCACTTCGCGCTCGCGCGGCGTGAGGGTGTCGTAGCGCCGGCGCAGGTCGGCGCTGGACTGGTCGGCCGCGCGCCGCGCGGCGTCGCGCTCGAGCGCGCTGGTCACGGCGTCGAGCATGTCCTGGTCGCGGAACGGCTTGGCGAGGAAGTCGGTGGCGCCCGCCTTCATGGCCTTGACCGACATGGCGATGTCGCCGTGCGCGGTCATGAAGACGATCGGGATCGGGATGCGCCCGGCCGCGATCTGCTCCTGCACGGCCAGGCCGCTCTGGCCCTTGAGGCGCACGTCCAGGATCAGGCAGCTCGGCGCGTCGCCGAGCTCGTGCGCGAGGAATTCCTGCGCCGAGGCGAACGCCTCGACGCGCAGCCCCACCGAGCGCAGCAGCATGCCGACGGCGACGCGCATCGACTCGTCGTCGTCCACCACGTAGACGACCCCCGTACCCCCGCTTGCGCCGGGCTCATTGCTCATGGCTGGCTCCCTTGTTATTGCCTTCGGCCACGCCGGCGGCATCGCCGTCGTCCGGCTCGTGCAGGGGCAGCAGCACCAGCAGCAGCGCGCCGCCCTCCGGCGGCGACTCGGCCCAGATGCGCCCGCCGTGCGCCTCGATGATGGAGCGGCAGATCGACAGCCCCATGCCCATGCCGTCGGCCTTGGTGGTGAAGAAGGCGTTGAACAGGCGCCCGGCGTCCTCGGGCGCGATGCCCTTGCCGGAGTCGCGCACCTCGACCCGCACGTGCCGCTCGTCGGCCGCGCGCGTGGCGACCCGCAGGCAGCGCCGTCCGCCGACCGAATCCATCGCCTGCACCGCGTTCATCAGCAGGTTGATGAGCACCTGCTGGAGCTGGATGCGGTCGCCGCAGATCAGCGCGGGCGGCTCGCCCAGGCGCAGCTCGGCCTCCACGTGGTGGTCCTGCAGCTCGCGCCGCACCAGCGCCAGCGATTCGTCGACCAGCGCGTTGAGGTCCATCTCCGCGTAGCTGGGATCGCGCTTCTGCGCCATCGAGCGGATCTGGCGGATGATCTCGCTGGAGCGCCGGGCGTCGCGGATCATCTGCCGGATCGACTCGGTGGCCTCGCCGACCTCGGGCTGCGGGCGGTTGAGCCAGCGCAGCGCGGAGTCGCCGCAGGTGACGATGGCGGCGATCGGCTGCGTCACCTCGTGCGCGATCGACGCCGCCAGCTCGCCCAGCGTGGTGACGCGCATCACGTGCGCCAGCTCGGACAAGGTGCGCTGCAGCGCCTGCTGCGTCAGCGTGGTGTCGGTGACGTCCATGAGCGCGCCCACGTACTCGTAGCGGCCGGCCGCAGCCACGGTCCGCCGCGCCACCAGGTGCACGTGCTTGACGGTGCCGTCCGGCAGCAGCAGGCGGTGCGCCACGTCGATCTGCGGCATGCCGGCACGCGCCTGCTCGCGCGCGGCCTGCACCAGCGCGAGGTCTTCCGGATGAGTGCGCTCGATCACCCGCTCCGCGCTCGGCTGCACGTCCCGGCCGTAGCCGAAGATGGAGTAGGCCTCGTCCGACCACGTCATGGCGCCCTCGGGCAGCCGCATGGCGATGCTGCCGGTCTTGCTCAGCTGCTGCGCCTCGGCCAGGAAGGCCTCGCTCTGCGCCAGCGCCGCCTCGGCGCGCTGGCGCTCGGTGATGTCGTTGTTGGTGGCGATGATGGCGACCGGCTTGCCGGCGCCGTCGCGCCACAGGGCCCAGCGGCTGGAGATGACCACGCGCGCGCCGTCGCGGCGGACGCGCTCCAGCTCGCCGTCCCAGCGCCCGTTGCGCAGCAGCTCCTCGTGGATCCGCTCCGGCGGGATCGGGAAGCGCGTCTGCGTCAGGCTGTGCATGGGCTGCCCGATGGCCTGCGCGGCGGTCCAGCCGTACACCTCCTCGGCGCCGTGGTTCCAGAAGGTGATGATGTCGTTGAGGTCGTAGACGACGATGGCGTCGTGCGTCATGTCGAGCATCTGCACCTGCTCGCGCAGGCGCGCGTTGCTGGCCAGGTTGCGCACCGCCAGCAGCGAGGTGATGCCGATCGCCAGCAGGCTGAACACGCAGCGCGCCAGCGAGCCGCCGCCCATGTGCGCGCCCTTGGACAGCAGGAAGCCGATCACGGTGAGGACGGCGCAGACCACCGCCACCGTCAGCGTGGCGCGGCGCGAGCCGGTCAGCGCGACCAGCAGCACCACCACCACGTAGAGGACCGCGATGGCGATGTCCAGCGGCGTCAGCGCGTCGATCAGGAAGACCGCGACGGCCAGCAGCGCGGCCGCGCCCAGCAGGATGCGCGAGTCCGACAGCGCGGGGTCGCCCGCCCGGAACGACTCATTCATCGCGGGGCTGCCGGCGCGCGGCGGGCGCGAAGGGAATGGGGGCGGCGCATCTGGGGGGCGGCTCATTTCGGACAAACCGATTCGATGGCATGGTTCCTCGGCGCTTCGTTTTCTGCGGTGGCCGGCGGCGGCCCGGCGAACGCGGCACGCCGGGCATGGCGCGGAAAATTATACCGTTGCGCGGCCTTTGTCCCCGTGCCGGAAACGACGAACCCGGCGGCCAATCCAGCGGCAAACCCATCGACAAGTCCACCGGCGCCGCTCAACGGCCCGGCGCCGCGTCGCCGCGCGCGATCCGGTCCAGGCATTCCTGCACGGAGGCGCCGTCGACCGGCTTGCAGAGAAACGACAGCGCCCCGCTCTCCATCGCCTGCCGGCGGATCGCCTCGGTGCAGAACGCGGTGATGAAGATCACCGGAATGCGGCAGCCGGCCTCCACCAGCTTGCGCTGCATCTCCAGGCCGGTCATGCCCGGCATCTGGATGTCGGAGATCACCCCGGCCACCTCAGCGGCGCGGCCCGAATCGAGAAAGGCGTGGGCCGAAGCGAACAAAAGCACCTTCCAGCCCAGCGAGCGCACCAGGCTTGACGTGGCGAGGCGAACGGAATCGTCGTCGTCAACGATGGCGATTATCTGGTTGTTATGCAAAGCGACTACCTCGACCAAGCTGAGCAATGGGTCCGGCGCGCCAGCGGCGGCGGCGGTCCGGCTACCCTCGACTGCATGATACGGGCGGCGTTTTGCGCGCGGAATCATATATAGGTATATGCGCCGGCGCGCGGAAACTGGTGGCCGTGCCGTCCTGGCGTCACTTCCGGCGGGAGGCAGGAAAAGAGGGGGAGCGGCGGCGCGCGCCACGCCACCGCCTCGTGCTGCCTAGGAAGGCACCCACCAGCGGTGCAGCCAGCGCGCCAGCGTATCGAGCGCGAAGCCCAGCACGCCGATCACCAGCACGGTGGCGAGCAGCTCGGAGTAGGCCAGGCGGTCGCGCGTGTCGAGGATGAAGTAGCCCAGCCCGGCGTTGACGCCGAGCATTTCCGCCGGCACCAGCACGATCCAGACGATGCCGATCGACAGCCGCAGCCCGGTCAGCATGCTGCTGACCGCGCCGGGCAGCACCACGCGCGTGAGCATCTCGGCGCGCGTGGCGGCCAGGCTGCGCGCCAGCAGGATCCAGCGCGCGTCGAGCTGGCGCACGCCGGCGGCGGTGCTGAGCAGGATCGGCCAGACGCCGGCGAAGGCCAGCAGGAACACCACCGAGCGGTCGCCCACGCCGAGCGCCATCACCACCACGGGCATCCACGACAGCGGCGAGATCATGCGCAGGAACTGGAAGGCCGGCGAGACCGCGGCATCGACGGCGCGGGCGCCGCCGACCAGCAGGCCCAGCGGCACGCCCGCCAGCAGCGCAATGGCCAGCCCAAGCAGCACGCGCTTCAGGCTGGCGGCGACGTGCATGGGCAGGTCCGGCTGGCGCAGCAGCTCCGCCAGGCTGGCCAGCGTGGCCGCCGGCGTGAAGCGCGCCGCCAGGCCCTCGGCCCGCCCCGCCCCGGTGGCGAGCCACCACAGCAGCACCAGGACCGCCAGCCCGGCCAGGCCGCGCCACAGGTCGGCGTGGAACGTGCGCTTTGCGGCGCCCTTTGCCGTGCCCGTTCCCGCGCCCTTCGCCGGCGCGTCCGTGGTTGCGTTCGCGGGCGCGACGATGGCTCCGCCCGCCAGCCCATTCACCGATCCATTCACCGAACCATCCCCCGGCCCCCGCGCCGGCACGTTCTCCCGCTGCGTCACGCCGCGATCTCCTCCTGCCGCGTGAAGCCCTCGGGGAAGCCGAAGGCCTTGAGGCCGCCGGCGTCGGCCAGCGCGCGCCGCACGAAGCGGTCGTCGACCAGCTCGCGCGCCGCGCGCTGCGGGTCGAGCGTGGCGAGGAACGCGCTGTTGCCTTCGATCAGCGTGCCCTTCAGGCGCCGCACCAGTTCCTCGGTGTAGCTCGGATACGGATAGGGCTGGAAGTCGATGCGGTTGTCCTTCCAGTCGGGATGGTGGATGGCGCCGCTGGCGAGATAGCGGCCGTGGTCGCCGGCATCGGGGGCGAGCACCTTGCGCAGCGCGTCGAGCGTGTGCGGCGTGTAGCGGTTGGCGCCGTCCTTGGACAGCAGCGCCGCGGCCTCGGCGCGGTGGTCCTGGGTCCAGCGCTGCGCCCTGACCACGGCGTTGACCACCTTCTGCGACCACTCGGGGCGGCGGTCCAGGTCCTGCTGGTGCATGAACACCACGCAGCAGGCGTGGTTGCGCCAGACATCGCCGGTGAAGCGCAGCACCTTGCCGATCTTGAGCGTCTCGGCGGCGGCGTTGAACGGCTCGGCGACGATGTAGCCTTCGATCTGGCGCGAGGCCAGCGCCGGCGGCATGTCGGACGGCGCCATCACCGCCAGGTTGACCTCGTTCGGCGCCAGCGCGCCGGTCTTCTTCGTCACCGGCACCAGGCCGTCCTTCCTCAGCAGCGTCTGCAGCACCACGTTGTGGATGGAGTACCAGAACGGGATCGCCACGGTCTTGCCGCCGAGGTCGCGCACCGACGACACCTGCGGCGCCACCGTCAGCGCGGAGCCGCCGACGTGGTTCCACGCCACCACCCTGGCCGGCACCTGGCTGCCGAAGCGCGCCCACACCGTCATCGGCGACAGCAGGTGGACCACGTTGACCTGGCCGGAGATGAACGCCTCCACCAGCTGGGCCCAGCTGCGCAGCAGGGTCGGCTTCTCGGCCTTGATGCCTTCCTGCTCGAAATAGCCGTTGTTGTGCGCCACCAGCAGCGGCGTGGCGTCGGTGATGGGCAGGTAGCCGATGCGCACCGGCGCATCGGGCTCCGCGGCCGCGCGCGCGTTCAGGGCATTGAGCAGCGGCAGCGCCCCGCCGGCGGTAAACAGCGTGGCGAGCTTGAGCAGCTCACGCCGGGACATCGGTACCTGGCACATCGTTCACCTCGTCGGTTGGGTTCGTGATTGGTCAAACGGAAGCCGGCCGCAGCAGCCGGCGCAGGTGCAGCACGATCTCGATGCGCAGCGCGCCGAGCGCCTCGACCTGCGACCCGCGCGGGTGCGGCAGGCCGATGCGCCATTCGTGCGCGACCGAGGCCGGCGCGCCGGGCGGGCCGCCGAGCAGCACGATGCGGTCGGACAGCAGCAGCGCTTCGTCGATGTCGTGCGTGATCAGCAAGGTGGCGGGCCGGTAGGCGCGCACGATGCCGAGCAGCAGCGCCTGCATGTCGACGCGCGTGATTTCGTCGAGCGCGCCGAACGGCTCGTCGAGCAGCAGCGCCCGCGGCTGGCGCGCCAGGCAGCGGGCCAGCGCCACGCGCTGCGCCATGCCGCCGGACAACTGCGCCGGGAACAGGTGGCGCGCGTCCAGCAGGCCGACCGCCGCCAGCGTCTGCGTCACGCGCCCGGCGCGCTCGCCGCGGCCGATGGCGGGCTGGCGGCGAAAGCCCAGGCCAAACCCGACGTTGTGCTCCACCGACAGCCACGGCAGCAGGCAGGCGTCCTGGAACGCCACCGCGATGCGCGGATGCGGCGCGGCCAGCGTCTCGCCCAGCATGCGCACGCTGCCGCGGGTCGGCTGCTGCAGGCCGGCGAGCAGGCGCAGCAGGCTGGACTTGCCGGCGCCGCTGGGGCCGATCACGGAGACGATCTCGCCCGGCGCCAGGCGCAGGTCGAGCCGGTCCAGCACGGTGCGCGCGCCGCCGCCGGCGCCATACGCCAGCGCGACGCCCGCGGCTTCGAGCAGCGCGCCGCTCATGCCGCCTCGCGCGGCGCCTGCCCGGGCTGCGGGCGCGCCAGCTCGGCTTTCAGCTGCACCAGGCTGGGCGTGACCACCGGCAGGAAGGCCGCCTCGCGCCAGCGCCGCGCGAAGCCGTCGTTGCGCGAGCGCAGGTAGGCCGCGCCGCCGCGCGCCTGCAGCTCGAGCTGCATCGCGGCCAGCGCCAGCTCGACCAGGCGGATGCGGATGGCGAACAGCGCGCGCGGCGCGGCGAGGAAATCGTCGCGGTCCGCGCTGCCGTCCACGTTACCGTCCGCGTTGCCGTCCACCCCGCCGGCCAGCCGCGCGGCCAGCGCTTCCAGCTCGCCGGCCAGCGCGTCGAGCTCGTCGTCGAGCACCGAGCGGCCGGCGCCGCTGCGCCCGCGCGCCGCCGCCAGGGCGCGCCGCGCCAGCCCGATCGACAGGCCGCATTGCAGGCCGAGAAAGGCCGGGCGCACGCGCGGCAGGAAATGGTGCGCGTCCTCGTGCAGCAGCCAGCCGGCATCCAGCGCCACGGCGTCGAAGCGCAGCGTCGCGGTGTGGCTGCTGCGCAGGCCGATCAGGTCGAGGTCGTCGCCGCGCGCCACGCCGGCCAGCGGATACGGGATGGCGTAGACGCCGGCGCGGCCGGTGGCGAGGTCGTCGGCCGCCACCGCGACCGCGAAGCCGTCCGGGTTCAGGTTGGTGACCCACGGCAGCGCGCCGTCGATCTGCCAGCCGGTGTCGGTGGCGCGCGCGCTGACCTGCAGCACCTCGATGCCGCCGAGGAACTTCATGGCGTTGGACAGCCCGGTGGCGCCGGCCAGCGTGCCTTCCAGCAGCGGCCCCAGCCAGCGCCCGGCCAGCGCGCGGTTGGGCGTCTGCAGCAGGTATTCGATGAAGGTGCGCTGCCCCCACAGCACGAACGCGGCGGTCTGCGAATGCCCGGCCACCGCGGCGATGGCGGCGATGGCGTCCGAGGTCCTGCCGCCGTCGCCGCCGGCCGCACGCGGCACGCCGACGCGGAACAGGCCGGCCTGCGCCAGCCGCGCGAGCAGCGCGGCCGGATCGGCGGCGCCGCTGTCGAGCGCGTCGGCGTGGTCGTCAAGCCATTGCGCGAGGGTCGGGTCGAGCGTGGTCATCGGGCACTCCTGTGCTTGGCTTCGGTGGCGGGCCGCATCAGGCCGCGCCGCGCGTCCAGCGGTAGCTTTCCAGTTCGGGGTTGAGCGGCGTCTGCGACAGGTTGTTGCCGAAGTTGCACAGCGTGGCCAGGGCCACGCCGAGCACCACGTCGAGCGCCTGGGCCGCCTCGAAGCCGGCCGCCACGAAGGCGTCGAAATCGGCCTGCGGCACCGCGCCGCGGTCGCGAATCACCGCGCGGGTGAACGCCGCCAGCGCTTCGAGGCGGGCGTCCGGCACCGTGGTCTGGGCGCGCAGCGCGCCCACGGTGTCGGCGTCGAACTTCACCTTCTTGAGCGCGACCGCGGTGTGGCCGGCCACGCAGAAGCCGCAGCCGTGCGTGGCCGCCGCGGTGATCTGCACCACCTCGCGCTCGGCCAGCGTCAGCGAGCCGCGGCCGTTGATCTCCGACAGCGTCAGGTAGGCTTCCAGCGCGGCCGGCGCGTTGGACAGCGCGGCGATCAGGTTGGGCAGGTAGCCGTTGCTGGCGATGGCGCGCGCGACGAAGGGCCGGCTGGCCTCGGGGGCGGTGTCTGCGGTGTTGAGGGGAAAGCGGCTCATGGCGTCGGGGGAAAGGTGTTGGACACAGGCCGATTGTGCGATCCGCCGGTGCGCCCCGCCATGCGCGAGTGTCGCGATTTCCTGCTGTTTCGTCTGCGAATGCGCGCGCGGCTTATTCCAGCGCCGTCGCCGCGTGCGGCAGCGCCGACGGCGCGCCCTGCTGGCCCGACTGGCCCGGCTGGCCCTGCCGGCGCACCGCGCCCGGCTGCTCGCCGGTGGCCTTCTTGAACGCCCGCGCGAACGCGGCTTCGGAGCGGTAGCCCACCTGCTCGGCCACCTGCGCGACGCTGCAGCGGCTGGCCAGCAGCTGCGACGCGATCTTCATGCGCAGCAGCAGCAGGAACGCCGCCGGCGACTGCCCGCAGGTTTCCGTGAAGCGCTTGCAGAACGTGGCGCGCGACATGTGGACCAGCTCCGCCATCGACTCCAGCGTCCAGGGCCGCCCGGGATGCCGGATCAGCGCCAGCATCAGGCTGGAGAATTCCGCGCTGCGCAGCAGCGGCCACAGGCCGCGCGCCACGTCCTCGCGCGTGGCGAGATGCCGCACCACGTAGAACAGCAGCAGGTCGACCAGCCGCGCGATCAGCGGCGACGGCTCGGCGTCGCCGCGGCGCGCCTCGGCCAGGATCAGGTCGAACAGCGGGCGCGCGCCGGCCAGCGCCTGGTCCCGCGCGGGCAGCACGAGGTAGTCGGGAAACGGCGCCAGCAGGACTTCGCTCAGGCCGGGGCGGAAATCGAAGAAGCCGCAGGCCAGCCCGGTGCCGTCCGGCGCGGGCGGCTCGAGCGGCTGCATGGCCGCGGCCGGCGCGCAGGCCTGACCGTCGGCATGCGGGCCGAGATGGTGGGGCACGTCGCGCAGGAAGAACACCGCGTCGCCGGCCTGCAGCGGCACGCCGGGCTCGCCGGGCAGGTGCAGCCAGCATTCGCCGTGCAGCACGAGGTGGAAGCCCGCGCGCATGCGGCCGGCGACCGAGGCGCGCCAGCTGCCGCAATACTGCCCGATGTGAAAGAGGGTGGTCTCGAGTTCCAGGCTGCTCAGAACCCAGTGGACCAGGCGATCCGTGTGATGCATAGCGTGCGAGGACGAGCGCCGCACGGAAAGCGCGGCCCGACTGGTCACGATAGCCCACCAGCCGGGCACGGCTAAGGATTTTTTCCGCATGTGCATATGCGCATGCGGCGGGGCCGGCGATGCGCCGGCCCGGGCGCGGCGCACGCGGCTATTGCAGCAGCGCGTCCTCGAACGCCTGCTGCGACGGCGCGCCGAACAGCGCGTCGAAGCCGCGCGCGCCGCGCGCCGCCGGCTCGCCGCCGGCGTCGACGGGCGGCTCCATGCCGCCTTCCAGCAGCCGGCGCAGCGCGTCCAGCCCATCGGCCATCCCCTGCGCGGCGGCGCCGGGCAGCAGCGTGGTCAGGCTGACGCGGCGCACGCCGAGCTCGCGGATGCGCCGCAGCGGCAGGCTGGCCGACGACGGGCTCGGCGCCAGCCCGGTGCCGATGCTCAGCGTGACGGGAATCTCCAGCGCCCCGACCAGCCGCTCCACGTTCGACGCGGTGCGCGGCGCGATCGGCAGCAGCAGGTCCGCGCCGGCCGCCTCATACGCCCGCGCGCGCGCGATCACCTGCTCGGGCGGCTCGCAGGCGAAGGCGTCGGTGCGGGCGATGATGAGGAAATCCGGGTCCCGCCGCGCGGCCCGCGCCGCGCGGATCTTGCCCACCATCTCCGCCACCGGCACCACTTCCTTGGCCGCGCCGGCGCCCCAGCGCCGCGGCACCACCTGGTCTTCGAGGTTGAGCCCGGCGGCGCCGGCTTCCTCGAACAGCTCCACCGCGTAGTGGACGCCGCGCGCGTTGCCGAAGCCGGCGTCGCCGTCCGCGGTGATCGGGATGGCCGAAGCCCGGACCAGCCGGCGGCAGTGCTCGACGGTCTCGGTCAGCGTCAGCAGGCCGATGTCCGGCACGCCCAGCAGCGCGTACGAGAGCATCGCGCCGCTGATGCAGGCGCTGCGGTAGCCGGTCTGCTCGACCAGCCGCAGGCTGAAGACGTCGTGCACGGCCGGCGCGACGACGAAGGCTTCCTCGCGCAGCAGCGTGCGCAGCGCGGCCCTGGCCGCGGCCGGCGTGGGGCGCGGCGTGGGAGGCGTTGAGGTGTTGGTTTCCATGCGAGTCTGCGCGCGCGCCGTCATGACGGCATGCACGCGGCCATGCGTCCGCGCGCCAGCAGCAGCGCGGCGCGGCGCCGCGCGCTTTCGGTCTCGTGCGGCAGCGCGCCGTCGTCCTCGCGCAGCGCGCCGGCATCGCGCACGGCCAGCGCCGCGCGCGCGGCGTCCAGCTCGCGCGCGGTGGGCGCGTAGGCCGCGTTCACCACCGCGACCTGCTCCGCGTTGACGCAGGTGGCGGCCTGGAAGCCGAACGCCCGCGAGCGCCGCACCATCGCCGCGAACTCGTCCGCGTTGCGGTAGTCGACCACGCTGGCGAGATAACCGAGCGGCACGATGCCGGCCGCGACCGCGGCGAAGATCATCTGCTGCTTGGGCAGGCGCAAGGTGTCCTCGGACGACACCATCGCGCATTCGCGGGCAACGTCCTCGCCGCCCAGCCCGATCGCCACCAGGCGGCGGCTGGCGCGGCAGATCTCCTCCATGCGGCCGATGGCCGCGGCGGTCTCCACCAGCGCGATCAGCCGGACGCCGCCGGCGGCCAGCCCGCGGCGGCGCTCCCACGCGCCGACCAGCTCGTCGACCAGCATCAGGTGCTGCGCGCCCATCGCCTTGGTCATCATGATGGCGTCGGCGCCGGCGGCGACCGCGTGCTCGATGTCGGCGGCGGCCAGGTCCATGCGCCGGTTGATGCGCACCGCCACGCCCATGCCGGCGGCGCGGTATGCGGCGGCGGCGCGCGGCAGCGCCTGCCGGGCCTGCGCCTTGTGCGGATAGGGCACGAAGTCCTCGAGGTCCAGGATGGCGGCATGCGCGCCGCTGCGCAGCGCGTCCTCGAGCCGCCGCGCGTCGTGCGCGGGAACGTACAGCAGCGATAGCCAGGGCAGCGGCGTGGCGTCTTGGGTCATGGGTTCGGTCAGTCGGCGGTGATGTGCTGCGAGACCACGATCTTCTGGCGCAGCTTGTATTCGCGGTGGATCAGGTCGGTGAACTGCTCGGCGGTGGTGGACTGCGGCAGCGCGCCGTTGCGCTGCAGGACCGCGACCAGCTCCGGGCTGCGCAGCGCGCCCGCGCTGGCGTCGCCCAGCACCTTCCGGACCGCGGGCGGCAGGCCGGCGGGGCCGGCCAGGCCGAACCACGCCATGTTGTTCATCTCCGGCAGGCCGGCCTCGGCGTAGGTCGGCACGTCCGGCAGCTCCGGAATCCGCTTCGCCGACGCCACCGCCAGCGCGCGCAGCTTGCCGGACTTGATGAAGGCCAGCGAGGACGACACGTTGTCGAACTGCGCGGCGACCTGCCCCGCCACCGTGTCGGCCAGCGCCGGGCCGGAGCCGCGGTAAGGCACGTGCGCGATCTCGGTGCGGGTCAGGCGCTTGAACAGCTCGCCGTCGAGATGGGCGATGCTGCCCACGCCCGAGGTCGCATACGAATACTTGCCCGGGTTCGCCTTGAGCAGCGCGATGAATTCCTGCAGCGTGCGGGCCGGGATGTTCGGGTTGACCGTCACCACGTTGGGCACGAAGGCGATCAGCGAGACCGGCGTGAAGTCGGCCATCGGGTCGTAGGCCGGCTTGCGCGAGGTCAGCGGCGCCGTGGCCAGCGTGCTCACGGTGGCGATGCCGAGCGTGTAGCCGTCCGCCTCGGCGCGCGCCACCGCGGCCGCGCCGATCATGCCGCCGGCGCCGGCGCGGTTGTCGACCACCACCGGCTGCCCCAGGCGCTTGCCCAGCTCCAGCGCGAAGGCGCGGCCGACGATGTCGGTGGTGCCGCCGGCGGCGTAGGGCACGATCAGGTGGATCGGCCTGGACGGATAGGCCTCGGCTGCCGGCGCCGTGCCGGACCAGGCCGCGGCGGCGATCAGGAGCAGGCCGGCGGCGCGGCGAAACGGTGCGCGGCGAAACGGTGCGTGGCGAAGCGGAGTCGGCTTGGACATGGAGGACATGGCGGGCGCGTTGGCGAGAGGGGTCGGCATGGTGACCGTGGAGGAAAAGGAAAAGGCGGCGGCCGCGGCCAGCCGCGGCGCGATGTCGCGCGGGCCGGCCATCGTCATTCCTTCGGCATGCTGGCCGCGAGCTTGCGCATGACCGCCTGGCGGCCCGCGATGTCCCTGGCCCAGGCGTCGCCGTCGAGATAGGCCAGCACCGGCGCGTCGTTGCCGGCCTGGCGCAGGTAGTCGGGGTCCTTGAGCGTGGCCTGGATGGCCTGCCGCAGCCGCGCCACCAGCGCCGCCGGCACGCCGGCGGGCACGGCGATGCCGCGCTCGGCCGGCATCACGTCGTCGATGCCCTGCTCGCGCGCGGTGGGCACGTTCGGCACCGAGGCCGCGCGCCGCTCGCCCATCTGCGCGAGGATCTTCAGCGGCACGGCTTCCTTGCCCACGTCCTGCATCTCGCCGGTGGTCACGGCGGCGAAGTCGATATGGCCGCCGAACAGCGCGGTCTTGGACTGCGAGGTGCCGTTGAAGGGGATGTCGTTGAGCTTCACGCCGCCGGCGTTCTGCAGTTGCAGCAGCGCGAGGTGGCCGTTGGTGCCCACGCCGTTGTGGCCGAACGAGAGCGAGCCGGGGCGCTGCCTGAGCGCCGCCACCACCTCGCCCAGCGTGTTGTACGGGCTGTCCTTGCGCGCCACCAGGATGGTGGGGTCGCTCAGCACGCGCGCCACCAGCCGCAGCGCGGCGGGATCGAACTGGGTCTTGCGGTACAGCGGCACGAACGCCATCGCCGGCAGGTTCACCACGCCGATGGTGTAGCCGTCGGCCGGCGCGCGCATCAGCCCGATGTTGGCGATCTCGCCGGCCGCGCCCTGCTTGTTCTGCACCACCAGCGTGGCGTGGCCGCCCAGGTGCTTCTGGATGAACGGCGCCATCGTGCGCGCCATCGTGTCGGTGCCGCCGCCGGCGGCGAAGCCGACCAGCACCTGGATCGGCTTGTCGTCGGGCCATTGCGCCAGCGCGCCGGCGGCGGCGCTGGCCAGCAGACAAAAGCACAAGGCGCGCAGGCCGCGTTTGCTCATGATTCTTCACCGGGGCGTAGTTGGACAATGCGACAAAGATACGCAGCCCCCTCTGATGAAGAAAGCGACAAATATTCAATCCGTCACGTGAAGAAAAGGAATATGATCCGTCCCCATCGATCCGGGGGCCGCCGATGACGCTCAAGCAATTGGAAGCATTTTTCTGGGCCGCGAAGCTCAACAGCTTCGCGGTGGCGGCCAGGCGCCTGCATGTGACGCAGTCGACCCTGTCCAAGCGCATCGCCGAGCTGGAAAGCGACCTCGGCAAGCCGCTGTTCGACCGCACCGGCCAGCGCGCCGTGCTCACCGACGCCGGCGAGCAGCTGGTGGCGCACGCCACGCAGATGCTGGACATCGAGAGCCGCATCCGCGCCGATCTCGACGTGGCGGCGTCGCTGCGCGGCACCACCCGCTTCGGCATCAGCGAGCTGGTGGCCTCGACGTGGTTCCCGCGCTTCGTGGCGCGCGTGCGCCACCTGCATCCCAACCTCGCGCTGGAGCCGCAGGTGGACCTGACGCGCAACCTCGAGCGGCGCCTGGAGCGCGGCGAGCTGGACTTCGCCATCGTGCCGGGCCCGGTGCCGTCGACGGCGCTGTCGTCCGACCTGCTCGGCGAGCTGGAATACCGCTGGATGGCCGCGCCGCAGCGCCTCGCCGCCGGCACCCGGCTCACGCCCGCGCACTTCGCCGACAACCCGGTCATCATGCTCAGCGCCGAGGCCGGCCTGTCGCGCGCGCTGGAGAACTGGGCGGACAGCCAGCAGATCGTGATCTCGCGCGCGGTGGTGTGCAACAGCCTGTCGGCGGTGATCGCGCTGGTGATCGCCGGCGTGGGCATCAGCCTGTTCCCGCGCGCCTACGTCGCGCCGCTGATCCGCGCGGGCAAGCTGGCCGAGCTGTCGAGCACGCCCACGCCGCACAACCTGCGCTACTGCTTCCACTGGCGCAGCGGCGACGCGCGCTCGCTGGTGTCCACGCTGCGCGCGATCGCCGGCGAGGAGGCCGACTTCGCGGCGGCGTCGGCGCTGTGGCCGCTCATCGGCTAGCCCCTCCCCCGGGCCGCGCTGGCGTTCAGCGTGCGCTTATTTGCGTCCACTCACCTGCGCCAGTGCCTGCCTGACCGCCGCGACCGCGCGCGCCACGTCGTCGCCGGTGGTGCGCCAGTTGCAGACCGAGACCCGCATGCAGCGCTGGCCGCGCCACGTGGTGCCGCCGAAGTAGGCCTCGCCGCCGCCGGCGATGGCGGCGATCACCGCGTCGGTGTGGCGCTCGTGGTCGGCGGCGCGCGCGCCGGCGCCCGGCGCCGGGAAGCGCACCAGCCCCTGGTTGACCTCGGAGCGCCACACCACCTCGGCGCCGTCGAGCGCGCCGATGCCATCCACCAGCGCGCCGGCCAGCGCGCTGGTGCGCTCCAGCAGTTCGGCCACGCCCTGCCGGCCCAGCTGGCGCAGCGCCGCGTAGGTGGCCACGGCGCGGCCGCGACGCGACCACTCGGGGTTCCAGTCGAGCGCGTCGCGCGCGCCGTCCACCTGCAGCAGATAACTCTCGCGGTGCGACATCGCGGCGAAGTGCGCGGCCGGGTCGGCCACGAAGGCGTAGCCGCAGTCATACGGCACGTTGAGCCACTTGTGGCCGTCGGCCACCCAGGAATCCGCCGTGCCGGCCGCCGCCACCAGGTGGCGCAGACGCGGGCTGGCCGCCGCCCACAGGCCGAACGCGCCGTCCACGTGCACCCAGGCGCCGCGCGCGCGCGCCAGCGGCACCAGCGCGGCGAAGTCGTCGTAGGCGCCGGTGTTGAGATCGCCGGCCTGCAGCACCACGATGGCCGGCACGCCGGGCTCGCTGTCCAGCGCGAACTGCAGCGTGGCGGGCGCCAGCCGGCCGCGCGCGTCGGTCGGCAGGCTCACCAGCGCGCGGCGGCCCAGGCCCAGCAGCCGCAGCGCGCGCTGCAGCGAGCCGTGGTGCTGGTCGCTGGTCAGCACGCGCACGCGCGGCGCGCCCCACAGGCCGTCTTCCTCCACGTTCCAGCCGGCGCGCGCCAGCAGCGCGTGCCGCGCCGCGGCCAGCGCCACCGTGTGCGCCGTCTGCGAGCCCGTGACCAGCGCGAAGCTGGCCGCCGCCGGCAGTTGCAGCAGGTCCTTGAGCCAGGCGCCGCAGGTTTCCTCGATCACCGCCTCGGCCGGGCTGCAGGCGTGGATGGCGGCGTTCTGGTCCCACACCGAGGTCAGCCAGTCGGCCGCCAGCGCCGCCGGCAGGCTGCCGCCGATCACCCAGGCGAAGAAGCGGCCGCTGGCGCTGCGCATGAGGCCGTCGCCGGTGTTCTCGACCAGCTCGCCGATCACGCGCGCGGGATCGAGCGAGCCTTCCTGCAGCGCGGCGGCAAAGCGCGCGCGCAGCGTCTGCAGCGAGGCCGTGGCGGCCACGGGGCCGTCGGCCAGGCTGGCCAGGTAGTCGCGGGCGTGCGCCAGCGTCTGTTCGAGCAGGGGGATTTCGGTGGACTGGCCGGGGTCGTGCATCGTGTCTGCCTGCGTGCTGGGTGGTGTTGAGCGAAATGATCCTGCGCGCAAGACTAGCGGGCCGATGCGCGCCGCGCTATCGACATTTCGCGGCGCTTCGTTTAGTTTTCCTCAACATGAAGACATCGCTCCCACCCCTGAACGCCCTGCTCGCGTTCGACGCCGCCGCCCGCTGCCTGAACCTGGGCGCCGCCGCCGACCTGCTGTGCGTGACCAAGGGCGCGGTCAGCCTGCAGCTCAAGCGGCTGGAACAGAGCCTGGGCGTGGCGCTGTTCGCGCGCTCGCCGCGCGGCCTGGCGCTGACGCCGGCCGGCGAGGCCTATTTCCAGGCCGTGAGCGGCGCGCTCGGGCTGATCGGGCAGGCCACCGCGGCGGCGCGCACGGCCGCCGCGCCCCGGCTCGCCATCAGTTGCACGCCAGGTTTCGCCGCGCAGTGGCTGGTGCCGCGGCTGGGCGCGTTCGAGGCGCGCCACCCGCAGGTCGACCTGCGCATCAAGGCCTCCAACCAGGTGGCCGACTTCGCCCGCGACGGCATCGCCTTCGCGGTGCGCCACGGCCGCGGCCGCTATCCCGGCCTGCGCGCGCACAAGCTGTTCGACGACGACCTGAGCGTGGTGTCGGCCCCGGCGCTGCTGCGCGGGCGCCGCGCGAAACCGGCGCGGCGCGACGTGGCGGCGCAGGTGCTGCTGCACGACGAGCACCGCGGCGACTGGTCGCTGTGGCTGGCCGATGCCGGCCTGCCCCCCGCGCTGGCGCGCAAGGGGCCGGTCTTCACCGACTCCAACGGCGTGATGGAAGCCGCACGCGCCGGCCACGGCGTGGCGCTGGTGCCGCGCGCGCTGGCGCAGCCGGACCTGGCCGCGCGCCGCCTGGTGGACTGGTTCGGCGCCGCCGCGCCGAGCGGGCTGGCCTATTACCTGGTGTATCCCGAGGCCACGCTGCACGGCGCCGGCGCGCCGGCCTTGCGCGACTGGCTGCTGGAGCAGGCCGGGCAGCCGGCGGCCGCCGTCATTCGAGACGGATGTTCGCCTTCTGGATGACGTCGCGCATCAGCGCGTCGTCGCGGCCGATCTGGGCCTTGAACGCGGCCGGGTCCTGGTAGTCCGCCTTCATGCTCATCTTGCCGAGCTGGTCCTTGTCGAGCCCGGCCACGATCTCGCGCGACAGCGCGCCGAGCCGGTCCACCACGGCCTGCGGCGTGCCCCTGGGCACGAACAGCCCGTACCAGTTGGGCACGTCGATGTCGGTGCCGAGCTCCTTCAGGGTCGGCACCGAGGGCAGGTCCGGGTTGCGCAGCGCCACCATGCTGGCCACGGCCTGCACCTGCCCGGCCTTGACCTGCGGCACCAGCACGCTGTCGTAGGCGATGTCGATGCGCCCGGAGACCACCTCGGAGATCAGGTCGGCCGAGCCCTTGTAGGGCACGTGCACGGTGTTCATGCCGAGCTTCTGGTTCATCAGTTCGCCCATCAGGTGGGTCATGGTGGCCGGCCCGGCCGAGCCGAAGGTGTACTTGCCCGGGTGCCGCTTCACCTCAGCCACCACCTCGGCCAGCGTGTGGCCGGGAAAGTCCTTGCGCGTGACCATCACCGGGATCCACGAGGTGATCTTGGCCACCGGGATGAAGTCCTTCTGCGCGTCGTAGGGCGTGGCGCGCAGGTGCGGCGTCACCACGAACACGGCGGTCGGCGCCATGAACAGCACGCTGCCATCGCCGGGGCTGCGCGCGGCGGCCTGCGCGCCGATCATGGCGCCGCCGCCGGGCTTGTTCTCGATGATGACCGGCTGGCCGAGCTTCTTGGCCAGCGCGTCGCCGTACAGGCGCGCGATGTTGTCGGCGTTGCCGCCGGCCGGATAGGGCACGATGATGCGCACGGTCTTGTCCTGCGCGCGCGCGGGCGCGGCGGCAAGCACGGGCAGCGCGAGGCCGAGCAGCGCGGCGGCGAGCTGGCGGAGGGAACGGCGGCGGTTCATGAGGTGTCTCCTGCGTTGGCGCTCTGGACGGCGCTCGGCGGTACTCGGTGGGGCTGCACGCGGCGCTAGCGCCCCTGGAAGCTGGGCGGGCGCTTCTCGCGGAACGCCTGCTGCCCCTCCCTGGCGTCCTCGGACAGGCGCATGGCGTCGAGCTGCTGCAGCGTGCGCGCATACGACTCGGCCGGGCTGGCCGGCAGCAGCTCGTGCACGAAGCGCTTGATCGCGCGCACCACCAGCGGCGCGTGGCCGGCGATCTCGTGCGCCATCTCCAGCGCCACGCCGAGCTGCTGCCCGGCGGGCACCACCTGGTTGACGAGGCCGACCTCGTAGGCGCGCGCGGCGTCGATGGTGCGCCCGAGCAGCATGATCTCCATCGCCACCTTCTGCGGGATGCGCGCGGCGATGCCGGTGATGAAGCCCTGCGTGAAGCCGAGCTTCGCCTCCGGATACATGAACCTGGTGTTGTCGGCCGCCACGGCAAGGTCGCACATGCCCAGCAGCGTGATGCCGCCGCCGATGCACCAGCCCGCCGCGGCGGCGATGATGGGCTTGTCGGTGGCGATGCCGGCGCCCGGCGTGCAGCGCCAGAACTCGGGGATGTCGTTCAGGTCCGCGCCGGCGGTGAAGGCCTCGTTGCCGGCGCCGGTGACGATGGCCACGCGCTGCGCCGAGCGGTCGAACTCGGCGAACGCGCGCTGCAGGTCCAGCGCCGTGGCCTGCGAGATGACGTTGCGCTTGGCCGCGTTGTCGATGGTGAAGACGGTGACCGGGCCATGCTCTTCGATTTTCAGGCAACTCATTGTGGTTCCTCCCCGAACCGCGCGCGGGCATCGACGGCGACGCAGCCGTCTGCGCCTAGCCTGAG
The DNA here is from genome assembly GCF_058789195.1 of Cupriavidus sp. FW216-B1. Lineage (NCBI taxonomy): Bacteria > Pseudomonadati > Pseudomonadota > Betaproteobacteria > Burkholderiales > Burkholderiaceae > Cupriavidus > Cupriavidus sp. FW216-B1. Next base: position 215,794 of record NZ_JBYTEL010000007.1, on the reverse strand, counting down.
CGGATTCACTTCGATCTCGAAATCGCGCTCGCCCATCTGCGCGGCGAGCGCACCGAAACGCACCAGCACGTCGACGGCGGCCTCCAGGTCCACCGGCGCCGCGCCGCGGTAGCCGGCGAACAGCGGCGCCAGCCTGAGCGAGGCCAGCGCCGCGCGCGCCGCCGCGGCGCCGACCGGCGCCGGCAGCAGCACCACATCGCGCAGCAGCTCCACCAGCACGCCGCCGCTGCCCACCACCACCATCGGCCCGAACTGCGGGTCGCGGCGCGCGCCCACCAGCAGTTCCACCTCGCCGCCGGCCATGCGCTGCAGGAACCAGCCCTCGATGCGCGCATCGGGCCGCGCGGCGGCGATGCGCGCCGCCATCGCGCCAACCGCGTCGGCCACCTCCTGCGCGCTGCGCAGGTTCAGCGCCACGCCGCCCACCTCCGACTTGTGCACGATGTCCGGCGAGACCACCTTGAGCGCGAGCGGAAAGCCCACCGACGGCGCGGCCTGCCGCGCCGCCTCGGCGTGCGCCACCACCGTGCCGGCGTTGACCGGGATGCCGGCCAGCGCGAGCAGCGCCTTGGCCGCCGCCTCGTCGAGCACGGCGGCGCCGGCCGGCAGGCTCACGGCCAGCCGCGGCCCGCCGTGCGCGGCGGCCGGCGCCGGCTGCCACGCCGACCACGCGGCCCACGCGCGCACCGCCTCCACCGCCTCGCCGAGCCCATCCGTGAACGGCTGGCCGGCCTGCGCCAGCACCGCGCGCGCGCCGTCGGCCAGCCGCGCGGGCTGCATCACGTGGATGACCGGCTTGCCGGCCTCGTCGGCGGCGCGCGCGATCCCGGCGGCCATGCCGGCCAGGTCGGGCGCGGTGGTGATGACCGCCAGGCACAGGTCGGCGCGCGGGTCGGCCATCGCCAGGCGCGTGCTCTGGTAGGCGAAGTCGGGTACCTCGGCCACCTTGGCGCCGAACAGGTCGACCGGGTTGTCGGCCTGGCCCGGCACGTAGAGCGTGGCCAGCCGCGCGCGCGTGTCGGCGTCGAAGCGCGTCATCGGCAATTGCGCGGCGGCCAGCTTGTCGGCACCAAGCGCGGCGCTGCCGCCGGAGGTGGACAGCAGCACCGTGTCGCGCACGCGGTGGCCCGGGTGGCGCGCCATCGCCGCGGCCAGCAGCAGCATGGCGAACACGTCGTCGAGCAGCACCACGTTCTCGGCGCGGCACACCGCCTCCAGCGCGGCGAAGTCGCCGGCCAGGCTGGCCGTGTGCGAGAACGCCGCCTGCCGGCCGGCGGCGGTGCGCCCGGCCTTGACCACCAGCCACGGCTTGCCGGCGGCGCGGGCGCGCGCGGCCAGCGCGCGGAAGTGCGCCGGCGACTTGATGCCTTCGATGTAGGCGCAGATCACCGCGGTGTCGGGGTCGTCGATCAGGAACTCGATGAAATCGCACAGTTCCAGGTCGGCCTGGTTGCCGACCGACACGCAATGGGTGAAGCCCACGCCCATCGCCACCGCGCGGTCGAACAGCGTGCCCATCAGCGCGCCGCTCTGCGTGACGAAGCCGATCGGGCTGCGCGGCAGCCGCTCGATCTCCAGCGCCGGCGACGAGCACAGCACCAGCTGGTTGCGCGGGCTGATGACGCCGAGGCAGTTGGGGCCGATCAGCCGCATGCCGGCCGCGCGCGCGATGGCCACGATCTCCTCTTCCAGCGCGCGCCCGGCGGCGTCCGCGTCGGAAAAGCGCGCCGTGATGACGATGGCGCAGCGCACGCCGCGCGCGGCGCACTCGGCCACGCGCGCCTTCACCTGCGGCTGCGGCACCGCCATGATGGCCATGTCGGGCACGTCCGGCGTATCGGCCACCGAGGCGTAGGCGCGCAGGCCGAACAGCGTGTCGCGGTTGGGGTTGATCGGATACAGCGTGCCGCCGAAGCGATGCCGCAGCAGCATCGCCAGCACGCGCCCGCCGAACTTGCCCTGGTCCTCCGACGCGCCGATCACCGCGACCGAGCGCGGCCTGAGCAAATCGGCCACCGGCAGCGGCGTTCTGGTCTCCTCCGGGGCGCGCATCTCAGGCCGCCATCTCGGCTTGCGCGGCCGCGCTGACCGGGCCGGTGTACTCGCCGCGCGCGGGGTAGTTGCGCGTGATGGCGAAATCCACCGAGGTCAGCAGCTCGGCGAACTGCGGCCGCGCGAACGGCATGGTCTGCACCGCGCCGTAGTACAGCGTCTGGTCGGGCCGCACCAGGAACACGCCGGGCTCGGAGAACATCGGCGGCTCGTCGATGCCGATCGAGGTCTTGCCGTGGCCCTCGGTCACGTACAGGCCCCACTGGCGCGCCACCGCCAGCGGCAGGCCGTAGCCCATGCGCAGCGCCGGCATGCCGATCTTGTCGGCCATCTTGCGCGCGCGCGGCGCGGCGTCCGAGCTGATCGCCACCACGGACACGCCGCGGGCATCGAACTCGGGCAGCAGCCGGCCCAGCTCCATCAGGTATTTGGCGCACACCGGGCAGTGGTAGCCGCGGTAGAACACCACGAGGGAAAACTGCGCCGGCGACTCGTGCTGCAACACGTAGTCGCCGTGGTCGAGCGTGGGGACGGCGAGGGCCGGGACGGCCTGGCGGGGAATCAGCATGCGGAGCACTCCGTTCTGGGGCATGGGCGGGGCCGGCGCGCGCTGTCCTGCGCGCCGGAGCGGGTCGAAGCGAGGTTGGGATTCATGCTGCAGTGCACGCGGGCAAGGGTGTGGCGGGTAGCGCCACGGCGCGTGTTGCAGGCTTGAGCGGCATCGGTCATCCAGGTCTCCCTGTCGATGAAGCTACAGTAGGTGTTTCCCAAATACGGCACAACAGTTCCGTATTTGAGAACGGGCGGGGAGACGAAGAGAGGTGGCGCGAGGTAACGTGAGATGGCGCGAGGTGGCGCGAGATGGCGCGCAACCGCGCAAGCGGGAACCGGAAGCCGCGCGGAAAAAGCGGGCAGCCGCGCTCAGTGCGCCCGCAGCGCGTCGACGATGCTCAGGCGCGCGGCGCGCAGCGCCGGGAGGAAGCCGCCGAACAGGCCCATCGCCACCGCGAACGCGAGCGTCTTCGCCACCACGGACGGCGTGAGGATGAAGCGGAACGACAGGTCGGCGAAGGTCTGGAAGTTGGTGGTGGAGAACGACGCGAACTGCATCAGCGCCGCGCAGGCGAGGCCGGCGACGCCGCCGGCCAGCCCCAGCAGCATGGCCTCGATGAGAAACGCGCCGAGCACGTTGCTGCGCTTGAAGCCGAGCGCGCGCAGCGTGCCGATCTCGGCGACGCGGTTGGCCACCGAGGCGTACATGGTGATCATGGCGCCGATCATCGCCGCGACCGAGAAGATCACCGACAGCGTGAAGCCCAGGATGTTGATGAACGCGGACAGCGCCTTCGACTGGTCGCTGTAGAACACCTGCTCGCGCTTGGCCTCGCTGGCCAGGCGCGGGTCGACGTCGATGTCGGCGCGGAAGCCGTCGAGCCGGCCAGCCTGCGCCAGGCGGAACACCATCGCCGAATAGCTGGTGCGCCGGAACGACTGCATGAGCTGGTCGACGTCGCCCCAGATCTCGGAGTCGAAGCCGCTGCCGCCGGCGTCGAAATGCCCCACCACGGTCCAGTCGCGCTGGGCGAAGCGCAGGTGCTCGCCGATCTGCACGCCGTCGAATCCTTTGGCGATGCTGCTGCCGACCACGATCTCGGACGAGCCGGGCCGGAACAGGCGCCCGGCCACCAGCCGGACCTGCGGGCGCAGCGCCAGGCCCGCCGGCGAGACCCCGCGGATCACCACGTTGGAGGGCCGCGCCGAGCTGGCCTTGGTCAGCGAGATCAGCACCACCGCCTCCTTGGACACCCACGGGCGCCCGTCGACGCCCGTCGCCACGGCCGGGTGCATCTCCATGATGCTGGCCTGCTCGCGCGAGATCGCGCTCTGTATCTCGGTCTCGGCGCCCTTGCGGATCACCACCACGTTGTCCTGCTCGCCGGTCGTCACCAGGGTCTGCTTGAGGCCGGCGTCGAGCATCAGCATGGTGGCGAACACGAACACCACCAGCGCCAGCCCGCCGGCCGTGAGCGCCGTGGTCAGGCGGCGTGCCCACAGGTTGCGCGCGATGTAGGAGAGCGGAATCGCCACGTCGGTCCCTTGCGCCTAGCCGATGGCCCGCAGGCCCTCGACGATGCGCACGCGCGCGGCCTGCACGGCCGGCACGATGCCGGCCGCCAGCCCCACCACGAGCGCGCAGGCCGCCTGCAGTTGCGCGGTCTCGCGCGACACGCTGAAGACCGGGAACACGCCGCCCACGGACTGCTTGAACAGGGTCGCCATCGGCGGCGTGGCGAGCATGCCGAGCGCGCCGCCGGCCACGGCGATGGCGACCGACTCGCCGAACACCAGCAGCGCCAGGAAGCCCGGCCCGAAGCCGAGCGCCTTGAGCGTGGCGTACTCCACCGTGCGCTCGCGCGCGCTCATCGCCATCGAGTTGGCCATCACCGCCATGATGATGACGATCACCACGTAGGACACCACGCGGATCGCCGCGATGATCTGGTTGGACATGGCCACGAAGCCGAGCTGGAAGGCCTGCTCGGTCTCGGTCAGGGTCTCGGCCAGGGAGTTCCTGAACACGCCGTCCACCGCGCGCGCGACCGCCGCGCCGTTGTCGGGGCTGGCCACGCCGACCACGTAGACGCCCACCTGGTCGGCCTGCCGCGGCGTGCGCTTGCGCACGGTCTCGTTGAGGTATTCCCAGTGGAACACCATCTGGCGCGTGATGGTGCTTTCGTCGCGCCCGTCGAGGATGCCGCGCACGACGAAGTCCCAGGTGCCGGGGTAGATGGTGCCCTTGAGCGGGACCACGTCGCCCACCTTGAAACCGAACTGGTCGGCGAGCTGGCGCCCGACCAGCGCGCCGCGGCGGTCGCGCTGGTAGTCGGCGCGCTGCTGCGCCGGCAGGATGAACTCGGGATAAAGGTCGAGATAGTTGTCGGAGACGGCGAACTGCGCGAAGAAGTTCTTGGGGTCGCGGTAGATGCCGCCGAACCAGTTGGAGCGCGCCACCAGCGTGACGCCGTCGACGCCGCGGATGCGGTTCTCGTAGCTCAGCGGCAGCGGGAACACCAGCGAGATGGCGTTGCGCGTCACCAGCCGCGCGCTCGACGCCGCCGAGGCGCCCGCGTACCACGCGTCCACCACGGTGCGCAGCAGCCCGAACGCCAGCACCGCCACCACCAGCCCGGCGACGGTCAGCGTGGTGCGCAGCTTGTGGCGCAGCGCGTTCCTCACGATCAGCTTCAGCGCGAACATGGCATCCGTCCGCGGCGCCGCTCAGCCGGCACTGGCATGGATCAGCTCCCCTTTCTCCAGGTGCACCAGCGACTTCGCCGCGGCGGCCGCGTGCGCGTCGTGCGTGACCATGACGATGGTCTTGCCGAGCTCCGCGTTGAGCCGCTGCAGCATGGCCAGGATCTCCGCGGCCGAGGTGCGGTCGAGGTCGCCGGTGGGCTCGTCGGCCACGATCAGCATCGGGTCGGTGATGAGCGCGCGGGCGATCGCCACGCGCTGCTGCTGGCCGCCGGACAGCTCGGACGGATAGTGGCTCATGCGGTCGGCCAGGTTCACCATCTCCAGCACCATGCCGACGCGCTCGCGCCGCTGGGCGCGGCTCAGGCGGGTCAGCATCAGCGGCAGCTCCACGTTCTCGAACGCGGTCAGCACCGGCATCAGGTTGTAGAACTGGAAGATGAAGCCGACGTGGGCCGCGCGCCATTCGGCCAGCGTGGCCTCGGCCAGCCGCGTGATGTCGAGCCCGGCCACCAGCAGCTCGCCGCTGTCGGGCCGGTCGATGCCGGCGATCAGGTTCAGCAGCGTGCTCTTGCCCGAGCCGGACGGCCCCATCAGCGCGATGAAGTCGCCCCCGGCGATGTCGAGCGTGATGTCGGTCAGCACCGGCACGGTCTGCGCGCCGCGCCGGTACGACTTGGCGACGTGGCGGATGGCGATGAGCGGGGCGGCGGCGGCGGCGGCGGAATGCATGCTACTTCTTCGCCACGGTGACGCTGGCGCCGTCGCGCAGCTTGTCGCCGGGCGCCAGCACCACCACGTCGCCCGGCGCCAGGCCGCCGACCGCGACCAGCTCGCCGAGCGCGGCGCCGGCCGTGACCGGGGTTTCCCGCACGGTGCCGTCCTTGCCGAGCACGTAGGCCACCTTGCGCCCGCCGCGCTCGACCAGCGCGGCGGGCTGCACCGCGACCACCGGCTTGCGGTCCTGCGCCGGCACCGGTTTCTCCAGGAAGGCGATCTTGGCGCTCATGTCGGGCAGCACGCGCGCGTCGCGGTCCACGAAGCGCACCTTGACCAGCACCGTGGCCTTGGAGCGGTCCACCGTGGGCACGATGCGCGACACGCGGCCTTCCATGCGCAGCGCCGGCAGCGCGTCGAGCTGCAGTTCGCAGGGCTGGTCCACGCTGATCTTGCCGATATTGGATTCCGCCACGTCCGCCTCGACCTCCAGCGTCTCCATGTCGGCGATGGTCACGACGGCGCCCTTGGTGTCGGAGGCCGACGAGAACGGCGTGATGTTGTCGCCCACGTTGGCGTGCCGGATCAGCACCACGCCGTCGAACGGCGCGCGGATCACGGTCTGGTCCACCGCCACCTGCGCGGCGCGCGCGTTGGCCTGCGCCGAGACGATGGCGGCGCGCGCGCTGCTGACCGACGCCTTCGCCTTGTTGTAGCGCGCGAAGTCGGCGTCGTACTGCGCCGTGGAGATGGCCTTCGGCACCAGCAGCGTCTCGGAGCGGCGCAGGCCGATCTCGGCGTCCTTCAACTCGGCGACCTGCAGTTCGTAGTTGGCCTGCGCCACGCTGACCTGCGCCGAGGCCTGCGCCAGCGACGCCTGCACGTCGCGGCTCTCGATGCGGGCGATCACCTCGTCGAGCTTCACGTGCGAGCCTTCCAGCACGCCCAGCCATTCGAGGCGGCCCTGCGCCTTCGAGCCGACCGCGGCCTTGCGCTGCGGCACCACGTAGCCGGTCGCGTTGAGCAGCGTGTAGGCCTGCGACGGGTAGGCGGAGGCGACCGTGACTGTCTCCACCGCGGGCGGCGCGGCCAGCCGGGCGCCGATGCCGAGCGCCACGGCGACGGCCACCGCCGCGGCCGCGTAGCGCAGCCACCTGCGCCGCCGGGGAACGGGAGCGAGCGGGCCGCGCTCGATTTTCAGCTTTGCCAGATCGTGATCAACCAATTTCGGGCCTTTTTCTGCCGTTGGACGGTAACGTCGGGGATGTCGCGGCGCGCCGGCGCGGGTGCCGCCGGACGAACGGCACGCCGCGGGGCACGCCGGGCGACGCATCGGACAACACATCGAACGACGCACCGGCCGGCATGCCCGCCGGCGTACCCGCGCGCCGCGCATGGGAAGGGCGCCCCAGTATAGTGCCGTGCCCGGGCGGTGCTGGCAACACCACATCGAACATCGCGGCGGCTTGTCACATCCTGTTGCACGGCGGCCGCTCCCCCTCCCTCCCCGGCCCCGCGCCGCGCCCGGCAAAGGGCGCGCCTAGCGGATACACTACGCGCCGGATGATTTCCGCAAAAACGGGAGGGGATGCGATGGATCTGGGATTGCAGGACAAGGTAGCGATCGTCACCGGCGGCTCGCAGGGCATCGGCAGGGCCGCCGCGCTGCGGCTGGCGCAGGAAGGCGCGGCCGTGGTGCTGGCCGCGCGCGGGCGCGAGCGGCTGGACCAGGTGGCGGAGGAAATCCGCGCGCTGGGCGGGCGCGTGGCGGCGGTGCGGGCGGACGTGAGCCAGGCCGGCGACTGCGCGCAACTGGTGACGGCCGCGCTCGACGCCTTCGGCCGCCTCGACATCCTCGTCAACAACGCCGGCACCTCGGCCACGGGCGCGTTCGAGAGCGTGTCCGACGAAGCCTGGCAGGCCGACTTCGAGCTCAAGCTGTTCGCCGCGATCCGGCTGGCGCGGCTGGCCATTCCCCACATGCGGCAGCAGGGCGGCGGACGCATCATCAACGTCACCAACATCGGCGCCAAGCAGCCGCGCGCCAGGTCGACGCCGACCACCGTCACGCGCGCCGCCGGGCTGGCGTTCACCAAGGCCCTGTCCAAGGAATTCGCGCCGGACAACATCCTGGTAAACACCGTGTGCATCGGCCTGATCCGCGCGGGCCAGCACGAGACCAAGGCCGCGCAGGCCGGCATCCCGGTCGACGAGCTCTATGCCCGCATGGCCGGCGACATCCCGCTCGGGCGCGTGGGCCATGCGGAGGAAGCGGCCAACGTCATCGCCTTCCTGGCCTCGCAGGCGGCCAGCTACGTGACCGGCACCAGCATCAATATCGACGGCGGCACCTCGGCGGTGCTGTAGCGGCCCGCCGCGCGGCGCGGCGCTACGCCTGCGGCGCCTGCCCGGCCTCGCGCAGCACCTTGCCCGGGTTGAGCAGGTCCAGCGGATCGAACGCCTGCTTGAGCCGGCGCAGCAGGTCCATCTCCACCGCGCTCTTGTAGCGCGGCAGCACGTCGCGCTTGAGCTGGCCGATGCCGTGCTCGGCGCTGATCGAGCCGCCGTGCGCGTGCGCGCTGTCGTGCACCACCTCGTGGATCTCGTCTTCCACCGCGAACACCGCGGCGGCGCTCTGGTGCGGCGCGTGCGAGACGTTGTAGTGCAGGTTGCCGTCGCCCAGGTGCCCGAACACCACCGGCCGCACGCCGGGAAAGCGCGCCTCCAGCGCCGCCGCCGTGCCGCGCACGAACGCCGGGATGCGCGAGATGGGCACCGAGACATCGTGCTTGACGTTGCGGCCGTCGCGGCGCTGCGCCTCGCCCAGCGCCTCGTCGCGCAGGCGCCACAGCGCCTGGCTCTGCGCCAGGCTTTCGGCGATGACCGCGTCGGTGACGAGGCCATCCTCGAACGCGCTGCCCACCACCGCCTCGAAGCGCGCGCGGGCGTGTTCCTCGCCCTCGCCGTCGGACAGTTCCAGCAAGGCGTACCAGGGATGGTCCAGGTCCGGCAGCGGGATCGGCTGCTCCGGCACGTGGCGCGCGATCAGGCCCAGCGCGGTGTCGGAGATCAGCTCGAACGCGGTCAGCGCCGCGCCGAAGCCGGCCCGCGCGTGCGACAGGAAGGCCACCGCGTTGCCGATGCACGGAAAGGCCAGCAGCGCGGTCTGCTGCGTGGCCGGCAACGGATACAGCCTGAGCGTGGCCGCGGTGATGATGCCGAGCGTGCCTTCGCTGCCGATGTAGAGATCGCGCAGCGCATAGCCGGTATTGTCCTTGCGCAGCCCGCGCAGGCCGTCCCAGACCGCGCCCTCGGCCGTCACCACTTCCAGCCCGAGCGTGAGCTCGCGCGCGTTGCCGTAGCGCAGCACCTGGGTGCCGCCGGCATTGGTGGACAGGTTGCCGCCGATGGTGCAGCTGCCCTCGGAGCCGAGGCTCAGCGGAAACAGCCGGCCCGCGTCGCGCGCGGCCTGCTGCACGCTGGCGAGCACGCAGCCGGCTTCCACGGTGATGGTGTCGTTGTCCGTGTCGATGGCGCGCAGGCGGTTCAGCCGCCCCAGCGACAGCAGCACCGCGCGGCCGCTCGCGTCCGGCGTGGCGCCGCCCATCAGGCCGGTATTGCCGCCCTGCGGCACCACCGGCACGCGGTGCGCGCGGCACAGCCGCACCACCAGCGCCACCTGCGCCGTGTCGGCGGGCCGCGCCACCGCGAGCGCCCGGCCGTGCAGGCGGCCATGCTGGTCGGTGAGATAGCCGGCCGCGTCGGCGCCGGCCAGGACATGCTGCGCGCCGAGCCCGGCGCGCAGCGCTTCCAGCAAAGAAGAGGTCATGGGCAGGCTTCCTTCGCGCCGCGGCTGGCTCAGCCCGGCGCCTTGCGGTACTTGTCGTGCAGCTGGTGCAGCAGCGGCGTGGGCGTCATGCCGTTCTTCTTCTCCACCTCGATCAGCCAGCCGGTGCGGTGCCAGTCCTGCACGATGCGATCGATCGCGGCCTGCGCGTCGGCCTCGCCCCGCCGCACCCAGATCACCGACGGCGACGGGATCAGGTCGCGCGGCGAGACGATCTCGTAGCCGCTCCAGTCCGCGTTGTGCTCCACCAGGTCGCGCAGGGTCGGGCTCACGTGCACCGCGGCCACGCAGTTGCCGCCGCGCAGCGCCAGCAGCGACTCGGGCTGGCCGCGGAAGGCCTTGATCTGCGCGCCGTACTGCTCGATCAGCGGCCTGGTGAAGTTGCTGCCCTGCGAGACGCAGACCGGCTTGCCGCGCAGGTCCTCCCAGCGGGTCACGCCGCTGCCCTTCCTGGCCACCGCCGCGCCGCCGACTTCCTCGAACGGCGTGGGCACGAAGGTCAGGATCTCGCTGCGCTCCTGCGTCCACTGCATGTTGGCGATCAGGATGTCGACCTTGCCCTGCTGCAGGAACTGCACGCGGTTGGACGGCTGCACCTGCACCGTCTCCAGCGCCACGCCGAGCCCCTTCGCCACGCCCTCGGCCAGGGTCACGTTGTAGCCGATGGGCTTCTGCGTGGCCGGGTCGAGCGTGCCGAAGGGCGGGCCGGAAAGAATCACGCCGGCCACGAGCTTGCCGCGCTGGCGGATCTTGTCGAGCGTGGCGTCGGCGTGGGCGGTGGCGGCGGCCAGCGCGAGGCCGGCCAGCAGCGCGGCGCGCAGAACGCGCGAGGTCGCGCCGGAACGGAAAAGCGTCGGCATCGGCAATGTCATTTCGTGGCCTGCGCCAGCGGCGCGTGATCGAACTCGCCCTGCTGCGCCCTCTGGTTGCGCAGCCTGATGTAGGCATCCGGCACGCCGTACTTCTGCGCGGTGCGCAGCAGCAGGCCGGAGCGGTGCCAGTCGCGGACGGCCCCGTCGACGAACGCCTGCGTATCGGCCTCGCCGCGGCGCATCCAGACCACCGTGGGCGACGGGATCAGCTGGTCCGGCGTGGCCAGCTCGTAGTCCTTCCACTCGGCGGCGCCGTCGCCGTGCAGCTTCTGGTAAAGCGCCGGCTGCACGTGCACCGAGGCCGCGCACGAGCCGCCCTTGAGCGCCAGCAGCGATTCGGGAATGCCGCGCAGCCCCTTGACGATGGCGCCGTAGGTCTCCTGCAGCGGCCGGGCGAAGTTGCTGCCCTGCGAGACGCACGCCACCTTGCCGCGCAGGTCTTCCCAGCGGTGGATGCCGCTCGCGCGCGACACCATCGCCGCGCCGCCCACGAGATCGTAGGGCGTCGGCGCGAACGACAGGATCTCGCTGCGCTCCTGCGTCCACTGGATGTTGGCGATCAGCACGTCCACCTTGCCGGTGTTGAGGAACTGCACGCGCGTGTTGGCCGTGACCGGCACGGTCTCCAGCTGCACGCCGAGGCGCCGCGCGAGATCGGCCGCGAGATCGGTCTGGTAGCCGCCGACCTTGCCGCTGGCCGTGTCCATGAAACCGAACGGCGGGCTCGCGCCGTCGATGCCGACGCTGATCTGGCCGCGCTGGCGGATCTTGTCCAGCGTGGCGTCGGCATGGGCGGCGCCGGCCATCAGGCAAAGCAGCGCAGCCAGCGCCACGGTGGCGCGGGCAGCGGGCGGAAAGCGGAAGACGGAAGAAGGCATGCGGGCCGCGCGGCGAGGCACGGAAAAAGGGGGGGAACGGACAGGCAAGCGGGCATCTTGCGGGATCGCGCCGGCGGCGACAACAAAGCGTTTCGGATATGGATATGCGCGCCGCCCCACCGCCGTGGGGAGCCGCCCCGGGCGGCATCCGCATACACTGGCGCACGGGTTTCGCGCCGGCCGCGGCCGGAACCCGGTCCCGCCTCTGCGCAGCCTCACGTGTTGTCCTTACCGCCAAGAAAGGAAGAACCATGAAGCGATCCGTCCGGGTGCTACTCCTCGGCTGTCTTGTCCTGTCCGCCTGCACCACGCAGCTCACCCACGAGCAACTGGCCAGCCCCGGCGCCCAGCCGGCCGAGCCGGGTTTCTCCTACTACCTGCCGCGCCAGCGCTACACCGTCACGGCGACCTACGAGCTGCAGGCCTGCCAGCCCAGGATCGAAGTCGTGCAGCGCGCCACCATCGTCGAAGCGTCGGTCGCGGATCCGGCGCAGCACTATTCGCTGCCGCTCCAGTCGCTGAGTTCGGGCTGGAAGACCACCACGCTGACCGCGACGGTCTACGACAACCAGACCCTGCACACGGTCGGCGCGCAGGCCGAGGACCGCTCCGCCGCGGTGGCCAAGGCCGTGGTCGGGACGGCGCTCGGCGTGGCCCGGATAGTGGCCGGCATCCCCACCGCGGCCGTGGCGCCGCAGCCCTGCAGCCCCGGCATCCTGGAAGCCCTGAAGACCGTGCAGGGCAGCACGGCCCAGCTCATCGACCCCGGCCTGGACGACAAGGGCCGGGCCAACGTGGCGGCCGCCGTCACCGCCGCGCGTGCCGTGCTGACCCTCACCCGGACCTACACGTTCGACCCCGACTGGAGCGAGGCGAGCCGGCGCATGGTCCATGCGCCGGCCGCGGGCGATCTCCAGGCCTGGTTCAGGAAGGACTATCTCGACAGCGCCGCCCGGCTGCCGGCGTTCACCACGGTGATCCGGCTCCGGGCCATGCCCCCGAAGCCCGCGGAGCCGGCCCCCGAGTGGAACGGCAAGGGCATCGTCTACCGCGAACCCGCCCCCATCGCCGTCGAAGTCGCCACCGGCAAGAGCGACGGCACGCCGGAACGCCTGCTCGCTTCCGTGGAAACCCGCGCCGGCCAGTTCGGGCGGCGTCTCGTCCTGCCGCTCAGGAACGGCCCGTTCCAGAAAAACAACCTGTCCCTGAGCTTTGCCGCCAACGGCCAGCTGGAGAGCTTCACCTACGGCCAGGAGAGCACCATCGAGAAGATCGCCTCGTCGGCCTCCGACACCTCGGCCTCGGTGGAAGGCTACCTCGCCAAGAAACGGGCGGCCGATACCGCCGCGGCCGCGGCGGCGGCCAGCGCCGAACTCGATGCGCTCAAGGCGCAGACCGCGCTGCTCAATGCCAGGAGCGACAAGATCGAAGCCGAGCAGCGGCTGACGGGACTGGGCGGGGACTAGCGCGCGCGGCCCGGAAAGCGCCGCCCGCTCACACCGTCGCGCAGCGCCCGGCGCGCAGCAGTTCCTGCGTGTAGTCATGGCGCGGCGAGGAAAACACCTCGCCGGCCGCGCCATGCTCCACGATGCCGCCCCGGCGCATGACGATGACCTCGTCGACCATCGACGCCATCACGTTCAGGTCGTGCCCGATGAAGATCAGGGTCAGGTCGCGTTCGCGGCGCAGCCCGGCCAGCAGCGCCAGGACCTGGTTGCGCACCGTGGCATCCAGTGCCGACACGGGCTCGTCGCAGACCAGCAGGCGCGGATTCATGGCGAGCGCGCGCGCAATGACGATGCGCTGCCGCTGCCCGCCCGAGATCTGGTGCGGAAAGCGCGCCAGCAGCGACGGCTCCATGCCGACCTCTTCCAGCATGGCGGCGCAGCGGCGCAGCAGCTCGCGGCCGGTCAGCGCGCGGTCCTGCGCGAGCAGCGGTTCCGACAGCGCCTGCAGCAGCGTGCGCCGCGGGTTCAGGCTGCCGGTGGTGTCCTGGAAGACATACTGGCAATGGCGGGCGAATTCCCGGCGCAGGCGTTTTTCGGCCGGGTTCATGCCGAAGACCCGGACCTGCCCGGCGCTGGGCGTCAGCAGCCCCATGATGGTGAGGGCCAGCGTGGTCTTGCCGGAACCCGATTCGCCGGCGATGCCCAGGGTCATGCCCGCGTGCAGCCGCAGCGCCACGCCGTCGAGCACGCGCTTGGGGCGGAACCGCCCGTAGTCCACGCAAAGGCCGGCGATATCGACCACGACGCCGCCGGCGGCCGGCATGCCGCGCCGGCTGACGGAGAGCCCGGCATGCGCATCGAGCAGGGAGCGGGTATAGGGATGGCGCGGCGCATCGATGATCTGCCGCGTGCCGCCCTGCTCGACCAGGTGCCCGCCGTACATGACGGCGACATGGTCCGACATTGCCGACACCACGTCCAGGTCGTGCGAGATGAACAGCATGGCCATGCCGCGCCGGCGCTGTATGTCGCGCAGCAATGAGAGGATCTGCGCCTGCGTGGTGACGTCCAGCGCGGTGGTCGGCTCGTCCGCGATCAGCAGTTCCGGCTCCGCCGCCAGCGTCATGGCGATCATGGCGCGCTGCTGCTGCCCGCCCGACAGCTCGAACGGGTAGCGGCGCAGCATGCCGGCCGGGTCGGGCAAGCCGACCTCCTCCAGCAGGCGCGCGGCCCTGGCCCGCCGGTCCGCCGCGCGCTCGCCGTCGACCGGCTTCAGGCTCTCCAGGATCTGGGACCCCAGCGTCATGATGGGGTTCAGCGACGTCATCGGGTCCTGGAACACGATGCCGATCTTTTTGCCCCTGATGTCCTGCCAGCCGGGCTCGCCCAGGTGCATGAGCTCGGTATCCCGATGGCGGATGCTGCCCGTGGCGGCGATGCCGTCAGGCAGCAAACCCATGCAGGCCAGCGCGGTCAGCGACTTGCCGCTGCCGGACTCGCCGATCAGGCCGACGGACTGGCCGGGATGGATGTCCAGCGTGACATCGTGCAGCACCGGCTTGCCGCCGTGATGCGCGCACAGGGAGCGGATGGATAGAAGGGGAAGAGAATGCACGTCGGTCATTGGCGGGAAACCTTGGCCAGACGCGGGTCCACCCAGCGCAGCAAGGCGTCCGCCGCGAGATTGGCAAGAACGATGAAGGCGGCGATGGTCATGATGGAGACTTGGATCACCGGATAGTCGCGGCTCAGGATCGCCTCGAGCGTCAGCCCGCCGAGCCCCGGCAGGGAGAACAGCGCTTCCATCGTCAGGGTTCCGCCCACCAGCCCTCCCAGGATCACGCCGGACAAGGCAATCACCTGCGACAGGCAGTTGGGCAGGACATGCCGCCAGGTGACGCGCCACGCGGACAGCCCCTTGGCGCGCGCGGTGCGCACGAAGCCGGAGCGCGTGGTTTCCTTGAGCTCCTCATAGAGCGGCTTGGCGATCTGGCCGGCGATGTCCAGCCCGAGAATGAGCACCGGCAACAGCATCTGGCCCCGGATGGGCAGCCACCGGAGCCAGATCGAGAACACCAGGATGCCCAGCGCGCCGGTGCAGAACGTGGGCACGGCAATGGACCAGATGTTGATCGCCTCGATCAGCGCGCCCAGGCCCAGGCGCTGCCAGGTCAGCGCCAGGATGGCCAGGCCGATGCCCAGCGCCAGCCCGACGGCCAGGCTCAGCAGCGTCAGGCGCAGGGTGCGCGGCAGCGCTTCGGCCAGCATCGTGGCGACCGGCGCGCCGTAGCGCATCGATTCCCCGAACTCGCCATGCGCCGCGTGCGCGAGCCAGCGCTCGAACTGCACGGCGGGGCTGCGGTCCAGCCCGAGGTCCTTGCGCAGCGTGGCGAGCTCCTCGGCCTTGTAGTCCCCGCGCGCGGCGTAGTAGTCGGTGATGTCGCCGGGCGTGGCGCGCACGAGAAAGAAGATGACGAACGAGATCGCCGCGACGGTGAGCAACTGGCGGCCCAGATGCGTGATGGCTTCGAGCATGGGATGCATGGTTCAGGCTCCCGACGCACGCATCCGGGCCAGCGGGTCGAAGCGCCGGCGCAGCTGGCTGCCCACGATCGACAGCGACAGCGAGGTCAGCGCCAGCGCCAGCACGGGAAACAGCAATGAATTCGGCGCGTCTTCCGCGTAGGGCACCGCCATCGCGATGATGCGCCCCCAGGTGGGCACGTCGGGCGCCACGCCGAGGCCGAAGAAACTCAGGACGGACTCGATGACGATGGCGCGCGGCACCACGATGGCGAGCTGGGTCAGCAGCGTGCCGGCGACGTTGGGAAAGATGTGCCGCCACAGGATGGTGGAGCGCGGGATGCCCAGCACGTGCGCGGCGCGCACGTAGCCCGAGGTCATCTCGCGCTCGCTGGCGGCGCGGGACACGTAGCCGAACAGCGGCATGAACGAAATGCCGACGGCCAGGATCACGGACTGCGTGCCGACGCCGAACGCAACCATCATCGCCAGCGACAGCAGGATTGGCGGCAGGGTCCGGATCATGTCGAAGACCATGTAGAGCGCGGTGCGGACCACGCCGCCGATCGAGCACGCGACCAGGCCCAGGCCGGCACCGCCGACCAGCGCGATGGCGCCCGAGAAGACCGCGACGATCAGCGTGAAGCGCGTGCCCGCGACGATGCGGGCCAGGATGTCCCGGCCGAGATTGTCGGTGCCCAGCCAGTGCGCCGCCGAGGGCGCGCCGTTGCGCGCCAGCAGATCCTGCGCGTACGGATCCTGGGCCAGCAGCATGGGGCCGAGCGCCGCGGCCAGCACGGCCGCGAGCAAGATGGCCCAGGGCCAGCACCGGCCCAGGCGGGAGAGTTGCCGGCGCATCAGGCGGCGAGCCACGTGCGGGCCAGTCCCCCGTCGACGCGGTGCTGGCTCCAGGTATAGCCGGTGGAATAGCCGCGCACCGACGGCGCGACGCCGATGGCGTCGGCCGCGTGGCCGATGCCCAGCGTGTACAGCTTGTCCATGACGTGCTGCCACGCCTGCAGGTAGCCCGCCTTCGCCTGCTGCGCATTGGGCGCGGTGACGGCGGCGTTGATCCTGGCGTCCAGCTCCTTGTCCTGGATGCCGCCCCAGAGCATCGGGCTCGGGCCGTCGGAGAGCAGGCGCGCGTAGCGCAGGTAGACGTCGGCGCGCGGGCCGGAATGGAACGGCGCCAGATCCCAGTCGTACTGGCCGAGCGCGCGCTGGGCGCCGATGTCGTCGAGCGCCTGGTGGTCGATCTTGAAGCCCAGCTGGCGCACCATCTGCACGGCGACCTGCGCGTAGTCGTTCTTCCACGAGACCACCTTCAGCGTGTGCGCCGCCGGGTCGATCCCCGCATCCTTGAGCAGCTTCCTGGCGCGCGCGAGATCCGGCCTGGCGTAGGGGTCCTTCTCCTCGATGGCGCGGTCCCAGTAGAACGTGTCCGGACGCATGGGCTGGTCGCTGGGCCAGGCCCCCTTGACGATGAAGTCCATGTACGCGCGCTTGTCGATGCACAGCGCGACCGCTTCGCGCACGCGGGCGTCCTGCATCAGCGCGCTCGGCTTGCGATTGTTGAACGACAGGAAATACCAGGCCGTGTCCTTGAGCGTCTGCACGCCGACCTTTTCCTGCCGCAGCGTGGCCAGCTTGTCGTTGCCGACGTAGGCGACCTGCAGGTCGCCGGAACGCAGCGACAGGCTGTTGTCGCGGTCGCCCTGCAGGTCGAACTCCACGACGTCCAGGTAGGGCAGGCCCGGCTGCCAGTAGTTCTTGAACGCCGGCGCGGTGAATTTCACGTCGGGCTGCCATTTCCCGAACATGAACGGGCCGGTGCCGATGGGCTGGCGGATGGTGTCCTCCCAGCCCGGCGACTCCGGCGCCACGATCCACAGCTCCGAGATCAGGTTGAGGAACGGGGCGTAGGACTTGCTCAGCTCCACATGCAGCGTGTTGGGCGCGCTGACCGTCAGGCTGCTGATGAGCTTCATCGCGCCACTCAGCCAGCCGCCCTTGACCTTGTCGCGCACGCGCTCGAAATTGGCCTTCACGTCCGCCACCGTCATCTCGCGGCCGTTGTGGAAGCGCACGCCCTTGCGCAGCGCGAAGGTGTAGCGCTTGCCGTCCGGGGAAATCTCGAAACGCTCGGCGAGAAACGGCTTGACGGTGCCGTCGTCGGCAATGCTGGTGAGCGTTTCCACGTAGACCTGCTGCACCGCGATGGAGCCGGCGTGGCGATGCGGGTCCGCCGTATCCAGGCCCAGCAGGGCGATCTTGAGGGTCCCGCCGCGGCGCGGCGTGCCCGCGGTCTGCGCGCTCAGCAGGCTGCTGTGCAGCCCGGCGGAAGTCATGACGGAGCTGGCGGCGGCGAGTTTCAATAGCGTGCGGCGTTTCATGCTTGGGTGTCCTTGCTTAAGTGACCAACGCGGATCGGTGATCAGTTGGAAGAGTCCGGGAAGGGAATGGCCTCGCCGTCCATGCCATCGGCGGGCAGTCCGAGATGCCGCAGGATGGTGGGGGCGTAGTCGACCAGACCGACGGGATGCCGGCTGACGCGCCCGGGGCCGAAGCCGCCGCCTTGCGCGATCAGGAACGGCGCCTGTTCGTTGACGCCGAGCCCGCCGTGCTGCCCGCGGCCGTCGTATGACTTGGGGTCGGCATGGTCGGCCACGATCCAGCTCGCGCCCGCGACGGCGTGCGCGTTGACGCTGTCGACGTGCCCCATCGTGACCGCGAGGGTGCACACGGACTGGTCCTGCGGCATGCCGATGCGCGCCAGCGCCTCGCCGTGGAACAGTTCCGCGCACCACGGCTGGCCGCGGAGGAATTCGACGATGGCCGGAATGCGCGCGGCGGCGGCGGGCATGACCCCGAGCACGAACGAGGTTCCGTTCGGCGCCACCACCACTTCGCGGCTTTCCCTGCCATCCTTGAGGCCGGCGTCGACCAGTGCCTGCTCGACGTCGATCTCGCCGAGCACGGTTTCCATGCCGTGATCCGAGCCGACCAGCAGCAGCACGTCCTCGCCGCGCTCGCGCAGCCGGCCCACGTGTTCGAGCACGCGCGCCAGGCAGGCCTCGGCATGCCCGATGGCGCGCAGGTGCGGCGGCGAGCCGAGTGCCTGCCCGTGACCGGAATGATCCGGCTCGGACAGCCACAGCGTGGCGAGCGTCGGGGCGTCGCCGGCGAGCAGCATGGCGCAGAAGCGTTCGGTCATCTCCGCGTCGCCCGCCGCGCCGCTGGCGATGTCCAGCGCCTGCGCGCCGGTGTGCGGCACGTGCCCCGGGCCGTAGGACCCCGCGCGGTGATACACGTGGCCGTGGGCGTCCGGGTCGTGGAAATAGGCCGCGCCCGGCGACACGTTGGAATAGATGCGCGCGCCGCCATGCTCCGCCAGGCGCTCGGCGAGCGTCGGCACCCACAGCGTGCGGCCGGTCGCGGCGCGCAGATGCTCGCGGAACGCCGGTTTGCCGACCGAGTGGTTGTGCAGGCCGTCGGGCTGCTCCAGCAGCATGCAGTTGCCCAGCAGCCCGTGGCGGCGCGGCCAGCATCCGGTTGCGATCGAGGCGGAGCTGACGCGGGTGGTCGACGGGAACACGCTGCGCACGTCCGCAAACCACGTGGCCCGCGCCGCCAGCCCCGTGAGCAGCGGGCTGTTCGCCGGCGTGACCAGGTCGCGGCGCAGGCTGTCGCAGATGACCACGACCGCTCGCCTGCGGTTCACGGCTGCACCCCGTTGAGCGCGAAGTCGAAGATGCGCCAGCTGTCGATCGGCATGCAGGCGGCCTTTTGCCGGTACGCCTCGTTGAGCGGACGGTTGAGGATGAACGGCACCTTCGTTTCCGCGAGCGCGCCGTGCGTGCGAAGCCGGTGCCCCCTCAGCCCGGCGAGATCGTGCAGCCTCGCGGCGCTGCCGATGCACACGTCCTTTCTTCCCACCACGACCACATCGGCCTCGCGGTCGGCGGGCTGGTCGAAGAGCCGGCAGGCGGCCTCCCGGCCCAGCGCCAGGTCGACCCCGTCGAGCGCCGAGACCGCGTCGATGATGGCCTGCGGCGCGACCTTGCCCTTGCTCCACACGCGCACGAATCCGCCCAGGGCGCCGTGGTGGGCCACGAACGCATCGGTGATCGGGCAGATCACGGTGGTTTCGCCGGCGCCGAACTTCGCGTCGAGCACGTCCTGCAGCCAGATCACGTTCGGTTCGCCGGCGGCATTGCTCTTGTCGCTCATGCCGTGATCCGCGGTCAGCGCCAGCACGATGTCCTGCCCCGCCAGGCGGCCGAACGCATCGTCGAGCTGGCGATAGAACGCGCGCGCCTCGGCATCCTCGGGGGCGAACTTGTGCTGCACGTAGTCCGTCAGCGACAGGTACATCAGGTCCGGGCGGCGTTCCGCCAGCAGCTTGATGCCCGCCTCCAGCACGAACAGCGAGAGCGCCGTGGAATACATGTCGGGCTTGGGCATGCCGACGTACTCCAGCACGTTCTCGATGCCGTTGTCGGCCAGCGTGCATCGGTCGGCGTGCTCGGAAGAGAACGACACGTGCCCCCGGGACACGTCCAGGTCCTTGCCCAGCTGGCGCCGCAGCTTGTCCTTCGCCGTGATCGACACGACCCTGGCGCCCGCGTTGGCGAAGGCCGAGAGAATGGTGGTGCTGCGCAGCAGCTCGGGCCCCGTCATGGCCACGGGCGCCCAGGTCGCCGCGTCCAGGTAGAAATTGCCCGAGATGCCGTGCACCGAAGGCGGCACGCCGCAGATGATGGACATATTGTTGGTGCAGGTGACGGAAGGCATCGAGCCATCGGCCACCGTGGCGAACCCTTCCCGGACGAAGCGCGCGATGTTCGGCACGCTGCCGTCGGCCAGGAACCGGCTCAGGTATTCCGGGTCGCCCCCGTCGATGCAGACGACCACGACAGGCCGCCCGGGCCACAGATAGGTATTGCCGTTCACTTCCACTGCGCGCTGCATCTTTTTCCTTGTGCTGACGTTTCGTTCGGTATGATGCCCTCGCTTTATTGCATATTGTTGACAATCTGCAGTTAGACGGAAGATCGGTATAATGCACGCCTGAACTTGCCAAATGCACATGAACTCGCCGAACGCACTTGAAGTGTTGCGCACGCAATCGTTGACCGGCCTGGTGTACGAAGAGCTGGAGAAGCGCATTGCTTCCGGGAAAATCCTGCCCGGCGTCCCCCTGCGCGAGGTGGCGCTGGCCAATGACATGGGCATCTCGCGCGGCCCGGTCCGGGAAGCGTTCCGCATGCTCGAAGAGCGCGGCCTGGTCGAATTCGAGAAAAACATCGGCGTGCGCGTCCGCAACCTGGACCTGCGCCAGGCCGAGTACCTCTATCAGGTGCGGATCCCGCTGGAAGGACTGATCGGCGAGACCGCCACGGACAACATGTCGGCGGCGCTCGAGGAGGCCATTTCACAAGTGCTGGACCGCATGCAGGACGCGGTGTCCCGGCTGGACGTGGAAGCCTATGCCGCGCTGAATTTCCAGTTCCACGACGAACTGGCCCGGGGCTCGGGCAATCCGGTGCTCTACGATGCGTACCGGCGCGTGGTGGTGCAGCTCAATCTCTTCCGCAGCTACTCGTTCCGGCACAACCCGGCGACGCTGGCCGGCTCGCTGCAGGAACACCGGATGATCTTCGACGCCATCCGCGGCCGCCAGCGCGAGCGCGCCAGCGAACTGCTGCGCCGGCACACGCAGGCCAGCCTGCAGAAGGTACGCGCGGCGATGGAGCACGCCGGGGACGACGAGGGCCACGAAGGCGCCCGGTAAGAACGGAAGACGCCGGCGCGGCCCGCGTGCCGGGTTTCGCGGAGCATGCCCGGCGTCGGGCTGGCACTGATGGCTACGCTCAGTGCGTGGTCGGCAAACGGCAGAGGCAACGGCCGACTGAGAATTCAACCGGTCAATGCAACGGACTGATGGAATCGTTCGGCCGGGGTGTCGAAGTCGATCGCCTTTCGCGGCCACTTCCACGCGGACCGGGCACCCTGCTACGCTCTTATGCCCATTTTGACAAATAACCTAAGTCCGATACGAATGAAAACGCTTGCTCTCGCTGCTACATTCGCCCTGGCCGGTTGCGCTGCTGTACCCGCCGACGCACCGGTCTACAGCCGCGCACCGGCAGCGCCTGAGGGGTACGCCACGGTCTACATTTACCGCGTTGGAACAGTTGCCCGCGCAAGGAGGCCTGATGTGACCGTTGACGGGACGATGATCTTCGAGCCACCCATGCACGCCTACACTTGGGCTCATATCAAGGCCGGTCAGCATCCTTTTGCCCTCAAGTGGGCAGCTGACATTCCACACTGGCCTTCCGTCAATTGGGATGCCGAACTGATTCCCGGTGAGTCGTACTATTTCCGGATTGAACCAAGCGCCTATGGCGTTGGATTGGTTGGATACCAAACTGTCGGCTATACCTTTAGGGTTGTGGTCAAACCAATGCCACGTAGCGACGCAGAGAAGGAATTGATGGAATGCTGTCGCTATATTCCCCCTGAGCAGCAGCGCTACCCTTGAAACATATAGCCTGACCAACAGCGTGCCCGTGCGCAGAGTCTGGCGCTGCAGTATGCCAAAGTCTGTACCTCCTGGAGAACCTGCCCGAGCACCGCCAACTGATCCACTGCTACATCGAGGTGACTGAGTACCCGGACGGTCGGATCGAGCTGTTGGCCGATGGAGCTTCCCTGCACTACACCAACTACGATCGCTTTCCTCAAATCCACGCTTCAGCCAGTCGTCGCACTGAAGAGCATAGCTTCCCGATAGCGCTACTGTCGCGATGCGGCGTCCCTCCGACATGTCCACCATCCGGTTAGGGAAGAAACTACCGCACCTTAGCAATCAGCTCTGAAGCGATTCTTTCCTGATCTTCGGATATAGGACGGCGCCTGTCTTGTTATATTCAATTCATCGGCCATGCCTGAGAAAACCTGACTCAATCAATAGTCGACCGACCTCACGCAGCGAGCGTTCACCAGGAAGGGCTTCCCCACCAGGATGGCCGTCACGGGATTCGACGAATAGTTCATGAGCCAGGCGAAGCTGGTCGGGTTGGACGAATATTCCGTCGACGTCCAGTAGAGACCGGTCAGATTGCCGAAACCCAGCCGCATCAGGTTGTCTTCGACATTGGCGATGCCTGCCGGGCAGTTGGCCGAGTTGCCGGTGGCGCCGACCTCGCAGGCCGCGGGCAGATACCACGTCCCCGGAGGCGCGCCGCCGGACGTGCGGGCGTTGCAGAGGTTTGCCGCGTAGGTCAACGATGTGCCGAGCGACGCGACGATGGCCGAGGTGTTCCCCGCTCCATCCGTCAGGCTCTGCGCGGATGCCCCGACCGCCGTCCCCATGTCACCCCACACGCCCGCGCCGGCGTCGATCGAACCCACCACCTTCGCGGTGGACGCGCTCGTGACCGCGAATACGAGATCGCCGCCGACACTGAACGCCAGCGCGGTCGTCGGATTGGGGCTGCCGACGTTATCCGCGGCGACAGCGATGCCGCCCTGCGCGACATAAGGCGTCGCCGACGTGAATCGCAGCATGCAGCTTGCACCGGAGGGCAGCATGGCGCAGTTGCTGGCGTCCTGCATCACGCCCGACCACGCGGACGGAAGCTGTGCTGCCACGTTGGGCGCCGCATTTGATCCGATGTTGGTCACCATGATCGTGCCCGTACCGCCGTTGACGGGGATGACGCCCGTGGCCGCCACCGAAAGCGTGGTGGTATTCGTGATGCACGACACGCCGACCGTCGTTACGTTATGCGCGGGCAGGGTGCCGCTGCCATTGGCCACCATGCATGTCTGGATGGCAGGCTGGGTCAGCACCGTCACGTTGTAGGGGCTGCCTTCGGCAGCCGGCGTGGCGAACGTGAAGGTGCCATTGCCCGTGACGGTCTGCGTGTCCGCGCCGTTGAGTTGCAGCTGTAGCTGCCCGGACAACCCCGAAACGGTGCCGCCAACGGTGTAGGTGTTCGTCGCGCAGGTAATCGAGACGTTCTGCACCGCGGCGCTCCCCATCAACCCGGTGCCATTGCCCACGGTGCAGGTCTGGCTGGCGGGCTGCGACTGCACGGTGACCGCGTACGCACCGCCCTCGGCGATCGCGGTGGGGAACGTGAACGGGCCATTGCCGGTAATGGCGAGCGTATCGCCGCCATTGTTCTGCACGGTCACGGTGCCCACGAGCCCGGATGCCGTGCCGCCGACGGTGTGCGTATTCGTCGCGCAGACGACAGCCACGTCCTGGACCGCCGTGGCGCCGACCGTCCCGGTGCCATGACTGACCGAACACGTCTGCCCGGCGGGCTGGGTGGCCACGGTCACCGCATACGCGCCGCCCTGTGCGACAAGCGTCGGGAAATTGAACGTGCCGTCGGTGCTGGTCGACAACGTCTCGCCACCATTGTTTTGCAGGACGACGGTCCCGGCGAGGCCGCTGACCGTGCCGCCAACGCTGCGCGCCGTGCCGGAGATGGTGTACGTGCGCGTCCAGATCGCGCCCTTCTGTCCGACCGTGCCGTCGAACGTCACCGCGTTGGGGTCCAGCGTCAGGATCACGGTCTGGCCGTCGTTGCAGCGGCTGCCGGCAAGCGTCACCGTGACGATCTTGCCGGAGGCGTCGACCGTCGGCGTGGCGGTCGGCAGCGTGCCGCAGGTGCCGCTGGTCTTGAAGAAGCTGGCGCCCAGCGCGGATACCTTCGCGTTGAACGTCGCCACCACGCTCGTGGGCAGCTCGGTGGGCGTGCTCGAGTTGGCGGCGACGGAGACCAGCGCGGCAGTCTCCGGTGTCGTGGGCGGGGTGGGGGTGGTGGCTGGATCGTCCCCGCCACACGCCGTCAAGAACGCCGCGCATAGCGCGGCCACCCAGCGCACCTCGATTCCCCGAGCCTTCATGATTGGATCCCTGCCGTTTTTTCGTTCGATAGTGAGCCGAATCCTACACAATCGGGGCCGCGCAAGCCATGCTCGTGAAGCGGGGTGGAGGGGTTACACGTCAGTTGCGGCCCGCCATGACCCCGCCGTCGATTATGGTACGGGCAGCAACTCATGCAATGCCCGCCACTCAGGATCTCTGAAAGTCTGTAGTTCGATGGGGTATCAAGAGCGCTGAGACGTGACTACGCTCCCTCGCCAGACGCGGCAGCGACGCGTTGCCGCACCGCTCCTCCGCCCCGCCGTTCCATACTAAACTTTCACAACTTACTAAAAATTCAAAAAAGACAAGCAATGCACCTGTCGCCCCTGATCCAGCGCTTCGTGCTCCATTTCGGCGAAATGGGCAGTCGCTGGGGAATCAACCGCACCGTCGGGCAGATCTATGCCCTGTTGTTCACCGCCTCGCGCCCGCTCAACGCGGACGAAATCGCCGAGGCGCTCGGGTTCTCGCGCTCCAACGTCAGCATCGGCCTGAAGGAACTGGAGTCATGGAGCCTGGTGCGGCTGTCGCACCAGCCGGGCGACCGGCGCGAGTATTTTTCGGCGCCGGACGATGTCTGGGCCATCTTCCGCACGCTGGCCGAGGAGCGCAAGCGCCGCGAGATCGACCCCACGCTGTCGATGCTGCGCGAGGTCCAGCTGGAGTCGCCAGCCAGCGCGGAGGACCGCCATGCGCAGGCGCGCATGAAGGAAATGTACGGGCTGATCGTGCTGGTGACGAGCTGGTTCGGCGACATCCAGAAGCTCGACGTGGCCACGCTGGAAAAGCTGATGAAGCTGGGCGCCAAGGTCAACAGGCTGCTCGAGATGAAGGACAAGCTCGGCAGCGCCATCGGCGGCAAGCCGCGCGCCGAGACCCCCGCCCCCGGGACGAAGTCGAAGGCCCGGCCCGCCCGTCCCCGCAAGGAGTAGTCGCATGTCTTTCCCGCTCGACCCGGTGGTGCTGGCGCGCGTGCAGTTCGGCACCAACATCACCTTCCACATCCTCTTTCCGACCATCAGCATCGCGCTGACCTGGGTGCTGCTGTTCTTCAAGCTGCGCTTCAACAAGACCGGCGACGACCGCTGGATGGCGGCCTATCGCTTCTGGGTAAAGATCTTCGCGCTGACCTTCGCGCTGGGCGTGGTCAGCGGCATCACCATGAGCTTCCAGTTCGGCACCAACTGGCCGGGCTACATGGAAACCGTGGGCAACATCGCCGGCCCGCTGCTGGCCTACGAGGTGCTGACCGCGTTCTTCCTGGAAGCCACTTTCCTCGGCATCATGCTGTTCGGCGCGCGCCGCGTGAGCAACCGCACGCATACCGTGGCAACGCTGCTGGTGGCGGGCGGCACCACGCTGTCGGCATTCTGGATCCTGGCGCTGAACTCGTGGATGCAGACGCCGGCGGGCTTCGAAATGATCGATGGCCGCGCCCACGTGACGAGCTGGATCGCGGTGATCTTCAACCCGTCGTTCCCCTACCGCCTCGTGCACATGCTGCTGGCGTCGGGGCTGACGGTGGCGTTCCTGCTGGCGGGCATCTCGGCCTACCGCTGGCTGCGCGGCGACCGCGCGCCGGAGGTGCTGTCGTCGCTGCGCACCGGGGTGGTGATCGCGGCGGTGCTGATCCCGCTGCAGATCGTGGCGGGCGACCTGCACGGCCTCAACACGCTGCACCACCAGCCGGCCAAGATCGCCGCGATGGAGGGCATCTGGAAGACGGAAAAAGGCGCGCCGGCGGTGCTGTTCGGGCTGCCCGACGCGAGCACGCAAAGCAATGATTTCGAGATCGCGATCCCGAAGCTGGCCTCGCTCTACCTCACGCACAGCATGGACGGCGAGATCAGGGGCATCGACGCCTTCGCGGGCAAGCACCCGCCGGTGGCGCCGCTGTTCTACGCCTTTCGCATCATGGTGGGCGTGGGCCTGCTGATGCTGGCGGTCTCGTGGAGCGCGGCCTGGCAGTTGCGCCGCCGGGGCCAGCCGTCGCGCTGGATGGCGCGCGCGCTGCTGGCCATGACGTTTTCGGGCTGGGTGGCGCTGGTGGCGGGCTGGTACGTCACCGAGATCGGCCGCCAGCCTTACCTTGTGTACGGCGTGCTGACCACGGCGCAGGCCGCCTCCAAGGTGCCGGCCGCGATGATCGGCGCCACGCTGGCGATGTACCTGGCGCTCTACGCGGCGCTGATCGCGGCCTACATCTCGGTGGTGTTCTACCTGGCGCGCAAGGCGGGCACGGACGCCGGCGAGCCCGGCATCGAAACCGCCGGCATCGAACCCCCTCAAGCCGCGCTGCCCGGCGCGCTGCGGAGCGCGCAATGAACGACCTGACCCAACCCGCCGGCTGGATGCCGCTGGTGTTCCTGGCCCTGATGGGCATCTCCATGCTGGTCTACGTGATCCTGGACGGCTACGACCTCGGCGTGGGCGTGCTGCTGCGCCGCGCCGGCGATGCCGACAAGGACACCATGATCGCCTCGATCGGCCCGTTCTGGGACGCCAACGAAACCTGGCTGGTGCTGGGCGTGGGCCTGCTGCTCACGGCCTTCCCGATCGCGCACGGCATGATCCTGACCCAGCTCTACCTGCCGGTGGCGCTGATGCTGGCCGGACTCATCATCCGCGGCGTGGCGTTCGACTTCCGCGTCAAGGCGCGCGCGCACCACAAGCCGTGGTGGAACCGCGCGTTCTACGCGGGCTCGCTGCTGGCCGGCTTCTCGCAGGGGCTGATGCTGGGACTGTACGTCACCGGCTTTCGCCACGACTGGCCGGACATCGTCTTCGCGGTGGTGGTGGGGCTGTGCCTGGTGGCCGGCTACTGCCTGCTGGGCGCGGGCTGGCTGATCATGAAGACCGAAGGCGCGCTGCAGCGCCGCGCGGTGTACTGGGCAAGGCGCAGCCTGTGGCTGACCGGCACCGGCGTGACGCTGATCTCGGTGGTGACGCCGCTGGTGAGCCAGCGCATCTTCGACAAGTGGTTCTCGCTGCCGAACATCATCCTGCTGGCGCCGATCCCGCTGGTGACGGTGGCGCTGTTCGTGATCCTCGACCGGCTGCTACGGCGCATGCCGGCCATGCTCGAACGCGGCAACGACCGCTGGTGCTGGGTGCCCTTCGCCGGCACCGCGGTGATCTTCCTGATGGCGTTCAATGGCCTGGCCTACAGCCTGTTCCCGTATCTGGTAGTGGACAAGATCGACGTCTGGCAGGCGGCGAGCGCGCCGGAATCGCTGGGCGTGATCCTGGCCGGCGCGGCGGTGGTGCTGCCGACCATCCTGGGTTACACGCTGTACGCCTACCGTGTATTCTGGGGCAAGGCGACCGACCTGCATTACTACTGAGGCCAGCGAGGCCCGGCGGGCGGCCGCACCCATACTCGCACCGACCAAGGTACAGACCGCCCCATGAACGGCTCGCAAGGCCAGCAACCCGGCACGCCACCCGCCTCCCCGCCGCCCGCCCCGCTGCCGCGGCGCCTGCTCGACCGCCTGCGCGCCGGCGCCGGCGCGCAGGTGCGCGGGCTCACGCGCAGCAACTCCGGCCTCAGCCTCGACTACGACAACCCGCCCGGCGATCCCGGCCTGTTCGGCCCGGACGCGGTCTGCTGGCGCGTGCACGCGGATTTCCCGGCGATGCTGGCCGGCGGCGTCAGCGCGCTGCTGCTGCAGACGCTGCACCCGCTGGCGCTGGCCGGGGTGTGGGACCACTCCACCTTCCGCACCGACATGCAGGGCCGCCTGGGCCGCACCGCGCAGTTCATCGCCGGCACCACCTACGGCAGCCGCGCCGACGCGCTGGCGCTGATCGAGCGCGTCAGGCGCATCCACACCACGGTCAGGGGCATCGCGCCCGACGGGCGCCCCTACGCGGCCGACGACCCGGCGCTGCTGACCTGGGTCCACGTGGCCGAGGTGTCGAGCTTTCTCGGCGCCTACCTGCGCTACGTGGGCCCGCTGCCGGCGGCCGACCAGGACCGCTATTACGCCGAGGTGGCGCAGATCGCGCGCCTGCTCGGCGCCACGGAAGTGCCCGACAGCGCCGCCGCCGTGGCCGCCTACCTCGAACGCCTGCGCCCCGAGCTGGTGGTCAGCGAGCGCACCCACGAAGTGGTGCGGCTGGTGATGGCCATGCCGGTCGCCAGTCCGCTGCTGGTGCCGGCCGTGCGCATCATGGGCGATGCCGGCATCGCGCTGCTGCCGCGCTGGGCCCAGCGCGAGCTTGGCCTGCACGGCGCGGCCGCGCTGCGCCTGCCGGTGTCGCTGGCGGGCATGCGCATGCTGGCGCCGACGCTGCGCTGGGCGCTCGGCAGCGGGCTGGCGGCGCGCGCGCGCCGGCGCGCCGGGAAGCCGGCGCCGGCGGCGCCGGTGGCGCCCGTTTCCTGATCCTGGCCGTCCGCCGCGGGCGCGGCATGGCCTAGTCGCTTTTCCATTTCTTGGCTCTGCGGGATATGCCGCCGCGGCGCTACATTGGGTGCTCCCGCGAACCGCGACAGGCACACGACCCGCATGCACGCACCCATCGAATTCAGGCACCTGGAAAGCCGGCAGGACTTGCTGGCCGCCTTCCCGGTCATGAAAGAACTGCGCCCCCACCTGGACAGCGCGCCGGCCTTCGCCAGCCAGGTGCGGCGCCAGCACGCGCAGGGCTACCGCCTCCTCGCCGCCTGCCGGCACGACACGGTGCTCGGGCTGGCCGGCTACCGCCTGCAGGAAAACCTGATCTACGGCAGGTTCGTCTACGTCGACGACCTCGTGGTGAGCGCCGCCCTGCAGCGCGGCGGGTTGGGCGCGCAACTGCTGGAGGCCGCGCGCGCGCAGGCTGTGGCGCTGGGCTGCGCGCATTTCGTGCTCGATACCGGCCTGCACATGGCGCTGGCGCAGCGCTTCTATTTCCGCCAGGGCCTGCTGGCGCGCGGCCTGCATTTCGTCGCGCCGCTGGCGCCGGGAGCGCCGTCATGATGCGGGTCCTGCACGTCAACGGCAGCCCGCACGGCGCGGCCAGCCACGCCAGCCGGCTGGCGGAGGAAATGATCGCCGGGCTGCGCGGCCCGGACGGCGAGGCAAACCGGGATTTCCGCCTGGTGCGGCGCGACCTGCTGGCCGAGCCCTTGCCGGCGATCGGCCAGGCCTATGCCAGCGCGATCACCTCGCCGCCGCCGGGCACGCCGGGCGCGGCCGACGCCGCCACCCTGGCCGCCGCGTTCGGCTGGTCCGAGCGCCTGATCGGCGAACTCGAGCAGACCGACCTGCTGGTGATCAGCACGCCGATGCACAACTTCACCGTGCCGGCCTCGCTGAAACTGTGGATCGACCACGTGCTGCGCATCCACCGCACCTTCGCCGCGACGCCGGCCGGCAAGGTCGGGCTGCTGCGGGACCGGCCAACCTTCGTGCTGGTCGGCTCGGGCGGCTTCCACGCCGGCGAGCGCGCGCGCCAACCCGATTTCCTCACGCCCTACGTGCGCCACGTGCTTGCCACCATCGGCATCCATGACGTGACCTTCGTGCTGCTGCAGGGACTGGTCGGCGGCGATGCCGCGGTGGCCGGGGCGATGGCCACCGCACGCCGGCAGATCGCCGGCGAGATGGCACGGCTGCGCGGCATGCCGTGGCCGAAAAGCGCGGCGACGGAGACCGGCGAGATGCCATCGCGGCTGGCCTAGACTTCAGTCAGGCACCCTTGCCCGGATGCGGGCGTCCATGCCGCGGGCGCGGCACGCGCCTGGCGCCGCGGGGCGCATGGGAGGCTGCCATGCAAGGCTTCCAACTCACGTTGTTCACCATAGAAAACCGCCGCCACCACGGCAAGCAGTTGTCGCACTGGCTGCTGCAGGTCCTGCGCGAACTGCATATCCGCGGCGCCACCCACCTGGTGGCGGCCGAGGGCATCGGCCACGACCGCCGCTTCCATAGCTGGCATTTCCTGGAGCTGGCCGACCGGCCGGAAGAGATCACCGTGATCGCCACCGGCGAGGAGGTGGCGCGCCTGTTCGCGCGGCTGGCGGAGGAAGACGTGCAGGTGTTCTATGCCAGCACGCCGGTGGAGTTCGGCTTCCTCGGCAAAGGGGCGCCCGCGGGGCAGGGGCAGTGTGAAGGTCAGGGTCAGGGACCGCCCGCCCCCTGACGCCGCCGCCGTCAGTCGAGGCTGGCGGCCACCGTGGGGGCCTTGCTGCCGCGCAGGGTCGTCTCGGGCAGGCGCGCCACCAGGAACGGCGCCACCAGCGACACCGCCGCGCTGAAGAGGAACAGCACGCGGAACGCGGTTTCCGCGGCGGCGCGCACCGCGCCCGCGTCGGCCGCGTCGCCGCCCACCATCGCGCGGTGGAACATGCTCATCAGCACGTCCTCGCCGCCGCCCAGGTCGGACACGCCCATGCCGCCGTGGCGCAGCAGCCCGATCAGGACCGTGGTCAGCACCGCCACGCCCACCGCGCCGCCCAGCATGCGCGAGAACGCCGTCAGCGCGGTGGCCACGCCGACCTGCTGGGGCGGCACCGCGTTCTGCGTCGCCACCAGCCCGCTGGGCAGTTGCAGCCCGATCGACACGCCCAGCACCACCATCACCAGCGCGGTGAGCGCCACCGCATGCGGCTCGACGAAGGCCAGTACCACGATAGCCAGCGGCGCGACCAGCGAGCCCGCCAGCTGCAGCGGCTTGTAGCGCCCGCTCCAGGACATGGTGCGCCCGGCGATGAAGGCGCCGAACGGGATCGCCAGCGTCAGCGGCACCAGCCGCAGCGCCGCGCTGTCGGCCTGCGCGCCGCCCACCACCTGGAAGCGCAGCGGCAGCAGCACCGACATGGCGATCAGCTGGAAGAAGCACAGGAACAGCGTGATGCAGCAGATGGTCACGGTCGGCACGCGCAGCATGCCCAGCGGGATCATCGGATCGGCCACGCGGCCTTCCTGCCAGACGAACAGCGCCAGCCCGGCCAGCCCGGCCACCAGCAGGGCCAGCGTCTGCGGCGCCAGCGGCGACTGGCCCTGGCCCAGGCGCGTGAGGAACACCAGCACGCCGGTCAGGCCGCCGCCGAACAGCAGCGCGCCGAGGTAGTCGATGCGGTGGCGGCGCCCGCCCGCGGGCAGGTGCTTGAGCGCGCGGCGCACCACCACCAGCGCGAGCGCGGCCAGCGGCAGGTTGATCCAGAAGATCCAGCGCCACGACAGGTAGTGCGCCAGGTAGCCGCCGATCACCGGGCCGGCCATGCTGGCCACGGCCCACACGCCGCTCACGTAGCCCTGGTAGCGACCGCGGTCGCGCAGCGGCACAACATCCGCGATGGTGGCCTGCGAGACCGAGATCAGCCCGCCGCCGCCGAGGCCCTGCAGGATGCGCGCGACGATCAGTTGCGGCATGGTCTGCGCCAGCGCGCACGCCACCGAGGCCAGGAAGAACAGCACGATGGCGAAGGACAGCACCGAGCGCCGCCCGAGCAGGTCGGACAGCTTGCCGTAGATCGGCGTGACCACGGTGGAGGCCACCAGGTAGGCCGACACCACCCACGCCATCACCTCGAAGCCGTTGAGCTGTAGCGCGATCTCGGGCAGCACCACGGCCACGATGGACTGCTCCAGCGCGCCCAGGAACATCGCCAGCATGATGCCGAAGATGACCTGCATGACGGGCACCGGCGGCGTGGCGAGCGGCGCGGCGCCGCCGCCGGGCGGCCGGGCCGCGCCCTGCGCGGGCGGCGCGGCGGAGGCCGCCGCCGATGCGGCAGGGGAAGAAGAAGAAGGCAAGGCGGAAACCGGCGGGAACGACGTCTGGGAGGCGGCGGGCATGGGCGGGCGGGAGGAGGGAAACGCGGAAAAAGGACAACGATTGGCAGGCTGGGGGGCCTCGCACATCGCTGTTTTTTGTATACAAGGGGCATATTGTAGGCCGAAGCCCGCCGCCTTGCAGCGCCCTTTTCGGGCTGATTTCCGGCGGCTTTCCGGTGGCTGCCCGATGTTTTCCGGCGGCCCTTTCAGCGCGCTTTCATTGGCCTTTCAGCCCGCTTTCACCGCCATCGCGCCACTGCGCCGCCATCACCCGGCGCCCCTTCGGTGCCGCGCCCGCCTGTCTTCGCGGGCGGCACCGCGCCCGCGTCAGAAGGATTCCCAGTCGCCGTTGGCCACCGCCAGATTGCCGGCGGGCACCGCGCGCGGCGCGCGCCGCGCCGGGGCCGGCGCGGCGGCCTTGGCCGGGCGCGCGGGCAGCGACTTGGACGACAGCACCGGCTCGCGTCCCAGGCGCACCACCGGCGCGCGGGCCTTGCTCGGCAGCACCGGCGCGCGCGTGCCGCCCACGGCGGCCAGCGGCGCGGCGGACCTGGCCGGGGCTGCGGGAGTGGCCAGGGTCTTGGCCGGCGCGGACGCGCGGACGGCGGGCGCCGCGCGCGGCGCCTCGGCCGGGGCCGCGGGAGCCGGCGCGGACGCCACCGCGCGCAGCGGCGCGGGGCTGTTGGCGCGGGTGGCCGCCGGGCGCGCGGCCGGGGCACGTGCCGCCGGGGCACGCGCCGCGGGCTGCCGCGCCTTCACGGCGGCGGCGGCGGACGCGGCGGCAACCGGCGCGCGCGCCGGCGCCGGACGCGCCGCGCCGGTCTGCTCCTGCGTCACCTGGAAGCGCGACACCTCGCTCACCAGGCCGGCGGCCTGCTGCTGCAGGCTCTCGGCCGCGGCGGCGGCTTCTTCCACCAGCGCCGCGTTCTGCTGCGTCACGCTTTCCATCTGGGTGATGGCGCGGTTGACCTGCTCGATGCCGGAGGACTGTTCTTCGCTCGCTGCGGCGATCTCGCCCATGATGTCGGTCACGCGCTTGACCGCGCCGACGATGTCGTCCATCGTGCGGCCGGCGTCCTCGACCTGTTTCGCGCCATGCGCCACCTGCCCCACCGAGCCGTTGATGAGCTGGCCGATTTCCTTGGCCGCCGACGCCGAGCGCTGCGCCAGGCTGCGCACCTCGGCCGCCACCACGCTGAAGCCGCGGCCCTGCTCGCCGGCGCGGGCGGCTTCCACCGCCGCGTTGAGCGCCAGGATGTTGGTCTGGAAGGCGATGCCCTCGATCACGCCGACGATCTCGGCCACCTTGGCCGACGACTGCGAGATGTTCTGCATGGTCTCGACCACGCCGCGCACCGCGCGCCCGCCCTCGGTGGCCACGCCCGAGGCGCTCACCGCGAGTTCGTTGGCGTGGCGCGCATTGACCGCGTTCTGCCGGACCGTGGAGGTAAGCTGCTCCATCGAGGCCGCGGTCTGCTCGAGCGACGCGGCCTGTTCCTCGGTGCGCTGGGACAGGTTGGTGTTGCCGCTGGCGATCTCGCGGGTGGCGCCGTCGATCGAGCGCGACGCGCCCTGGATGCCGTGCACGAGCGCCGCGAGCTGGCCGAAGGCCCGCTCCAGCGCGCCCAGCATGCGGCCCATTTCATCGTTGCTGCGCGTCTTGATGGCGTAGGTCAGGTTGCCCTGCGCGAGCGCCTGGGCGGCGTCGAGCGCCTGGCGCGCCGGGCCGGTGATCGAGCGCGTGATGCCGAGGCCCAGCGCCGCCGCCAGCGCCACCGCGACCGCGGCCAGCCCCACCAGCAGGTTGCGCGCCATCTCATAGCTGGCGTTGGCTTCGTCCACCGAGGCCACGGCCACCTTGCGCCCGGTTTCGGCCAGCTCGGTCAGCTTGTCGAAATAAGGCGCCTGGGCCGCCGGCAGCGTGGCTACCATCGCGCTGCGGGCGCCGTCGAACTCGCCGTTCTGCAGCTGGCGCAGCACCGTGTCGAGCTGGCCGTTGTAGACGTCGCGCGCCTCGATCAGGCGCGTGTAGTTTTCCTGCGCCGCCGGCGAGGAAGCCTTGGCCATCCACTTGCCGAGCGCATCCAGCGCGGTGCTCATGTCCTCGCGCAGCGCGCCGATCTTCTCGGCGTTGCGCCGCACCGCGACCGGATCCTCGTTGAGGGTGGCGTCGCGCGCCAGGATGCCGACCCACAGCGCGTCCTGCTTGACGCGCTCGATCTCCATCACGCGGAACATCCGCCCTTCCACCGTCAGGCGCATCGATTCGTTCATGGTGCGTAGGGACATCGCCCCCAGCACGGCCACCGCAACCAGCAGCAGCGCCACGACCGAAAACGCCACGGTCAGGCGCGCCCCAATGCCAAAGTTTCGCAACCAACGCATTTCCCGGCTCCTTTTTTGCTTTTTCATCGCGGGCGGCACCCTGGTGCCGGACGAACCTCCGGACCGACGCCGCATCGCAGCCTTAACGGCACGCACCGGGCAAGCTTGAGGATATTTCCGCGGTTTGTTGAAATAAGGCAAAAACGCGCCGGTTAGCGGAGATATGCAGGGAAAAAGCGGGGCAATTCGGGGAATTGACAGCGGGCGTCCTGTCGTCTAATGACGGCACGCACGCGGGGGGGGGCGCCGCCGCCGGCCGCTGCCGGCGACATCCGGTGGCACCCAGGCGGGCGCGCAAAAAAAGAAGCCCACGCGCGGGGTGCTCGTAGGCTTTCCAGGACTGCTAGGAACCGAAAGGTCCAATAGCGAATATAAACCTGCTTACATGAGGTGTAAATCCAATTTCTATCAGGGAAACCTCTGATATAAAAGTGCCGGCCACGCCATATCGATGGTATCGGGGCGGCGCGAGGAACCTCGGCCGGAACAAGCCAGGGCTGCGCGGCAGCCCGCAGACCTCATGTTGCACCTTGGGGCTGCGGTCGGACAGCATTGGGATTTGCCACACAAGTGTGCATGAATCCACATTCGGCCACTGTGATGCAATCGATTTTTTAGAGGTTTACCTCTAGGCCAGGTGCGCTCTCCCAACCGTCCACATTTGTAAAATTTTGTTACCCTCGCGCCTGAAGTCTTCCCCTTCTCTTCCGGCGGCGGCACTCGCCACCGGTGGCGGGGCGGTATCATCGGACCCGTCTCCCGCGTACCAGCCGCGGCTGGCCGCGCTCCGTGCCGCCAGCCCCCTGGCCGGTCCCGGGAGCGGATGTTTCATTCCCGGTTCCGCCAAGGCCAGGCCGCAGTCCGCGCTCCGCAGTGCGTCACACCCCAGTTGCCCAGGCCTGGCCATCGAATCCCTGCCAGCCGACAGAACCCGCGCGGGCTCTTCCGGAGAAGTTGTGAACAAGAAGGAAATCAGGGTGGACCGCCCTAGCCGCAGACTGCAGCACCAGCAGTTGTCCACCCATAGCGCGAGCCGGAAGCCCGTGGTCGTGCACCTGTCCAGCGGTACCCGCCTGCATGGCGTGATCGTGGCCGCGGACAACTATATGGTATTGCTCGCGGAGGACGCCGGCGATCCGCTGCCCCAGGTCGTCTACAAGCACGCCATCGCCGTCATCACGCCGGCCCATGCGCCCGAAGCCCAGGCCAGCGTGCCGGGCGCGGAGAGCTCGCCGGAGTTCGTCAGCCCGTACGTCCCGCGCACGCGCAAGCGGCGCTGACGACCGGTTCCGCGCGCCCACCATGCTGTTTACTAATAGCACCGCCAAATATGCAGGACAGTTTGAGCCCATCGCAAAAGTCACTCTAAATCTTTCCCGGCCCCAACCGATAACCCAAACAACGGTGGCACTTCTCGCCCTGCATTGCCAGGCAGCCAACGTTGCGGCAACAGCCGGATTGCACAACTCACTGTAAAAGAATAGGAGTCGTACCATGTCGATGGTCATCAATACCAACACGTTGTCCCTGATGACGCAGAACAACCTGAATTCGTCGCAATCGTCGCTGAACAGCGCGATTCAGCGTCTGTCTTCGGGCCTGCGTATCAACAGCGCCAAGGACGACGCAGCGGGCCAGGCGATCGCCAACCGTTTCACCGCCAACATCAACGGCCTGGGTCAAGCCCAGCGCAACGCCAACGACGGCATCTCGCTGTCGCAAACCACCGAAGGCGCGCTGACCGAAGTCAACAACAACCTGCAAGCCATCCGTACCCTGGCCGTGCAAGCCGCAACGGGCTCCAACTCCGCTTCGGACCTGCAATCGATCCAGGACGAAATCACCCAGCGTCTGGCTGAAATCGACCGCACGTCGCAACAAACCGACTTCAACGGCGTCAAGGTGCTGTCGTCGGCTGCTTCGTCGCTGAAGGTGCAAGTCGGCGCGCAAGACGGTCAGACCATCTCGATCGACCTGAAGGAAATCAGCACCACCACCCTGGGCATGACCGGCTTCACGGTTGCCAAGAACTCCCTGGCCACCAGCGCCCCGATCACGACCGTCGTGGCCGGCACGGGTTCGGCTCCGAACGCCGTGGACCTGAGCGCCGCCGCCACCTCGCTGTCGACCGCCACCGGCAGCACCGTCAACGCCAAGGACCTGCAACTGAGCAACGTGCTGGACACGGCCGGCAACGCCACCTCCAACTACGTCGTCAAGTTCGGCAGCGACTACTACGCCGCTTCGGTTGACGCGGCTTCGGGCGCTGTCACGCTGAACACCGCCGACATCAGCGTCGGCGACGCCGCCAACGGCAACACCGGCAGCAGCATCGCCGCCCAGCTGGTCAAGGTCGGTGCCGACTCCGCCGGCGCAGCCGTGGCCTACGTGACCCAAGGCGGCAAGAACTACGCCCTGGACGCAGCCGGTCAAGGCGCGCTGGCCAACGGCGGCTCGACCACCACCACGATCTCCAACGCCACGCAGATCGAACTGAGCACCAAGGGTGCCACCACCGCCACCACCGAATTCACCGGCGTGGGCAGCTCCAACCCGCTCGACACGATCGACAAGGCCCTGGCTACCGTGGACAAGCTGCGCAGCTCCCTGGGTGCCGTGCAGAACCGCTTCAACTCGGTGATCTCGAACCTGGGCTCGACCGTGACCAACCTGTCCGCTTCGCGCTCGCGCATCCAGGACGCCGACTACGCCACGGAAGTGTCGAACATGTCGCGCGCCCAGATCCTGCAACAAGCTGGTACCGCTGTGCTGGCCCAGGCCAACCAGACCACGCAGAACGTGCTGTCGCTGCTGCGTTAATCGCAACAGTAGCCGCACCCCTGGCGGCGCCGGACCTTCGGGCCCGGCGCCGCCGGGAATGCTTCCAGAGCGGTCTCCGCTCTGAAAGCGTTTCCACCGGAGCCACCCGCTCCGACCGTCCCTTGCGAGAGACAGACCATGATCAGCCCGACCGAACAGCTAGCCAAGTTGCCCGCCGCGCCGTTGCCCGCCACCCCTCTCGCTGCGGCACCTGCGGCCCAGGCAGGCGTGCCGGCCGGGAGCCTGCCGGGCGCCATCGCGGCGGGCAAGGCGCCGGGCGACAAGGCGCACGCCGAAAGCTCGAAGGAACTGGCCAGCGCGCTCACCAGCCTGACCGAGGCGCTGCGCGCCACGCCGGTGGAAGTGCGCTTCAGCATCGACGGCGACACGCACCAGATCGTGACCACGGTGGTGGACAAGTCCACCGGCGACACCATCCGCCAGTTTCCCTCCGAAGAAGTCCTGCGCATCACGCGCGCCATCGACAGGCTGCAAGGCCTGCTGATCCACCAGACCGCATAGGCGGCCCGCAGTCTCTCCCTCGAACAAGACAACACAGGCAGCAAATCATGAGCACACCGATTTCGTCGATTGGCGTTGGTTCCGGACTGGACCTCAGCACCCTTCTGACCAACCTGCAGTCGGGGGAGGAAACCAAGCTGCAGCCGATCACGGACGCGCAGACCGCGGCCACCACCAAGCTGTCCGCCTACGGCCTGCTGCAGGGCGCGCTGGCCTCGTTCCAGAATGCCGCCGCCGCGCTCGGCGCCGCCAGCCTGTACAACAGCACCACCACCTCGTCGAGCAACACCGGCGTGCTGACCACCAGCGCGGACAAGACCGCGGTGGCCGGCAACTACGCCGTCAACGTGAGCCAGCTCGCCACCTCGCAGACGCTGGTGTCGAACGGCATCACCGACGCCACCGGCCAGCTGCTGGGCAGCGCCAGCATCAAGATCGAACTCGGCACCACCGCCGCCGACGGCACCTTCACGCCGGGCAGCGGCACGCCGACCACGATCAACATCAACGGTACCAACAACACGCTCACCGGCATCCGCGACGCGATCAACGCATCGAACGCCGGCGTCACGGCCAGCATCGTCAACGACGGCAGCGGCACGCCGTACCACATCGTGCTGACCTCCAACACCACCGGCGCCAAGTCCAGCATGCGCATCTCGGTGGGCAGCAACGGCAGCGGCGACCCGTCCACGATCAGCGGCCTGCTGGCCTACGATCCGGCCGGCACCAAGTCGATGACGGAGAACATCAAGGCGGTCGACGCCAAGCTGACCGTCAACGGCCTGGCCATCACCAGCGCCAGCAACACCGTGCAGGGCGCGGTGCCGGGCGTGACCATGACGCTGACCTCGCTGGGCGCCAGCAACGTCGGCGTGAGCACCGACACCTCGTCGATGGCGGGCGCCGTGCAGAGCTTCGTCACCGCCTACAACACGCTGCAGAGCACCGTGGCCAAGCTCGACAGCTACGACGCCGACACCAAGACCGCCGGCACCCTGCTCGGCGACAGCACCGTGCGCACCATCGAGAGCCAGCTGCGCGGCGTGTTCAACACGGCGCCGACCGGCAGCAACGCCATCAACCTGACGCAGGTCGGCATCGGCTTCAACGCGGACGGCAGCATGTCGCTGGACACCTCCAAGCTGAACGCGGCGCTGACCAGCAACCGCGCCGGCGTGCAGCAGCTGTTCAGCGGCAGCGACGGCAAGTCCGGCTACGGCAACCAGCTCTCCAGCCTGGCCGCCAGCTTCACCGCCACCAACGGCGTGCTCACCACCGCCACCGCCGGCGTCAACACGCAGCTCAAGTCGCTGGGCGACGACTACACCAACATGTCGAACCAGATCGACGCGACGATGGCACAATACCGCGCCCAGTTCCAGCAGCTCGACACCATCATGGCGCAGATGACGTCCACCAAGAACTACCTGACGCAGCAGTTCGCCTCGATGAACGGAACGTCGTCGAACTGAACGCGCCGGGATCATTGCCGACACAGCTTCAAACCCAGGGATCGTCATGTACGCACGCACCGCCGCCAATGCCTACGCCAACGTAGGCGTCCAGACCGGGGCCATGAGCGCCTCGCCGCACCGGCTCATCGTCATGCTGTTCGACGGCGCGCGCGCGTCGATCGCCCGCGCCCGCTTCCACATGGAAGCGGGCAAGGTCGCCGACAAGGGCATGGCCATCTCCAAGGCCATCGAGATCATCGAAAGCGGCCTGCGCGCCTCGCTCGACCATACGGCGGGCGAGGAGCTCGCGGCCAATCTCGACTCCCTCTACGAATACATGGCGCGCCAGCTCATGCTCGCCAACCTGCACAACGACGACGCGCGCCTGCTCGAAGTGGACAAGCTGCTGGCCGACATCTCGGCGGCCTGGGGCCAGATCGACCCCGCGCGCGAGCCCGAGCCGGAGCATCAATTGCTGCGCCCCAGGGACGCCGTCTCCATCGGTGCTTGACATGCTCACGCAAAAGAACCACCTGATCGCCTGCTATGAAGCCTTGCTGGTCCTCTCCGGCCAGATGTGCGAGGCTGCCCGCGCCGGCGACTGGGATGCGCTGAGCGCCCTGCAGGCGCGCTACGTGGCGCAGGTCAACGTGCTGCGCAACAACGACGACGTGGTGCTGCTGTCGCCGCAGGAGCGCCGCTACCGCTACCAGATGCTGGAGACCATCCTGTCGCAGGATGCCGCCATCCGCAACCTGGTGATGCCCCAGATCGAACGGCTCGGCCACCTGCTCAACAACTCGCGCCGCCGCCAGGAACTGCATCACGCCTACGGCGCCGACGCCCGTTACTGATCGCGCCGAATGGTCGGCATCCATCTTCCGCCAGATCCCGCGCTGGCGCTGCGCAACACGGACCCGCAGGGACTCAAGTCCGCGCTGAGCGTGGCCAAGCTGGCCGCGCTGATGCCCGCCGGCGCCGTCACCGAGACGGTGGCGCCGGCCGACAGCGGCGCCACGGTGCAGCAGAACCGCCCCGGCATAGTCACCGGCGGCACGCCGAACCCCGCCGACGGCGCCGCGCCGGCCTCCGCGCGCGAGACCTTCAGCTCGGCCGCGCGCGTCATCCTGGACATCCTCGAAGGCACCGAGCCGGCCCCGCTGCGCGGCGCGGCCCCGCTGCTGCCCAGCACGCCGGCGCCCGGCAGCACCGGCGCGCTGGCCGCGGCGCTGGCGCAGCAGGTCGGGCAAAGCGGCCTGTTCTATGAATCGCACCTGGGCCAGTGGGTCAACGGCACGCAGCCGCTCGACGCCCTGATGCGCGAGCCGCAGGCCGCGCTCGGCCCCGGCCCGGCCGCGCCCGCCAGCGCCCCCGCGCCCGGCGCCGACGACGGCGCGCCGGTCCTGCAGCTGACCTACCAGCCGGCCCCCGTGGCGCCGCCCACGGCGGCCCAGGCCGCCGCGGCGGACGCCCGCGCGGTGGCCGCGGCCACGGTCGCCATCGTGGCCCAGCCGGACACCCAGGCGCCCGCCGACGACGCGCCGCCCCCCGCCGCCAACGCGGCCACCGCGGCCAGCCATGCCGCGCAATCCAGCGCGCCGCCGGCCACGTCCGGCCTGCCGGTCCCGCAGGGGCCGTCGGCCCATCTCGCGCAGCAGGCCACGCAGGCCTACCAGGCCGCCTCCGCCCCGCTGCCGCAGGCGCGCCACGTGGACGCCGACGGTGCCGTGGCCGATGGCCGCGGCGGCGACGCCCGCCTGGGCGCGGCCTCGGCCACCCCGGCCGCCGGC
This sequence comes from Cupriavidus sp. FW216-B1, assembly GCF_058789195.1. Taxonomy (NCBI): domain Bacteria; kingdom Pseudomonadati; phylum Pseudomonadota; class Betaproteobacteria; order Burkholderiales; family Burkholderiaceae; genus Cupriavidus; species Cupriavidus sp. FW216-B1. The sequence goes on along the minus strand of NZ_JBYTEL010000007.1, from coordinate 174,515 downwards.
CCGGCGGTCCACCCGGACGCCGCCGCGCTGGTGCGCCAGCAGCTCGACACCCTGGCCACGCAGCAATTCCGCTGGATCGGCGAGGCCTGGCCCGGCACGCCGCTGGACTGGCAGATCCGCCGCGAGACCGAGGAGCGCCACGCGGGCGGCCACGGCCAGGCGCCCGACCCGGCGCGCGCGCCGTGGTCGACCAAGCTGGTGCTCCAGTTCCCGCACCTGGGCACCGTCGAGGCGCGCCTGAGCGTGGCCGGCAACCGCATCGAGGCGCGCCTGGCCGCGCCCGACTCGGTCAACCGCCTGCACGCGGCCCGCGCGCAGCTGCAGGAGCGGCTGGCCGCCACCGGCCTCGATCTGTCCGCGCTGGCCGTCAACGGCATCCTCTCGCCCGGGGAGAACCTGCCTTGAACCAGCCCATGCCGCAGGACGACGCGCGCGGCAGCGCGGTCGCGCTGGCCTACGAAGAAGGCCGCGACGGCAGCCCGCGCGTGGTGGCCAAGGGCTACGGCGAGATCGCCGACGCCATCATCGCGCGCGCCCGCGAGAGCGGCGTGTACGTGCACAACTCCCCCGCGCTGGTGACGCTGCTGATGCAGGTCGACCTGGACTCGCACATCCCGCCGCAGTTGTACGTGGCCGTGGCCGAGCTGCTGGCCTGGCTGTACCAGCTCGAAAAGGCCGCCGCCGGCGAAGGCGCGGCCGGCGCGAAGCCGGCCCGCGGCGCCTGAGCCGCGCGCCGGCGCCCGATCCGGCACACCCCGGCCGCGAGCGCCCCCGGCGCGCCGCCAGCCACCGCCACAGGCCATGAATTGGCCCCGTTTTGGCCTTGTATTCCCGCCTCTGAAGAAAACGCCGCCCTGATACGGTTGAGGGCGTCGGATATTGTCATTTCTCCTGTACGCGCGAGGCGTCGTGGGCGATCGGAATGCCAGCTCCGGCATGCCTGGAAATCCACTCACGATGAAACGACCCCAGCACGCTCCCACCTTGCCGCCGCCGATCGCCAGGGCCCAGACGCTCTATGAAGCGGGGAAGTTCCGCGAATCCCTGGCGCAGGCCGACAAGGCCGAGAAGCTGCTGGGCCGGCAGGCCGAGATCCGCTACTGGCAGGCCGCGGCCTACCTGGGGCTGCACGACACCATCCGCGCCGGCGAGGTCATCGACCAGGCGCTGCGGGAATTCCCCGAGCACACGCGCCTGATGGCGCTGGGCGGCGCCATCGCCATGCGCAACGGCGACCACGCGCGCGCGCGCGCCTGGCTGGAGCGCTGCATCGAGCTGGCCCCGGGCCAGATCCACGGCTGGATCAACTACGGCGCCCTGCTGGCGGAACTGCGCGAGTACGCCGGCGCGCGCGACGCCGCGCAGAAGGCCCTCGCGCTCGATCCGCACGAGCCGGTGGCCTACGCCAACTACGCCAGCGCGCTCAAGGAAACCGGCGAGATGGACGCCGCCATCGTGGCCCTGCGCCGCGCGGTGCAACTGTCGCCGCGCGACGCCGCGATCCGCGCCAACCTGCTGTTCGTGATGCTGTTCGACCAGGCCACCACCGCGCAGGACCTGCTGCGCGAGGCCAAGGCCTTCGGCCGCCAGCTCGCCCCCCTGCTGCGCCCTCAGCCGGCGCGGCCGCAGCGCCCCGGCGCGCCGATCCGCCTCGGCCTGCTGTCGAACGACCTGCTGCGCCATGCCTGCGCCTATTTCATCCTGCCGCTGCTGGCCAACCTCGACCGCAGCCGCGTGGAGGTGGTGGCGCTGTCGCTGAACCCGGTCAGCGACCACGTCACCGACAAGATCCGCCTGAACGCCAACCGCTTCGTGCCGCTCGCGGGCATGTCGCGCGAGCAGCTCATCGACACCGTGCGCGCCGAGCAGCTCGACGTGCTGATGGACCTCGGCGGCCATACCGGCAATTCGCCGCTGCAGCACATGGCGCACGGCCTGGCGCCGGTGCAGATGACCTGGCTGGGCTACCCCGGCAGCACCGGCATGGAGGCCATCCGCTACCGCATCAGCGACTGGACCTGCGACCCGGCCGGCTTCGAGTCGCACTACACCGAGACGCTGCTGCGCGCGCCGCAGGTCTCCTACGTGTACGCGCCGCTGGTGCAGGACCCGCTGTCGGTCTACTCGCCCAAGTACCGCGTGCGCGAGACGCCCGCGCTGCGCAACGGCTTCGTCACCTTCGGCTCGTGCAACAACCTCGGCAAGATCACCGCGCGCACGCTGGCCCTGTGGGCCGCGGTGCTGGCGCGCTGCCCCGGCAGCAGGCTGCTGCTGGAGCTGCGCGAGATCGACCAGGAATCGGTGCGCGCGCCGCTGCTCGCGCGCCTGGCGCAGGCCGGCATCGACCCGCAGCGCGTGACCTGCGTGCCGCGCGCCAGCGCCAACCAGTACCTGACCTACCACGACATCGACATCGTGCTGGACACCGCGCCGCTGACCGGCGGCACCACCACCTGCGACGCGCTGTGGATGGGCGTGCCGGTGGTCACGCTGGCCGGCAACGCCTACCACGCGCGCATCTCGGCCACGTTCCTCAAGGCGCTCGGCCTCGACGGGCTGATCTGCGCCGACAAGGACGCCTACGTCGACGCCGCCACCACGCTGGCCGGCGACGTCGACGGGCTCAACGCGCTGCGCCTGGGCATCCGCCAGCGCTTCGAGCAAAGCCCGGTGGCCGACGGCGCCGGCTTCGCGCGCTGGCTCGAGACCGAGCTGGCGGCGCTGGTCGACCCGCGGGGGCTGCGCGGTCCGGCGCCCGCCGCCCAGCACGACGGCATGTTCTTCGCCGGCGCCTGGCACGGCATGGGCGAGATCGTGGTGGCCATCGCCGGCCTGCTCGAGGCCGGGCGCTTCGGCGAGACCCGCAGCCTGCTGGAAAACCTGAGCGCCAAGTGGAGCAAGCACTGGCTGGTGCCCTACGTGCTGGCCGAGATGGAATACCGCGGCGGCAACAAGGAGGCCGCCATCGACCTGCTGATGGAAAGCGTCGGCCTGCGCGCCTACCACGTGCCGCTGTACCGCCTGCTGAGCGCGCGCATGGACGAATGCGGCTACGACAAGACCGTGCTGGCCGACTTCCTGCAGCAGCAGTTCGGCATGAGCCTGGACTATCTCGGGCAGCAGGCCGTGCCCACGGTGTTCGACGTGCTCGGCATCGAAGTCGTGCCGGCGCAGCCGTCCGCCACCACCACCGAACACGCGCCCGCCTGAGCCATGAAGAAAACCCTCGCCACCCCCAAGGCCAACCAGCACATCCAGAAGGCCGACGCGAGCTATTTCGCCGGCCGCTACCAGGAGGCGATCGAACATGCGGCCAAGGCCCGCAAGCTCGACCCCGGACTGCCGCAGCCCTACTATTGGCTGGCCTTCGCGCACCTGGCGCAGCACCATGACGAAGAGGCCTACCAGTGGATCGCCAAGGGGCTGGCGGTGGCGCCGGACAACCCCGACCTGATGACCATGCGCGGGCGCATCCTGAACAAGATGGGCCGCCTGCAGGAAGCGCGCGAGCAGCTCGAGACCTGCGTGGCGCGGCACCCGCAGTCGCTGGGCGGCTGGGCCAACTACGCCATCGTCCTGCGCGTGCTCGGCCTGCACGCGCAGGCCCTCGAGGCCTCGGTCAAGGCGCTGGCGCTGGCGCCGGACAACGCCTCCGTGCTGGCCAACTACGCCAACGACCTGCGGGACACCGGCAACGCCGAGGAAGCCGTCGGCATCCTGCGCAAGGCTGCCCGGATCGAGCCCGAGAACCGCAGCATCCGCACCAACCTGCTGTTCCTGATGCTGTTCCGCGAACAGACCACCGCCGCCGACCTGCTGGCCGAGGCGCAGGGCTTCGCCCGCCTGCTGGCCGCCAAGCCGATCCCCGGCGCGGCGCGCACGCCCGCGCCGGCGGCCGGCGGCCGCATCCGCCTGGGCATCCTGTCGAACGACCTGTACCGCCACGCCTGCGCCTACTTCCTGGTGCCGTTCCTGGCCAACCTGGACCGCGCGCGCTTCGAGGTCGTGCTGCTCGGCCTGCACGCGTACCGCGACCAGATCACGCACAAGCTCGAGATCTATTCGGACCGCTTCGTGCAACTGGCCAACAAGAGCGACGCCGACGTCGTGCAGGCCGTGCGCGACGAACACCTCGACGCGCTGATCGACCTCGGCGGCTACACCGGCACGCCGCCGCTGCAATACATGGTCCACGGCCTGGCGCCGGTGCAGGTCACCTGGCTCGGCTATCCGGGCAGCACCGGCATCCCGGCCATCCACCACCGCGTCACCGACTGGACCGGCGATCCGGCCGGCTTCGAGGCGCACTACACCGAGAACCTGCTGCGCGCGCCGGTGTTCGCCGCCTACCAGCCGCTGGTGCACAGCCCGCTGCTGGCCTACCAGCCGCAATACCAGGTGCGCGAGACGCCCGCGCTGCGCAACGGCTTCATCACCTTCGGCTCGTGCAACAACCTCGGCAAGATCACCGGCCGCACCCTGCGCCTGTGGAGCGCGGTGCTGGCGCGCGTGCCCGGCAGCCGCCTGCTGGTGGAAGCCGCCGAGCTGGACAAGGACAGCGTGCGCGAGCCGCTGCTCGCGCGCATGGCGCAGGCCGGCATCGATCCGCAGCGCGTGACCTGCATCCCGCGCGAGGGCAAGAACCAGTACCTGACCTACCACGACATCGACATCGCGCTGGACACCTCGCCCGTGACCGGCGGCACCACCACCTGCGACACGCTGTGGATGGGCGTGCCGCTGGTGACGCTGGCCGGCCCGGCGTTCCACACGCGGGTGTCGGCGCCGTTCCTGCACGCGGTGGGGCTCGACGGCCTGATCTGCGAGACCGAGGCGGACTACGTGACGATGGCCGCGCAGCTGGCCGCCGACGCCGAACAGCTCAACGCCCTGCGCCTGAGCCTGCGCCACCGCTTCGAGAAAAGCGCGATCTTCGACGCGGCCGGCTTCACGCGCTGGTTCGAGGACCAGCTCGCGGAGCTGGTCGGCCGGCACCGCGACGTCGGCCACCTGGCGCCGCGCGCGCAGGACGGCGTGTTCTGCGCCGGCGCCTGGCATCCGATGGAGCACCTCGTGCTGACCATCGGGATGCTGCTGGAAGAAGGCCGCCACATCGAGCTGAACAGCCTGCTGGAGAACATGTCGGCCAAGTGGAGCAAGCACTGGCTGATCGCCTTCGCGCTCGGCGAGATGGCGCAGCGCACCGGCGACCACGAGCGCGCGCTGGAGCTGCTGATGGAAGCCGTCAACCTGCGCCCGTACCACCTGCCGCTGTACCGGCTGCTCAGCGCCCGCATGGAAGCGGGCGGGCACGACAAGACACCGCTGGCCGAGATCCTGCGGCAGCAGTTCGGCCTGGACCTGGCGCTGATCGACAGCCAGGGCCGTCCTTCCACCCACGAGATCCTGGGCATCCAGGTGTTGGAGAAAGCCGCATGAAAGCCGTCATCCTGGCGGGCGGGCTGGGTACCCGCATTTCCGAAGAGTCGCACCTGCGGCCCAAGCCCATGATCGAGGTCGGCGGCAAGCCGATCCTGTGGCACATCATGAAGATGTACGCCGCGCACGGCATCAACGACTTCGTCATCTGCCTGGGCTACAAGGGCTACGTCATCAAGGAGTACTTCGCCAACTACTTCCTGCACATGTCGGACGTAACCTTCGACATGTCGGAAAACCGCATGGACGTGCACTGCCGCAAGGCCGAGCCGTGGCGCGTGACGCTGGTCGACACCGGCGAGGAATCGCAGACCGGCGGGCGCCTGCGCCGCGTGCGCGACTACCTCACGCCGGGCGAGCCGTTCTGCTTCACCTACGGCGACGGCGTGTCCGACATCGACCTCACCGCCGAGATCGCCTTCCACCGCAACCACGGCCGCTGGGCCACGGTGGCCGCGGTGCAGCCACCCGGGCGCTACGGCGCGCTGGAGCGCACCAGCGAGGGCATGGTGGCCGGCTTCGCCGAGAAGCCGCGCGGCGACGGCGCCTGGATCAACGGCGGCTTCTTCGTGCTGCAGCCCGAGGTGATCGACCTGATCTGCGACGACAAGACCAGCTGGGAACAAGGCCCGATGGAAGAGCTCGCCACGCGCGGGCACCTGCTGGCCTTCGAGCACCAGGGCTTCTGGCAGCCGATGGATACCCTGCGCGAGAAAAACATGCTCGAGCAGTTGTGGCAGTCGGGCGCGGCCCCGTGGAAGACGTGGTGAGCACGGCGGGCGCGATGAGCGCGATGAGCGCGATGAGCGCGACGAACCCGATGGCGGACAGGCTCGGCCACTACGCGGGCCGCCGCGTCTTCCTGACCGGGCACACCGGCTTCAAGGGCGCCTGGCTGGCGGTGTGGCTGGCGCGCCTGGGCGCGCGCGTGAGCGGCTACGCGCTGCCGCCGGAGCAGCCGGCCGGCCTGTTTACCGCCGCGGGCGTGGCCGACACGCTGCACGGCCACCACCTGGCCGACATCCGCGAGGCCGATACGCTGGCCCGCGCGCTGCGGGACGCGCAGCCGGAAATCGTGTTCCACCTCGCGGCGCAGCCGCTGGTCGGCGCCGGCTACCACGACCCGGTGGCCAACTGGGCCACCAACGTGATGGGCACCGTCAACCTGCTCGACGCCGTGCGCCAGTGCCCGGGCGTGCGCGCGGTGGTGGTGATCACCACCGACAAGTGCTACGACAACAAGGAGTGGGTCTGGGGCTACCGCGAGACCGACCCGCTCGGCGGCCACGACCCCTACAGCGCCAGCAAGGCCGCGGCCGAGCTGGTCGCCGCCAGCTACCGCAATGCCTTCCTGGCCGAGCGCGGCGTGCTGGTGGCCACCGCGCGCGCCGGCAACGTGATCGGCGGCGGCGACTGGGCGGACAACCGCCTGGTGCCCGACGCCGCGCGCGCGGCCGCCGCCGGCGGCGTGCTGGAGATCCGCAACCCGCACGCCACGCGCCCGTGGCAGCACGTGCTGGAGGCGCTGAACGGCTACCTGCTGCTGGGCGCGCGGCTGATGGGCGGCGAGCCGGCCCTCGCGCGGGCCTTCAACTTCGGCCCGCAGGCATCGGACAACCTGGCCGTGGGCGCGGTGCTGACCGCGCTCGAACGGCACTGGCCCGAACTGCGCTGGCAACTGGCCGACACCGGCGCCGGCGCGCCGCACGAAGCGCGCAACCTGCACCTGGACTCGTCCCTGGCCAGGGACATGCTCGGCTGGCAGCCGCGCTGGGCGCTCGACCAGGCGCTGGCCGCCACCGCCCACTGGTATCGCGCCGTGCAGGCGGACCCCGCCGCGGCCCGCGCCGTGACCGAACGACAAATCGATCAATTCCGCGTATGACAGACGCTGTCCAAGCCAACCACGCCGCCACGCAGGCGCCCTGCCGCGCCTGCGGCGCGCCGCTGGCGCAAACCGTGGTCGACCTCGGCCTCTCGCCGGTCTCCAACGCCTTCATCAAGGCCGGCGACGCGGCCCGCGCCGAGACCTTCTACCCGCTGCACGCGATGGTGTGCGAGCACTGCTGGCTGGTCCAGCTGCGCGACGCCACGCCGGCGGAAACCCATTTCCACGACGACTACGTGTATTTCTCCTCGTATTCGTCGTCCTGGCTCGAGCACGCGCGCCGCTACGTCGGCGCCATGACCGCGCGCTTCGGCCTTGGCGCCGGCAGCCGCGTGATGGAGCTGGCCAGCAACGACGGCTACCTGCTGCAGTATTTCGTGCAGGCCGGCGTGCCGTGCCTGGGCGTGGAGCCCACCGCCAACACCGCCGCCGCGGCGCGCGCCAGGGGCGTGGACAGCCGCGAGCTGTTCTTCGGCACGGCCAGCGCGCGCGCCCTGCGCGAGGAAGGCTGGCAGGTCGACCTGCTGCTGGGCAACAACGTGCTGGCGCACGTGCCGGACATCAACGACTTCGTCGGCGGCATGCCGGTGGTGCTCAAGCCGCAGGGCGTGATCACGCTGGAATTTCCGCACCTGCTGCGCCTGATCGAGCAGAACCAGTTCGACACGCTGTACCACGAGCACTACTCCTACCTGTCGCTGGCGGCGCTGCAGCCCGTCTTCGCCCGGGCCGGCCTGCGCGTGTTCGACGTCGAGCACCTGCCCACCCACGGCGGCAGCCTGCGCGTGTTCGCCTGCCACGCGGGCGCGGCCCACGCCGCCACGCCGGCGGTCGCCGCCGCGCTGGCCGAGGAGCACGCCGCCGGCCTGACCAGCACGGCGCTCTACGCGGGCTTCGCCGAGCGCGTGCGCAAGGCCAAGCGCGACCTGCTGTCCTTCCTGATCGAGGCGCGCAACGCCGGCAGGCGCATTGCCGCCTACGGCGCCGCGGCCAAGGGCAACACGCTGCTCAACTACTGCGGCGCGGGCACCGACTTCATCGACTACGTGGTGGACCGCAACCCCACCAAGCAGGGCCGCCTGCTGCCCGGCACGCGCATCCCGGTGGTGGCGCCCGAGCACGTCTTCGGCGACCGCCCCGACTACCTGCTGATCCTGCCGTGGAACATCAAGGACGAGGTGATGGCGCAGATGGCCGGCATCCGCGAGTGGGGCGGGCGCTTCGTGGTGGCCATCCCGGAAACCGCGGTGCTGCCATGACGGAGCTGCCATGATCTTCACGCCGACTCCCATCGAGGGCGCCTGGCTGGTGGACCCGGAGCCGCTCGCCGACGAGCGCGGCTTCTTCGCCCGCACCGTGTGCGTGGACGCCTTCGCCGAGCGCGGGCTCAACGGCCGCTTCGTGCAGCAGAGCGTGTCGCGCAACACGCGCGCGGGCATCGTGCGCGGCATGCACCTGCAATACGAGCCCGCCGGCGAGGACAAGCTGGTGCGCGTCACCACCGGCGCGGTGTTCGACGCGCTGCTGGACCTGCGGCCCTATTCGGCCAGCTACCGCCAGTGGTTCTCGGTGGAGCTGTCGGCGCACAACCAGCGCGCGCTCTACATCCCGCGCGGCGTGGCGCACGGCTTCCAGACCCTGACCGAGCTGTCCGAGGTCTTCTACCAGATGACCGTGCCGTTCGCGCCCGCGCACAGCGGCGGCGTGCGCTGGGACGACCCGGAGACCGGCATCGCCTGGCCGCCGTGCGCGTCCCGGCTCGTCTCCGCCAAGGACATGGCGCTGCCGCGCCTGGCGGCGGCCCGCGCGTACTGAACCCTCATCCATACCGCATTCAACCGGTCACCGACCAACAAGCCAAACTTCGGAGCCAATCCATGAGTACCGACACCTTGCAGAAACTGTCCCAAGCCCTGCGCGAAGTTGGCAACAGCGAGGCCGCGCGCGACCGGCTGGTCGCCCTGTGCAAGTCCATCGAGGCCGACCTGTCCGGCTACGCGGGCAGCGTGCGCGACGACATCACCGGCCCCATCGTCGACGCCATGTACGACGACGACTCGCGCCTGCGCAAGACGCTGGCCGACGGCACCGTGTTCGAATTCCTCTACCGCACCAAGATCGCGCGCGACTTCCTCATGAGCACGCCGGCGCAGCCCGACCACGTGTGGGAGCCGCAGACCACCAAGCTGCTGGTCAAGCTGTGCCAGCGCGGCGGCAACGCGGTGGTGGGCGGCGCCTACTTCGGCGACCAGGTGATCCTGATGGCCCGGCAGCTGGCCGCCGCCGGCGGCACCTGCCACGCCTTCGAGCCCAATGCCGACCAGCTCGGCATGCTGCGCAACAACGCGAAGCTTAACGCGGTGGAGAACATCAAGAGCTGGCGCCTGGGCCTGTGGTCCGACAGCAGCACGCAGCTGCGCCTGGTCGGCAACGACTCGTTCGCCCACGCCGAGCGCGCCGAGGCCAGCACCGCCACCGACGACAGCAGCTTCGCCACCATCACCATCGACGACTACTGCGCGCAGCAGAAGCTCGACAAGCTCAGCCTCATCATGCTGGACATCGAGGGCGCCGAGCTCGACGTGTTCAAGGGCGCGAAGAACCAGTTGTCGCGCCCGGCCCCGGACGCGCCCAACATCGTGTTCGAGGTGCACCGCCACTACGTGGACTGGAGCAACGGCCTGGAAAACGCCGAGATCATCCGCATGCTGCAAGGCTTCGGCTACAGCGTGTTCGCGGTGCGCGACTTCAACTCCAACGTGGACATGGCCGGCCGCCCGATCGAGCTGATCCCGGTCGACGAGGTCTACCTGGAAGGCCCGGCGCACGGCTTCAACATGGTCGCGGTCAAGGACCCGGCGCTGCTGCAGGGCGCGGACTTCTCGGTCTGCCACCACGTCAGCCCCAAGCTGCTGTGGCACCGCGACCCGGCGCTGCACCACCCGCTGTCGTGAGCGGCGTGGGCGACGACGCGAGCGATGACGTGAGCAACGACGTGAGCGCCTCCACACCCGGCGGCCCCGCCGCGCCGTGCACCGTGATCGGCGGAGCCGGCTTCGTCGGCCAGCGCCTGGTGCGCGCGCTGCGCCACGCCGGGCATGAAGTCTACGTGCCGCGCCGCGACGACGCCGGCCTGTTCGAGCGCGACCTCGGCCGCGTGTTCTACTGCGCGGGCCTGACCGCCGATTTCGCCGCGCGCCCGTTCGACACGGTGGAAGCCCACGTCGGCCTGCTGGCGGCGCTGCTGCGCGCGGGCCGCTGGGACCACCTGATCTACCTGTCCTCGACCCGCCTGTATGACAGTTCCGCGCTGCCGGTGGGCGACGAAGCCGGCGCGCTCACGCTGCAGCCGGCCAACCCGCGCCACCTCTACGACCTGTCCAAGGCGCTGGGCGAGAACCTGTGCCTCACGCTGGCGCCGCGGCGCACCGCCGTGGCGCGCCTGTCGTGCGTGTTCGACTGGTGCGCCGGCGCGCCGGGCTTCCTCTCGGAATGGCTGCAGCGCGCCGCCGCCGAGCGCGCGTTCCGCCTCGACAGCGACGCCGCCTTCGTGCGCGACTACATCCATCTCGACGACGTGGTCCAGGCGCTGGCCGCCATGTCCGCGCAGGGCGCGCAAGGCATCTTCAACGTGGCCAGCGGCGCCAACGTCTCCAACGGCGAACTGGCCGAAGTGTTCAACCGCGCCGGCTGGCAGATCGAGCTGGCCCGCGCCACCCGGCCCCAGCCGGCCGCGGTGTGCAGCGTGGCGCGTCTGCGCGCGCTGGGCGTGGCGCCGCGCGACGTGCGCGACGTAGTGGCCGCTCACCTGCAAGGAATCCGAACGTGGAACTGATCGACCAGACCCCGCAGAGCCTGGCGGCCTATACCTGCGCCCAGGTGGCCGCGCTGGTGCCGGACGGCAAGGCCGACGCCCTGCTGCCCGTGATCGCCCGCCACCAGCCCGAAGCGCTGGCCCGGCTCGAGCGCTGCATCGCCGCCGTGCGCATGTGGCAGCCCGGACGCTTCAACTACCTGCATTCGAGCCAGTACTGCCAGTATCTCTATTACCTGGCCAACACCATCTGGCGCAACGAAGGCAACGCGCAGGCCTGCACGCGGCTGTTCCTGCTGAACAAGGCGCTCAACGGCATCGACATGTTCTACGAGGTCGAGCTGCCGGAAGTCTTCTTCATCGGCCACTCGGTCGGCATCGTGCTGGCAAAGGCGACCTACGGCAATTATCTGGTGCTGTACCAGAACTCCACGGTCGGCAAGAACCACGGCGTGGCGCCGGTGATCGGCGACGGCGTGGTGATGTATCCCAACACCGCCATCATCGGCCGCAGCCACGTGGGCGACGGCTCGGTCATCGCCCAGGGCGTGAGCGTGGTCAACCGCGACACGCCCGGGCATTGCCTCGTGTATGCCGGGCACGGCGGCGATCTGGTGTGCAAGCCGGCCCGCGAGCCGGGCGCGGCGGAGTATTTCCGGATATAAGGCAAAGGCCGCGGCGCCGGGAAATCCGGCACGGCGGCATTCGCCAGCCCCCGCCCAAAAAACGCGAAAACCCCCGCCCGCGCCCGCGAACGGAGGTCTTCTTCCGGCAAACGAACCATCCAGGACCGGCGCCGCCGGCCCGGCGGCCGTTACACCGTCATGCTCATGATTTCCTGGTAGGCGCCGGCCAGCCGGTTGCGCACCTGCACGGCGGTCTGAAACGACACGTTGGCCTTCTGCATGTCGATCATCACGTCGTTGAGCGACACGCCGGGCTTGCCCAGCTCGAAGGCGTCGGCCTGGCCGTAGGCGTGTTCCTGCACGGCGCTGACGCGCGCCAGCGAGCGCTGCAGTTCGCTGGCGAAGCTGCCCGGGCCGGCGGCCGCGGCCGTGGTGGCCTGGCTTTGCGTGCCGGTGGCGCTCTGGGCCAGCCCGCGCAACTGCTGCAGCATGCCGTCGATGGAAGAGATGGTAGTCATGGCGATCCGCTCGGAACCCGCCGCGCCCGCTCGGGGCAAGCCGGTCCCGCAAAGAGTCAAGTCGTTGAACATGGCGCCGGACCCTCCCCGCGCCGCTGCCGGCAAATCCGCCGGGGTGCGCGCGCATGCCGCAAGACCGCATCCGCGCACGCCACCTGTGCCAGCCCCCGAAGCGTACCTGCCCCGCCGGGCGGCCCATTGCGGGAAATCGGGTGGAAAACGAGGCTTATTCCCGTGATTGTCGGCACCGCGCCTGGACGATGATCGATACCGTGCCGGATCTGGGGCGCTGCCGCGTTGCCGCGCCCGCTCCGGGACCCGAATCTTGATCAACTATCGCGGGGAGTACGCGTGTTTTGTCAGCAGCGTGATCTTAGCCATGCCGTAGCCGGGATGCTCCAGGCCAGCCGGGGTGGACAGGGCAGCCAGAGCGCCGCCCGCCATCCGGCCCTGCCCATCCTGGCCATGACCGGGGCGCGCGCATGAACGCCGTGGCCGCCCTGTCGGGCAAATCCGAGCTGTTCGAGCGCCTCAAGGCCAATCCGCGCCTGCCCATGATGCTGGGTGCCGCGGCGCTTGCCGCGGCCATCGCGGTGGGCGTGCTGTGGTCGCGCGCGCCGGACTACAAGGTGCTCTACAGCAACCTGTCCGAGCGCGACGGCGGTGCCGTCATCGCCTCCCTGCAGCAGATGAACGTGCCGTACAAGTTCGCCGAGGGCGGCGGTGCGGTCATGGTGCCGTCCGACAAGGTCCACGAGACCCGCCTGCGCCTGGCTTCCCAGGGCCTGCCCAAGAGCGGCACCACCGGCATGGAGCTGATGGACTCGCAGAAGTTCGGCATCAGTCAGTTCGCCGAGCAGGTCAACTACCAGCGCGGCCTGGAAGGCGAGCTGGCGCGCTCGATCGAGTCGATCGGCGCGGTGCAGTCCGCGCGCGTGCACCTGGCCATCCCCAAGCCCACGCTGTTCGTGCGCGAGCGCCAGAAGCCGACCGCCTCGGTGGTGCTGCAGCTCTACCCGGGCCGCGCCATCGACGACGGCCAGGTCGCGGCGATCAGCTACCTGGTGTCGTCCAGCGTGCCGGAACTCACGCCCAAGTCGATCTCCATCGTCGACCAGCACGGCAACCTGCTGTCGGGCAACGGCACCAACGAGCGCATGCTCGACGCCAGCCAGATCAAGTACGTGCAGGCGCTGGAGCGCAACTACGCGCAGCGCGTGGAAGCCATCCTGGCGCCGCTGGTCGGCCAGGACAACGTCAAGGCGCAGGTCACGGCCGACGTGGACTTCGCCATCGTCGAGCACACCGACGAGTCGTTCAAGCCCAACCAGGACCCGACCCGCGCGGCCATCCGCAGCCAGCAGTCGAGCGAATCGAGCCAGCAGGGCGCCGCGCCCGTCGGCGGCGTGCCCGGCGCGCTGTCCAACCAGCCGCCCGCGCCCGCCACCGCGCCGATCGCCACGGCCCAGCCGCCGCGCCCCGGCCAGCCCAACCAGCCGGGCCAGCAGCCCGGCCAGCAGGGCCAGGCCGGGCAGCCGGCTCAGACCGGCGCCACCAGCACGGCCCAGACCGGCCCGAGCAGCAACCGCAAGGACTCCACCACCAACTACGAGCTCGACCGCACCGTGCGCCACGTGCAGCAGGCCCCGGGCGGCGTGAAGCGCCTGTCGGTGGCGGTGGTGGTCAACTACCGCCAGAAGGCCGGCGCCAACGGCAAGATGGTGGCCGAGGCGCTGCCCGCCACGCAGCTCACCCAGATCGAGAACCTGACCAAGGAAGCGATGGGCTTCTCCGCCGAGCGCGGCGACTCGCTCAACGTGGTCAACAGCCCGTTCACCGCCGAGGTCGACATCAAGCCCGAACTGCCGCTGTGGAAGCAGCCGGACATGATCGCGCTGGCCAAGACCGTGGCCGGCTACCTGATGCTGGCCCTGCTGGCCGCGTTCGTGTGGTTCAAGATCGCCCGCCCGGTGCTGCGCAAGTACACCGCGCCGCCGCTGCCGCCGCCACAGGAGAAGACCGCCGAAGAGCAGGCCGTGCTGCTGCCCGCCGAAGAGCCGTCCAATCCGGAAGTCCTGCGGCTTGCCGCCAAATACGAAAGCGATCTCGCCCTGGTGCGCGACGCTGCGCAGCGCGACCCGCGCCTGGTCGCCAGCGTGATCAAGAACTGGATGTCCAAAGATGAACGATGAAGGGTTGCAGAAGAGCGCCATCCTGATGATGTCGCTCGGGGAAGACGCCGCGGCCGAGGTCTTCAAGCATCTCGGACCGCCGCAGGTGCAGGCCCTGGGCCAGGCGATGGCGGCGCTCACCTCGGTGACGCGCGAGCAGATGGCCGAGGTGCTGGCCGAGTTCCGCTCCGAGACCGAGCAGTACATGGCGCTGGACGTGGACTCGAGCACCTTCATCCGCAGCGTGCTGAACAAGGCGCTGGGCGAGGAACGCGCGCTGTCGGTGATCGAGGACATCCTGGAATCGCGCGACCCGGGCAGCGGCATCGACTCGCTGAACTGGATGGATTCCACCTCGGTGGCCGAGCTGATCCGCGACGAGCATCCGCAGATCATCGCCACCATCCTGATCCACCTGGACCGCCAGAAGTCGTCCGAGATCCTCGGCATGTTCACGGACCGCCTGCGCAACGACGTGATCCTGCGCATCGCCACCTTCGGCGGCGTGCAGCCGGGCGCGCTGCAGGAGCTGACCGACGTGCTGACCAAGCTGCTGGCGGGCCAGAGCCTCAAGCGCAGCCGCATGGGCGGCGTGCGCACCGCGGCCGAGATCATCAACCTGATGAGCACGGCCCACGAGGAAGCGGTCATCGAAGGCGTGCGCCTGCACGACGGCGACCTCGCCCAGAAGATCATCGACGAGATGTTCCTGTTCGAGAACCTGATGGAAGTGGACGACCGCGGCATCCAGCGCGTGCTCAAGGAAGTGGCCACCGAATCGCTCATCGTCGCGCTCAAGGGCGCGCCGGTGGAACTGCGCGACAAGTTCATCCGCAACATGTCTACCCGCGCCGGCGAAATGCTGCGCGAAGACCTCGAGGCGCTGGGCCCGGTACGGGTCTCGCAGGTCGAGGCCGAACAGAAGAACATCCTCCAGGTGGTGCGCCGCCTGGCCGAAGCCGGCGAAGTTGTAATCGGTGGTGGCGACGATGCCTACGTCTGAACGTGCCCTCGGCCAGTTCCGCGGTTATGCCGCGGACCCGGCCTACACGAATGCCCGCGGCGACCGCCAGGGCAGCAACAGCGGCGGCGGCGACGGCGGCGATGGCCGCCGCGCGGGCGGCCGCGGCGGCCCGCGCCAGAATGGCCAGGGCAATCAAGGCAACCAGGGCGGCCAGAACGAATTCACCAGCTTCGCCCCGCCGGGCGGCCGCACCCCGCAGAAAAGCGGCTGGCAGCGCTGGCAGATGGTGTCGCTCGACCCGCGCGACGCCGAGCCGGAGCCGTCGGCGTTCATGCCGTTCGAGCCGGCCCCGCCCCCGATCGACTTCGCCGCGCTCGACGCCATGCGCGAAGGCGCGCGCAAGGAGGGCTACGCCCAGGGTTATACCCAGGGCCAGACCCAGGGCTACGGCGACGGCCACCGCGAGGGTTATGCGCGCGGCCTGGAAAGCGCGCGCGCCGAAGCCGGCCGCCTGCAGGAGCTGGCCGCCACCTTCAGCCACGCGCTCGGCCGCGTGGACGAGGAAGTGGCCCAGACCCTGATCGCGCTGGCGCTCGACGTGGCGCGCCAGCTGGTGCAGCAGACCGTGGCGGCCGATCCCGCGGTGCTGCTGCCGGCCGTGCGCGAGCTGCTGGCCGCCGAGCCGGCGCTGTCCGGCTCGCCCTGCCTGCTGCTCAACCCCGAAGACGTGGCGCTGGTGGAAACCCACCTGGCCGGCGAGCTCGAAGCCGCCGGCTGGAACGTGCGCGCCGAACCCGCGGTGGCGCGGGGCGGCTGCGTGGCCAGCGCCGCCAGCGGCGAACTCGACGCCACGCTGTCCACGCGCTGGAACCGCGTGGTCAAGGCGCTCGGCCGCGACGACCCGTGGGAGCCGCCCCATGCCTGACAACAGCGCGGCCAAGCCCGACCACGCCGCGCCGGCGCCTGCCGCGCCCGCGCTGCCCGGCCTGCACGGCCAGCGCTGGCGCGACGCGCTGGCCAGCGCCTCGGCCGGCCTCGCCGAGCTCGACAGCAAGCGCAGCTGCGGCCGCCTGACGCGCGCCGCCGGCCTGGTGCTGGAGGCCGTGGGCCTGCGCATGCCGGTCGGCAGCGACTGCCTGATCGAGCTGCCCGGCGGCCAGTCGCCCGGCGGCAAGGGCACCGGCCCGCGCATGGCCGAGGCCGAAGTGGTCGGCTTCGGCGCCGACCGCCTGTACCTGATGCCGCAGTCCGACGTGGTCGGCCTGGTGCCCGGCGCGCGCGTGTACCCGCTCGAACCCACGCCGCGCCCCAGCGGCGACGCCGCCCCGCGCGAGCCCGGCTCCAAGCGCCTGCCGGTCGGCGAAGGGCTGCTCGGCCGCGTGCTCGACGCCGCCGGCCGCCCGCTCGACGGGCTCGGCCCCATCAGCGCCGCCACCGAGGTCACGCTCGGCGGCACCCAGATCAACCCGCTCGAGCGCGCGCCGATCGAGACCGTGCTGGACGTGGGCGTGCGCGCTATCAACGGCATGCTCACGGTCGGCCGCGGCCAGCGCATGGGCCTGTTCGCCGGCTCCGGCGTGGGCAAGAGCGTGTTGCTGGGCATGATGGCGCGCTACACCAGCGCCGAGGTCATCGTGGTCGGCCTGATCGGCGAGCGCGGCCGCGAAGTGAAGGACTTCATCGAGAACATCCTCGGCGAGGACGGCCGCCGGCGCTCGGTGGTGGTGGCGGCGCCCGCCGACACCTCGCCGCTGCTGCGCATGCAGGGCGCCGCCTACGCCACGCGCCTGGCCGAGTATTTCCGCGACCAGGGCCGCCACGTGCTGCTCATCATGGACTCGCTCACGCGCTACGCGATGGCCCAGCGCGAGATCGCCCTGGCCATCGGCGAGCCGCCCGCCACCAAGGGCTATCCGCCCTCGGTGTTCGCCAAGCTGCCCACGCTGGTGGAGCGCACCGGCAACGGCCCCGAAGGCGGCGGCTCGATCACCGCGTTCTACACGGTGCTGACCGAGGGCGACGACCAGCAGGACCCGATCGCCGACTCCGCGCGCGCCATTCTCGACGGCCACATCGTGCTCTCGCGCAGCCTGGCCGAGTCGGGCCACTATCCGGCCATCGACGTGGAAGCCTCCATCAGCCGCGCCATGACGGCGCTGGTCGAGCCGATGCAGTTCGCCTCGGTGCGGCGCTTCAAGCAGCTGATGTCGCGCTACCAGCGCAACCGCGACCTGATCAGCGTGGGCGCCTACGTGCCCGGCAACGATCCGGAACTGGACCTCGCCATCCACCTGCACCCGCAGATGGAAGCGTTCCTCCAGCAGGACATCCACGAGCGCGCCGGCTACGACGCCTCGATCGGCCAGCTGCACGGCATCTTCCAACGGAGCGAACATGGCTAAGCCATCTGCATTGAATACCTTGGCCGACCTGGCCCAGAACGATACGGATGCGGCCGCGCGCGAGCTGGGCCGGCTGCAGGGCCTGCGCAACCAGGCCGAGCAGCAGCTTGCCGCGCTCACCCAGTACCGGCAGGAATACCGCGAGCGCATGCAGGCCATCGCGCAGGACGGCATGACCTCCACGCGCTGGCAGGACTTCGCCCAGTTCCTGGCCTCGCTCGACACCGCCATCCGCCAGCAGACCGAGGCGCTCGCGCGCGCCGAGGCGCAGCTGCTGGCCGGGCGCGCCAACTGGCAGCAGCAGAAGCGCCGCCAGAACTCGTTCGACACCCTCATCACCCGCGCCGAGACGCGCGAGCAGCAAGCTCTCTCGCGCCGCGAGCAGCGCGACACCGACGAATACGCCGCGCGCGCCGCCCGCCTGCAAGTCGCCGACCGCCACCGCTAAGCCGCCAGACACCGACCATGATCGATATCACCCAGATTGTCAGCAACACCGCCAGCAGCGCGGCCGCCTCGCGCAGCGCCGGCAGCACCGACGCCGCGCAGCAGGGCTTCGGCGACGCGCTGGCGCGCGCTCGCGACGACGGCGCCGGCAATGCCAATGGCGCCAATGGCACCAGGAACGCCGGCAGCCAGGCCGCCGCCCCGGCACAGGACACGCAGAACACGCAGAACGCCCAGAACGGCAACGCCGCGCAGAACAGCGCCGCCCAGGGCACGCAAGGCAATACGGTGGCCGGCAAGCCCGCGCGGCCGGGCGGCAAGGACGGCGCCAGGAACGGCGGCAAGGATGGCGACAAGGACGGCGAAGCGGCCGACGCGCAGGCCGTGAACCCGGCTGCCCAGGCCGCCGCCGCCGCGCTGGCCGTGTTGCTGCCGGCGCAACCGGCCCAGCCCGCCGCGCCGGCCACGGCCGGCGATGGCGCCCTGCCCGGCGTGGCCGCGGCCGCCCTCGGCGGGCAGGCCGGCCTGCCCGGCCTGAAGGACCCCACGCTGCCATCGGCCGCCGCCGCCGGCACTGCCGCGGCCGACGCCGCGGCGGCGGCCTCGAGCGCCGCCGACACGCTGGCCACCATCGCGTCCCAGCGCGCCGCGCTGCAGCCCGTGCCGCAGCACACCGCCGCCACACAGGCCGCCGACCGGCCCGCCACCGCCGCCACGGCCGATGCCGCCAAGGCCGGCCCCGACCTGGCCGCCAGCCTCAAGACCGCCATCGCCGGCCAGCAAGGCGGCGGCGCCAGTGGCGGCGGCCAGTCCGCCGGCCAGCAGGGCACGGCCGGCCAGCAGCACAAGGCGCCGCTCCAGCCTGGCGAAGCCACCGGCGCCAGGAGCCCGCTGGCGCCCGCCGCCGACACCGCCGCGGCCGCCGCCCCGACCAGCGCGTCGCAGTTCGCCGCCGCCCTGCGCGCGGCCGAGCCCGCCGCCACCGAGGCGGCTCCCGCCGACACGGCGGCCAGCACCCTGGCCGCCGCCGGCACGATGGCCGCCGGCCCCGCGCCGACCAGCAGCGGCCTGTCGCCCGCGACCTCGCTGCCGGTGGCGCCGCCGGTCGGCGACGGCCAGTGGCCGCAGGCGCTCAGCCAGCAGATGGTGCGCCTGTCGACACAGGGCAACCACACCGCCGAGCTGCAGCTCAACCCGCCCGACCTCGGCCCGCTCAAGGTCGTGCTCAGCGTGGTCAACGACCAGGCGCAGGCGCAGTTCGTCTCCCCGCACGCCGCCGTGCGCGCGGCGGTGGAAGCCGCGCTGCCGCACCTGCGCAGCGCGATGGCCGACAGCGGCATCCAGCTCGGCCAGGCCTCGGTCGGCGCCGACAGCTTTGCCGGCCAGCCCGGCAGCGGCCAGCCGCAGCAGCAGCGCCAGCCCGGCAGCCAGCAGACCGCCTTCGGCGCGCCGGCGGGCAGCCAGCCGGCCCCGGCCGGCGCCGTTGCCGCGCCCGCGCGCACCCTGGCCCGCGGCGAGGTCGACACCTTCGCGTGATCCCGGCCGCGCACGGCGGGCCGGCGCGCACCAGCGCCCCGCCCGCCGGCGGCCATCGCGGACCACGCGCGCCGTCGCGCGCCAGCGCGAGCCAGCGCGCGCGATCGCGCCTACCATGTGGTTTGAGCGCAGGCCCGCCGCCTGCGTCCCCGGCCACCATGACCTTCGATCTCTTCGATTCCCTGCCGCAGCTGGACCCGCCCCACGCCGAGCCGATCGTGCCCGGCGCGACCGTCCTGCGCGGCTTTGCCCGCGCCCATGAGCAGGCGCTGCTCGCCGCCGTGCGCGAGGTCGCCGCGCGGGCGCCGTGGCGCCACCTGATCACGCCGGGCGGGCAGCGCATGTCGGTGGCGATGACCAACTGCGGCCGGTTCGGCTGGGTCTCCGACGCCAGCGGCTACCGCTACGAGCCGGCGGACCCGCTCGGCGGCGCGCCGTGGCCGCCGATGCCCGCCAGCTTCCTGGCGCTGGCGCGCGCGGCCGCCGCCGAGGCCGGTTTCGCGGGGTTCAGCCCGGACGCCTGCCTGCTCAACCGCTACCTGCCCGGCACGCGCCTGTCCCTGCACCAGGACCGCGACGAACTCGACCTGCGCGCGCCCATCGTCTCGGTCTCGCTGGGCCTGCCCGCGGTCTTCCTGTTCGGCGGCCTGCGGCGCGCCGACCCGTGCCAGCGCGTGCGCCTGGCCCACGGCGACGTGGTGGTGTGGGGCGGCCCGGCGCGGCTGGCCTTCCACGGCATCGCGCCGCTGGCCGACGGCGACCACCCGCTGACCGGGCGCGAGCGCATCAACCTGACGTTGCGCAAGACACGCTAGCCGACGCCGCCGCCATTGCCGAAAACGCGCGACTGCGCGTATGCTGCTCGCGCCGCCGGCATCTCCCGGCAGCGGCATCTCCCGACAGCGCTCCCGACCCTCCCGACAGGACATCCGAATTGCCCCGCATCTGCCTGAACATGATCGTGAAGAACGAGGCGCCCGTGATCGCGCGCTGCCTCGCGTCGGTCAAGCCGTGGATCGACCGCTGGGCGATCGTCGACACCGGCTCCACCGACGGCACCCAGGCGCTGGTGCGCGCGTGCATGGACGGCCTGCCCGGCGAACTGCACGAGCGGCCGTGGGTGGACTTTGCCCACAACCGCAACGAAGCGCTGGCGCAGGGCCCGGGCCCCCCCCCCCCCCCCCCCCCCC
>NZ_JBYTEL010000007.1:0-153510 GCF_058789195.1 Cupriavidus sp. FW216-B1 | reverse complement strand
AAGCGTTGGTGTGGGCGCTGGCGCGCGCCAGCGCCAGCGCCAGCGACTACGTGCTGTTCATCGACGCCGACGAGACCCTGCGCGTGCCGCCCGGCTTCCGCTGGCCCGCGCTGGGCGCCGACGGCTACCGTTTCCTGTGCGAGCTGGGCGGCTGGCACTACCGGCGCAACGCGCTGGTGGCCGCCGGCCAGCCGTGGCGCTGGGAAGGCGTGCTGCACGAATACCTGACGCAGGACGCGCCGCACGCATGGCAGCACCTGGACGGCCCCGCCATCGTGGTGTCGCGCGACGGCGCGCGGGCGCGCGATCCGCATACCTACCTGCGCGACATCGAGGTGCTGGAGCGCGCGCTGGAGAAGGAGCCGGCCAATCCGCGCTACCGCTTCTACCTGGCGCAGAGCTACCGCGACGCGGGGAACGTGGAGGCCAGCCTGGCGCAGTACCGCGCGCGCGCCGCGCTGGAGGGATGGGACGAGGAGCGCTGGTTCGCGCTGTTCCAGATCGGCGTGCTGACCGAACGGCTGGCCGCGGCGGACGCGAGCGTCGCCGCCGGCGCCGTGCGCGACGCCTACCTGGCCGCCTACCAGGCGCGCCCGGCGCGCGCCGAGCCGCTGTGCGAGCTGGCCCGCTGGCACCGCCTGCGCGGCGAGTTCGCGCAGGCGCACCTGTACGCGCAGCAGGCCGCGGCGCTGGCGGTGCCGGACGACTCGCTGTTCGTCGACACCTCGGTCTACAGCTGGCGCGCGCTCGACGAACTCGTGGTCAGCGCTTACTACATCGGCGCGCTCGACCAGGGCCGCGCCGCGCTGCGCAAGCTGCTGGCCGACCGGCGGTTTCCCGAGTCCGAGCGCGCCCGCATCGAGGCCAACCGGCCGTTCTACGGTTTGTAGGCGCTCGCCTTGCGCCGGCTCCCTGTGCCGCAGCCGGCGCCGCTCAGCCGCGGTCGACCCAGTTGACCCGGGGAAACTTGCTGGCGAACGCCGCCGGCATCGGCATCACCTGCTTGCGCGCATAGCTGAAGAAGACGAAGCCGGACTTGGCCAGCGCGATCAGCGCGCCGTCGCTCGGGCGCGTGATGCGGAAGGTGATGTCGCCGCCGTAGCGGTTGAAGTCCATCACGCCCACCTCGAACAAAAGCTGGTCGCGCGCATGCGCCTCGTTGCGGTAGGTGGTGGCGAGATCGGTGACGATGGTGCCGACCTGCTCGGTCTCGGCCGCCTCGCCGTCGCCGCTGCGCAGGTCGAACAGGAAACGCGCGCGCGCCTCGGAGATCATCGAGATCATCGAGTCGTTGCCGAGGTGGTTGGCGCTGTTGATGTCCGTCACGCGCACCGTGAGATGGGTGCTGTAGTAGTACTGGTCTTCGGGGAACTCGAGCTTGAGGCGGGCCATGATGCGGTGAAGGCGTGAGCGTGGAATGGGCAAAAAGAAAGGCCCCGGGAAGGGGCCTGACTGGGACTGCTGGCGAGGAGTGCCGACCGTTGGCTCCCCTCTCCCGCCTGCGGGAAAGGGGAGCACACCACCGCCGGTCCTGTGCCTTACATCGACACCGTATCCGCCACGTCCTTGAAGTCTTCGATCTGGTCGAAGTTCATGTACTTGTAGATCTTGTCGCCGTTGGCGCTCAGCACGCCCATGTCGGCCATGTACTCTTCCTTGGTCGGGATGCGGCCGAGGCGCGAGCAGATGGCGGCCAGTTCGGCCGAGCCCAGGTACACGTTGGTGTTCTTGCCCAGGCGGTTGGGGAAGTTGCGGGTGCTGGTGGACATCACCGTGGCGCCTTCGCGCACCTGTGCCTGGTTGCCCATGCACAGCGAGCAGCCCGGCATTTCGGTGCGGGCGCCGGCGGTGCCGAACACGCCGTAGTGGCCTTCCTCGGTCAGTTGCTTGGCGTCCATCTTGGTCGGCGGGGCGACCCACAGCTTGACCGGGATGTCGCGCTTGCCTTCGAGCAGCTTGGACGCCGCGCGGAAGTGGCCGATGTTGGTCATGCACGAGCCGATGAACACTTCGTCGATCTTGGCGCCGGCCACGTCGGACAGGGTCTTGACGTCGTCCGGGTCGTTCGGGCACGCCACGATGGGCTCGTGGATGTCGGCCAGGTCGATCTCGATGACCGAGGCGTATTCGGCGTCGGCGTCCGGCTGCAGCAGCTCGGGGCTGGCCAGCCAGGCTTCCATCGCCTTGATGCGGCGCTGCAGGCTGCGCGCGTCGGCGTAGCCTTCGGCGATCATCCACTTCAGCAGCGTGATGTTGCTGTTGATGTATTCGATGATCGGTTCCTTGTTCAGGCGCACGGTGCAGCCGGCGGCCGAGCGCTCGGCGGAGGCGTCGGACAGCTCGAACGCTTGCTCGACCTTCAGGTCGGGCAGGCCTTCGATTTCCAGGATGCGGCCGGAGAAGATGTTCTTCTTGCCTTGCTTGGCCACGGTCAGCTCGCCCGACTTGATGGCGTACAGCGGGATCGCGTTGACCAGGTCGCGCAGGGTCACGCCGGGCTGCATCTTGCCCTTGAAGCGCACCAGCACCGATTCCGGCATGTCCAGCGGCATCACGCCGGTGGCGGCGGCGAAGGCCACCAGGCCCGAGCCCGCCGGGAAGCTGATGCCGATCGGGAAGCGGGTGTGCGAGTCGCCGCCGGTGCCGACGGTGTCGGGCAGCAGCATGCGGTTCAGCCACGAGTGGATCACGCCGTCGCCGGGGCGCAGCGAGATGCCGCCACGGGTGCTGATGAACTGCGGCAGCGTGTGGTGGGTCTTGACGTCCACGGGCTTCGGATACGCGGCGGTGTGGCAGAACGACTGCATCACCAGGTCGGCCGAGAAGCCCAGGCAGGCCAGGTCCTTCAGCTCGTCGCGGGTCATCGGGCCGGTGGTGTCCTGCGAGCCGACCGAGGTCATCTTCGGTTCGCAGTAGGTGCCCGGGCGCACGCCCTTGCCTTCGGGCAGGCCGCAGGCGCGGCCGACCATCTTCTGGGCCAGCGTGTAGCCGCGGCCGGTGTCGGCCGGGTTCTGCGGCAGGCGGAACAGCGTGGACGGGGCCAGGCCGAGCGCTTCGCGCGCCTTGGCGGTCAGGCCGCGGCCGACGATCAGCGGAATGCGGCCGCCGGCGCGCACTTCGTCGAACAGCACGTCGGACTTGACCTGGAATTCGGCGACGACCTGGCCGTTCTTCAGAGCCTTGCCGTCATAGGGGCGCAGTTCGATGACGTCGCCCATTTCCATCTGCGACACGTCCAGCTCGATCGGCAGCGCGCCGGCGTCTTCCATCGTGTTGTAGAAGATCGGGGCGATCTTGCTGCCCAGGCACACGCCGCCGAAGCGCTTGTTCGGCACGAACGGGATGTCTTCGCCGGTGAACCACAGCACCGAGTTGGTGGCGGACTTGCGGCTGGAGCCGGTGCCGACCACGTCGCCCACGTAGGCGACCAGGTTGCCCTTTTCCTTGAGCGATTCGATGAACTTGACCGGGCCGCGCTTGCCGTCTTCTTCCGGGGTGATGCCGGGACGCGCGTTCTTCAGCATGGCCAGCGCGTGCAGCGGAATGTCCGGGCGGGTGGTGGCGTCGGGGGCCGGCGAGAGGTCGTCGGTGTTGGTTTCGCCCGAGACCTTGAACACCGTCACGGTCAGGCTTTGCGGCACTTCCGGGCGGCTGGTGAACCATTCGGCGTCGGCCCAGCTTTGCAGCACGGACTTGGCGTTGGCGTTGCCCTGGTCGGCCTTTTCCTTGACGTCGTGGAAGGCATCGAACATCAGCAGGGTCTTCTTGAGCGCGGCGGCGGCGACGGTGCCGACTTCGGCGTCGTCCAGCAGCTCGATCAGCGGCGAGATGTTGTAGCCGCCCAGCATGGTGCCCAGCAGTTCGGTGGCGCGCGCGCGCGTGATCAGCGGGCAGGCTTCCTTGCCCAGCGCCACGGCGGCCAGGTACGAGGCCTTGACCTTGGCGGCATCGTCCACGCCGGCCGGCACGCGGTGGGTGATCAGCTCGACCAGGGCCTGCTCTTCGCCGGCGGGCGGGTTCTTCAGGAGTTCGATCAGCTCCGCAGTTTGCTTCGCGGTCAGCGGCAGAGGGGGAATGCCAAGCGCGGCGCGTTCGGCTACATGGGCGCGATAGGTATCAAGCATGGGATCCTGCGGGGTAATAGGGGTTGGGAAGACCTAGTTGTGCCGTGATTGTAGAGTGAAGTGCGTCCGCGGTCAAATGTCTTATATCTTATATAAGAGTTGAATTACACAATCACAGTAAAAACAATGACTTGGACTTCCCGCCCCGTCGGAAACCTACAACAGGAGACCTTGACCAAATTGCTCGGGCAATCCCCCGGGAAAGGCCCCGGCGAGCCCGTTCAGCCGTAGTGCGCGTCGTCCAGCAGCATGTCCTCGAAGAACGCGCCGAAGCGGTGCCGCGGGTCGCGCAGGTGGATTTCCAGGATCCAGCGCATCGGCAGCGGGCAGCTTTCCAGGTCGGCCAGCGAGCCGGTGTAGATGGTGGCGTGCGGGAAGTCCGAGACGCGGTGGCCGGGCAGGTCGAAATTCAGCTCCCAGCCCATCTTGCGCGCGGTGCGGTCGGCGTGGTCGTAGAGCGCGTGGCCGGTCAGCCCTTCCTTGCGCCAGACCGCGCGCACGTCGTGGAACAGCGCCTCGGCGTCGCGCGCGCAGCGGGCGTATTCGGCGTCGTGGCCGACCGTGAAGCTGGCGCCGCCGTCGCCCTCCCAGGCGTCCACGCGCGGGGCGATGTCGATGAAGAAAAGGTCGTTTTCCCGCAGCACCACGCCGGGCACCGAGGCCTGCTTCATCGGCTTGATGGTGTTGCCGCCGAAGCGCACGCGGGTGGGGTGCCAGCTCAGCGCGAGGCCGGCGTCGAGCAGCACCGAGCGGGCCATCGCCACGGCGTCTTCCTCGACCATGCCGGGCGCCACGCGGGCGGCGATCTCGCGGATGGCCTGGCGCGTCTTGTCGCGCGCCAGCAGCATGCCGTCGACGGAAAAGGCGGGGCCGACACGTTCGGCGGCGGCAACATCGGTCTTTGTCATGGGGTCTCTCCGGGTCAGGTGGCGCGCGCCGTGTGCGGCGCCGGGCAGGAACCAGTATGGAGAGCGGGCGGCCCGGGCAGAACCGCCTCCGGCGGTGCCCTGGCGCCAAATGGCGGCGTTTTCGCGCCAGCGCGGGCCGCGCCGCCCGGCTAACATGGCGGCCATCGCCTCCCGCCATCCGGCCCGCCCATGAACCGATCCGTCGCCATCCTTGTCTTTCCCGGCGTGCAGGCGCTGGACGTCAGCGGCCCGCTCGACGTGTTCGCCGAGGCCAACCGCTTCCTGCTGCCCGGGGACCGCTACCAGCTCGGGCTGATCGGCACCGAGCGCGGGCCGGTGGCCTGCTCCAACGGCATGGTGCTGCACCCCCAGCGGCATTTCGCCGACATCGACGCCAGCGCCGGCGCCGACACCGACGTCCCCGGCCTGCTGCTGGTGGCGGGCGGCCCCACGCTGCCCGAGCGGGCCTTTCCCGCCGCGCTGTACGCGTGGCTGCGCCAGGCCAGCCAGCGCGCCGCGCGCTTCGGCTCGATCTGCAACGGCGCCTTCCTGCTGGCCGGCGCCGGGCTGCTCGACGGGCGCACCGTGACCACCCACTGGAACGACGTGGCCGCGCTGGCCGCGCGCTGCCCGGCCGCCCGCGTGGAGGCGGACCGCATCTACGCGCAGGACGGCAGCCTCTACACCTCGGCCGGCGTCACCGCCGGCATCGACCTGTCGCTGTACCTGCTGGCGCAGGACCACGGCGAGGAAGTGGCGCTCGACGTGGCCAAGCGGCTGGTGGTGTTCATCCGCCGCGCCGGCGGCCAGTCGCAGTTCAGCCCCTACCTGACCCCGCTGGCGGAGGCGGCGTCGCCGGTGGCGCGGGTCCAGCAGTATGTGCTGGCTCACCTCACCGAGGATCTCACCCTCGACCGGCTGGCGGCGGTGGCCAGGATGAGCAGCCGCAACTTCTCGCGCATCTTCGCGCGCGACGCCCGCGCGACCCCGGCCGAGTTCGTCGAAAGCGCCCGGCTGGACGCCGCCCGCGTCATGCTCGAGCGCAGCGCGGTGCCGCTGAAGACCGTCGCCTACGCATGCGGGTTCCGCGATCCGCATCACATGCGCGCGGTGTTCCGCCGCCGGCTCGGCGTCTCGCCGCAGCAGTACCGGCACAGCTTCGGCGGCCCGGCCGACGCGCAAGCGCCAATGGAATCAAGCAGTTAGCCGGCCGGCGCGGCAGCGCGGGGCGCGCCGCGCCGGGGCGCGGCCGGCCGCGCAGCGTGGCGCCGGCCATCCACGGCGCCACCCTGCAGCCACCCCGCCACCACCGGCCACCGCCCGCCGCGCGGCCCGGGGCGCGGGTCTGCGGCGGGCGTCCGGCCCATCGCGGGCGCAATTCCGGCTCAAGTTCCGTGCACGCCATTCGTTAACCCCCAGTAAGACCATCCGCATCATCCGGATGACGCACCCGCTTGGCTCAAATGGCCAAGCTGAGCGGGTTTCACCCTTTTTTTCGGCCCTTTGCTTGCCCTGTCTTCACCCAAGAATGGCAGGGCATTCCGATACAGGCATCTCATGGCGACTACGCTCACTTCTTCCCAGGCTGACGGCAACAAGAGCAAGCGCGGGCGACTGCTGCTGGTTCTCGGCGTCGTGATCGTCGCGGCGCTGGGTGCCGGGGGCTTTTTTCTGGGCAACATCCTGAGCAACCGCCAGCCGCCGGTGCCGGCGGCTCCGGTCGTGCCGCCGCCGATCTTCGTGCCGCTGGAGCCGTTCACCGTCAATCTCAAGAGCGAAGACGGCGACCGTTTCCTGCACACCGGTCTGTCGCTGAAGGTGGCGGACGCGAAGGATCAGACGCGCATCACCGAGTACCTGCCGGAAGTCCGTAGCCGGATCCTGCTGCTGCTGTCGGCCAAGCAGCCGCCCGACCTGGCGACGGTGGAAGGCAAGCGCCGCCTGGCGCAGGAAATCCAGCGCGCCGTCAACCAGCCGTTCGCGCCCAACCTGCCGGCTCAGCAGGTCGTGGACGTCCTATTCACATCCTTCGTGGTGCAGTAAGCACGTGCCCTGCCCCACCAGCAAATCCGACATGAATCCGTCCCTGCCTGCCTTGCCCGTACAACAGCACGCGCGCCAACGCCAGCGCGCGGGCTGATCGGCACATGGTCGCTTTCATTCATCACGGCACTCACGGGGCAGGACACTAGATGGCCTACGACAAGTTCCTCTCGCAGGACGAAGTAGACGAATTGCTGAAAGGCGTGTCGGGCGAAGCCGACCTGCCCGAGGTTTCCGCGCCGGTCTCCGAGGACGGCGTGCGCCCGTACAACCTGGCCACGCAGGAGCGCATCGTGCGCGGCCGGCTGCACACGCTCGAGATCATCAACGAGCGTTTCGCCCGCCAGCTGCGCACCGCGCTGTTCAACTTCATCCGCCGCGGCGCCGACATCTCGGTCGGCTCGATCCGCATCGAGAAGTACGGCGACTTCGTGCGCAACCTGCCGGTGCCGACCAACCTGAACCTGGTGCACCTCAAGCCGCTGCGCGGCACGGCGCTGTTCGTGTTCGACCCCAACCTGGTGTTCCTGGTGGTCGACAACCTGTTCGGCGGCGACGGGCGCTTCCACACCCGCGTCGAGGGGCGCGACTTCACCCAGACCGAGCAGCGCATCATCCGGCGCCTGCTGGACCTGGCGCTCAACAGCTACGGCAACGCCTGGCACGCGGTGCACCCGATCGAGCTGGAATACGTCCGCTCGGAGATGCACACCAAGTTCGCCAACATCGCCATGCTCAGCGAGGTGGTGGTGACGACTGCATTCCATATCGAACTGGGCGCCGTGGGCGGCCAGCTTCACGTCTGCTTCCCGTACTCGATGATCGAGCCCGTGCGCGACCTGCTGATGAACCCGCTGCAGGACGAGGTCGAAGTGGACAAGCGCTGGATTTCCCAGCTGTCGCAGCAGATCCGCTCGGCCGAGGTGGAACTGGTGGCCGAATTCGCCCACCTGGAAAGCACCGTGGCCGAAGTGCTGTCGCTGCGCGCCGGCGATGTACTCCCCATCGAGCTGCCCGAGCAGGTGTTCGGCAAGGTCGATGGCGTGCCCGTGATGCAGTGCGGCTTCGGCACCATGAACGGCCAGTACGCGCTGCGGGTAGAACGGATGATCAATCACCAAGAAAGCGATTCCAACAAGGAAACCGACCATGACTGACGGCAAAGACGACAAGCCGGCCGACCCGATGGACGACTGGGCCAGCGCCCTGGCCGAGCAGACCAGCGCCGAGGATCTCGCCGCTGCTGCCGCGCCGGCACCGGCAGTCGCAGCCGCCACCGCAGCCGCGACGCCGGCCGCCTCCAAGGTCTTCCAGCCGCTGGAAAAGGAGGTGCCGAGCGGCTTCCACAACGATATCGAGATGATTCTCGACATCCCCGTGCAGCTCACGGTGGAGCTCGGCCGCACCAAGGTGCCCATCAAGACCCTGCTGCAGCTCGCGCAGGGTTCGGTGGTGGAACTCGACGGCCTGGCCGGCGAGCCGATGGACGTGCTGGTCAACGGCTACCTGATCGCCCAGGGCGAAGTGGTGGTGGTCAACGACAAGTTCGGCATCCGCCTGACCGACATCATCACGCCGTCCGAACGCATCCGGAAGCTCAACAGATGATCGCCAGCCTGCGCCGGATGGCCACCGCCGGGCTCGTCGCCGGCCTGGCGCTGGCGCAGGCTGCGCCGGCGGCGGCGCAAGCCAGCGCCGCCGCGGGCAATCCCCCCGCCGCCGGCGCCACGGCCGGCATCGCGGCCGGTACCGGCGCCGCCGCGGGCCACGTCGGCCCCAGCGGCGCGGCCAGCATGGCCCAGGCCGGCCTCGGCCTGTTCGCCGTCATCGCCCTGATCCTGCTGCTGGCCTGGCTGGCGCGCCGCGCCGGCCTGGTCCGCCACGGCCAGGGCGGCACCATGAAGGTGGTCGGCAGCACCGCGCTCGGCCCGCGCCAGCGCCTGGTGATGGTGGAGGTGGGCGACACCTGCCTGGTGCTGGGCGTCAGCGCCGGCGAGATCCGCACGCTCCATACCCTGCCCGCGCAGGCCGCGCGGGCGCCGGGCCAGTCTCCGGACCCCGAGCGCGGCGGCCCGGCCAATCCGGCGGGCAGCGGCAGCTTCGGCCAGAAGCTGCTGCGCGCCATGCAACACAACCTGAAGTCATGAATTTCCTGCCCGGCGCCTCGCGGCGCGTTTTCCAGCAGCGGCTGCGAGGCCGCCTGCAGGCTCTGCGCGCCTGCGCCGGCCAGCCCTCGCGGCTGGCCTTCGCCGCCGCGCTGGCCGCCGCCTGCCTGGCGCTGGTGCTGCTGCCCGCCCTGGCGCAGGCCCAGGCGCTGCCCGGGCTGACCAGCCGGGCCGGCCCCGGCGGCAGCCAGACCTGGTCGCTGTCGGTCCAGACGCTGGTCCTGCTGACCTCGCTGTCGTTCCTGCCGGCGGCCATGCTGATGATGACCGGCTTCACCCGCATCATCATCGTGCTGGGCCTGCTGCGCAACGCGCTCGGCACCGCCACCTCGCCGCCCAACCAGGTGCTGGTGGGGCTGTCGCTGTTCCTGACCTTCTTCGTCATGTCGCCGGTGTTCGACCGCGTCTACACCGACGCCTACAAGCCGCTGAGCGAAAACAAGATCAGCCTGGAGGACGCCGCCGAGAAGGCCGCCGTGCCACTCAAGGCCTTCATGCTCAAGCAGACCCGCGAGAAGGACCTGGCGCTGTTCGCGCAGATGGCCAAGGCGCCCGAGATGCAGGGCCCGGAGGACGTGCAGATGCGCATCCTGGTGCCGGCCTTCGTCACCAGCGAGCTCAAGACCG
Source organism: Cupriavidus sp. FW216-B1 (assembly GCF_058789195.1). NCBI lineage: Bacteria > Pseudomonadati > Pseudomonadota > Betaproteobacteria > Burkholderiales > Burkholderiaceae > Cupriavidus > Cupriavidus sp. FW216-B1. Next base: position 143,643 of record NZ_JBYTEL010000007.1, on the reverse strand, counting down.
CGTTCCAGATCGGCTTCACCGTCTTCATCCCGTTCCTCATCATCGACCTGGTGGTCGCCAGCGTGCTGATGGCGATGGGCATGATGATGGTGCCGCCGGCCACCATCTCGCTGCCGTTCAAGCTGATGCTGTTCGTGCTGGTGGACGGCTGGCAACTGCTGCTGGGTTCGCTGGCGCAGAGTTTCCTGAACTGAACACGGGGCGCGCCCGCCGCGTCCCCACCGAGACCGCTCCATCATGACGCCGGAAACCGTAATGAGCATCGCCACCCAGGCGATGAAGATGACCCTGATGCTGGCGGCACCGCTGCTGCTGGTGGCGCTGGTGGCCGGCCTGGTGGTCAGCCTGTTCCAGGCCGCCACCCAGATCAACGAAATGACGCTGTCGTTCATCCCCAAGCTGCTGGCCCTGTTCGCCACGATGGTGCTGGCCGGCCCGTGGATGATCAACACCTTCGTCGACTACATGCGCGAAGTCTTCCAGGGCATTCCCGCCCTGGTGCACTGATGCGGGCGTAGCGCCCGCGCTGCCCTCACACCGCGCCCGCCGTGCTGTCCGTCACCTCCGCCCAGCTCTACGCCTGGATCGCCGCGTTCCTGTGGCCGCTGTTCCGGCTGCTGGCGCTGCTCAGCACGGCGCCCCTGTTCGGCGAGTCCACCATCCCGCGCCGCGCCAAGGTCGCCCTGGCCGCGCTGATCGCGATGATCGTCTCGCCCACCATCGACAAGCTGCCGCTGGCGCCGGTGTATTCCTTCGAAGGCTTCCTCATCATCCTCAACGAGGTCGGCATCGGCCTCGCGGTGGGCTTCACCATGCGGCTGGCCTTCGCCGCCGTGCAGTACGCCGGCGAGACCATCGGCCTGCAGATGGGCCTGTCGTTCGCTTCGTTCTACGACCGCTCCTCGGGCGGCCAGACGATGGTGCTGGGCCGCTTCCTCAACGTGGTCGCCACCCTGATGTTCCTGGCGATGGACGGCCACCTGATGCTGCTGGCCACGCTCGCCGACAGCTTCGCCACCCTGCCGATCTCGTCCCAGCCGCTCTCGGGCGAGGGCTGGTCGGCGGTGGCGGCGGCCGGCGCCAGCGTGTTCTCGTCGGGCATGCTGCTGGCGCTGCCGCTGATCGCCGCGCTGCTCACGCTCAACCTGGCGATGGGCATCCTCAACCGCGCCTCGCCGCAGTTGTCGATCTTCGCGGTCGGCTTCCCGGTCACGCTGGCCGGCGGCTTCCTGATGATGGCGCTGGTGATGCCGCAGATGAGCTCGTACATGGGACGGCTGATCGACAACAGCCTGGCCGAGGTCGGCATGGTGCTGGGGCAGCTGGGGCGGTAGACGGGCCGGCGTCGAGCGCGGCGGCCTTTTACGGCAGCGCGGCAACGGCGTCGAGCCGGCCCGGCAGCTCCTTCATGAAGGCCGCCCGGGCGCGCGGGCCGGCATACTCCGCCTCTTTCTTCGCGTCCTGGATCAGGCGGGCGAAGACCACGCCGCGGCCATCCTTCTCCGCCCAGCCGACGAACCATCCATAGGCGTGGTCCCAGTCCTCGCCGCCGTCGGCCAGCCGCGGGGCGCCGGTGCCGGTCTTGCCGTGCACGGCCCAGCCGTTGGCGAGCGTGCCGAGCGCGCTGATGCGGCTGGTCATGTCGTACGCCCGCGCGCTGACCGGCAGTTCGCGCCGGACCACCTTGCGCAGGAAGGCGACCTGCTCCAGCGGGGAAATCCGCAGCGAGGCGCCGAGCCACGCATGGGTCAGGCCGTCATGCCGGCCCGGGTTGCCGGTGACGTCGCGGTTGCCGTACTGGAAGGCGTCGACATAGCGCCGGAAGCGGGTCTCGCCAAGCTGGCGCGTGACCTGCTGCGAATACCAGACGATGGAGTTCTTCATCCAGCTCGCGGGATCGGTCGTGACCCGGCGCGCGGGATTGCGGTCGCCGTATTCGGCGCGGTAGGGCATGGCCGGGGCGTGCGCGTCGACCAGCAGGCCCGCGTCGAACCCCATCAGGCTGATGGGCAGCTTGAAGGTGGATGCCGGCGTGACGCGCGTGCCGCAGTCGCCTTCCTGCGTCAGCAGCCTGCCGGTGGCGGCGTCGGCCATCACGGTGCACAGCACGTCCGCCCGGGCCGCGGGCATGGCCAGCGCCGCGCCCAGCGCGGCGAGGATTACGAATCGCTTCAAGATGTTCTCCGTGGTGTCGTGTTCTTGTCGGGGATGACGCCCGGGCCCGGGCTACGAAGCGCAGCATAGGAGGACGGCGCGCCGGCGCCAAGGCCGCGCGCTGTAACCTGCGTAACATGGCGCCCGCCGCGCAGCACGTCGCGGCCAACCTCGGCCTGTGCCTGTGGCTGTTCTGGAACCACGCACTGATCGACCCCGCACGCGCGTGGCCGGCCGGGCAGGTGCAGCGCCAGGCGGTGCGCTGGCTGGGCTTGTCCGAATGGATCTGCGACCGCTTCGGCGTGGGCGGCGGCTCGGCGTGGAACATCATCTTCCTGTTGCGCATCGCGCGCGGCAACTGCAAACAGGACGGCGGCGGCGCGCTCGCCGACTTCCGCGCGCAGCGGCCACTGCGGCTGGACGACGCGGTGGATGCGCTGCGCCCGTTCCACGCGCCGTTCGCGCGGGCCAAGGGCTTCATCAGCTGGTCGTCGCTGGCCGGCTTCGCGCTGGAAGAGCACGACGGCGGCCACGTGCGCTACGGCGCCCTGCAACTGGCCAACCTGCTGCTCGAAGCGAGCTGGTTCGAGACCTTCGAGCATGGCGCCACGCCGGCCGCCTTCGCCGCCGTGGAGCGGCTGGCCGGGCTGCTGGGCAAGCTGCGCCCGGCCGAGCGGCGCTTCTTCCAGGCCGCGCTGGCGGCGCTGCCGCGCGAGCTGCGGCTGGCCGCGGCCGAAGCCGGCAGGCACGCGGGCCGGCGCGCCGATGAAGCGGCCGGCAAGGCGAGCCGCAAACAGGCCCCGGGACAAGCCCCCAAACGGTCGCCCAAGCCGTCGCCAGAACTATCGCCAGAGCAATCCCCCAAGCAGGCCCGCGCCGGCACGCACAGCCGCCGGCCACGCTGACACACAAGCGTCATCCCGACGCAACATCGCCTCCCTATAGTCGCGCTCGCCACTGACAGGGAGACAAGAATGGGCACTCACAAGAACAAGCACCACGTGCGCCCCGGCATGGCCGCCATGCTGGCCGTGCTGGCCACGGCGGCCGCGCTGTACGGCTGCGGCAGCGAGAACCCGGACGCGGCCGCCGCCGCGATCGCCCCCGCCGTTCCCACCGCGCCGGCCGCGCCTGCGGCTCCGGCCGGCGACGCCGCCAGCGCCGCCGCCAACATCCAGGCCGCGTGGGTCGAGATCGGCGACAGCAACCAGGCCATCGCCCGCGTGATCACCAGCTATGCGGCGCCGGCCGCCGCCGGCGACGCCCCGCCCGCCAACGCCGTGTGCCCGCTGCTGACCGTGGACGGCGTGCAGCAGCGCATGGCGCTGCGCGTGGGCGCCGGCACCATGCCGCTGCGCCCCACCGCCAGCGCGCCGGCCGACTCCAAGCCCTCGGATTTCCCGGTCTCGGCGTGCGAAGCCACGCTGCCGGCCGGCGCCGCCGCCGCCAGCGTGGCCGGGCGCGCCCTGCCGCTGCCCAAGGCCAGTCCCCGGCGCGTGCTGGTGCTGGCCGATACCGGCTGCCGCCTGAAGAAGGCCGACAACGCCTACCAGCCGTGCAGCGACACCGCCGTGTGGCCGTTCGCCACACTCGCGGCCACTGCCGCCGCCATGAACCCGGACCTGGTGCTGCACATCGGCGACTACCACTACCGCGAGAACCTGTGCCCGCCGGACATCGCCGGCTGCCAGGGCACGCCGTGGGGCTATGGCTGGGATACCTGGCAGGCCGACCTGTTCAGGCCCGCCGCCGCGCTGATGGCCAGGGCGCCGTGGGTGGTGGTGCGCGGCAACCACGAGGAATGCGCGCGCGCCGGCCAGGGCTGGTTCCGCTTCCTCGACCCGCGCCCGTACACCGAGGCCCGCTCGTGCAACGACCCGGCCAACGACGGCAGCGCCAACTACTCCGAGCCCTACACGGTGGCGCTGGGCACCGACTCGCAGGTCATCGTGTTCGACTCGGCCAAGGCCGGCAAGACCGCGCTGCCGACCAGCGACCCGCAGTTCATCGCCTACCAGAAGCAGTTCCAGACCGTGGGCTGGCTGGCCAGCAAGCCAGGCATGGTCAACACCATGTTCACCAACCACCATCCGGTGCTCGGCTTCGCGCCGGTGGCGGGCAGCGCGCCGGCGCCGGGCAACCTGGCGCTGCAGTCGGTGATGAGCAGCCTCAACGCCCAGGCCTACTACCCGCCGGGCATCCAGGTGGCGCTGCACGGCCACGTGCATGACTTCCAGGCCATCAGCTTCGCCTCCAACCACCCGGCCACCATCGTGTCCGGCAACGGCGGCGACAACCTGGACGTGGCCCTGCCCGACCCGCTCACGCCGGGCGCCGTGCCCGCGCCGGGCACCACCATCGACAAGATCACCCATCACAACAGCTTCGGCTTCCTGCTGATGGAGCGCAGCCCGGCGCCCGCCACCGGCTGGACCTTCAAGGCCTACAGCGTGGCCGGCAAGCTCATGGCCACCTGCGCGCAGACCGGCACCACGCTGGCCTGCGACAAGACGGGCTTCCTGGCGCCGTGACGGCATCGGTTCGCGCCGCCTGCGCGGCCCGGCCCGCCGGCATCCGCATCGCGCGGGCGGCGCGGAGACTTGCCGCCGGCGCTGCCGTCCTGGCCGCGGGCCTCGCGGCCGGCGCGCCCACCGCATCCACCGCGCCCGCCGCGGACACCGTGCTGACGCCGGGCGCGCCGCCATCGGTGGTGGTCGACATCATCGGCAATGGCACGCCCAAGGTGGCCGCCAGGGTCGACCCGACCGCCGCCGTGTTCCGCCCCGACCCGGCGCTCGCCGCGCTCGGCAGGCGCATCTTCTTCGATACGCGCCTGTCCGAGCCGCGCGGCCTGTCCTGCGCCGGCTGCCACGACCCCGCGCGCGCGTTCGCGCCCACGCTCTCGCCGGCCGCGCTGGCCGGGCCGCGCGTGCCGCAGGGCAGCCGGCCCGGGCACTTCAGCCTGCGCAACGCGCCCTCGCTGCTGTACGTGCGCTACGTCCCGCGCCGGCACTTCTACCAGGACGACGACGCGCCCTACGCCTCGCCGTTCGGCGGCCTGTTCGCCGACGGCCGCGCCGACACGCTGGCCGAGCAGGTGCGCGGCCCGCTGCTCGACCCCGAGGAGATGAACAACGGCACGCCGGCGCGCCTGCTGCGCAAGGTCGGGAGCACGGAACTGGCGCCCGCGCTGGCCGCGCATTTCGGCCCCGCGGCGCAACGCGATCCCGCGCAGATGATGCTGGCGCTGGGCCGCGCGCTGGAGGCCTACCTGCAAAGCGACGAGATGGCGCCGTTCAGCTCGCGCTTCGACGACTACCTGCGCCGGCGCGCGCCGCTGTCGCCGCAGGAAACGCGCGGCCTGGCGCTGTTCAAGAACCCGGACAAGGGCAACTGCATGAGCTGCCACACGCTGGCGGACACCGCCAGCCGGCCCGAGCGCTCGCTGTTTACCGACTTCGGCTACGACGCCATCGCCGTGCCGCGCAACCGCGCGCTGCCCGCCAACCGCGACCCGAAGCATTTCGACAACGGCCTGTGCGACACCGCGCGCCGCCTGCGCTGGCCCGAACCGGCGCAATGGTGCGGCTACCTGCGCACGCCCGGCCTGCGCAACGTGGCGGTGCGCCAGAGCTTCATGCACAACGGCGTGTTCACCACGCTGCGCGACGCGGTGGCGTTCTACAACACGCGCTCGACCGATCCCGGCAAGTGGTATCGCGGCGGCAAGCCCTTCGACGACGTGCCCGCCGCCTACCGCGGCAACGTCAACGTCAACGCGACGCCGATGAACCGGCGCGCGGGCACCACGCCGGCGCTGACCGAGGCGGAGATCGACGACATCACGGCCTTCCTGCGCACGCTCACGGACGCGCCCTACGCGAGCGCCATGCCGCCGGCCGCGGCGCCGGTGGCCGCGCGGCCCTAGCCCTAGCCGGCGGCCCGCGCCTCACGGCGACGCGCACACCGCGTCCGGCTCGAAGCCGCGGAACACCTGCTGCGTGGGGTCCGGCGTGGCCACGATCTCGCCCGAGGGCGCGCGCAGCAGCCGCAGCACCTGGCCGGCGCAGTTGCGGGCCGCCGCGTTGCGCTGGTAGCGCAGCTCGTACTGCCAGCCCGGCAGCGGCACGAACGACACGCCGATCGCGCAGCGGTAAGGCTGGTCGTCCGCCGCCGAGGTCGCCGCCGCCGTCAGGTAGATGCGCTGGCTGGCCACCAGCCAGCGCTCGCGCGTGCGCGCGGGCGGCTCCGGCGAGATGCCCCACATCTTCAGGTCTTCCTCCTTGCCGATGGCCGCCGCCTGGTGGCCGGTGGCCGCCAGCAGCGCGGGCCGCGGCGGCTTGGGGCACTTGCCGGCATCGACCACGCTGAAGGTGGTGTTGTCGTCCGTATTGGTCACGAGCCGCACGCGCGCGGCGGGCGTGCCGGCCTCGACGCGGTAGCGGGTCACGCAGCCGGCCAGCAGCGTGGCCAGCGCCAGGCTCATCAGGACGGCGGATCGGCGGACATTCGGCATGGGCTGGCGGGAAAGTAGGCGTCCGCTCAAGCATAGGCGTTCCGGCCGCCCGCGCGCCGCCGGGCAAAACCCCGAGCCGGCCCGCGCATTGACTTCCGTTCCGGTTCGGCCTTACCCTCGCCTGAGCCTCCGGCCCGCGCGGCGCGCGATACCGGAAGAAAACCGGAAGAAAACCGGAAGAAAAACAAAACAACAAGAACAATACAAAGACAGAGACAATTCCTCGTGAGCACCGCCGCGCCTTCCCGCCTGTCCGAACTCCGTCCCGTCCTGCCGATCCTGCTCGGCGCCTCCGTCATGCTGAGCCTGGCGATGGGCCTGCGCCAGAGCCTGGGCATCTTCATGCCGCCGCTGACCAGGGGCATCGGCATCTCGGTTGCCGATTTCACGGCCGCCATCGCGGTGCAGAACCTGGCCTGGGGACTGCTGCAGCCGATCGCGGGCGCGTGGGCCGCGCGCGTGGGCTTCCGGCCGCTGATGATGGCGGGCTCGCTGCTGTACGTGCTCGGGCTGGTCATGCTGGCCACCGCGCAGGGCATCGTCGGGGTCACGCTCGGCGCCGGCGTGGCCATCGGCGCGTCGATGGCCTGCACCGGCAGCGCCTTCGCGATGGCGGTGGCCGCGCGCCCGGTGCCGGTGGCGCTGCGCAGCACGGTGCTGGGCATCGTCTCGGGCGCCGGTTCGCTGGGCGCGCTGGTGGCCGCGCCGGTCGGGCAGGTGGTGGCGCAAGCCTACGGCTGGCGCGTGGGGCTGGCGGCCTTCGTGGTGCTCGCGCTGGTGATGCTGCCGGCGGCGTGGTTCGCCGGCCGCGTCGACCGCCTGCCGCTGCCGGTGCCGCCGGGCGGCGTGCAGCAGAACGCGCGCGAGGCGCTGGGCACCGCGCTGCACCATACGCCGTTCCTGGTCATGGGCGCGGCGTATTTCGTGTGCGGCATGCAACTGGTGTTCCTGACCACGCATCTGCCCTCCTACCTCGACATCTGCGGCATGGACCCGATGCTCAGCGCCAAGGCGCTCGGCGTGATCGGCGGCTTCAACGTGCTGGGCAGCCTGTTCTTCGGCTGGGCCGGCGGGCGCGTCAACAAGCTGCTGCTGCTCGGCGCCATCTACACCATCCGCTCGCTGGCGCTGACGTGGTATTTCACCTCGCCGCCCACGCCGGCCAGCACGCTGGTCTTCGCCGCCGTGATGGGCTTCCTGTGGCTGGGCGTGGCGCCGCTGGTGGCCGGCTGGATCGCCGAGACCTTCGGTCTGCGCTGGCAGGCCATGCTGGGCGGGGTGGCGTTCTTCAGCCACCAGATCGGCAGCTTCGTGGGCGCCTTCGGCGGCGGGCTGGTCTATGATGCCCTCGGGTCCTACACCCTGGCCTGGCAGATCGGCGTGATGCTGGGGCTGGCCGCCGGGCTGGTGCAGATCGCCTTCGCGGTCGCCGCGCGGCCGCGCCCGCCGCGCATGGCGGCGACGTGATGGGGACATGACGGCGACATGAAGGCAACATGAAGGCGATGTGACGGCGCACGCCAGGCCCCGGCTGCGCCGAACGGCAAGGAGGAAATGTCATGGCCCTGACGCTGCACTATCATCCGCTGTCATCGTTCTGCCACAAGGTCCTGATCGCGCTCTACGAGAACGGCACGCCGTTCGCCGGCCGCGTCGTCGACCTCGGCGACGCGGCCGACCGCGCCGCCTTCGTGGCGCTGTGGCCGGTCGGCAAGTTCCCGGTGCTGCGCGACGACGCGCGCGCGCAGACGGTGCCGGAGAGCACCATCATCATCGAGTACCTCGACCGCCACTATCCCGGCCCGCGGCCGCTGCTGCCCGCCGACGGCGACGGCCGGCGCGAAGCGCGCCTGTGGGACCGCCTGTTCGATCTCTACGTGCACCTGCCGATGCAGAAGATCGTCGGCGACCGCCTGCGCCCGCAAGCCGAGCGCGACCCGCGCGGCGTGGCGGATGCGCTGGCCGGCCTGCGCACCGCCTACGGCGTGGCCGACAAGCACATGGCGGAGCGCACCTGGGCCGCCGGCGAACAGTTCTCGCTGGCCGACTGCGCGGCCACGCCGGCGCTGTTCTACGCGGGCATCGCGCAGCCGTTCGCCGACACGCACCCGAACCTCGCCGCCTATTTCGAGCGGCTGGTGAGCCGCCCGAGCGTGCGGCGCGTGCTGGCCGAGGCACAGCCCTATTTCTCCATGTTTCCAATGGCAGACAAGATCCCCACCCGCTTCCTGGCCGGCCAACTGCCCTGAAACGCGACGGCGCGTCCGTCCACGCGGACAAAACCGGGATTGAGCGGAATTGGCCGCGCTACTCCGCGTTTTGAACCGGCGGCCGTTGCGTAAGATGCGCTCGTGCCTCCAGAGGAGGTGCGGCGCCCCCGACCATCAGTCCTGCCCAGCCCCGCGCGCGTACCCGCCGCGCGGGGCTCTTTTTTTTTGCCGGCGCAACGCGCGGCGAAGACTTCCGGCGCGAATGAGCCGCGAGCCCCCGGCATCCCGATGCGGTCCGCCGGCGCGCCGCGGAAGCCCGACCGGCCCATCCGCTAAGATTCGGCATCCCAGCCCTCGGAGCCGCCACATGCGCAACCTGGATTTCAGTTCCTGGCAGGGCCTGCTTTCGACCTTGTTCGGGCTGGCCTTGATCACCTTGATCGGCGTCGGCATACGCCTCGTCGTCATGCAGACGATCCAGCAGCGCCGCGAGCGCGAGAACCGGCAGATCAACGAACGCCTGCGCACGCTCATCGCCGCCTACAAGACGCTGGGCGGCTCGTTCACCGGCAATCTCGCGGTCGATCCCACGCACCTGCGCGACCTGCGCCGGCGGAGCGCGGGCGCGGACGGCCCCGACGCGGAACAGGCGGCCGGCGCCATCGCGGCGGATGCGCCGGCCGCCGGCGCATGGCCCAGCGTCGACCGCTCGCGGCGCATGCGCGACGCGGTCGAGGCGGCCTTGTCCGACATCATCCTGCTCGGCACCGAGGAACAGGTCCTGCTGGCGTCGAAGGCGGCCGCGGAGCTGGCCGCGGGCCGGCCGACGCATACCGACGAGCTGGTGGTCTCGCTGCGCAACTTCATCCGCCAGGTGCTCGACCTGGAGCCGGTGCCGGCCAGCCTGCAGATTCCGAAGCAGGGACCGGCCCGCCCGTCCGCGGCGCGCGGCAAGGCCGAAGGCGGCGCCAAGGGCGGCGAGGGAAAGTCCGGCGGTGGCATGGGAGGAGGCGGTGGTGGTGGTGGTGGCGGTGGTGGCGGGATGGGCGTCGGCGTGGGCCTGCCCGTCGAGGACGACCAGGAGCATCACCACTAGCCGCGCCCCGATGCGGACCCGCGCTATGCCGACGCTAACCCGGCACAATCCGCCGCCCTGCCGGCGCTGCCGGCCGGAGAACGAGGGCCGCCGGGGAATCTACTGGTAGTCGATCAGCACGGTAACAGCGCCAGTGATGGTGCCCGGCGTGACCGTATCGCCGGTCTGGAAATAGGCTGCCTTCATCGGGATCGCATACGATCCGCCCGTGCCCTTGTCGTAGGCACCGACCTGCACCGACTGCTTGAACGTCACCGGCGTGCCGCCGCTGTCCGTGAGCCGGATATTGACCCCGCCCGCGCTGGAACCCGAGCCCGCGGGCAGCACGCCGGGCGCGTTGGCGACCGTGCCGCCGGCCGGATCGAGCGCGTAGCCGACGCGGTTGTAGCCGGGCGGGCAATTGAGCAGACGGACCTCGAAGCCGATCTCGCCGGTGGTGCTGCCCGCGCCCGTGAACGCGCGCTTCTGCGCGGGCGGCAGCGTGATGGTCTGGCTCGGCGTCTGGCAGGTGCCGGCGATGGGCTTGATCTTGCCGGCGAGCTGGATCGAGGCGAAGCGCTGGTAGCTGTAGCAGGCGCTATAGCCCGGGGTCGCGGTCGCGCAAAGGTTCAGGTTCGCGCGCCAGCCGCCAGCCAGATCCCCCTGCGACATCGTCGCCTCGGTGCGCACCAGTTGCACCTCGAGCGGACTGGATATGGTGACTGCCGGCGCAAAGGTGGTCGTGGTGAGCGGAGCACCGTTGAGCAGCACCTGCAGACCGATGCCGGACACGTCGACGTCGACCACCGGCCCGGCCGCGGTATAGGCGCCGCCGTGGACCCAGAACGAGGGCCGTGCCAGCGTGCAGGTCGGCGCCCCGCACAGTTGCTGCGGCGTCACCGACTCGCGGACCAGCACGGTGCCCGGCGCGGCAAGCGCGGGGAACGCGAGATCCCGCCCGAATGCGGTGACGATGTTGTCAGCCACTGCCCAGCCGCATGCGGACGACAGAAGCACCGCGATGGCGCCGGCCGCGATCGTGCGGCGGGGCCGCACAGCTTGCGCAATTTGCACAGCTTGCGCACGAAAGCTGCCTTCGTCTTTCCTCATGGTGGTCACTTCGATGAATGGATGGGACGTGGCTAGTATCTGTAAATGTCCCGGCACATGAAATAAGACAAGTACCAAATCGTGGGCGGTGCAGCAAAACCGTGGATGATGTGACGAATTGGCGGGATTGCGATGCCGCGCGGGCCCCGCCACGGCCCCATGCCGTGGCTGCCGGCGCGAAGGCCGTCGGTGCGGGCACGGTAGCTGGTGCCGTGCCCGCGCCGGCCTCCGCCTACCGCGGCGGCAAGTCGGCAACGGCGCTGCCGATCTGCGCGGCGCGCCGCGCGTTCATCTCGGCCACGCACGCGAGGCCGAGCATCTCGTGCGTGTTGCCGGCACCGCCGCCGCCAAGCGCGGCGGCGAATTCGCACTGCGCGTCGCGGTAGCGCGCGAAAACCGCGCCGGATGCCTTGAGCTTGCGCGCGGCGGCGGTGGTGTACCTGGCGTCCTCGTCCCACGCGGCGAGCGCGGCCACGGCCTGCCGCTCGGCTCGCCGCAGCGCGTGCTCGCTCGCGCGCGCCTTGCCGGCGAGGCAATCGCGCATGCCGGCCTGCGAGCCGGCGCTGCATGCCGCGCGCGCGTCCTCGACGCCGCCGGCCCGCGCCGGCATGGCAAGCAGCGACGCGGCCAGGGCCAGGCAAGCGGGAAGCGAATACGCGACGGATATCACCGTGCGCATGCGGCCGCCCTTTCCCCGCGCGCCGGCCCGGGCGCGTACCCGGGCTGCCTGGCGTGGCCGGGACCGCCGCCGCCGTTGCAGCGCCGCGCGACCGGGGCCGTGCCCCGTCCCGACCGCCGCCTCGTGGACCGTGGCGTCGGCCGCGCGCGCGTTGCGGTGCCCGCGCCTGGCCACGCCGGATTCACTGCGCGTCGCCGTCGAACACGCGGAAGACGAACGCCTCGGCGGGCGCCGCCTGCGCGTCGGCCACGTCGATCTCGATGCGCCGCAGCGCGCGCTTCGACGAGAACGCGCCGAGCCATTGCGCGGCGAGGCGCGGCAGCACGTGCTGCTCGATGAAGCCGATCAGCAGCCGCGCGCCGGTCTCCTGCACCAGGCAGCGGCCGGTGATGTAGTCGACCACGGCCGGCGCGTAGGTCAGGCCGATCGCGTGGTTCGAGGCCATGCGCCTGACCACGCGGTCGAGGTGCAGCGCGACGATGCGCGACAGCGCTTCCTGCGCCAGCGGGCGGTACGGCACCACGGTCACGCGGCCGAGAAAGGCGGCCGGGAACACCGTCAGCAAGGCCGGGCCGAGCGCCGCGCACAGGCCTTCGTGGTCCGGCGCGAGCGCCTCGTCGGCGCACAGGTTCACGCTCAGGTCGGAGCCGACGTTGCTGGTGAGCAGGATGGTGGTGTTGCGGAAGTCGATGTAGCGGCCGTCGCCGTCTTCCATGTAGCCCTTGTCGAAGACCTGGAAGAACATCTCGTGCACGTCGCCGTGGGCCTTCTCCACTTCGTCGAGCAGCACCACCGAATAGGGCCGCCGGCGCACCGCCTCGGTCAGCACGCCGCCCTCGCCGTAGCCGACGTATCCGGGCGGCGCGCCCTTGAGGCCGGACACGGTGTGGGCTTCCTGGTACTCGCTCATGTTGATCGTGATGAGGTTCTGCTCGCCGCCGTACAGCGCCTCGGCCAGCGCCAGCGCGGTCTCGGTCTTGCCCACGCCGGACGGGCCGGCGAGCAGGAACACGCCCAGCGGCTTGCCGGGGTCGGTGAGGCCCGCGCGCGCGGTCTGCACGCGCTCGCCGATCTGGCGCAGGGCGTCGCCCTGGCCGATCACGCGGGCCGCGAGCGTATCGGGCAGGACCTGCACGGCGGCCACTTCGTCCGTCACCATGCGGCCGACCGGGATGCCGGTCCAGTCGGAGACGATCTCCGCCACGATGGCTTCGCCGACCTCGGGAAACACCAGCGGCGACTCCTGCTGCAGGTCGGACAGCGCCTGCTCCAGCTCGGCCAGCGCCGCCGGCGGCATGCCGGCCTCGCGCGCGCGCAGCAGCGCCTGGGCGGCGCCCGCCTGGGCCTGCCAGCCCGCCTCCAGCGCGCGCTCGTCGGCTTCCAGCGCGGCGATGCGCCGCCCCACGGCGGCCATCGCCTGGTCGTTGCCGATGCCGATGCGCCGCTCGCTGTCGAGCAGCTCGCATTCGACGCGGGCGGCCTGCAGGCGCTGGCGCACGTCCTGCAGCTCGCGCGGCGGCGCGTGCTGGGACAGCGCCACGCGCGCGCAGGCGGTGTCGAGCAGGCTGATGGCCTTGTCCGGCAACTGGCGCGAGGGGATGTAGCGATGCGACAGCGTCACCGCCGCGCGGATCGCCTCGTCCAGCACCACCACGCCGTGGTGGCCCGAGAAGGTCTGCACGAGGCCGCGCACCATGTCGATGGCGGCCGCTTCTTCCGGCTCGGGCACCTGCAGTACCTGGAAGCGGCGCGTGAGCGCCGGGTCCTTCTCGATATGGCGCTTGTACTCGGCCCAGGTGGTGGCGCCGATGGTGCGGATGGTGCCGCGCGCCAGCGCCGGCTTGAGCAGGTTGGCGGCGTCGCCGGTGCCGGCCTGCCCGCCCGCGCCGATCAGCGTGTGGATCTCGTCGACGAACAGGATCACCGGCATCGCGGACTTCGCCGCGGCCTCGATCACGCCCTTGAGGCGCGCCTCGAACTCGCCCTTCATGCTGGCGCCCGCCAGCAGCGCGCCGACGTCGAGGCTCAGCAGCCGCACGTCGGCCAGCTTGGGCGGCACGTCGCCGTCGACGATGGCGCGCGCCAGCCCTTCGACCACCGCGGTCTTGCCCACGCCCGCCTCGCCCGTGAGCAGCGGGTTGTTCTGGCGGCGGCGCAGCAGCACGTCGATCATGGTGCGGATCTCCAGCTCGCGGCCGACCACCGGGTCGATCTCGCCGGCGCGGGCGCGCGCGGTCAGGTCGGAGCAGAACTGCTCGAGCGGCGCGCCGCCGGCCGGCGCGGCCAGCGCGGACGATGCCTCGCCCGGCAGCGCGGCGGAGAAATCGCTGTTGTCGTAGGGCGCGTCGTCGGCCTCGGGCGAGCCGTCGATCCACGCCGGCAGCATCTCGCGCAGCCCGTCGAGCGGAATCTTGCCGAACGCCGGCGAGACCGACAGCAGCACGCGCCGCAGCTCCGGCGTCTTGACCAGCGCCGCCAGCAGCCACGCGCCGCGGATGCGGCGGTCGCCGAAATCGAGCGTGGCCAGCACCCAGGCGCGCTCGATCGCGGTCTCGATGTGATGCGAGAAGTCGCTGATCGAGCTCGCGCCGGCGGGCAGCGCGGCGAGCGCGCGCAGGATGTCCTGGTCGAGCGCGTCGGCGTCGACCTCGCAATGCCGGAGGATGCGCTGCAGGTCGCCGTCGGGCGCCTGCAGCAGTTGATGCACCCAGTGCACCAGCTCGACATAGGGGTTGCCGCGCAGTTTGCAGAAAGTCGTCGCGGATTCGACGCTGCGGAACAGCGAGTTTCCGAGCTTGCCGAACAAAGCCTGTCGTGAAATCGTCATAGTCTCGACCGTGAATGATGGGGCGTGCGCGCGGGAGCGCATCCGCCGCGCGGCGCATCGGGGGCACCGTTGTCCACGCGGGATGCGAGTCGGAAGCGGGCCGGATGCGGGCGGGGATGCAGGCGGGAATGCGGGCAGCGCCGGGCGGGAAATCCGCCGTGCGAAAAAAATAAGACATTAATGGCGATCATTGCCGATTGCCAATAAGACTAGTATCAATCTTTCATTCAATTGTGTCGGCAATGTCATGAGGCGGAATAAAAGAAATCCGCCTAGCACATTCCGCATTCACGATACCGGACGGGAATAAGCGTCGCATTGCCCACGCCGCAAGCGCGCCGCGACTTCCCTGGCGTGGCGGCGCGCATTGCCTTGTCCTGCCTGGATTTCCCGCCCGCGATCGCGCGCACGGATCGACGTGCGGGTCACATCGGCGATTCGCCGCGCCGCCGAAATTTAGAACAATTCCTATATCTACAAATCGGCCCGTGGCATAGCATCTCCCCGGTTTGCATCACACGCTATTCCGTCTTCCGCGTTTCACCTTCCCACTCCGCACCGTCATTGGCAACGGAAACGGGAAATGAAATGGAGGCAGGCGAAATACCACCCTTTGACGATGTCGAGAGAGAAACTGGCGGCGCACGCGCATCCCGGGCCGCACCAACCCATCCCGGCCGGGAGCGACGCTCCGCGGCCCGGCGGCGAAGCGCCGCCGCCGGACGGCCACGCCGCGCCCGCGCCGCCCGACCTGATCGCCATCGGCAACGCGCTGGCGCGCAGCGAGCCGGCCCACTTCCGCGACCTGGCCGCGCTGGCCGGCGCGCAGGCGGACCCGATGCAGCACCGCGACGCGGCGGCGGGCGCGCCGGCGCCGCTGCTCATCTTCGACGAGGAGCCGCTGGCCGGCCCGGGCGCGCTGCCGGAAAGCGACGACGATGCCGACCCGCTGGCCGGCCTGCTCGCCGAGTACCGCCGCGCGCTGATCCACCGCGAGCGCGACCACGACGCGCACGAGCTCAAGGCCATCGGGCGGCCCCAGGTCGCCATGCCGCTGCCGGAGGACCCGTTCCTCGACGCGCGGGGCCGCTTCGAGACCGGCTCGCTGCTGGGCGACCTGCTGGGCAGCCAGCAGAACATCGACACCGTGCTCGGCGAGATGGACACCTTCCGCGCCGACCACCTGTTCGCCGAGGAAGACCGCCACGAGATCCTGGCGCTGCTCGCGCCGGCCCGCAAGGCCGGCCGGGCGCTGTCGCAGGCCGCGCTGCTGGCCCGCCAGGAGCACCACCTGATCAGCGTGGACAGCCATTTCCCCATGCTGGTGGCGCGCACCGACACGGACGCGCCGGACGAGACAGGCACCGACATCGGTGCGGACGCCGGCGTCGACATCGACGCCGACACGCAGGCCGCCGGCACCGGCGCGCAGGCGCCAGCGGACGCGCCGTCGGCACACACGAACCCTTCACCGGAACCCCACGATGACGAACAACCTTGACATGACCGTTTCCACCGCCGCCGCCGATGCCGTCAGCGCCGCCACGCTCGCCGGCATGCTGCGCACGCAGTCGCTCGACCAGTTGCAGCGGCGCACCGCCGAAGCGGTGCGCAAGCGCCCGGCCGATACGCAGGAACGCTGGCTGCTGTTCCAGCTGCTGTGCATCGACGGCGAATGGAACCGCGCGCTCAAGCAGCTCCAGACCTGGGCCACGCTGGAGCCCGCCGGCGAAGCCCGCGCCCAGCTGCATCGCGGCCTGATCCAGAGCGAGCTGTTCCGCATCGAGGTGTTCGCCGGCCGGCGCACGCCCGGCTTCATCGCGCCGGCGCCGGCGTGGGTCGAGACGCTGCTGCAGGCCAACGCCCGGCTCGGCGCCGGCGACGTGGCGACGGCCGACACGCTGCGCCGCGCCGCGCTGGAGCAGGCGCCCGCCAGCCCCGGCGAGAGCCCCGAGATGGGCGCCTTCGCCTGGCTGGCCGAAAGCGACACGCGCCTGGGCCCGGTCTGCGAGATGGCGGTGGCCGGCGGCTACCGCTGGATTCCGTTCGAGCAGATGCAGTCGCTCACCTTCACGCCGGCCGGCACGCTGACCGACCTGGTGTGGCGCCCGGCCACCGCGGTGCTGCGCGACGCCACGGTCCTCAAGGGATACCTGCCGACCCGCTACGTCGGCTCCGACGCGGGCCCGACGCCGTGCCGGCTGGCGCGCGAGACGAGCTGGACGGACGTCGGCGACACCGGCGTGATCGGGCTGGGGCAGAAGACCTGGAGCACCGACCAGGGCGACTGGGGCCTGCTCGACCTCGGCAGCTGCCGCTTCGCGCACGGAAACGGCGATGCGGCAGCCTGACAACTGGCACCGGCCAGCCTACCTGCCGTCGCTGCTCGACCGGCTGCAGGACGACGCGCCCAACAAGCGCAGCGAGCGCCCCGACGCCTATGCGCCGGACGGCGAGGGCATGCGCAGGATCATCCGGCGCGACCTGAGCCTGCTGCTCAACACCACCAATCTCGACGGCGAACTCGACGCGGCGCGCTTTCCGGCGGCGGCCGCGTCCGTCGTCAACTACGGCGTGCCGCCGCTGTCCGGCAGCTACCTGAGCGACCGCAACTGGGAATCGCTCGAAAAACTGCTGCGCGCCGCGGTCATCCATTTCGAGCCGCGGCTGATTCCCGAGTCGGTGGCGATCCGCCCCGCGACCGATCCCGGCGCGGCCAGCTACAACAAGCTGGTGTTCGAGATCAGCGGCCTCATGCAGTGGTCGCCGTATCCGCTGGAGTTCCGCATCCAGAGCACCTTCGACATCGAAATGAACAAAGTGACGCTCGATCCGGGCGCACGCACAGGCAGCTGACATGGACCCGCAGTTTCTCGACCACTACAACCGCGAGCTGACCTACATGCGGGAGCTGGCCGGCGAATTCGCCGCCCGGCACCCGAAGATCGCGCGCCGGCTCGGCATGCAGGGCATCGAGGTGGCCGACCCGTTCGTGGAGCGCCTGATCGAGGCGTTCTGCTTCATGTCGGCGCGCACCCAGCTCAAGCTCGAAGCCGAGTTCCCGCGTTTCACCCAGCGCCTGCTCGAAGTCACCTACCCCAACTACATGGCGCCCACGCCGTCGATGGGCGTGGCGCGCCTGCGGCCGAGCCTGCGCGAAGGCAATTTTAGCAAGGGCTTCAAGGTGCCGCGCCACAGCGTGCTGCGCTCGGCGGTGCCGCCCGGCGAGCAGACCGCCTGCGAGTTCCGCAGCGGCCACGACGTCACCATCTGGCCGATCGAGATCGTCGATGCCAAGCTCACGGCGATCCCGCCCGACCTGCCACCCACCGAGCGCCACCTGCGGCCCCACGTGCAGTTGCGCGGCGCGCTGCGGCTGCGCCTGCGCACCGTCGGCGAGATCCGCTTCTCGCAGATCGCCGGCCTCGACCGCCTGCCGCTGTACATCAACGGCGACGAGCGCATCGCCTCGCACCTGTTCGAGCTGATCCACGCCGGCAGCGTCGCCTCGGTGGTGCGCGCGTTCGGCGCGGCGCGCGGCGAGGGTCATGTGGTGTCCAGCGCCGCGGTCGATTTCGAGGGGCTGCGCGCCGACCAGAGCCTGCTGCCCGTGCCGTGGAACACCTTCCACGGCCACAACCTGCTGCAGGAGTATTTCACCTGCCGCCAGCGCTTCTATTTCTTCGCGCTGACGCAGCTCGGCGCCGGCCTGTCGGCCATCGACGGCAGGGAAGCGGAGATCGTGCTGCTGCTCGACCGCCTGCCCGAGACCCTGACCTCGCACGTCGACGCCGGGCGCTTCCTGCTGTTCTGCACGCCCGTCATCAACCTGTTCCCGAAGCGGACCGACCGCGTCGAGATCAACCGCGCGCTGACCGCCTTCCACCTGGTGCCCGACCGCAGCCGCCCGCTCGACTACGAGGTCTTCTCGGTGTCGCGCGTGTTCGGCCAGAAGGCGCAGACCTCGAACGAGGTGGTCTTCAACCCGCTGTACCAGACCCTGCACAGCGACACCGGCAACTACGGCCGCTACTTCTCCATCCTGCGCGAGCGGCGCACGCTGTCTGCCAACGTGCGCAAGTACGGCACGCGCACGCCGTACATCGGCACCGAGGTCTTCGTCTCGCTGGTCGACCAGGCCGAGGCGCCCTACGCCGACGACATCCGCTACCTGTCGGTGGAGGCCTGGGTCACCAACCGCGACCTGCCCCGGCTGATCCCGCGCAACGGCGTCAGCGACCTGACCATGCAGGAATCGGTGCCGATCGAGGGCGTGAGCCTGGTGCACGCGCCGAGCGTGCCGCGCGAGCCCTACGCCGCCGGCGAGACCGCCTGGCGGCTGATCCGCCAGCTCAGCTTCAACTACATGCCGCTGGCCGAGCTCGACCACGCCGACGGCGGGCAGGCGCTGCGCAACATGCTGCGGCTGTTCGTCGGCAGCGGCGACCACGAGCAGGCCGCGCAGATCGACAGCCTGGTCGGCGCGCGCACCGAACCCGTGGTGCGGCGCCTGCCCGGCCACGGGCTGCTGGTCTACGGGCGCGGCGTGCGCTGCGAGCTGACCGTGGACGAGACCGGCTTCTCCGGCGTCAGCCCCTACCTGTTCGGGCTGGTGCTGGAGCACTACCTGGCGCGCCACGTGTCGATCAACGTCTTCACCGAGACCGAGCTGCGCTCGATGCAGCGCGGCCTCGTCACGCGCTGGAAGGCCCGCATGGGCGGCCGCGGGGCGGTGTAGCCATGCACGCGCCCACCTCGCATCCGGTCGACGCCAGCTCCCCGATCCATCCCGACGCGCTGCGCGCGTGGTTCGACGAGCGCGCGCCGTGGCAGTCCAGCTTCCTCGGCCTGCTGCGCGCGATCTCCGCGCGCGCGCCCGGCATGCCGCTGCCGGGCACGGCGAGCCTGCCGGGCCAGGAGCCGTTCCGCATCGGCCAGCAGCCGTCGCTGGCCTTCGCGCCGCGCGAGATCGCCGCGCTGGACGTGCGCGGCGGCCACCTGGACATCCGCCTGTTCGGCCTCGGGCTGTGGGGGCCGCAGGGGCCGCTGCCGCTGCACATGACGGAGCTGGCCTACACCCGCGCCGAGAGCCACCAGGACCACACGCTGAGCGCGTTCGCCAACCTGTTCCACCAGCGCGCGCTCACGCTGTTCTACCGCGCCTGGGCCGCGTCGCAGGCCACCGTCTCGCTCGACCGCCCCGACGACGAGGCGTTCTCGTTCTACGTCGGCAGCCTGATGGGCACGGACACCGCCGAGGCGGCGCTGACCCATCCGCCGACCCACGCGCGCTACGCCGCCTCGGCCCACCTGGTGCGCGAGGCGCGCAACCCGGACGGACTGGCGGCCACGCTGTCCCACTATTTCGGCGTGCCGGTGGCGGTCGACGAATACGTCGCGCACTGGATCCGCGTCGCCGGGCCGGAGCGCACCCGGCTGGGCGCGCCGGCCGAGTCCTCGATCGTGTGCGAAGGCGCCATGCTCGGCGAGATGGTGCCCGACTGCCAGCACAAGTTCCGGCTGGTGATCGGCCCGCTGGACCTGGACCAGTACCTGCGCCTCACGCCGCATGGCGACGACCTGCCCACGCTGGTCGACTGGGTGCGCGCCTTCGTCGGCTACGAGTACGACTGGGAAATCAAGCTGCTGGTCAAGCCGCGCGCGGCGCCGCCGGCGCGCGCCGACGCCGCGCAGCGGCTCGGCTATTCCACCTGGCTCGGCGAATCGCTGGACGACCTGCCGGTCGTCGGCATGGTGTTCGAGCCGGAGAAATACTGTGCCTGACCTCGGAGATTTTCACGCATGAACGCGAACACGCCGGCCGCGGCGCTGCGCTACGCCGATCTTCTGGAACCCGTCTCGGCCGACGCGCCGTGCGGCCCGGACCTCGAATACGATCCCGCCTTCGTCATGCTGCAGGCCGCCATCGCGCCGCGGGCCGACGCGCAGTACGGCGATTTCGTCGACGCGCCCCAGCCCGCCAACTGGGCCGAGGCCGAGCGCGACTGCCGCGCGCTGCTGCTGCGGACCAAGGACATCCGCCTGGCCGTGATCCTGGCCCGCTGCCGCACCCGCCAGGGCGGCGCGGCCGGCCTGCGCGACAGCCTCGCGCTGCTCAAGGCCATGCTCGACCGCTACGGCGACGCGCTCCACCCGGTGCCGTTCTTCGAGGGCGAGCCCGACCCCGTGGTGTGCGCCAACGCCATCGCCGCGCTGGCCGACGCCGACGGCGCGCTGGCCGACGCGCGCGACATCCCGCTGCCCAAGACGGCGGGGCTGCAACTGCAGCTGCGCGACATCGAGAAGGCCTTCGCCGTGCCACGCCAGAAAGACACGCTGGCGCCGGAATCGGCCAGCCGGCTGCTGCGCGAGCTGTGGGCCAGGCGCGACCCGGCCGTGGTGGCGCTCGCCGAGGCGCAGCGGACCGCCGCCGAACTCGATGCGTGGAGCCGGGCAGCGCTCGGCGCCGACGCGCCCGACCTCGGCGCGCTGACGAAGCTGCTGCAGCCATTCGCGCCGGCCAGCCTGGAATCGCCCCACGCGGCGGCGGCCCAGCCCGCCGGACTTCCCGCGCCGGCGGCGGACATGCCGGACACGGGCGACACGGCGGATGCGCCCAATGCGCCGGACACGCGGGCGGCCCCGCCGGCGGCGCCCGCGCTGCCGGCAGCCGCCGGTCCCGCGGACGCGCCGCGCCCTTGCGCCGGCCCGCCGGCCGACCGCTGGCAGGCGCTCGCCGCGATCCGCGACACGCGCCTGTGGTTCGAGGAGAACGAGCCGAGCAGCCCGGTCATCGTGCTGCTGCGGCAGGCCGAGCGCATGGTCGGCAAGCGCTTCTCCGAGCTGGCCCACATCATCCCCGCCGACCTGCTGCCGCTGTGGGACGCCGTCGATGCGTAGTCCGGGCCGGCCTTCCCGTTTATCCAGCGCCCCCGACTTCCGCGCGGGTTTCCACCCCGGACCCGCCTCGTTTCCACGCCGTTCCCATCTCACTCCCTTCCAGCCATGAAAAGACCTTTCGCGCTACTGGCCTCCCTGTCCGCCGCCGGCCTGCTCGCCGCATCGCCGGGCGCCTTCGCCGAATGCCGGCCGATGACGCAGCCGGAGATCGACTACTCGGTCAACGTCGAAGGTATCAGAGCCCAGGCGTATTCGTCGTTCCAGATCAACTTCCCGGGGCCGGCCGAGGTCGATCCCGACCTCGGCATCGGCGAAACGATCGCGACAGGCGAATACAGAATGGACGACCGGCTCCGGTTTGCCATCTGCATCACGCCGTCCGGGACAATCAACTACGGGTTCTTCGCACCGTTCACGCTTTCCGTGCTGGGACAGAAAATCTATGACACCGGCATCCCCGGCGTCGGCTTCCGGCTCAGCTATCAGCGCCCCAACAACGGGCGTGTCGACGTCATGCCGGTCGCGCTCCCGTGGGCAGGCAGCAGCAGTGTGTACTACAACATCAATGCCGGGGCGGTATACCGCATGGAGCTGATCAAGACCGGCAACAACATGCCGAGCCGGTCGGTGGTGAATCTGGGAACGGTTGCCACCTTCTACGGCGACCTGCCTGCTCCTGCACTCGGGCACATCAGCGTCAACAGCATCGAACTCAAGGTCCTGCCGAAGTGTCATGTCGACAGCAGCACGCTGAACATCGACTTCGGTCCGTTCGGCCCGGCCGACGTCTCCACCACCGCGGGCCCCACGCGGCAGGTCGATTTCACCGTGCGCTGCTCCGGCCCGACCCCGCCCGCCACGATCACCGCCACGCTGGCCGGCACGCCCGACGGCGACGATCCCCGCTTCATCCGCAACACCGGCGCCACCAACCTGGCGATCCGGCTGGCGGACCGGAGCACGTCCTACGTCCTCAAGCCCAACGACAGCAACAGCGCGCTCATACACGAGCCGTATGGCGCGATGGCGTCCAGCTTCTCGCTCGACGCCACGGTGCTGCGGGTCGGCAGCCGGACCCCCACGGCCGGCCAGATCCAGGCCACGGCGACCGTCACGCTGAGCATCCTGTGAACGAACACCTTCCCTTCTCATCACCGCATCTCATGAAATGAAACCCACGATTTTTGTCCAGATGGCCAGCTACCGAGACCCCGAGCTGATCCCGACGCTGCGCGACCTGATCGAACGCGCGGACCGGCCCGACATGCTGCGCATCGTCGTGTGCTGGCAGCACGCGCTGCACGAGACCGTCAGCGAATTCTTCGCGCGCGGCTTCGCCAAGTGGCGCCTCGACGCCAGCGGCCAGCACACGGTCCATACGCTGGCCTATGGCGATGCGTCGATCGAACTGATCGACGTGCCGCACATGGCATCGCAGGGCGCCTGCTGGGCGCGCAACCTGATCCAGCAGCAGTACCGCGCCGAGCGCTACACGCTGCAGCTCGACTCGCACCACCGCTTCGTCGATGGCTGGGACAGCCAGTTGACCGACATGCTGGAGTCGCTGCGCGCGGCCAGCCCCAAGCCGGTCCTCACGGCATACCTGCCGTCGTATTTTCCGCACGACGATCCCGGCGGGCGCCGCCAGAACCAGCTCGAAATGCGCTTCAGCCACTTCAGCAAGCGGGGCGTGGTGGTCTTTTGCCCGGCCCGGCTGTCACACGCGACACCGCGGCAACCCGTTCCGGCACGCTTCTACAGTGGCCATTTCACGTTCGCCGACGGGAGTTTCTCGGTCGAGGTGCAACATGATCCGCAGTATTTCTTCCTTGGCGAGGAAATCTCGATCGCCGCGCGCGCCTATACCCACGGCTACGATCTCTATCACCCGCATCGGCTGATCGCCTGGCACGAGTACACGCGCAAGGGCCGCACCAAGATCTGGGACGACCACTCGGCGCAGGCCAAGGCCGACGGCGCGATTCCGATGTACTGGGGGGAGCGCGACAATATGTCGTACCAGCGCAATCGCGCGCTGTTCGGCATCGACGGCGAGCCGCGCGGCGACGCCGAATTCGGCCCGTACGGACTGGGCAGCGAGCGCACGCTCGCCGAGTACGAGACCTACGCGGGCATCGATTTCACCCATCGCGGCGTGCAGCGCGCGACCCTCGAGGCCGCGCCGCCGGCGCAGGGAATGGTGCCGGCGCGTGGCACCGAAGCGGAGTGGAAGGCATCGCTGGTACGCTCGAACGAGCTGCGCCTGTGCCTGCATCGGAAGACAATGAACGTGGCGTCGACGAAAGTCCACACCTGCCGCATGACCGTCCATGACGCCGCAGGCAGCGTGCTGCACCATCGCGTCATGGAGGCCGAGGAATTCGGCCAGGCCATGCGCGGCGAGTGGTTCGACCGCAACCTAGTCTTCACCTCCGGGCTCGGGCAGCTTCCCGCCAGCTACGTCGTCGAACTGCTCGACGATGCCGGTGAGCAACTGGGACGGATAGAGCAGGCGGTCGAGGCCTGACATCCGGAGCGCGGGCGCGCATGGCTGCATGCGCGCCATTTGCACCGCATGCCCGTCCGGATTGCCGCCGGTCAGCGGATTGAACACGTAGCGGTACGGGCTCGCGCCGGCCGGCGCGGTGCGGTCGGGGCTCAGATAACGGCCGGCGTCGGGATCGTAGAAGCGCGCGCCATTGAGATGCAGTCCGGTTTCCTCGTCCGCGTATTGCCCCGCGAAGCGCAGCGGCTGCCGCGCCTGCTCGCGCAGGCCGGTCGACGGCGCCAGTCCGCCCCAGGCCTTGTAGCGGCCGCGCCAGACCGGCTCGCCGCTCTCGTCGGTGAGCGCCACGGCGGTGCCGGCGCCATCGGTGTGATAGTGCAGCACGCGCATCGGGCCCAGCGTGCCGTCCTCGAGGTGCTTCTGGTCCACGCAGGCCAGCGGCGCGTATGCCGTCAGGCCATCCGCGGCCGGGTGGTACAGATAGGTCCGGATGCTGTCGCCGGTGCGCTCCTGTGCCAGGCGGCCGCCCTGCCAGACCAGTTGCGTGGCCTCGTCCTGCGCCCCGCCAAAAAGTGACCCCGGCAATCCGGGCAGCCCCTGCAGTCCGGCCAGGCCGGGCTCGGCCGGGCCGGCGCTGCGGCGGATGCAGCGGCCCAGCGCGTCGTAGCGGTAGCGCACCACGCGGTCGCGCTGCCGCGCGACGACGAGCCGGCCCTCGGCATCCCACTCCAGCGACAGCGCGCCGGCCGCGCCGTGCTTGCCCGTCACCTGTCCCCAGGCATCGAATTCGTAGTGGTAGCCGCGGCACTCGAGCAGGCGGTGGTCCGCGTAGATGGCGGGCTGCCAGCCGGCGCGCGGCGTGTCGAGCAGGTTGCCGGCCCCGTCCCACGTGAAATACTCGATGCCGAGGTCGTCCGACACGCAGCGCAGCAGCGCGCCGCGCCGGTCGTAGTCGAAATGGATGCGGCCGTCGTAGCGGTCGTCCAGGCGCGCGAGGTTGCCCGCGGTGCTGTATTGCAGCTCGCGCCATTGCAGCACCTCGCCCGGCGCCATCTCGCCGTTCTCGCCAGGCACGGCGGTCATGGCGAACCAGCGCAGCGGCCAGCCGGTCTCGGTGTAGTGAGTGTGGAGATAGAGCGCGCCCTGCGAGCGCAGCACGCAGCGGCGCATGGCGTCGTGCTGGAACGCGGCGATGCCATGCATGTCCTGGCCGCTGCCCAGGCCGAGCAGCGCGGGCGCGCCCGCTTCGTCGTGCTCGGTCTTGACCGTCTGGCCGTGCGGCAGCGTGACCTCGGCCGCGCGGCCGGCCGCGTCGTAGAGATAGGTCAGCGTGCCGTTGGCGCCGTGCTCGGCGGTCATGCGGCCGAGCGCGTCGTATTCGAAGCGGATCGTGTCCGGCTCCAGGCCGAGCGCGCGCCCCGCCTCGGTAGGCTCGTAGCCGACCGCCTCGGGCAGTCCCCGGCGCGTGTAGATGAAGCGATAGCGGGCATGCTGCGTCTCGCGCGAGACCAGCCGCCCGAGCGCGTCGTGGTCGAACGTCTCGGTGCGCGCGAGCGCGCCCGCGGTGGCCGTGACCTGCCCCAGCGTGCCGGCCGCCGCGTAGGCGAACTCGCGCCGCACGCCGTCGGCATCCGTCACCGACTGCAGGCGCCCGGCCGGGTCCCAGGCCAGTTGCTGTATCGCGCCGTTGCTGCCCGCGGTGCGCGTGCGGCGGCCGTGCGCGTCGTATTCGTGCAGCGTGACGTGGCCTTCCTCGTCGACCGCGCGCACGACGTTGCCGCGCGCGTCGCGGTGCCAGTGCCGGGTCTGCCCGTCCGCGCCGGTCCACGACACCGGCTGGCCGGCGGCGTTCCAGGCGTGGCGTTCCTCGCGGCCGTCCGGCAGCGTCACCACGAGCGGGCGGCCCAGCAGGTCGGGCTCGATCCTGGTGAGCGCGCCCTGCGCGTCGATGACGGACACGACGTGGCCGGCGGCGTCGCGGCCATAGGCGGTGGCGCGGCCGCCCGGCTCCACGCGCCGCGCCAGCTGGCCGCGCGCGTCGTACTCCAGCACGGTCGCCTGGCCCTGCTCGTCGGTGCGGTGCTCCGACAGGCCGCCGTCCTGCTCTTCGTGCCGGATCTGCGTGATGCCGTGGCGCGGCGACTGGCGGCGCACCGCCTGCAGGCGGTCGTTGCGCTGCCACAGCCAGGTCCGGCCGTCGTCATGGCGGATGCTGACGAGCTTGCCGGTGGCGAAGGCATAGACCCGCGAGCATTCAGCGCCGAGCGGGTCGATCTCCTGCGTGACGCGGCCCAGGTTGTCGTAGACCGCGCGCAGGCGCCGCTCGCCGGGCAGGGCCAGCATGACCGGCCATCCCGCGCCGTTGTATTCGAAGACGTGGCGGCGCCCGTCGAAGCCGACGTGGGCGCGCACGCGGCCGCAGGTGTCGTACTGCCAGTGCGCGGCGTGGCCGAACACGTCGACCGCCTGGCTGGTGCGGTTCTCGATGCGGTAGGTGCAGCGCTCGTGCGCGCCGTCGCTGGTGATCCGCTCGGCCACGCGCTGCGCGCCGCCCACGGGCTGCCACACGTAGCGCGTGACGTGGCCCAGCGGCCCGGTCTCCTCGACCATGCGCCCGCCGGCATAGGCGAAGCGGCGCACCACGTCGCCGAGCCGGTTGCGCACCTCGGCAAGCTGGCCGTGCGCGTCGTAGCCGTACCTGGCCAGGAAGCCGGCGGCGCCGCCGTCGACGCACTCGATGCCGGTCAGGCGCGAGCTCGCCTGCGCGTAGTGCAGGCGCAGCTCGTGCCCGCAGGTGCCGCGCATGCGCAGCAGGCGGCCGGCCTCGTCCCAGATGCAGCCGATGCGATGCTGGTGGATGTCCTCGACGTACTTCAGCCGCGCCACGCCGCGCGCGTCGAAGTCCCCGAACACGCGGTAGCGCGGCGTCAGGTCGGCCACCACCATGCGCCCGTCGGGCAGGCAGGCGATGTGCAGCTGCTCCGCCGACACGATGACCTGGGCGCCGCGCGCCGGCGCCGGCACCGACAGCGCGCGGCCCTGCTCGTCGGTGTAGACCAGCCGGTCGTGCACGCGCGCGAGCGTGACTTCCCAGGGCGAGCGCCAGCCCGGTCCCAGCAGCCCGCCGCCGGGCAGCAGGCTGGAATAGAAGCGGTTCCAGGTGATCGGCAGGCGTCCGGGCAGCGCGAAATCGGCCTCGTTCCACGGCAGGCAGATCTTGGCCCCGGTGGTCATGTCCACCGTTTCGCACAACAGCCCCGAGAGCGCGCGGCGCGCGCCGTAGCGCCCCGCGAGGTCGCCCGGCTGATGCCGGAAGCGGCCCGCCGGCGGCGCCACCTCCAGCGATTCCAGCACCACGCCTTCCAGGCCGGCCAGCACGCCGCCCAGTCCTCCGATCCCGCTCATGCTTCTCCTTTGCTCAACCGCCGATGGAGACGTCGCCGGAGCCCGTGACGATGGGCGCTCCGCATGACGTCAGGCTGCCGACGAACGCCGCCGGCAGGCCATTGATGAAAACCGAGCCGGAACCCAGCACCACCGCCTGCGCGGAACAGTGCGGCCCGCACACGGCGATGCTGCCGCCGACGAAGGCGGCGGGGATGCCGTTGATGGACACGTCGCCCGAGGCCGTGACGACCACGCCGCCGTGGCCGATGGCGTCGCCGAGCCTTGCTGCGGGACTACCCATGATGAAACTCCTTCTGAAGAATGGGGCGACTGCGCCCTGGTTCGCGTAAACGCCGCGGCCCCTTTTCGGTCCCGCGGAGGGACCGCGGCGGCGCCGGATCAATCGACATCACCTGTAGTTTCGGGATACGTCTCGGGCGGCTCCGGTGTCGATGGTTCCGGCGTTGACGGCTCTGGTGTCGACGGCTCTGGTGTCGACGGCTCGGGCGTTGACGGTTCTGGTGTCGACGGCTCCGGTGTCGACGGTTCTGGTGTCGATGGCTCCGGCGTTGACGGCTCCGGTGTCGACGGCTCAGGGGTTGACGGTTCTGGTGTCGACGGCTCAGGCGTTGACGGCTCCGGTGTCGACGGCTTCGGCGTCGACGGCTCCGGCGCCGGCGGCAACGGCCGCAGCTTCGGCGCCGTCACCGAGAACCCGAACGCGGGCAGCGGGATCGGCGGCACGACGCCGCTGCCGCCGCCGCCGCCGCTGGCCGCGCTGTCGGAGTCGCCCGGGTTGAGGTCGACCTGCGAGCCCTGTATCACCACGTGGCTGCTGCCGATGATGCGGATCTTGGTGCCGACGATCTTGATACTGCCATCGGGCGACAGCGTGATCCCGGCCGCGCCGCAGCAGAAGTTGATCAGGCCGCCCACGGCCAGCGCGTAGACGCCGCCGACCGAGGTCGAGTAGGCGCCGCCGACCGCGACCGCGCGCGCGCCGCCGACGTTCAGCGCGGACGCGCCGCCGACCTGGGTCGACTCGGCGCCGCCCACGGAATAGCTGGCGGCGCCGCCGACGATGCTGGTAAACGTCGCGCCGACCGAGCACGAGTACGTCAGGCCCACGCCGAGCGAGAGGTTCACGCCGACCGTGTGCGACTCGTTGTTCTTGGTCAGGCGGTTCATGTCCTTCTCCGCCTGGATCTCGACCTCCTCCGCGCCGAGCTTGTCCTCGAAGCGGATGGCGTTGTAGTTCTGGCGCCCGCCGGTGATGGTCTTGCTCTTGAAGCCGCTCTTGGTCGCTTCCGCGGGCAGGTCCCACGGCGGCGGCGTCATGGTGTTGTAGAGGCTGCCGAGGATCAGCGGGCGGTCCGGGTCGCCGTTCAGGAAGCCGACGATCACTTCCTGCCCGATGCGCGGAATGTAGATGCCGCCGAAGTTGGTGCCGGCCCAGGCCTGGCTGACGCGCACCCAGCACGAGTCGGTGGCGTCGTTGCGCGCGTAGCGGTCCCACAGGAAGCGCACCTTGACGCGGCCGAATTCGTCGGTCCACACCTCCTGGCCCTGCGGCCCAACCACGATGGCCGACTGCGGGCCGTGCGTGGTCGGCTTGGGCGTCTCGCGCGGCATGCGGAAGACCTCGCCGGTGGGCTGCACCACCAGCTCGTTGTTGCATTCGTAGCGATAGCCGCTGCCGGTCTCGTCGGCGACCTCGGTCAGCGCCAGCGCGGATTCGATCACCAGGTATTCGCGGTTCGCATCCTCGTGCTGGTGCCGCGTCAGGACGAAGGTCTGCCCGCAGCCGATGCCGCGCACGTTGCCCTTGCCGTAGGCCCGCGTGCCGGGCGCGCGCCGCTCTTCCATGCGCACGCGGCTGATGAGCTCGCCGTGCTTGCTGTCGGTGTAGTCGCCCGGCCACTCGTAGAGCTCGCCCTCGCCCCAGTTGGTCTCGCGCGGCTGGTGGTTGGAGGTGCCGATCAGCGCGCGCGGGCGCGTGAAGTCGAAGTCGTCGATGACCACGCGGCCCGGCCGCAAGGCCTCGTCGGTGGAGAAGTAGCCGATGTACTCGATGTCGATCTTGCCGCCGTCCGGATGGTGGACCAGCTCGTGATAGGCCTCGCTGGGCGACTTGCGGTGCGCGCCGATGTGGTCGCACAGCACGAGACGGTGCTTGTTGTCGGTGTGCTCGAAGAACCAGTAGATGCCCCACTCCTCCATCAGGCGCTGGATGAAGTCGAAATCGGTCTCGCCGTACTGGACCTGGAACGCGCGCGGCTCGTTGCGCTCGCTCTCGCCGCGCACCGAGTACTTCTCGATGTCGAGGCGCTTTTCCACCGGGTAGGGATAGTCGTGCAGCACCGTGTCGATGATCTCGACCACGGTCTTGTCCTGGAAGATCTTGTAGTCGCTGGTCAGCGTGGCCAGCCACAGCCAGGGCCGCAGCTCCACGCGGTAGATGTTGTAGCGGCCCTCGCCGCGCAGGAAGCCCGCCTTCACCACCAGCCCGCTGATCTCGCGCACGCCCGCGCCCACCCCGCCCAGCGCCCCCGTGCCGATGCCGTCGAGCTGCAGGCTGACCGTCATTTCCGTGCCGATCATCGCCTTCAGGTCCAGATTGGCGCTGGTGGACAGCGGCACGTGGAAGTCATCCGGCGTGCGCAGGAGCAGCTCGTATGCGTAGAGCTTCCCGAGATGCTCCTCGCCCCGCAGGGACAGGAACCGGAGTGCCGGCTGGCCAAGCAACCGGGGCATCGCGTCGCTGCGGATGGCCACCGTGTGATCCTGGACAATCCGGCTCGCAGAAGAATTCATTGACATACAGTCCTCTCGATCCTACTCAACCAAACAAATTTGCGCCACGCGGCCGGCCCGGCCGCGCGGCTTCGCACCGCGCCGCTCAGGGCCGGGCGCCGCCGCTGTTCAGCGGCGGCTGCACGCGCACCTGCGCGCGCCGCAGCAGCACCTCGATCAGCAGATCGGCGCCGATGCCCTGCGCGGCCTCGACCAGGTAATCGGCAGCCAGGTCGAGATCCCTCGGACCACGCGCGTCGACGATCTTCTGGCCGAACTCGGCCACCCGCCGCATGCAGTAGACCGCCCGCGGCCCCGGCACGGCGGGCTCCCCCGCCGCCGTGGCGATGCCCTTCACCCATCCGACCGGCGTCGCGTGGACGCCCAGCCACTCGCCGAGCATGCCGGCAATGGTGTGGAGGTTGCCGGCGGCGCACAGCGCGGCCACCCTGGCGCCGTCCACCTCGCGCAGGCGCCAGGCGGCGCGCCACAGCGCGTTTTCCAGCTTCTTCGCATGCGGCAGGCGCCGGAAGGCGACGATTTCCCGATATTCCCGGTGGCGGCTGCGCAGCGTGGTGCAGTTCGAGGCGATGGCGCGCTCGAGGGCGCGCGTATCCGGCTCGTGCCGGCTCGGCAGCTTGTCGAAGGTGTAGGTGTCAGCGTCCCTGATGTTCATGAATCCGCCTATTGTCCTGTTGACGAGTAAGGGGCCGTGCCGCCGGCCGGCTCAATGCACCGCCGGCAGCCCGGCGCCGGCCGGCCGCGCCGCGGCCATCTTGCGTGCGCCGCCGGGACCGCGGCCCGCGGCGGTGCCGGGGCAGCGGAAGTCCTTCAGCAGGCTGGTCGCGAGCGGGTTGAACTGCCCGCCCGTGACCAGTTCCAGCGCCGCGTGCCGGCCGTCGAAATCGAAATCCACCACCAGCCGGCTGGCCGACGCGGTGCCGCTCAGGCGGCCGCGCTCGATCAGCCGGAACAGCGCCCACGGCCCGCTGGCGACGATCGTCGAGGTGTCGGGCCGGATGCGCGGCCTGGCCGTGATCTCGGCCACCGCGCCGCCGCGCGGCCCGGGCCAGCTCAGCGCGAAGGGCCGCACCGGGCCGTGCGCGTAGCGCAGGCCCTGGCCGTCCACGTCGACCGCCAGTTCGGTGATCTCCGGGTCGATGGCGGCGATCCTGGCATCCATCTTCCACGCCATGCGCTTGGCGCCGGGCTCGCGGAACAACAGCTCGCGGATCGCCGCGGCGCGCTCGAACGGCTCCAGGCTCGGCCCCTGGATCGGCGGCATGCCGGGATTGAGCGCCTTGTAGCGCCACGGCCTGACGTTGGTGTCCACATAACTGGCGAACGATTTCTGGAAGAAGTCGTCGAGCAGGCCCCCGGCGGCGAACACGCGGTTGAAGTCCTCGATGTCGACTTCCTGGCTGCTGGCCGCGAACGGATATTTCCCCTCGATGGCCAGGCGGCAGCTCGCGCCGACGCTGGAATCCATCTGCAGCGCCAGCAGCGCGCCCACCTCGCGCCCGACCTTGCTGGCCGACTGCGAGGCGATGCCGCCCAGCACCAGCCGCAGCGGCGCGGGCAGCTTGTCGGCTTCCATCTGCAGCGTGGTGCCGATGTCCAGCGCGGGCGGCATGCTGCTGCTGGCCAGCGCGTTGTCGGCCACCGCCAGGCGCGTGTACTGCTCGTTGAGCAGCGCGATGAGCGCGTCGAGCTGCAGCGCCTTGCTGCCGCTGACCGGCGGATTGCTCATGGCCGGGCCGTTGCCGGTGTCCGCCTGGCCGGTGACGACCTCGCGCAGCGCGGCGAAGCGGTTGTCCACCAGCTCTTTTTCCAGCCGCTGCTCGGGCCGCTGCGCGGCGATCCTGGCGGCAGTGGTCGCCGCCGCCTGCGCGGTGCCGGACTTGCGCCCCACCGCGGCCAGCGCCATGTCGGCCAGCGACGAATCCTCCTCGCGCCCGGCCAGCGACAGCGAGGTCTCGCGCACGGCGGCGCGCGCCAGCCGCACCAGCGGCGAATCCGGCGAGGCCAGCACGCGCAGCGTGTTGAGATCGAGCGCCAGCGTGCCGCCGACGCTCTGCGCGCCGGCCGCCGCCGGCCGCACGTCGGCCAGGAACTGCTGCCAGTGGTTGCCGTAGTCGGTCAGGTACTGGCGGCGGATGTCGTCGGCAATGGCCGACCTGCCCGCCACCAGACTGGTGTTGCGCAGCCCGCCCAGCGGCGCCGCGGCGGCCTCGGCGCGGCCCATGACCCAGGCGTCGTCGCTCTGCGCGCGCGCCAGGAACTCGGGCAGGCGCTTGCCGAAGACCTCGTGGTAGCCGTCATAGGTGTAGAGGCCGGGAACGCCGCGCTCGTACCGCGTGCCGTCGGCCAGCACGAAGATCGACGCGCCCTGGATGCCGGCCGCGCGGGCCAGCGTGAAGTTCTCCGGCGCGTCCTTCTCCATCGAGGCCATCGCGCGCTCGTAGAGCCGGCGCGGCGCCGGGTTGCTGCTCAGGAAGCTGCGCGCGCGCTGCACCAGCGCCGCGTCCTGCGGCACGCCGGGTCGAGCCGGGCGCGCGGCGAACATGGCGTCCAGATGCTGGCTCATGGCCTCGCGGCCGCCCATCGCCGTGGCGCCGTCGGTGCGCTCCCAGTCGCGCAGCACCCAGTTCCCGACCGTCTGCGCGTCGAAGCGCTTGTCGTCGTAGAGCATCAGGTAGGCCATCAGCGTGCGGTAGACCTCGTCGGCGTTGCCGGCGTCGACCTGCGCGCCCAGCACGGTCTCGACGCGGCGCACCACCTGCGGGAACAGGGCCTGGTGCAGCAGGCTCGAGTATGTCGTCCGCGACGCGTCGACGATGACGGGCGCCGTGTACAGGCCGTAGCGGTAGGCGCCGCCCGGCGCGAGCAGATCGAGGCTGCGGTACTGCGGCAGGTCGCGCGAGGCGTCCAGCATGCCGGCGATGGCGCCCGCCTGCGGCGCCTTGTTGTAGGCCTTGACGCCGGCCGCCAGCTCGCCGGTCTTCTGCGAGATCACCGTCAGGTAGGCGCGGTTGTTGTCGAAGCTCACCGTGAGCGCGCTGACCAGCCACAGGAACAGCGTGGCGACCAGCAGGTGCCCGGCCCAGCGCACCATGCACAGGCGGATCTCCCATTTCAGGTTGGGCCGCACCAGGTGCGCTTCCGGCACGATCACCTGCCGGAACACGTCGCGCAGGAAGTAGCCGCGGTGGACCGGCGGCGCCGCGTCGGCGCGGGCGGCCTCGGCCGCGCCGTCGTCCGGGCGCAGCCTGGCGAGCCGGCGCCGCAGGCGCTGCATCAGCGTCTCGCGGTCGGCCGGCACGATCTGGCCGGTCTGCTCGGTGCTGGTGAAATAGACGCCGCGCATGGTGGTCTGCAACTGCGTGTCGTCATAGCGCGAGTCGAGGAACACCAGCCCGAGCGTGTCGACCAGGACCGCGCACAGGCT
Source organism: Cupriavidus sp. FW216-B1 (assembly GCF_058789195.1). Lineage (NCBI taxonomy): Bacteria > Pseudomonadati > Pseudomonadota > Betaproteobacteria > Burkholderiales > Burkholderiaceae > Cupriavidus > Cupriavidus sp. FW216-B1. Next base: position 110,038 of record NZ_JBYTEL010000007.1, on the reverse strand, counting down.
GCGGAATTCCCGCGGCAGCGCGTAGAGCGTCTTGCGGCGGTCGTTGTCGTACTCCTCGAGCAGGCGGTTGTTGAGGCCGGCGTCGATGCGCGCCTCCAGTTGCGCGAGCTCGTCGGCGCAATGCCGGCGCAGGTCGGCGACCTCGGCCGAGGCGCCGTCGCCGCCGTGCGGCAGCGTGAAGCCCCAGGCCTGCGCGCGCCCTTCCGCGCTCAGCGACTGGAAATACTCGGGAAAGCCCGGCAGCAGGTCGAGCTTCGTCACCAGCACGTAGACCGGGAAGCGGATGCCGAGCTGGTTGCGCAGCTCGCCCAGGCGCGCGCGCAGGCTGGCCGCCAGCGCGGTGCGCTCGCCGTCGGACTTGTCCAGCAGTTCGGCCGCGCTGATGGCCAGGATGGCGCCGTTGACCGGCGCGCGCGGACGGTGCTTGCGCAACAGGCCGAGGAAGCCCCGCCATTCCGCCGCGTTGACCGCCGCTGCCGGTTTGCCCTGTTGGCCTTGCTGGCCCTGTTCACCGCGTTCGTCATCTCCGGCTTGTTCGGCCTGCTCGGCCTGCTCGACTTGTGCGTCGCTCCGGCTCTCGTGCTGGACGTAGCGCCCGGCCGTGTCGATCAGCACCGCCTCGTTGGCGAACCACCAGTCGCAGTTGGCGGTGCCGCGCGCGCCGCGCGGCGCCGACTGCGCGCCCATCTGGTCGGCCAGCGGGAATTCCAGCCCGGAGCCCAGGATGGCGCTGGTCTTGCCGGCGCCGGGCGTGCCCAGCATCAGGTACCACGGCAGCTCGTACAGATGGCGGCCTCTTTCGAGCACGCGCGTGCGCAGCGTGCCGCCGCGCAGCCGCTTGAGCTGCCCGACCGCCTTGGCCACCACCAGGCTGACCGTGCGGATCTCGTCGCGCGCCACCGGGTCGGCCTTGTCGGAGGACGGATTGAGAATCCGCTTGAGCAGGTCCGGGTTGGCGCGCACCGCGTGCCACAGCCGGTACAGGCCATAGGCCGAGTAGCAGAAGACGATCACCGAGATCAGCAGCACGCGCACCCACACCGGCGCCAGCGGATGATGCTCGGCCAGCCCGAACAGCGGCCCCGCGTGCCACAGCAGCACACACAGCGCGACGGCGGCGACCGGGCTCAGCGGCCACCCCAGCAGCCAGAACAGCAGCAGCGCCAGCAGCAGCACGATGACGGTCACGCGCGGGCCGGCATCCTCGAGCGGATGCAGCTGGCCGAAGGCCAGCAGCGGGCCGACGAACCACACCGCCAGCGACAGCAGCGCGACCGCGATGAACGCGAGCATCTGCCGCGAGAACAGGAATCGGAAAAAACGTTTCAAGTAAGACATGGCGGGCTCCGTCGCTACAGCGTCACCGTGATTTCCACGCGGCGATTGCGCGCGCGGCTCTCGGCCGTGGCGTTGTCGGCGACCGGTTGCGAGTCGCCCCGGCCGACCGCCTGGATGCGGCTGGCGGGGGTGCCGTGGGCTTGCAGGATCTGCGCGACGTAGGCCGCGCGCTTCTCGGAAAGCACCTGGTTGTTGGGAAATTCCGCGCTGCGGATGCGCTGGTTGTCGGTATGGCCGGTCACGGTCACGCGGCCGCCCACGCGGGCCACCTCCTGCGCCACCTTGACCAGGATCGGGTCGATCTCCTGGCGCACCCGGGCCTGGCCGGACACGAACATGGCGTCGCCGCGGAACACCACCACGCTGCGGCGCTCGTCCTCGGCCACGGTCAGCAGCCCGCGCGCGATTTCCTGCTTGAGCAGGATCGACAGGCGCAGGCGCTGCGCGGGCACGGCGGGCGCCTCCTTGCCGATGGCGAGAATGCGCGCGGCCAGCGCGTTGCGCTGCGACAGCAGATGGTATTGGTAGAACGCGAACAGGCCGAACAGGAACAGCACCGCGCACGCGGCCGTGGCCCACACCGGCACGCTGCGCAGGAACGGCAGCTTGCCGGCCTGCGCGCCGCGCCAGTGCGGCGACAGCTCATGCTGGAGGGCATCGCGCGCGCCGGCGATCAGCGTCCACAGGCGCTGGCGTATCTGCTCGAGATGGCGGCGGCCGTCGGCGACCACGCTGTAGCGCCCCTCGAAGCCCAGGCCGAGCACGCGGTAGAGGATCTCCAGGATGTCGACGTATTCCTGCGGGTCGGTCGCCATGCGGCCGATCAGCAGGAAGAACTTCTCGCCGCCGTCGACTTCGCCCTCGAACGTGATCAGCAGGCTCTGCGCGGCCCACACGCCGCCGCCGCCCCAGCGCGTGCGGTTGGCGGCTTCGTCGAGCGCCGTGCACAGGCAGTAGCGCACCACCGCCATGTGCTTCCACGGCAGGTCGGCCTTCTCGCACAGCTTCTGGAACACGCTGACCTCGCGCACCAGCAGCGTGCGCAGGCTGGCCACGGCGTCCGACGAATCGAGCGTGGCCGGCATGTCGGCCAGCGCCCGCAACAGCGGATGAGCGGCCTCGAGCAGCGGGTTCGCGGCCGCGCGCACCGCGTCCAGCCGCGCCGGGATGTCGACGGGCAGGTCGAACGCGCCGTCGCCTTCGGGCGCTTCCGGCGCGCCGAGGGCGCCGAGGGCGCCGGAAGCGGGCCGCGCCATCCCGGGCAGCAGGCCGGCGTCCACGCCGGCGCTGGCGGCGGCATCGGACAGGAAATCGAACGCGCCGTCATCGAACGTGGCCGAGCTCATTTATGACGCACTCCCCACAGTTCGAGCTTGAGCTCGGGGAAGCGGCCAGCGATGTGCATGGCGAGACCGCCCTGCTGCGCGATCTGCTCCCAGAACGGCCCGCTGCGCGACAGCTCGTAGTAGATGAAGCTCGAGTTGAACGGAATCTGGCGCGGCGGCACCGGCAGCGGCAGCAGCGTAAGACCCGGCAGGTGCGAACGGATGAGCTCGGGCAGGCGCTGCGGCTGGCTGATCTTGGTCTGCGCGGCGAACTGCTGCTGCAGCACGTCGGGCGACATCTGCGCGCCGACCGCGAGCACCAGGCTGGAGTAGCCCGCGAGGTCGGCCGGCAGCATGGTGGCCACGCGGATGCCGTGCGGCTGCTCGGTCAGCGGGATCGGCTGCGCGCCGCGGATCAGGACCTGGTTGAGCAGGTAGTGGACCTCGTCGACCAGCGGCCGGATACTGCGGTACAACTGCGCGTGGTCGTAGCCCGGCGTGGGCAGCGGGCGGCGCGTCTGCGGGCGCACGAAGGTCGACAGCTCGCCGGCCAGCATGGCCAGCTCGCGGTACAGCGTCACCGGCGGCGTCTCGCGGATGCGGCAGACGTGCTCGAGCAGCGGCTCGTAGCGGTTGAGCACCTGCAGCAGCAGGTAGTCGGCCACTTCCGCGGCCGCGCCGGCGCGGCCGTCGCCGCCCGACAGGCGGGCCGCGAGCGCGTCGGCGCGCAGCTTGGCCAGGCCATGCAGTTGCGTGGCCCATTCGCGCAGCAGCGGATTCGCGCCGTAGTGGCAGACCGGCGGGATATGGTCGGTGTCGTGCAGCGTCACCGAGCCGTCCGCGCGCAGCGCCTTGACGCGCGTGAGCGCGATGCCGATCCACGACTGGGTCAGCTCCTTCTCCGGCAGCAGGCGCAGGCGCAGGTTGGCCAGCTGGACCGGCTTCGGGCCCTGGCCGATCGCGTTGCTGTCGCGCAGCTCGTTCTCGAAGGCGGCATAGCGCGCCAGCGAGCCGGGCTGCTCGTCGAACGCGGTTTCCTCGGTGTTGGGCAGGCGCAGCGGCACCGCCAGGTAGATCATCTGCTCCTGGTGCTCGGGCCCGATGGTCAGCGGCGGCGGCGGCGGCGTGTGGCCGGGCACGTCGAACGGCGTGCCGTCCGGGAACACGCCCGTGCCGTTCTTGAACACGAGCTTGCCGAACGACAGCGATTCCTGGTCGATCTCGTACTGGCCGAAGCCCCAGAAGAACGGGCCGAGCACGGCCGCGCGCTTGTGCGCGAAGTGCTCGAAATAGCGTTCCTGCTGCTGAAACAGCTGGGGAAGGAGAAACAGCCCTTCGCTCCAGACGACTTTGTTATGCCAACTCATTGCAACTAATCCAATTCAGTAACCAGAATGGCCTGCTGGCCGATATCGACGTTCAGCCTGACCTTGGTGCGCGGCATGACCGCCCGGTACCAGCCTTCCTCGGGCACCGGCGGCGCCTGGTAGACCGCGCGCCATACGGATTTGCCCAGTTCGCGGTAGGCGGCCAGCACGCCGATCGCCACGGTGGCGGGATTGGCGCGCCGGCGGATGTCGCGCGTGTCGCCGGGGCGGAGGATGAATTCGTCCATCGCCAGCGCGTCTTCGCCGAGCACCTTCCTGCTGTCGTTGTGCAGCGTGAAGAAGTCGGCGTTCTCGAACGCCGTCGCCGATTTCAGTTCGTAGATCCGCACCATGACGGGCGCCGGGCGCCCCTTGTCGTCCGGATTCGTGCCTTCGCCCGACTTGATCCGCACGTGCAGGTCCGCCCGCTCCTTGCGCGGCTGGGGCAGGCTGCCGCAGGCGGGCAGAAGCAGGCATAGCGTCCCCGACGCGAGCCACCGGGTGGCCGCGCGCCGCGTCATGCGCCGGGAGGAAAGTCGAGAAGGCATCTGGATGATCATGTCGGGGAGGACCGCTGGCCGCACCGCCCGCCGCGCGGGCGCTCCGGTCAGCAGCCTCGGGCTCCGCCGCGGCGCGGCGGAGCCCTCTTCCGGAAAACCGGCGTCGGGGGTTAGGCTGCGTTCTTCTTGACGTCGAACGTTGCGGTGATCGCGCCGCCGCTGCCGCCCTGGGCGTTCTGCACCACGTATTCCTGCTTCAGGCGCGAGAACGACAGGCGCACGCTTTCACGCGGACGCGATTCGCCGGTGGCGACGCCGGACGGGCTCACCTGGGTCACCAGCACGTCGCTCATGGTCAGCTTGATGTACTCGAGCGGGTTGCCGCCGGCCTTGCGGACCACCAGCTTGGCTTCGTCGATATGCTTGCCCAGCAGGCAGTACTGGATCAGGTTGGGGCTGGCACGGTCGATGTAATGCTCGAACTGCAGATCGTCCACGGTCGCCTTGCCGGCGCCGCCACCCGAACCCAGATGCATGTTCGATTGCTGGGACACGTTCCATGCCCAGCTCAAGACTTCGATTTCGCCCTTGTGCGTGGCGTCTTCCGCTTCACCATCAATGCCGTTGATCTTGAGGAAGATGTCGTGCGACATGGCAATACTCCTTACGTTCTCGGTTAACAATGCGTTGAGGCAGGCAGGGATGTTTCACGAGCGCCTGCCCGTCGCTCGGCCGGGCGGCCGTCAGGCCGCCCCGCATGCCTTGATGCCGGCCGGGACCGCGCGGCAGGCCGCGCCCGGCCGCGGCCTCGCATCGTGTGTGTGGGGTGGCCGTGCCGCGGCGGCACGGCCGGGCGTCAGGCGGCTTCCTTGACCGAAGGCAGCTTGGCGACGAGGCGCAGCGATACCGTCAGGCCTTCGAGCTGGAAGTGCGGGCGCAGGAAGAACTTGGCCTGGTAGTAGCCCGGGTTGCCTTCCACGTCCTCCACGACCACTTCCGCGGCCGCGAGCGGGCGGCGCGCCTTGGTGTCCTGCGAGGAATTGCCGGGATCGGCGTCGACGTAGTTCATGACCCATTCGTTGAGCCACGTCTGCATGTCGCTGCGTTCCTTGAACGAGCCGATCTTGTCGCGCACGATGCACTTCAGGTAGTGCGCGAAGCGCGAGCAGGCGAACAGGTACGGCAGGCGCGCCGACAGGTTGGCGTTGGCCGTGGCGTCCGCGTCGTAGTACTCGGCGGGCTTCTGCAGCGATTGCGCGCCGATGAACGCCGCATAGTCGGTATTCTTGCGGTGGATCAGCGGGATGAAGCCGTTCTTGGCCAGCTCCGCCTCGCGGCGGTCCGAGATGGCGATCTCGGTCGGGCACTTCATGTCCACGCCGCCGTCGTCGGTCGGGAACGTGTGGCACGGCAGGTTCTCCACCACGCCGCCGCTCTCCACGCCGCGGATCAGCGTGCACCAGCCGTAGTGCTTGAACGAGCGGTTGATGTTGACCGCCATCGCGTAAGCGGCATTGGACCACGCGTACTTGCGGTGGTCGGCGCCGTCGGTCGATTCCTCGAAGCCGAACTCGTCGACCGGGTTGGTCTTGATGCCGTAGGGCAGGCGCGACAGGAAGCGCGGCATGGCCAGGCCGATGTAGCGCGCGTCCTCCGAATTGCGCAGCGAGTTCCACGGCGCGTACTCGAGGTTCTGCGTGAAGATCTTGGTCAGGTCGCGCGGGTTCGCCAGTTCCTGCCACGAATCCATCTGCAGCACCGACGGCGAGGCGCCGGTGATGAACGGCGCGTGCGCGGCGGCGGCCACCTTGGCGATCGAGCCGAGCAGGTCCACGTCGGGCGGGGTGTGATCGAAGTAGTAGTCGGCCACCAGGCAGCCATAGGGCTCGCCGCCGAGCTGGCCGTATTCCTCTTCGTAGATCTGCTTGAAGAACGGGCTCTGGTCCCAGGCCACGCCCTTGTAGCGCTTCATGGTGCGGCGCAGGTCGTCCTTGGACACGTCCATGAAGCGGATCTTCAGCTTCTCGTCGGTCTCGGTGTTGGTGACGAGGTGGTGCAGGCCGCGCCACGCGCTCTCCAGCTTCTGGAAGTCTTCGTGGTGCAGGATCAGGTTGATCTGCTCCGACAGCTTGCGGTCGATCTCGCCGATGATCGCCTCGATGCTCTTGTAGGCGTCGTCGGACATCGTGATCGAGTTGGCCAGGGCCTGCTCGGCCAGCGTCTTGACCGCGCCTTCCACCGCTTCGCGCGCCTGCTCGGTCTTCGGCTTGAATTCGCGCGACAGCAAGGCATTGAAATCCGGTTGCGTGGCGAGCGTCGCCTCGGCGGACCGGGATTGTGATTCACGTACAGCCATTTCTACTCCTGTGGACTAGTCCAGATTCAATCTTTTCCTTCAACGAAAATCAGCGTTTTTCCGCCGGTGCGGCGGCGCCTTTCTTTTCCGTTTCGGGCTTGGGCGCCTTGGCCAGCGCGCTGAGCAGCGCCGGGTCCTTGAGGACCTTGCTGACCAGGTTCTCGGCGCCGGACTTGCCGTCCATGTAGGTCTGCAGGTTGGCCAGCTGCGTGCGCGCATCCAGCAGTTGCGCCAGCGCGTCGACCTTCCTGGCGATGGCCGCGGGAGAGAAGTCCTCCATGCTCTCGAAGGTCATGTCGACCATCATCTGGCCGTCGCCGGTCAGCGTGTTCGGCACCGAGAACGCCACGCGCGGCTGCATGGCCTTCATGCGCTCGTCGAAGTTGTCGATGTCGATGTTGAAGAACTTGCGGTCGCTGACGGCGGGCAGCGCCTCCAGCGGCTTCCCCGAGAGGTCCGCCAGGACGCCCATCACGAACGGAAGCTCGACCTTCTTCTCCGAGCCGTAGATCTCGACGTCGTACTCGATCTGGACGCGCGGCGCGCGGTTGCGCGCGATGAATTTCTGTGAACTGTTTGAAATGACAGACATGAACTCTCCAGCCTTATGTCTTTTGGTAAAAATCTATTGAAAAATTCTTCGTTTTTAGAATTCCCAATAAAACCAGTCGCAATGCTACGTGTTTGGTTGTACCGCTTATATGGGAATTGTTCGAAAAATGGCTTTCGACTCTGAATTTATTGACGCCGTGAAAATGAAGATGACGACGCTGCTCCTGGCGCCGGACCACGCGCGCGCCGGGGCGGCGCGGCGCGTGAAGTGCCGGGCGCAACGGCTTACCGCGCCGCGCTCTCGGGAACGAAGAAGATGTCCACGCGGCGGTTCTGCGCGCGGCCTGCCGCGCTGCGGTTGTCGGCCACCGGGCGCGTGTCGCCGTAGCCCTGGATGGCGAAGCGCGTGACGGGCAGGGGGCCCTGCGCGACGAACCAGTCGCGGATCGCCCGCGCGCGCGCTTCCGACAGCACGAAGTTCGCCTGGGCCGAGCCTTCGCCGTCGGCGTGCCCGGCGATCAGGATGCGCTGGCCGGGCGTCGCGCGGATGCGGTCCAGCACGTCCTGCAGGTCGCGCCGCGCGGCGCCCGGCGCGAACGTCGCCTTGCCGCTGTCGAACAGCGACAGGCTGTCGATGCGCACCGCGGGCTGGGACGGAAGGCGCGACGCCAGTTCGTCCAGCGCGCGGTCCAGCGGCGCCAGCGCCGCCGGGGCGCCGTCGCCGCGCTCCCCGTCCACGTGCCAGTACGCATACAGGCCGGGAAACGCGCGCAGGAGGGCCTGATGATTCGCCCATGCCGCGATGCCCAGCCCGAAGGCCAGCGTCGCGGTTGCCAGGAGCAGCGGCCGCCGGTGCGGCCACGGGCGCGCGCGGCTGCGCGGCGGCGGCGCAGCGGGCCTCGCGGCCGGCGCCGTGGTGGCGGCCAGCGGCGTCAGCACGGCGTGGAACGCCTGCGCCGGCGGCGCCTCGAATTCCGCCTCGAATGCCGCCTCGGGAACCATCGCGGGCGCGGGCGCTGCCACCGGCGCCGCCGCCGGCAGCGGCTGCCCGACCGGCACGGGCACCGGCAGCGGCCCGGTCGCCGGCGTCGTCAGGCGCGGCTGCATGCCAGTGCGGCCGACCAGCCAGCGCGACCACGCGCCGGGCCGCACCGGCGTCTGCGCCAGGTCGGCCAGCAGCAGGCCCTGCAGCGCCAGCGGCGCGGTGTTCGCCAGCGACGACAGCGAGGACAGCAGCGCCGCGGCGTCGAGCCACTCGAACACCGCCAGCCCCAGCGCGCCGCGCGCGGCGCTGCCGTGCGGCGGCGCCTGCTCCAGTTGCGCGCGCAGCGCCCGCAGGCGCTCGCGGACGTGGCCCGTGCCGGCCAGGACCGGCGCGCCGAAATCGACGGCATCGCCGAACCATCGCGGCTCCCGCGGCGCCGGCGCCTGCGCGCCGAGCGGGCCCAGGCAGGCATACACCGCGAGATAGCAGGGCAGCACGCATCCGGGATGGCACAGCGCGGTCGCCAGCACGTGCTGCCACTGCGCGAACTCGCGCCGCAGCGTCGCCTCGTCGTCGCCTTCGGGCAGCACGGGAATCAGCGCCGCGTCGGGGAAACGGCCGCGCGATGCCTTGACCTTGGCCATCGTCTCGGCCAGTTGCGCGGGCGTATCGACGCGCAGCCACACCGCGCGGTCGTCGCGCCGCAGCGTGGCGCGGGATGCCTCGCGCGCGAACAGCGCGCCCGCGTAGGGGCCGAGCACCAGGACGACCGGCAGCTCGCGGCCGTCGGCCGCGGCCTGCTCCGGCGCGCCTGCGCCGCCGTCCGGTTCCGCCCGCGCGCCGGCCGTCTCTTCCGGGTGCCGCCCCGCGGCCGCCGCCAGGCGGCGGCGGTACGCCTGCCGCAGGTCGCGCCCTGCCAGGAAACCGAGTTCGAGCACGAGGTCATACCAGTCCAGCAGCGCCGGCGACGGCGCCGCCGAGTTCAGCAGCGCCTCGATGCGCACGCGCACGCGGCTGGTGCCGTCCTGCGCCGCGTGGAAGCGCGCCTGCAGCGTCTCGCGCATCCAGTCGTCGCGCTGGCCCGGCGGCAGGCTGCGCAGCGTCACCTCGTCGAGCAGCACGCAGTGCGCCAGCCCGATCTCGCTCACCGCGGCGTCGGCGTAGCCGCGGTCCCGCAGCGCCTGCGCCAGCGTTTCGGCAAGGCCGGCGCAGCGCGCGCGCCAGACGTGAATGGGCGGCAGTTGCGCGCCGTGGGAAAGCAGGGCGAGATGCAGCGCGGTGTCGTGCATCAGCGGGCGCAGCGATGCACCGGGTGTTCCGAGGTTCATGCGAGGAAATGTCTGGATGGAGCGATGCCGCCGTCACGGCATCTGGAGGATGTAGGTGACGTAGGTCTGGACCACGCCCGCGCCGGTCTGGCCGGTGGCGAAATAGCGCGCGAAGAACGGGATCTGCAGGTTGGTCCGGCCTTCGACCGGCACGGGCCTGACCGTCGAGCGGTCGCCCACCTTGATCGGCGAGCCGTCGCCGTTGGTGAGCTGGACCTGCACGCGGGTCGCACTTTGCACGCCGGCCTGGTCCTGCACCTGGAGATTGCCGGTGCCGGGATCGGTGGTCGGCCCGCTCTGGAAATAGGCGATGACCGAGTCCACGCCGCTGTCGCATTGCACCGGGATGTGGAAGCCCGTGGCCCCGGCGGTCTCGCCGGCGGCGGTCAGCACGCGCGTCGAGATGGTCGGCAGCGTGACGGTCTGGTCCGTCGCACCCGCCGCGACCGTGCACGACACCGCGTGATAGGTGCCGGTGAAGTTCAGCGTGACGGTCGGCGAGCCCGCCGCGAACGCGGCCGGCGCGGTCCATGCCAGCGCCAGCGCGGCCAGCGCGGCCCGCCGGGCGCCGCGCGCAAGTTGTTTCAACGTATGCCTCTGTGTCGTCATTTCGGTTCGCCCGACGAATTGGATTGCTGGACCGGCGCAGGACCGGGATGGGACTCCGCCGCGCAAGGCGGCAGCGCCGCGCCGGCGCGCGCCCCCAGGCGGACGCGGCGCGGATGTCTTCGCCCGGACGCGCATGCCGCTGCCCTCACGCGGACGGCCGGCAGCGCCATTGCACACGCAGCGTGGTGGCGCCTTTCCTGGCCTGCAGGCCGGCCGGCGCAATCGCGTAAGGCACGGTGCAGCTTTCCTCCGCGCGCTCGCCCCACTTCGCCGTGAGCGCGCCGCTGCCCTCGAGCCCGCGCAGGAACGTCATGCCGCCCTGCCCGACGCCGCCCAGCGACTTGCCGGACGTGTCGAACAGCTCGGCGCCCATCGGCAGCGGGCTGCCGTCGGCCTTGCGCACCGTGGCGATAAGCGGCCGCCCCAGGCGCGTGGCCATCTTCACGAACACCACGGCATTCAGGCGCGGGACCACTTCCTCGCTGGTGTTGTTCAGCTCGACGTCGTCGGGCATGGCGGCCGGATCGAGCGCCACCGTGTTGGCGCGGTATGGCATCAGCGACGGAACCACGGCATAGCCGAAGCGGTCGATCGAGGCCCCCTGGCCGTTGATCACCTTGCCGCCCTTCGCCCCCTTGGCTTCGATCAGCGCGGCGGCCGCGCCGAGCGGCGGGCTCAGCGTCACGCCGCCGCGGTGGACGACCACCGCGCCCGTGGCGCCGAGCGACGCCTGGCGCGTGCGGTTGTTCAGCGACGCATTCGCCGTGACCGTGCCGACCGGCGAGCGGTACGTGCCGTAGCCGCCGAGCGAGGCGTTGGTGCTGTCGCCGCTCACGATGCGCGCCATGTTGACGCCGTAGTCGAGGCCGATGTCGGTACGGCTGCCCGACAGGCTGGTCTGCAGCGCGCTGTTGCCGCTCGAATCGCGCGATGCCGATGCCGACAGGAAGCTGAACGTGTTGCGGTTCGCCGCGGTGGCGCGGCCGAGCGGAATCGACAGGTTCAGCCCGACCTGCGTCACCGTGCGGCCGTTGCCGTCGGTGGCGCGCTGCGCGTAGAGCGAATAACCGACGTGCCGGAACACGCTGCTGAAGCCGAACTGGAACTGCAGGTCGCGCCCGCGCGCCGTGCCCCAGTAGTTCTGCGTGCTGCCCGATACATAGAACGCGCTGCGCGTGCCGACCTGCTGGTTGACGTTCACCTGCAGGCGGCTGCGCGCGCGATAGTCGCGATAGTCGCGATAGTCGTCGGTGCCGCCGGCGCCGGCGTGGTCCTCGCGCGCGCGGACCGCGTCGCCCAGGCTGTAGAAGCCCGGCGTCGAATAGCGGTAGGCCGCCAGCGAGAAATTGGTGCGCGAGCCCGGCATCATCTTGCTGTAGCTGGCGCGCGTGCTGATGCCGCTGCGGTTGCCGCGCCCCGGCAGCTCGGTGCGCGCGGCGGTGGCGTCGAACGCGATCGCGCCGAGCGGCGTGTTCAGGCCGAAGCCGAGCACGCTCGAGACGTAGCCGGCCGATGCCAGCACGCCGCCGTAGGCCGTCACGAGATTGGTGAGGCCGTGCTGGTAGGTGCCCTGCGCGACCCACGGCGTGGCGCCGTGCGCGGCATCGCGGTAGCGGCCCGCCGCCACGCTGAAGCGGTAGCTGCCTGGACGCAGCATCTGCGCCACCGAGGCAAACGGCACGGAGAACTGCCGCGCGCGCCCGTCGGACTCCGTCACCGTGACCTCGAGGTCGCCGCCGTAGCCGGTGGCGGGCAGGTCGGTGAACTCGAACGGGCCCGGCGGCACGCTCGCTTCGTAGATGATGTTGCCGTTCTGCCGCACGATCACGCGCGCGTTGGTGTCCGCCACGCCGCGGATGACCGGCGCGTACGAGCGCAGCGAGTCGGGCAGCATGCGGTCGTCGCTGGCGAGCTGCACGCCGCGCACGCCGAACGAATCGAAGACCTCGCCGCTGGTGTAGCTGTCGCCGGCGGTCAACTGGCTGCGCAGCGCGGTGATGTCGCGCTGCGCGTAGGCCTCGAGGCTGCGCCAGCCCACGCCGGCGCCGCGGCTCATCCAGCTCACCGTGGAGCGCTGGCGGAAGCGCCAGGCACCGATGTTCAGCCCGCTCTGCAAACCGAGATAGGCGCTGCTGAAATCCTGCGTGCCGGTCTTCTGCTCGCTGGTGTAGGTGTTCAGGCTGTATTGCAGCAGGCCGGCGTCAATGCCGTTGTCCCAGCGCGCGGGGTCGATGTACCCCCGCGGCGTCTTGCTCATGGCGAGCTGCGGGATGGTGAGGTCGAGCTTCAGGTCGGCGCTGTCGAACGAGGCGCTGGCGCCCGGCAGTGCCTCGCGCAGCGGCAGGCAGGTTTCGGGGTCCAGCGTGGCGCGCGCGGCGTCGACGGTGGCGTCGGCGTCCTCGTCGTCCAGCCCCTTGAGCTGGCGCACCACCGCCTGGCTGTCCACGCCGAGCCGCTCCAGCGTCGCGAGCGTGAAGCACGGCGACGCGGTCTCGCTGCCGGGCACGGCGCGGAACTCGACCTCCAGGCGCCCGCGCCCGGCGCCGTTGACGGAGACGTCGACCGGATAGGTGCCGGGCTCGACCGGATTGCCGCGCGCATAGCGCGTCAGGTCGACGCCCTTGCCGGCGAACAGGGCGGAATTGAAGGCCACCACCAGCGGCTCGGCGGGTTCCTGGCGGCTGGCGGGCGCGCGCGGCGGCATGCCGTCGGCCAGGATCTGCGGGGCGGCGCTGGGGGACAGCGCCGCCAGTTCCACGCTTGGCCGGCGCGTCACGGCGAGCTTGCCGGCCTCCTCTGCGGATGCATCCACGGCCCACGCTCCCGCGCCAAAGGCCAGAATCGCTGCCGAAACCGTTTGACGGCAGCGGAAAACGCCATGATCGCCGCCCTGCGGTCCACCCTGCATTGCCCTGCTTACTACGCCAGCCACTCAGCTCACCCCCAATCGTTTTACCGCCTGGTCCACTTACTCCACTGTTTCCACGTTTGCCGTGTCCTTCACTTCCGCGCCGTAGTCATTGAGCAGCCCGTAGGAAACGAGCCCCGGCGCCTTCACCAGGCCCGGCTCGCCCTGCTTGCGCTCGAAATCGAGATGGCCGAACGGCGCCACCATGTCCTGGTTGAACGATGTTTCCCTGTCGCCCGACTTCAGCGTCACGCGGCTGAACGAGATGTGGTACGGGGTCGGGTTGTCGACGCGCAGCACCGGGCCGCCGCCCTTCTCGTCTTTTGCGTCTTTTGCGTCTTTCGCGCCCGGCACCAGCCGCCACTTCAACCGGGCCCGCACGGCGGCGGGGTCTTCCTGCAGCGCCGCGGGCCGGTAGAACAGCTTGATGCGGGTGCGGAAGGCGAACTGCAGCAGGTTGCGGCTGGCCGCGTCCTGCGCCGTGGGCGGGATTTCGAGGACGTTCAGCCAGTAGAGCGATTCGCGCTCCGGCGGCGCGTTCTCGCCCGCGTACATCACCCTGAGCGTCTGCCCTTTCTTCGGCTCCATGCGGAACACGGGCGGCGTCAGGACAAAGGGAACCTGGATTTCGTCGGGCTGCGCATTGACGTCGCCGTCGTCGATCCACGCCTGCACCAGCACCGGGGAATTCTCGATATTGGTCATGCGCACATTGACCTCGCGGCTTTGCTCCGGATAAACGACCCGCGTTCCGGTAATGACGACGGCTGCCTGCGCCGGCAATAACATCATGGCCGCCATGAAGGCGCCGATTTTCCATAAGCGCACGCAATACTCCTTTTCATTCTTTTTCCGGAAAATTCCGAACCGCCTCTGGCGAGACAGCCCGGAATTCGCCGATCCCGGCGGATCGATTTAGTTGTAGGCCAGCGTGAAGCGGGCGAACGATTCCACCTTGCCGGCCGTGGTGGCGGCGGTGGCGTAGTACTGGCCGCCGTACGTCAGCGTCGCGCCGCGCGCGGCACCGGTACCGGTGAGGTTGACGGGCTTGCCGCCGGCGCCGAGCGGAATCGGCGCGCCGCCGTCGCCGTCGACGAGCTGCACGTTGACGTTCCCTGCCGGGTTGGTGGTGGCCAGGTTCTTCAGGTTGCGGGTGGCCGGATCCATGTTGTCCATCTCGAAATGCGCCTTGACGGTGTTCAGGTCCGCGGAGCACTGCGTCACGCCGATGGTGAACGAGGTGGCGCCGGCGGTGGCGCCCTGGGTGGCCAGCGCGGTGGTCGACACCGTGGGCATCGTGACGGTCTTGTCTTCGTCGCCGGCGGTGATCGAGCAGGTGCTGCTCACCAGTTCACCGTTGAACTTCACCTTGCCCGCGGATTGCGCGAACGCGGTTTGCGCAGCGGCCAGGCCAAACAGCGTGGCGATGGAAAAAACGATTGCGTTCTTCTTCACTAATTACTCCTGTTCATATGAATAAAAGGCACCAACTTTTAATTGGTCGGCGAGATTGACGGGATTTTCTGCGGAATAATGAAAATGGATTCGCCTTATCCCGTCGATCAAACCCGAGGGCGATAGTAGTGCGCGGGATACGGGTGCGCCATATGACAAGTATTAAAGTCACCCGCTTGAAGTAACAGAGTGAAATGCATGTGCCGCACAGCCCATATGGGGATACCGATATGGCTGTGGCGGAAACATTTCAGACACAAAGCGCGGCCACGGATATTCGAATCGGGGCGCTGGAACGGCGATATGGAAATGGGCGCGCGGGCTTGGGCGCGCAGAGCGACAGCGCGCGGAACGCGTATGGGAAGCGAGCACGAGGAAAGCGGCGAGGCGGAGAACACGCCGGCCGTTCCACCCGGCGACCGCCGCGCCGGCACGGCCGGGACGCGCGGAGCCGGCGGCCTGCCCGGACGCCGCGACACGTGCGCCGCAAACGCCGCATGGCCGGCGGCGGCGGGAGCGCCGATGGCCGCCCCCGCCGGCAGCGCTCACGCCACCGCCGGCATGGCCTCGCGGCACGGAGGGCCCGTTTTTACGCACCATTCAGGTGCATTTACGGCGCCGGGCGCAAGAAAGCGGGCCAAAGTCAGGCCTCTGAAAGCAAAATCAGGCAAAATCTCACATTTACCGCGGACTGCGATCCAGCCGGCGGCGCCTTCCCTACCTATTTCTTGACCTTGAGGTAAGCAATGAGTACCCAGCCCACCATCATCTACACGCTGACCGACGAAGCCCCGCTGCTGGCGACCAGTGCCTTTCTGCCTATCATCCGCACGTTCACCGCGCCGGCCGGCATCGACGTCACGACCAGCGATATCTCGGTGGCTGGGCGCGTCCTGGGCGAATTTCCCGAATTCCTGACCGAAGAGCAGCGTGTGCCGGACAACCTGGCGGAACTGGGCCGCCTGACGCTGCTGCCGGACACCAACATCATCAAGCTGCCCAACATCAGCGCCTCGGTGCACCAGCTGGTCAGCGCCATCAAGGAACTCCAGTCGAAGGGCTACAAGGTGCCCGACTACCCGGAAGATCCGAAGACCGACGAAGAGAAGGCCATCCGCCAGCGCTATTCCAAGTGCCTGGGCAGCGCCGTGAACCCGGTCCTGCGCGAAGGCAACTCGGACCGCCGCGCGCCCGCCGCCGTCAAGAACTACGCCCGCAAGAACCCGCACAGCATGGGCGAGTGGAGCATGGCTTCGCGCACCCACGTGGCGCACATGAAGCACGGCGACTTCTATCACGGCGAAAAGTCGGCCACGCTGGACCGCGCGCGCGAAGTGCGCATGGAACTGGTCACCAAGAGCGGCAAGACCATCGTGCTCAAGCCCAAGATCGCGCTGCTCGACGGCGAGATCCTCGACAGCATGTTCATGAGCAAGAAGGCGCTGCTGGCCTTCTACGAAGACCAGATGGAAGACGCGCGCAAGACCGGCGTCATGCTGTCGCTGCACGTCAAGGCGACCATGATGAAGGTGTCGCACCCGATCGTGTTCGGCCACGCCGTCAAGGTGTTCTACAAGGACGCCTTCGCCAAGCACGCCAAGCTGTTCGACGAACTGGGCGTGAACGTCAACAACGGCCTGATCGACCTGTACACCAAGATCGAGGCACTGCCGGAATCGAAGCGCGAGGAAGTCATCCGCGACCTGCACGCCTGCCACGAGCACCGCCCGGAACTGGCGATGGTGGACTCGGCCAAGGGCATCTCGAACCTGCACGCGCCGAACGACGTGATCGTCGACGCGTCGATGCCGGCCATGATCCGCATCGGCGGCAAGATGTGGGGCGCCGACGGCCGTCCGAAGGACACCAAGTGCCTGATCCCGGAATCGACCTTCGCCCGCATCTATCAGGAAATCATCAACTTCTGCAAGACCAACGGCAACTTCGACCCCACCACGATGGGCACGGTGCCGAACGTCGGCCTGATGGCGCAGAAGGCCGAGGAATACGGCTCGCACGACAAGACCTTCGAGATCCCCGAAGACGGTGAAGCCCGCGTCGTCGACAACGCCACCGGCGAAGTCCTGGCCGCGCTGACGCAGCAGGTCGAGCAGGGCGACATCTGGCGCCTGTGCCAGGTCAAGGACGCGCCGATCCGCGACTGGGTCAAGCTGGCCGTCACCCGCGCGCGCAACTCCGGCATGCCGGCCGTGTTCTGGCTGGACCCGTATCGCCCGCACGAAGCCGAGCTGATCAAGAAGGTCGAGACCTACCTCAAGGACTACGACACCAAGGGCCTGGACATCCACATCATGTCGCAGGTGCGCGCCATGCGCTACACGCTGGAGCGCGTGATCCGCGGCCTGGACACCATCTCCGTCACCGGCAACATCCTGCGCGATTACCTGACCGACCTGTTCCCGATCATGGAACTGGGCACCAGCGCCAAGATGCTGTCGATCGTCCCGCTGATGGCCGGCGGCGGCATGTACGAAACCGGCGCGGGCGGCTCGGCGCCCAAGCACGTCAAGCAACTGGTGGAAGAAAACCACCTGCGCTGGGACTCGCTCGGTGAATTCCTGGCGCTGGCCGTGTCGCTGGAAGACCTCGGCCTCAAGACCGGCAACGCCGCCGCCAAGATCCTGGCCACCACGCTCGACGCCGCCACCGGCAAGCTGCTCGACAACAACAAGAGCCCGTCGCCCAAGACCGGCCAGCTCGACAACCGCGGCAGCCAGTTCTACCTGGCCATGTACTGGGCCCAGGAACTCGCCGCGCAGACCGCCGACGCCAAGCTGGCCGCCCACTTCGCGCCGCTGGCCAAGAAGCTGACCGACAACGAGAAGACCATCGTCGGCGAGCTGTCGGACGTGCAGGGCAAGCCGGCCGACATCGGCGGCTACTACTGGCCCGACTCCGCCAGGCTGGAAGCCGTGATGCGCCCGAGCAAGACGCTCAACGCCGCGCTGGCCGCCACGCAAGGCTAAGCAGGACCGGCCCGAAAAGAAACGGCCGGGCCGCCCCGAGAATCGGGGCCGGCCCGGCCGTTTTTTCGTTTGCGGCAGCCGGATGGCTCCCTGGCGCGCGGGCCTTGCCCGGGCGCCGGCGCGGCTAGTCCCAGAGACTCCGGAATGCCGCCGCCACGATCACCGGGATGGTGAGCACCAGCGGAATCGCGAAATACGGCAGGTCCAGGTCGACGTAGCGCTTGTAGATGAGCCAGGCGACGCCGAGCGCAAGCGTGACCAGTCCGACGAGCACAGAGAGCACATTCAAGGTCCGGTCCGACGGACGCTTTTGCGCTCGTTCCTTGGTGGAATGCGTGTCCATTTCAACTCCGAAGCAGGTCGTGGCGGGCATCCGTGCATTCAGTCTACTCCAGCCCGCGCCGGCGTGAATACCGGTCTGCCGGGCCGGCCACCGCCACCGTTGTGACGCGCATGCCATTTCCGCCGGGCATGGCATCCGCCACCGCCAATGTGTCAAAATGCCACGGCTCGCGCGGCCCCGGCCGCGCCCCGCTTCGGGTAGACTGCACGCGCCCCGATCGCACACCCACATGACGCCCCGCAAACGCATCTCGACTACCGCATGGCTCGGCTTGCTCGCCATGTGGCTGATCGTGTTCGCGCCGGTCGTCAGCCAGTTCGTGGCGTCCGCCCATGCCGCCGACCCGGCCGGCTACATCTGCTCCGCCGCCCATCCCGACGATGCCGCCCGCCAGCCGGCGGCCGCCGACCTCGCCGCCTGCGGCTACTGCGACCTGCTGGCCGATCATCCGGCGGCGCCCGCCATGCCCGCGCCGCCGCCCACGCTCGTCCTGCTGATCGCCTTCGTCGCCGCGGCGGCGCTCTTCACCCGGTTCGTGCCGCTCGGCGCGTTCCCCTCGGGACGCCCGCGCGCCCCGCCAGCTCTGCCTCGTCTGCGCCCCTGAGTATCCGCGGCGCCCCTGCGCGCCCGCGGCGTCCGCATGCACCGGCATGCGGGCGACGGACATCGATTCGAGGTAGACCCAGATGCACAAGATGCTTTCCCGCGGCCGCACCGCGCTGCGCGAGGCCGCTCCCGCTGCCGCCCGCACCCTGCTTTGCGCCGCGCTGGCCGCGCCCGGCGCCCACGCCCAGGAGGCCGGCGGCAACCCGGCCAGAGCCGCCGGCGAAACCGGCGCCGACGACCACAGCCTGCCCGCCGTGAGCGTGACCGGCACGCGCTCGTTCGCCGAGAAGAACCAGTTGCCGCAGACCACCGCCGGCATCACGGCGCAGCAGGCAGCCGAGACCATCAACGCGATGGGCACGGAAGACATGCTCAAGTACCTGCCCGACGTGCTGGTGCGCAAGCGCTTCATCGGCGACACGCAGTCGCCGATGGCCACCCGCACCACCGGCATCAACGCCAGCGCGCGCAGCCTGATCTATGCCGACGGCGTGCTGCTGTCCACGCTCGTGAACAACAACAACGGCAACGGCTCGCCGCAGTGGTTCATGGTCGCGCCCCAGCAGGTCGAGCGCATCGACGTGATGTACGGCCCGTTCTCCGCCGCCTATCCCGGCAACTCCTACGGTGCGGTGACGGAGATCGCCACGCGCATGCCGAAGAAGCTGGAAGGCAGCATCGAAGTCACCGGCGCGATACAGCACTTCGGCCAGTACGGCACCAGCGAGAACGAGCCGTCCCAGCAGTACAGCCTCACGCTGGGCGACCGCGCGGGCAAGCTGTCGTGGTGGTTCAGCGCCAACCATCTCAACAGCTTCAGCCAGCCGCTGAGCTTCGGCACCGTCACCCAGTCCACCACGCCGGCGGGCGCCGCGCTGCCGGTCGTCAGCGGCGCCTTTGCCGAGCGCAACCGCACCGGCGGCGCGATCCAGGTGATCGGCGCGGGCAACTTCCAGCACACGCTGCAGGACAACGCCGCCATCAAGCTGGCCTACGACTTCACGCCCGCGGTCAGCGCGGTCTACTCGCTCGGCTACTGGCAGAACGACGCGAAGGCCAGCGCCCGCACCTACCTGAGCACCGCCGGCGGCACGCCCTATTATGGCGGCGCCGGCGGCAGCGTCAACATCGGCGGCTTCGCCTACAACGCCAGCACCATCGCCGGTCAGTTCACCGGCAACAACGTCGAGCAGCAGCACCTGATGCAGAGCCTCAAGGTGGAAAGCCACACGCAGGGCGTGTTCGACGGCGAGGCGACGGTCAGCAATTTCTACTACCTGCGCGACCTCAGCCGCCTGTCCACCGGCACCTACCCGGCCGCGCTCACGGGCGGCCCCGGGCGCGCCACCGACATGAGCGGCACCGGCTGGACCACGCTCGACCTCAAGGGCACCTGGCGCCCGCAGGGCATGGCCGGCGCCAACATCGTCAGCTTCGGCGCGCACTACGACCAGTTCAAGCTGGTCAGCCCGACCTACACCACGGCGGACTGGACCGCCGGCAGCAGCGGCGCGCTGTTCAGCAACTCGCTCGGCAAGACCCAGACCACCGCGCTGTGGCTGCAGGACGTCTGGCGCGTGGCGCCCGGCGTGCAGGCCACGCTGGGCGGGCGCTACGAATGGTGGCGCGCCTACGACGGCTACAACTTCTCGCTCGGCAGCAACGGCGCGGGCGTGTCGATCAGCCAGCCCAGCGTGGACCAGTCCGGCTTCTCGCCCAAGGCTTCGCTCACCTGGGACGCCACCGAGCGCTGGTCCGTCACCGGCTCGTTCGGCAAGGCGCTGCGCTTTCCCACGGTCGGCGAGCTGTACCAGAGCGTGCAGACCGGCACCACCTTCACGCAGGCCAACCCGTTCCTGCAGCCCGAGCGCGTGCTGTCGAGCGAACTGGCGATCGAGCGCCACGACAGCGACGGCAAGATCCGCCTGTCGGTCTTCAACGAATACGTCTCCAACGCGCTGATCTCGCAGACCTCCAACATCGCCGGCTTCGCCACGCCGGTATCGTTCACGCAGAACGTGGGCAAGACGCGCCAGACCGGCGTGGAGCTGGCCGGCCAGCAGGACAACGTGCTCATCCGCGGGCTCTCGCTCTCGGGCAACGCCACCTATGTCGATTCGCGCATCCTCTCCGACGACAGCTACGTGCCCACCGTGGCGGGCGCCACCGCCGCCGGCAAGCGCGTGCCCTACGTGCCGGCCTGGCGCGCGACGCTGGCGGCCACGTACCGGCCCGACAACAAATGGACCTACACGCTGGCGGGCCGCTACAGCTCGCGCGTGTACGCCACGGTCGACAACACCGACGTCAATCCGGCGACCTACCAGGGCTTCCAGAGCTTCTTCGTGATGGACGCGCGCGTGCGCTACGAATTCGACAAGCACTGGAGCACGGCGCTCGGCGTGGACAACCTGAACAACCGGAAGTATTTCCTGTTCCACCCGTTCCCGCAGCGCACGTTCTATCTCACCGTGCGCTACGCGCTCTAGGCGCGCCGCCGCCGGCCCGCGGGCGCTCGCGCGCCTGCGCCGCCACCGCCACCAGCGCCTCGATCAGCCCCGCCACCGGCGCCCGCTTGAGCGCCGACTGCCGCACCAGCACGCCGATCTCGCGGAACATCGGCTCGCCCGGCAGCGGGATCTCCACCACGTTGCGCGTGCGCCCGAGCGGCACCAGCTCGGCCGGGATGATGGCGCAGCCCAGGCCTTCGCTCACCATCTGCAGGATCACCGCCGGCTCGTCCAGCTCCATGCCGCCGTCCACCCACAGCCGGTGCCGGCGCAGGTAGCGGTCCACCAGCTGGCCGCCCATCGAATGGCGGTTGTAGCGGATGAACGGCAGCGCCGCCAGCGCGGCCTTGAGGTCGCGCGGCGCGCCCCTGGGCGCGATGCCGACGAAGCGCTCCTGCATCAGCGGCACCCACTTCAGCTCCGGCGGGATGCCCAGCCGCGGCTTGACCAGCACGGCCACGTCGAGCTCGCGCGCGTCCACCTGCGTGAGCAGCTGGGTGGACATGCCGGGGACGACGTTGACGTGCGTCTTCGGAAAGCCGTCGCGGAAGCGCTTCATCGCGCGCGGCAGCAGCGCGGCCTGCACGGTGGAGACCGCGCCCAGGTCCAGCGGCGCGGTGTCGGGGGCCGATTGCGCGTGGCCCTTCATCGACTCGTACAGGTCGATGAAGCGGCGCGCCTCCGGCAGCAGGCGGCGCCCGTCCCCGCTCAGCGCGACCGATTTGCCAGCGCGGTCGAACAGCGTGCAGCCCAGGTCTTCCTCGAGCCGGCGGATCTGCGTGCTGACGGCGGACTGGGTCAGCCCGAGCCGCGCGCCGGCCGCGGAGAAGGAGGCCGTCTCGGCGGCCACGAGGAAGGTCTGGAAGTAGCGGATCATATATAGAAACTTTCGATACTCAGAGCAGAAAACATTCGTTTCATATTACGAGTTCTGCTGATTACAATCAACGGACCAGCGCCGCGCCGGCCGCGGCGCGGAACCGGCCAACCCGTCCCCCCGAGAGCCCCCGATGAGCGCCATCCCGTTGTTTCACCTCGCCTTTCCCGTCAACGACCTGGCGCAAGCGCGCCGCTTCTACGGCGGCCTGCTCGGCTGCCCCGAAGGCCGCAGCTCCGACGCCTGGATCGACTTCGACTTCTACGGCCACCAGGTGGTGGCGCACCTGGCGCCGCAGGAATGCGGCCATCGCGCCACCAGCGCGGTGGACGGCGACGAGGTGCCGGTGCGCCACTTCGGCGCGATCCTGCCGATGCCCGAATGGGAAGCGCTGGCCGACAGGCTGCGCGCGGCCGATACGCAGTTCGTGATCGAGCCGCACGTGCGCTTCAAGGGACAGGTCGGCGAGCAGGCCACCATGTTCTTCCTCGACCCGTCGGGCAACGCGCTCGAGTTCAAGGCCTTCGGCGACCTCAGCCAGGTGTTCGCCAAGTAAGTGCCGCCAGGCCGCAAGCCACGTTTGCCAAGCAGGCGCCGGATCGTTCCGGCGCATTTTTCCAAGCCCCCTCACCTACGGATTCCAAGATGACCGATTTCGTGATCCAGCCGCCCGCCCAGGCGAGCGTCGCCGTGGCCGGCAGCGATGCCCGCTTCCCCATCCGCCGCGTGTTCTGCGTCGGCCGCAACTACGCCGCGCACGCGCGCGAGTTCGGCAACGACCCCGACCGCGATCCGCCGTTCTTCTTCACCAAGCCGGCCGACGCCGTGGTGCCGGCCGAAGGCACCGTGGCCTACCCGCCGCTGACCGGGAACCTGCACCACGAGATCGAGCTGGTGGTGGCGATCGGCAAGGGCGGCGCCGACATCAAGCCCGAGCAGGCGCTGGACTTCGTGTGGGGCTACGCCGTGGGCGTGGACATGACCCGCCGCGACCTGCAGGACGTGGCCAAGAAGATGAGCCGGCCGTGGGACTGGTCCAAGAGCTTCGACGCCTCCGGCCCAAGCGGTCCGCTGCACCCGGTGGCCAGCGTCGGCCATCCGGCCAAGGGCCGCATCTGGCTCGCGGTCAACGGCGAGACCCGCCAGGACGGCAACCTCGACGAACTGATCTGGCCGGTCGCGGACGTGATCGCCTATGTCTCGCAGAGCGTGACCCTGGCCCCCGGCGACCTGATCTTCACCGGCACCCCGGCCGGCGTGGGCGAACTGCGCCAGGGCGACAAGGTGACGGCGGGCGTGGAAGGCGTGGGCGAGATCGCGTTCACGGTCGGCAAGCGCTGAGGCAGCGGGGTCAGGCATCGCAAGCGGACGGTTTTTTCCAGTCCGACAGCATTCGCCAGCGCTGGCCCTCTCCCCCGACCCCTCTCCCGCGAGCGGGAGAGGGGAGCGAGGCCGGCCCAAACCCGGCTATCCCCGGCTTATACTTCCCCGCAGCAGCGCGGATCGCCGCGATCCGCCGTCGAGAACACGCCGGGGGCACGTGTCGCCTGGCGAAGACCTGCCAGGAGACAAAGCCCGATGCGCGAGAACCGGATTCGAAAGATGTGGGCGGCCGGCCAGGCCGTGGTCAATGGCTGGCTCTCCATCCCCAGCAGCTTCGCGGCCGAGACGATGGCGCACCAGGGCTGGGACTCCCTGACCGTGGACCTCCAGCACGGCGCGCTCGACTACCGCGACGCGCTCGCGCTGTTTACCGCCGTGTCCACCACCGATACCGTGCCGGTGGCGCGCGTGCCGTGGAACGAGCCCGGCATCCTGATGAAGGTGCTGGACGCCGGCGCCTACGGCGTGATCTGCCCGATGATCAACACGCGCGAGGACGCGGAGCGCTTCGTCGCCGCCACGCACTACCCGCCGCTGGGCTCGCGCAGCTTCGGGCCGATCCGCGCGCTGCTCTACGGCGGCGCCGATTATCCCGAGCGCGCCAACGAGACCATCGTCACCTTCGCCATGATCGAGACCCGGCAAGGGCTGGACAATCTCGACGCGATCCTCTCGGTGCCGGGGCTGGACGCGGTCTACATCGGCCCGTCCGACCTTTCGCTCGCGCTCGGCTGCCGCCCGGTCTTCGACGACGTCGATCCGCCGGTGGCCGCCGCCATCGCCCACGTGCTGGCGCGCGCGCAGGCGCACGGCGTGGTCGCCGGCATCCACAACGGCGCGCCGGAAGCGGCGCTGCGCCGCATCGGGCAGGGCTTCCGCTTCGTCACGGTCGGCTCCGACGCGCGCCTGATGGCCGCCGGCGCCCGCCAGGTGGTGACGCAGATGCGCGCCGGGCAGGCGCCGGCCGGCGGCGGCGCCCAGGGCTACTGACCGCCGGCATGCCGACCATGCCAGCGCGCGCTACACGTACTTGCCGGTGATGCCGCCGTCCACCACCAGCTCGGTGCCGGTGACGTAGGCGGCCGCGTCCGAGGCCAGGAACGCGCAGGCGTGCGCCACCTCCCACGCGCTGCCCATGCGGCCCAGCGGCACCTGCGCGGCGCGCGCTTCCTTCGCCTGCTCCAGGCTGGTCGCGGAGAACATGCCGGCCACCGTGGTGGCGATGCGCGGCGTGTCGATCAGGCCCGGCACCACCGTGTTGGCGCGCACGCCGTGCGGCGCGTACTGCTGCGCCAGCATGCGCGTGAACTGGATCACCGCCGCCTTGGTCACGTTGTAGGCCAGGTGCGGATAACCCAGGTAGCGCATGCCGGCCACCGACGAGATCGCGACGATGGCGCCGCGCCCGCGCGCCACCATGTCGGGCAGCACCTGCTGGCTGGCCAGCAGCAGGCTGCGCACGTTGACGGCGTGGATGCGGTCGAAGTCGGCCGCGCTGGTCTCCAGCGGGCCGCCGGTCTTGCCGATGCCGACGTTGTGATGGAGCACGTCCACCACGCCGAAGTGCTCGCGCGCCTCGGCGAACAGGCGCGCCACGTCGTCCTCCACGGCGACGTCGCCGACGAAGGTCTCGGCCGTGCCGCCTTCGGCGCGGATCAATGCGGTGGTTTCCGCGGCCGAGGCCGCGTCGCGGTCCGCCACGCAGACCCGCGCGCCGAGCCGCGCGTAGGTCACGCTCGACGCGCGGCCGATGCTCCAGCCCGGCCCGGCCGAACCGGCGCCCGCCACGAATACCGTGCGCCCGGACAGATCGAGCGGCAGCGCCGGCGGGCGCGCATCCCGCGTCGCGTCCGCCGTCATGCGCCCTCTCCCGCCGCGCGCCCGCCTTCGCCCACGTAGGGAATGGCGTGCTCGACGGTATCCCAGATGAAGCGGCCCGACGGGCTCTGCTGTTCCTCGACGATATGCGCCACCAGCCCGGCCGCGCGCGAGATCACGGCAAAGCCGCGCATCACCGCCGTGGGCACGCCCAGTTCGCCCAGCAGCGCGGCCACGGCGCCGGTGGCGTTGATGGTGATGGGCCGCCCCGCCACCGCGTCGACCGCCGCGGACAGGCGCTCCAGCGCGCGGATCTTGTCGCCGCCCAGCTCGGGCTCGGCGCGGCCCATCTCCAGCAGCTTGTAGGCGCGCGGGTCCACCGGCTTGTGCAGGTGGTGGCCGAAGCCGGGCACGTGGGCCTTGATGGACTTGTAGTGCCGCGCGATCTCCATCGCCTCGGCATCCGGGTCGGCGGCCGCGCCGATGCGGTCGAGCAGCTGCGAGCAGTTTTCCATCGTGCCCACGAAGGAGCTGCCCACGGCCAGCAGGCCGGCGGCGACGGCACCCTGCAGGTTCTCGGGCGCGCTCATGTAGATCAGGCGCGTGGCGATGGCGCTGGGCGTGAGGCCGTGCTCCATCAGCACGATCAGCACCACATCGGTGATGCGCAGGTCCACCGGGCGCGGCGCGCGGCCCAGGATCTGCATCAGCATCACCTCGGTGAAGGTCTTCTTGCCCATCAGGTCCTCGACCAGGTCGGCATCGCGGTAATGCAGGCTGGTGAGCGTGTGCGTGCACAGGCGGGTGACGGGCGTGGCGGCGTTCGAAGCGGCGTTGGTCATGGCTTGGTCTCTTGTTGTGCGGAGGAGCGGAGGAGCGGAGGTGCGGAGGCGCGGACGATCAGGATACGTCGGCGGGCGCCAGCGCGCGGTCGCGCACGGCGGTCTTGAGCACCTTGCCCACCGGCGAGCGCGGCAGGCTGGCATGGAAGTGGATGCGCTTGGGCGTCTGCACCGGCCCCAGGCGCTCGCGCACGAAGGCGATCAGTTCGGCCTCGCTGGCGTGCTGGCCGGGGCGCAGCTCCACCGCCGCCTGCACCGCCTCGCCCCATTTCTCGTCGGGCACGCCGAACACGGTGCATTCGTGCACGGCGGGGTGCTGGCCCAGCGCGTTCTCGACGTCGATCGGGTAGACGTTGAAGCCGCCGGTGATGACCATGTCCTTGAGCCGGTCCTTGAGATACAGGTAGCCGCGCGCGTCGATCAGGCCGCGATCGCCGGTGTGCAGCCAGCCGTCCACCAGGGTCTCGGCGGTCTTTTCCGGCAGGCGCCAGTAGCCGCTCATCAGCAGGTCGCCGCGCGCCACCACCTCGCCCACCTCGCCGGCGGGCAGCAGGCGGCCGTCGGGCGCCATGACGGCCACGTCGCTGAACCACGTGGCGCGGCCCACGGCGGCCCAGTTGCGCTCGTCCTCGAAATCCTCGGGGCGCATCACGGTCAGGTTCTGCGGCGCCTCGGTCTGGCCGTAGGTGGTGCCCAGCACCGGGCCGAAGAATTCGCGCACCTCGCGGATCTTCTCGGGCGGCATCGGCGCGCCGCCGTAGATCAGGCGGCGCAGGTGCGGGAAGTCCGCGCGCGAGGCGCCCGGCAGCGCCATCAGCATGTAGACCAGCGTGGGCGGCATGAAACACACCGTGCCGCCGCGCTCGCGGAAGGCGGTGCGCACGGCCTCGGCGCCGGCCTCGGCCAGCACCACGTGGCAGCCGCCCTGCGCCAGGATCGGCAGCAGGTAGGTGGAGGTGCCGTGCGTGACCGGCGCGGCCACGATGTAGCGCTCGTGCTCGTCGAAGCCCCAGGTGTGGATCTGGTTGGCGATGTTGGCCATCCACGCGCGGTAGGTCTGCATCACGCCCTTGGGCGCGCCGGTGGTGCCGCCCGTGAACTTGATCGCCTGCGTGGCCTCGGGCGGCAGCGAGAACACCGGGCGCGCCGCGCCGGCATGCTGCGCCACCAGCCCCGCCAGCGTGCGCTCGCCGGCCGGCGGCGGGCCGCAGTAGATGCGCTCGCCGGGCGCGCCTTCGAGCAGGCCGGCGCAGGCGGGATCGATCACCAGGATGGACGGCTCGGTCGCGTCGATGATGCGGCGGATCTCCGGCCGCGTGCTCTTGGGATTGAGCGGCACCCAGACCTTGCCGCAGGCCAGCGCCGCCAGCAGCGCCACGATGTGCTCGGCGCTGTTGCGCGCGCAGATGCCGACGCGGCTCTGCGGCGCGGGGTCCAGCGCCACCAGCGCCGCGGCCAGCGCCGCGACCCGCTCGGCCAGCGCGTCGTAGCGGATGGCGCCCTCGGGCGCGTCGATGGCGATGTTGCCGGGCCAGCGCGCGGCCGCGCGCCAGAAGAAATCGATCGGGAACATGCGGTAAATCCTCCTTATTCGGCTTTGGCGCCGGACTGCTTGACGACATCGCGCCAGCGTCTGGTTTCGGATGCGATCAGCTTGCGCAGCTGGTCCGGCGTGCCGGGCTCGGGCGTGGCCGCCAGGTCCTGCAGGCGCTGGCGCACGTCCGGCATGGCCAGCACCTTGCCCAGCGCGGCGTTGAGCCGCTCGACCACCGGCTGCGGCGTGCCCGCCGGCGCGGCGAGCGCGAACCACGACTGCACGTCGAAGCCGGGAAAACCAGACTCCGCCACGGTCGGCACGTCGGGCAGCAGCGGCGAGCGCTGCGCGCTGGTGATGGCGATGGCGCGCAGCCGGCCGGCCTTCACGTGCGGCAGCGACGACGGCGTGTTGTCGAACATCGACTGCACCTGCCCGCCCAGCAGGTCGGTCACGGCCGGCGCGCTGCCGCGGTAGGGCACGTGCAGCATGTTGAGCCTGGCCTGCATCTTGAACATCTCGCCCGACAGGTGGATGGACGAGCCGCTGCCCGACGAGGCGAACGTCACGCCCTCCGGCGCGCTCCTGGCCAGGCGCATGTAGTCGGCCAGCGTCTTCACCGGCAGCTTGGGGTTGACCACCAGGATGTTGGGAATCCGCGCGATCAGGCCGACCGGCTCGAAGTCCTTCTGCGGGTCGTAGCCGAGCTTGTCGTACAGCGAGGCGTTGATGGTGTTGGCGATGGTGTAGACGTAGAGCGTGTAGCCGTCCGGCGGCGACTTGGCCACCAGTTCGGCGCCCACGTTGCTGTTGGCGCCGGCGCGGTTGTCCACCACCACCGACTGGCCGAGCTGCTCGCCGAGCTTGACCGCGACGAGGCGGGCGATCACGTCGGTGGCGCCGCCGGCGGAATAGCCGACCACCAGCCGGACCGGCTTGGTCGGCCACGCGGCGGGCTGGGCCCGCAGGGCCGGCGCGGCGCCGCAGGCGAGCGCCGCGGCGAATGCCAGCAAGCGCCGGCGCAGTGCGTTGTGCGAAGTCATGTTGTCTCCTGTTTTGGCGGTGCGATGCCGTCTCGGGCCCCCTTCTGACCGCGCTGCGGCATACTGCGGGGTGGCTCCGTCGACCGAGAAATTCTTCCCCATGCCTGCCCGCACTGCCAGCCGAAACGTCCGCCAGCCGGACGTTCACTCCGCCGCCGAGGCGGCCGAAGACTGTGGCGCGCGCACCTTGCGGCGCGGCCTGCAACTGCTCGACGCGGTGCTCGACAGCGGCCGCGACGGCCTGCGCGTGGTGGACCTGTGCCGCATCGCGGCGCTCGAGCGCGCCACCGTCTACCGCCTGCTGGCGACCCTGATCGAGAGCGGCTACGTGGCGCAGCGCGGGCGTTTCCGCTACGTGGCGGGACCGCGTGCGGCAGCGCTGGCGCAGCCGCGCGCCACGCCCGGCTTCGCCGCGCGCCTGCAGCCGGTGCTGGCGCGCGTGAGCGCCGCCTGCGGCGACGCGGCCTTCGCCATCGTGCGCGAGGGGCCGATCTCGCACTGCATCGCGCGCCACGTGGGCACGCACCCGGTGCAGATCCTCGTGATCCAGATCGGCACGCGCCAGCCGCTCGGCGTGGGCGCCGCGGGGCTGGCGCTGCTGGCCGCGCTGCCCGACGAAGAGATCGAGCGCTGCATCGCCGCCAACGCGCCGGCGCTGGGCCGCTACGGCGGCATGACGCCCGAGCGCATGAAGATCCTGGTGCGCTCCACGCGCGAGCGCGGCTGGTCGGTGATCGGCAACCATGCCACCAGCGGCGTGCTGGCGGTCGGCATGGCGGTGCACGCGCCGGACGGCGAGCCGGTCGCGGGCATCAGCGTGGCCTCCACGCTGGCGCGCATGCCGCGCGAGCGGCAGCAACTGATCGCGCGCGCGATGCGCGAATCGCTGGCGGCGCTGTTGCCGAAGGGGTTGTGAGGGGACGCGGCGCGCGACCCGCGAAGTCGCACCGGCGGGCGACAGACTGATGACCGCCGGCGCATCGGCGCCGGCAGTTCAGTAGCCGCGGGACGGGACGCGCGGAACGCGCGCGCCGGCATGCCTGTTGGCTGGACAACGCCAGGTGGCGCGAGTAGCCTACCCGGGCCACCGTGACGTGGCAGACCCGTCATCCACCAGGATGAGGCAACCCCCCAGGCTCAGACCGGGCACCGGCCCGGCCACACTCAAGAGGCCCCCATGAGCATCACCAGCAAGCTTCGTTTCGCCGCAACCATCCTCGGCACCGCCGCGGCCCTGAATGCCGCCTGCCTGTACAGCGGCAGCGCCGGCGCGCAGACCGTCAACGCGCCGCCCGCGGGAACGGCCACCGCGACGCCCGACAACGCGGTGCTGCTCACCGTGTTCCTGCGGCACGACCAGTCGCGCCCGCTCAGCGAGCTGAATGCGCAACTGGCCAAGCAGGGCTTCTACAAGGCGTTTCCGCCAGCGGGCGTCGAGGTGGTGAGCTGGTACGTCGCGATGGGGATCGGCCAGGTCATCACGCTGCGCCTGCCCGCCACGCGCATCCGCGAGGTCAACCGCGTGCTGGAAGACACCGCCTGGGGCGCGTACCGCACCGAGTTCTACCCGACCTACGACTACAAGGCCGTCGGCCTCGCCGAGCACGACAAGGCGGCCAAGTAACCGGGGATCGCGCGGCCGGGCCGGCCCCTGAGCGGACCCTAAGCGCCGGCGATGAGTCTTGCGACCCGAGCCAGATTGTCCGGGCTGACGTGAATCAGTCCCCGGCCCGGCACGTCGATGTCGGCGATGAGGGCGAGCGAAATCGAGATGACCGCGGGAAACACCACGAGGAGCCCGCGGTGATTGCGAACGCCGGCGCTGTAGCCGATGAGCGCGCTGCAGAAGGCGGCCAGCGCGGTGATCAGGCCCCAGGCCGCGGGTGGTATCTGGCTTCGCCAGCTGGCCGTCGAATTCTCATACGAACCGAGCAAGTCGCTCATTGCGGACACCGGCAGCACGGCGACCGGATTCGGCTGCCTTCCGGCGTTCCGCGCCACGATCGCCCACATCTGCGACCTGAGCAGATTCGCATTGCCGGCCAGCTCATCCGTCTGCCTGCCGTGGCCGGTCTGGTAAAAACGCAGCCGCGCATCCAGATACTGCCGGAGCAAGCCGCGCACTTTGCCGGCATCCTCGCCCGGCAACAGTTCCGCCTTGAAAAAGGCGGACTCGATCCTGTTGGCCTCCATTGCCTCGTTGGCCTGGCGCGCGTTGTATCCGCCGATGGCAAGCGAGAAGGCGAACCCCACGACCAGCGCCAGCAGCGTCAGCGTGGCGCTCAGGACCACCCTGATATCGTCGGTGGCCCCCGATTCGGCGTTCCGCACATACCTGGCGCCAACCGCGCCGCACGCGCTCACGATCGACAACAGGGCAAGGTACTGCAGGAGCAGCGGCCATGAATAAGGCACGACGTGGTAGAACTGGTGCAGCATGGCAATGTTTTCCAGGGGCCGGATTCGATCACAACGCCGCGGGGCGACGCTCGATGCTTAATTCCTGATGTCTTGCTTCCCGACGCGCCGCCGCGTCATTGCCCGAACAGCAGGCGCGTGTACTTGGGCGAGACCACGCCATCCCGAACGCCGTTCTTGTCGAAATATCGGCCGAACCGGCACACGCGCTGATTGGCATCGCAAAACAGACCCGATTCGAACGTGAATGCCGTCAGGTCGAATTCTCCCTGGGAGCGCAATCTTTCCACCGCCTTCCTGCCAAGGTATCTCTGCGTCAGCGCGTAGGATATTCCGCCTGCGCCCGCGCACACGTAGCGGTCGCACAGGACCCCCGCTCCGGGCGAGAACACCTTCCCCGGCTTTGCCGCCCAGGCAGGCGCGGCAAGCACGGCCGCAAGCAACAGCGGGAGGAAACGGACGAAGCGGACGAAGCGGACGAAACATCTGATCATGACTCCCTCGGCATCTCTTGTCTCCCAATGCGATCGCCGCCGCGAGGATCTCCCCGGGCAAGACCGGAACCAGCCTTGACGCGCTTCTCGCGGAAATTCGCCGATGTAGTATGCCATCAGCCAACGGCAACGTGACGTCTCCGTGGCCGGCAAGACCAGTCACGCGCATTTGTCCGGCGCCGGGCATGCCGCATTGAACGGCAGCCCGCACGTCCCGCGCGCGGGGATTGGCTGGAAAGATCCGCCGCAGGAAGCGGCATGACGGGCCGGCGGCGGTTGCGCGAACGGCAAGCCGCGGGCATGTGGAATTCGATGATGTGCATTCGATGGCGTTCGGGCGGAACGCCATCGCGGAGGGCTCCGGGCCGGCGCCGGCCCGCCCCTCCCCCCCCCCCCCGCCGCTCAATACGTTTCCAGGTGCAGCCGCCCCTCGCGCCTGAGGTCGGCGCCCAGCGTCTCCCACGACAGCCCGGCCTGCTGCGCCACGTCGCGCAGCGCCAGCACCACGCCCTCCTCCATGCTCTTGAGGCCGCACACGTAGAAATACGTGTCGGGGTCGGCCAGCAGCGCCGCGAGGTCGGCGGCGCGCTCGCGCATGGCGTCCTGCACGTAGCGCCTGGGCTGGCCCGGCGTGCGCGAGAACACCATGTTGATGTCGATGAAATCCCTGGGCAGGTTCTGCAGCGGGCCGAAGTAAGGCAGTTCCTCCCTGGTGCGCGCGCCGAAGAACAGCATCAGCTTGCCGCCCTCGAACTTGCCCGACTTGCGCAGCCGGCGGCGCCATTCGGTCATCGCGCGCATGGGCGCGCTGCCGGTGCCGGTGCAGATCATGACGATGTTGGAGCGCGGGTGGTTGGGCATCAGGAAGCTGCTGCCGAACGGGCCGATCACCTCCACCTTGTCGCCCACCTGCAGGTCGCACATGTAGTTGGACGCCACGCCGCGCACGGGATTGCCCTGGTGGTCTTCCAGCACGCGCTTGATGGTCAGCGAGAGGTTGTTGTAGCCGGGCCGCTCGCCGTTGCGCGCGCTGGCCACCGAATACTGGCGCGCGTGGTGCGCGCGGCCGGCGGCGTCCACGCCGGGCGGCACGATGCCGATCGACTGGCCTTCGAGCACCGGGAACGGCAAGGCGCCGAAATCCAGCACGATGTGGTGCGTGTCGTAGTCGTGCCCGGCCTCGCGCCCGACCTCGGTCACGCGCACGTTGCCGGTCACGGTGGCGGCGATGGTCCTGGCGGCCTTGGCGCCGTACAGGTTGGTGTAGGCATGCGCGGCCGACCACGGCGGCACGGTGGCGCCGTACTGCGCGCTGTTGAACGCTGCCTCGCCGCTGGCGGCGGCGGGCAGCGAGACGGCGGCCGGCGGCGGCGGCTCGGCGCCGGCCGCCACGCCGGCGGCGGCCAGCTGCTCGGGCGTGAGCTCGGCCGGCAGCTCGTCCCAGCCGAGCTGCTCGCCGATGCCGTAGGCGCGCGCGCGCGGCATGGTGCGCCAGTTGTCGATCGAGCCGGTCGGGCACGGCGAGATGCAGGCCATGCAGGCGTTGCATTTGTCGGCATCCACCACGTAGTTGCGCGCGTCGTGCGTGATGGCCGCCACCGGGCAGGTGGCTTCGCAGGTGTTGCAGCGGATGCAGATCTCGGGGTCGATCAGGTGCTGCCTGACGACCTGGATGTCGGACATGTCCAAGGCGATCTCCGGGTAGCGTGCCCCCTGTGGCCGGGGGCTTCCCATTGGCTTGCGGCGGCAGGCGCGGGGGTCCCTGCCGCAGGTAGCGCCCGCGCGCGGGCGCGGCGCTCAGTTGAAGCGCACGTACTCGAAATCCACCGGCTGGCGGTTGATGCCCATCACCGGCGGCGCGATCCAGTTGGCGAACTTGCCGGGCTCGACCACGCGGCCCATCAGGCTGGACACGAAGGCGCGGTCGCCGTCGCTGGGCAGCCACTGGTCCACGTTGTCGCGCCATTCGGCCTCGGAGACCACGCGGCCGTCCGGCGAGATCTTCACGCCCGAGAGCGCGCCGATGTTGCGGTGGAACGCCTTGTGCGGCACCTTCAGACGGAACGGGATGGCGGCCTTCTCGATGACCTTGTTCCAGCGCTCCACGCCGGCCATGCTGTCCTTGATGTAGTCGTCGCGCAGCACTTCGTTGAGCGCGTTGAGCAGCGGCACTTCCTTCTCCACCAGTTGCCCGCCCACGGCCTGCAGCACCTTGTAGCTCTGGCCCTTGAGCACGTGGTCGTCGGTGCGCTTGCCTTCTTCGTAGCGGCCCTTGAGGCCGGTGCTGTAGAAGGTGGCGGCGTTGCTGGACTCGTCCGCGCCGAACAGGTCGATGGTGACGCTGTAGTGGAAGTTCAGGTAGCGCTGGATGGTCGGCAGGTCGATCACGCCGGCCGCGCGCAGGCGGGCCGGGTCGTCGGTCTTGAGCTCGTTCATGACCTGGCAGGTGCGCTGGATCACGCGCGACACGCCGCTCTCGCCCACGAACATGTGGTGCGCTTCCTCGGTCAGCATGAACCTGGTGGTGCGCGCGAGCGGGTCGAAGCTCGATTCGGCCAGCGCGCACAGCTGGAACTTGCCGTCGCGGTCGGTGAAGTAGGTGAACATGAAGAACGACAGCCAGTCCGGGGTCTGCTCGTTGAACGCCTGCAGGATGCGCGGATTGTCCTGCTGGCCGCTGCGGCGCTCCAGCAGCGCCTCGCCTTCCTCGCGGCCGTCGCGGCCGAAGTACTTGTGCAGCAGGTAGACCATCGCCCACAGGTGGCGGCCTTCTTCCACGTTGACCTGGAACAGGTTGCGCAGGTCGTACATGCTCGGCGCGGTCAGGCCGAGGTGGCGCTGCTGCTCGACCGAGGCCGGCTCGGTGTCGCCCTGGGTGACGATGATGCGGCGCAGGTTGGCGCGGTATTCGCCGGGCACGTCCTGCCAGGCGTCCTCGCCCTTGTGGTCGCCGAAGTGGATCTTGCGGTTGGCCTCGGCCGGGTTGAGGAAGATGCCCCAGCGGTAGTCCGGCATCTTCACGTGGCCGAAGTGGGCCCAGCCCTGCGGGTCCACGCTGATGGCGGTGCGCAGGTAGATGTCGAAATTCTGCGAGCCGTCCGGGCCCATGTCGTTCCACCAGCTCAGGTAGTTGGGCTGCCATTGCTCGAGCGCGCGCTGCAGCGTGCGGTCTTCGCTGAGGTTGACGTTGTTGGGGATCTTTTCGCTGTAGTTGATGCCGGACATCATTGTCTCCGTGGCTGGCTGTGCTGCGTTGGCTTGGGTGGAGAAGGATCGGTGCCGGCCGCGGCGCCCCCACCGGGAAACGCGCCGCGCCGCCGGGGGCGTGCGGTCTAGACGCGGTTCCAGTCGAACGCGGCCTTGTCACCCTTGCCGTAGACCTTGAGCGCGCCCTTCTCGCCCACGGCGTTGGGGCGCTGGAAGATCCAGTTCTGCCAGGCGGTGAGCCGGCCGAAGATGCGGGTGAACATGTTCTCGGGGCCGTTGAAGCGCAGGTTGGCTTCCATGCCGGTGAGCGCGTCGGGCGACATGGCGGCGCGCTCCTCCAGCGCGATGCGCACTTCGTCGGTCCAGTCGATGTCGTCGGGGTTGGCGGTGACGAGGCCGAGCGCGTGGGCCGCGTCGGCGTCGAGCGGCTGGCCGGCGCGGGCGCGCACCGCTTCGAGCGCGGGCTGCTCGTCGTAGAAGCGGCGGCCCAGGCGGCTTTGCCCCGTCACCATCGGGTAGAGGCCGAAGTTGGCCTCGGCCACGGTGATCTTCGGCGCGCGCGCCTCGTCGTCGGGCAGCGCGAGGTGGTAGCTGCGGTCGCAGGCCAGCGTCAGTTCGAGGAAGGTGCCGGCGAAGCACGAGCCTGGCTCGATCAGCGCGAACAGGCTGCGCGACGACACGTCCAGGCGCGCCAGCGTGCGGCGCAGCAGGCCGATGGTCTCGCGCACCAGCCAGTGGTCCTTGTGCGCGAGCAGCGTGGCGTCCATCGCCAGCACGTCGGCGGCCTCGCCCTCGGTCTTGATCAGCCAGGTGCCGATGTCGAGCTCGTTGGTGCGCATCGACAGGATGGAGTCGTCCAGCTCGCGCGCCAGCTGCAGCGGATACCACGCGGCGCCCGCCTCGGCGATGGCGCCGAGCGTCCGCGGCTGCGTGGCCGACGGCGCCCTGACGATGAAGGTGGCGCGGCGCGCGGCGCGGTCGATCTCCACGCTCACGTGCTCGTAGCGCAGCGCATCGGCGTCCACGCCGCGCCGAAGCGGGGTCAGCGCCACGCCGCGGCCGTCGGCCGGGCGGTCGCTCCGCGCGGCCAGCGCCAGCGCGCGCTCGCGCACTTTCTGCGCGAACACGGCGGGCTTGGCGATGTCGTCGACGAGGCGCCAGTCCCTGGCGCGCTGGCCGCGCACGCCTTCGGTGGTGGTGCAGAAGATGTCGGCGAGATCATGGCGCACGTGGCGCTTGTCGGTCACGCGGGTCAGGCCGCCGGTGCCCGGCAGCACGCCCAGCAGCGGCACCTCCGGCAGGCTCACGGCGGAGGCGCGGTCGTCGACCAGGATGATCTCGTCGCAGGCCAGCGCCAGCTCGTAGCCGCCGCCGGCGCAGGCGCCGTTGACCGCGGCGAGGAATTTCAGGCCGCTGTGCCGCGACGAGTCTTCCAGGCCGTTGCGAGTCTCGTTGGTGAACTTGCAGAAATTCACCTTCCAGGCGTGGCTGCTCACGCCCAGCATGAAGATGTTGGCGCCCGAGCAGAACACGCGGTCCTTGCCGCTGGTGACCACCACGGTGCGCACCTCGGGATGCTCGAAGCGGATGCGGTTGACCGCGTCGTTGAGTTCGATGTCGACGCCGAGGTCGTAGCTGTTGAGCTTGAGCTTGTAGCCGGGGCGCAGGCCGGCGTTCTCGTCGATGTCCACCGCCAGCGTGGCAACGGGACCGTCGAACGTCAGCTTCAGGTGCTTGTATCGGGACGGGTCGGTCTGGTAATCGACGCGGGGGGCGGTAGTCATGCGGTGTCTCCTCGGCAGCGAAGCACGATAGTGCAGTGATCGGGAATCTGGTGGAACGCAATATAGTTCCCACCAAAACCAACGTCAAGCACTATTGTGCATCTTTTCTGCCGAAGCGCCTGAAACGCCCCTCCGCCGCTAGAGCGGCAACCGCAAGGCCCGCCGCACCACGTCCCGCAGCGCCTGGAACGTCTCCTCCAGCGGCTCGGCGCTGGTGTCCACGCTGAACTCCGCCTTGGAATAAAACGCCGCGCGGCCGGCCAGGATGTGGCGCAGGTCTTCCATCGCCTCCTTGCTGGCGGCCATCGGCCGCAGGTCGCCCTGGGCGCGCACGCGGCTCATGTGGTCTTCCGGGTCGGCCTGCAGCCACACCGTGGTGCAGTGGGCCAGCAGCAGGTTGAAGGTGGCCGGGTCGGACACCAGCCCGCCCGGCGTGGCGATCACCGCCTCGGGATAGATCTGGATCGCCTCTTCCAGCGCGCGCCGCTCGTAGCGGCGGTAGGCGTTCATGCCGTACAGGCCCTGGATCTCGGAGATGCTGCAGCCGGCGAACTGCTCGATTTCGCGGCTCAGCTCCACGAACGGAAAACCGAGGTCCTCGGCCAGCATCGCGCCCAGCGTGGACTTGCCGGCGCCGCGCAGGCCGATCAGCGCCACGCGCGGGCTGCGCGCGGTGTTGCCGCCGCCGGTGCCCAGCATCTCGCCGATGGCGATGCGCACGCGCCGCAGCGTGGCTTCGTCGCGGTGCTCCAGCAGCTCGCGGATCAGCAGCCATTCCGGCGACGAGGTGGAGACGTCGCCCAGCAGTTCCGCCAGCGAGCATTGCAGCGCGCCGGCGACGTGCTGCAGCACGAGGATGGAGGCGTTGCCGCTGCCGTATTCGAGGTTGGCGAGGTGCCGCTCCGACACCCCGGCGGCCAGCGCGGTGGCCTTGCGGGTCAGGCCGCGGCGCGCGCGCAGCTCGCGCACGCGCTCGCCCAGGCCGGCCAGCAGCGTGTTCCGCTCGCCGGCGCTGGCGGCCGCGGAAGCGGCGTCCTGACCGGCGGCGGGCTGTGCGGCCGGTTGCGCATCCGGTTGTGCTGCGCCGGCCTCGCCCTCGTCCAGCGCGGCCTCTTGCTCGATCGGCTGCTCGATCGGAGTTAACCCGGTCGCATGCAATATATTGCTTGACATGATTTCTCGTCGGCTCTATGTTTCACACATGCACAATAATGCATGAAGCGTGGGTATGCAACCCGGCTAAGTCTAATGGAGCCCCCATATGTCCCCAACCGAATTTCATGCGCAGGCATTCCGCGCACGGATCGCGCGGCTGACGGCCGAGATCGCCGGCCGCCCGCTCGATGCCGCCCTCGACGCCTGGCTCAACACCGAACACGGCGCCGGCAGCCCCACCTACCGCGAACTGAAAGCCGCCTGCGAGACCGGCGTGGCCGAGGGCTGGCTGTGCGACCGCGAAGGCGGCGGCATCCGCTACGGCCGCATCTTCAGGCCGGACGACGAACTGCACGGCTTCTCGGTCGACGTGGTGGACATGCGCGACATCGCCGGGCCGCACCACGTGCATCCCGAAGGCGAGATCGACCTGATCATGCCGCTCGAAGGCGACGCGCGCTTCGACGGCCGCCCGGCCGGCTGGCTGGTCTGCCCGCCGGGCAGCGCGCACCGGCCCACCGTCACGCAGGGCCGCGCGCTGGTGCTCTACCTGCTGCCCGCCGGGCGCATCGAATTCACGCGGTGAATTCGCACTAGATTCACACCACAGGCAACCCGCATCATGACCGAACTGCTTTCCAACCATCTCGGCGGCCGCTGGCAGGCCGGAACCGGCGCCGGCACGGCGCTGCGCGACCCCGTGCTGGGCCACGAACTGGTGCGCGTGGACGCCGCCGGGCTCGACCTCGCCGCCGGCTTCGCCTTCGCCCGCGAACAGGGCGGCGCGGCCCTGCGCGCGCTCGACTACCGCGAGCGCGCCGCCCTGCTCGGCGCCGTCTCCAGGGTGCTGCAGGCCAACCGCGACGCCTATTACGACATCGCCACCGCCAACAGCGGCACGGTGCGCAACGATTCGGCGGTGGACATCGACGGCGGCATCTTCACGCTCGGCACCTACGCGAAGCTCGGCGACGGGCTCGGCGCGCGCCGCTTCCTGCTGGACGGCGAGGCCGCGCGCCTGGGCAAGGAGCCGCTGTTCCAGTCGCAGCACGTGCTCGCGCCCACGCGCGGCGTGGCGCTGCTGATCAACGCCTTCAACTTCCCCGCCTGGGGGCTGTGGGAGAAAGCCGCGCCCGCGCTGCTCTCGGGCGTGCCGGTCATCGTCAAGCCCGCCACGGCCACGGCATGGCTGACGCAGCGCATGGTGCGCGACGTGATCGAGGCCGGCATCCTGCCGCCCGGCGCGCTGTCCGTGGTGTGCGGCAGCGCGGCCGGCCTGCTCGACCAGTTGCAGCCGTTCGACGTGGTGTCCTTCACCGGCTCGGCCGACACCGCCGCGCTGATCCGCTCGCATGCGGCGGTCACGCGGCGCTCGGTGCGCGTCAACATCGAGGCCGACAGCGTCAACTCGGCGCTGCTGCTGCCGGGCGAAGCCGCCGGCGGCGAGGCGTTCGACCTGCTGGTGCGTGAGGCCGCGCGCGAGATGACGGTCAAGTCCGGGCAGAAATGCACCGCCATCCGCCGCATCTTCGTGCCCGCGGCGCTGTACGGCGCCGCCGCCGAGGCCATCGGCGCGCGCCTGCGCAAGACCACCGTGGGCAACCCGCGCCACGACGCGGTGCGCATGGGCGCGCTGGTCAGCCGCGCGCAGCTGGACGCGGTGCGCGAGGGGCTGGCTTACCTGCGCGAACAGGCCGAAGTGCTGCACGACGGCGCCACGCACGCGCTGGTCGACGCCGACCCGGCCGTGGCCTGCTGCGTCGGCCCCACGCTGCTGGGCGTGCGCGATGCCGATGGCGCCGACGGCGCCGACCGCGTGCACGACACCGAGGTGTTCGGCCCGGTGGCCACGCTGGTGCCCTACCGCGACGTCGCCCATGCGCTGGCGCTGGTGCGGCGCGGGCAAGGCTCGCTGGTGGCCTCGCTGTACGGCAGCGACGCCGCCGCGCTGGCCGCCGCCGCCGTCGCGCTGGCCGACAGCCACGGCCGCGTCCACGTGGTCTCGCCCGAGGTGGGCCAGTCGCACACCGGC
Organism: Cupriavidus sp. FW216-B1; assembly: GCF_058789195.1. Lineage (NCBI taxonomy): Bacteria > Pseudomonadati > Pseudomonadota > Betaproteobacteria > Burkholderiales > Burkholderiaceae > Cupriavidus > Cupriavidus sp. FW216-B1. Next base: position 70,282 of record NZ_JBYTEL010000007.1, on the reverse strand, counting down.
CACGGCAACGTCATGCCGCAGTCGCTGCACGGCGGCCCGGGCCGCGCCGGCGGCGGCGAGGAACTGGGCGGGCCGCGCGCGCTGAACTTCTATCACCGGCGCAGCGCCGTGCAGGCCGGCACCGGCGTGCTGGCGCAACTGTAGGCCGGGCGCACGACCCGCCACCCACCAGGGGAGACAAGCATGACCACCGACACGCCCGCGCAGCCGCCGGGCACGCCCTTCAATTTCGCCGCGCACCTGATCGCCCGCAACGCGCGGCGCGCCGGCAAGACCGCCTATATCGACGACCGCGGCAGCCTCAGCTACGGCGCGCTGGCCGAGCGCGTGCGCCGCCTGGCCGCCGCGCTGCAGGACTGCGGCATCCACCGCGAGGAGCGCGTGCTGCTGCTGATGCACGACTGCAACGACTGGCCGGTGTCCTTCCTCGGCGCCATGTACGCCGGCATCGTGCCGGTGGCGGTCAACACGCTGCTCACCGCCGACGACTACGCCTACATGCTGGAACACAGCCGCGCCCAGGCGGTGCTGGTGTCGGCCGCGCTGCTGCCGGTGCTGCGCCAGGCGATGGCGCAGGGCGGCCACGAAGTGAAGGCGGTCATCGTCTCGCACCCGGACGGCGCGCCCGCCAATGACGCCAATGATGCCGCCGACGCCGACTACGCCGGCACCGTCGCGCTCGACGCATTGCTCGCGCGCCACGCGCCGCTGGCCGCGCCCGCCGGCACCGGCCCCGACGACCCCGGCTTCTGGCTCTATTCGTCCGGCTCCACCGGCCGCCCCAAGGGCGTGCTGCACAGCCAGGCCAACCCGTACTGGACCGCGCAACTGTACGCCGGCCCCATCCTCGGCCTGCATGAAAACGACGTCTGCTTCTCCGCCGCCAAGCTGTACTTCGCCTACGGGCTCGGCAACGGCCTGAGCTTCCCCCTGAGCGTGGGCGCCACCGTGGTGCTGATGGCCGAGCGGCCCACGCCCGAAGCCACCTTCCGGCGCTGGCTGGAACACCGGCCCACGGTCTTCTTCGGCGCGCCGACCGGCTATGCCGGCATGCTCGCCTCGCCGGCCCTGCCCGCGCGCGGCGCGGTCGCGCTGCGGCTGTGCTCGTCCGCCGGCGAAGCGCTGCCCGCCGAGCTCGGCGAGCGCTTCACCGCCCACTTCGGCTGCGAGATCATCGACGGCATCGGCTCCACCGAGATGCTGCACATCTTCCTCTCCAACCGCCCCGGCCAGGTGCGCTACGGCACCACCGGCTGGCCGGTGCCCGGCTACGCGGTCGAGCTGCGCGACGAGGAAGGCCGCCCGGTACCCGACGGCGAAGTCGGCGACCTCTACATCCAGGGCCCGAGTGCCGCGCTGATGTACTGGGGCAACCGCGAGAAATCGCGCGAGACCTTCCGCGGCGGCTGGACCAAGAGCGGCGACAAGTACGTGCGCAACCCCGACGGCAGCTACTGCTACGCCGGGCGCAGCGACGACATGCTCAAGGTCAGCGGCATCTACGTCTCGCCGTTCGAGGTGGAAGCCACGCTGGCCCAGCACCCCGCCGTGCTCGAGGCGGCCGTGATCGGCGTGCCCGACGCCGCCGGCCTGACAAGGACCAAGGCCTTCATCGTGCTCAAGCCCGGCGCGCGGGCCGGCGAGGCCGAGCTCAAGGCCTTCGTCAAGGAACGCCTGGCGCCCTACAAGTACCCGCGCGTGATCGAGTTCGTGCCCGCGCTGCCCAAGACCGCCACCGGCAAGATCCAGCGCTTCCGGCTGCGCGAGCTGGAAGGCGCGCCGGCCTGACGCCGGGTCGCGCAAAGCGCCACGATGGCCGCGTACCTGCCGACGGTCTGCTCCCCTCTCCCATGCAATGGGAGAGGGGAGCAGACCCGCAGTCATTCCGCGGCGCGCCTCACGCCACCGCCTTCGCCTCCTGGTACGCCGCATACAGCCGCTTGAACACCGGCCCCGGCACGCCCGCGCCGATGGTCTTGCCGTCGATGGTCACCACCGGCAGCACTTCCTTGCTGGCCGAGGTCAGCAGCACCTCGTCGGCCGCGAACACTTCCTCGCGCGCGATGCGGCGCGCTTCCAGCGCAATGTCCAGCCTGGCGCAGAGCTCCTCCATCCAGCCGTAGCGGATGCCTTCCAGGATCAGGTTGTCCTTGGGCGGCGCGCTGACGCGGCCCTGCGTGACGATCCACACGTTGGACGAGGACGCCTCGGTCAGGAAGCCGTCGCGGAACTGGATGCTCTCGGTGACGCCATGCTCGGCCGCGTTCTGCGCCGCCAGCACGTTGCCCAGCAGCGAGGTGGACTTGATCTGGCAATGGAGCCAGCGCTTGTCTTCCTGCGTCACGCACACCACGCCCTGCTCGCGCATCTGCGCCGACGGCGGCGTCATCGGGTTGGTCATGATCAGCACCGTCGGCGTCACCTCCCTGGGGAAGGCATGGGCGCGCCGCGCCACGCCGCGCGTGACCTGGATGTAGACCATCTGGTCGGACAGCCCGTTGGCCTTGACCACGCGGTCGATCAGCGCCATCCATTCGGCCTCCGTATGCGGATTGGGAATGCCGATGGTTTCCTGGCTGCGCGCCAGCCGCGCCAGGTGCTGCGGCAGGCGGAACGGCCGGCCGCCGTAGATGGGCACGACTTCGTACACGCCGTCGCCGAAGATGAAGCCGCGGTCCAGCACGGGGACGCGGGCTTCGGACAGGGGCGTGAGTTCGCCGTTGAGGTAGACGATGTCTTCGTTCATGGTTGGCAGGGGTCTCGGGGCAGCGGTGGAAGGGAATGCGGCATTCTTCCACAAGCCGCGGCGGCGGCTCATGCAAATTAAGCATGACGCGCGGGCGGCCTCTGTGCCTGCCGCCGCACCCGCGCGGGCGCGCCTTCCTTGATCGCGCGGCAAGAATCATTTGCCTGCCATGGGGTTTTTGCCGGAGCCGGCCGCCCCGACAATCGCTTCATCCACCCATCCGAAGCGAGGCAACCATGCTGTTCACCCCCTACACCCTTGGCGACATCACCACGCCGAACCGCATCGTGATGCCCCCGATGACCCGCTCGCGCGCCGCCGCCGGCGACGTCGCCACCGACCTGATGGCCGAGTACTACGCCCAGCGCGCCAGCGCCGGCCTGATCATCTCCGAAGGCACGCAGATCAGCCGGCAGGGGCAGGGCTACGCCTGGACGCCCGGCATCTACACCGGGGAGCAGGTGCGCGGCTGGCGCAAGATCACCGACGCGGTGCACGCCGCCGGCGGCCGGATCTTCGCGCAGCTGTGGCACGTGGGCCGCGTCTCGCACACCTCGCTGCAGCCGGGCAACGCCGCGCCGGTATCGTCGTCGGCGCTGGTCGCCGAGGGCGTGAAGGTGTTCGTCGACGCCAGCGGCCAGGGCCCGCAGGGCGGCGTGGGCGAGATGGTCCAGCACTCCGCGCCGCGCGCGCTGTCGATCGACGAGATCCCCGGCATCGTGGCCGACTACGCCCGCGCCGCGCGCAATGCGCTGGAAGCCGGCTTCGACGGCGTGGAGCTGCACGGCGCCAACGGCTACCTCATCAACCAGTTCATCGACTCGCAGGCCAACGCCCGCACCGACGCCTACGGCGGCTCGCTGGCCAACCGCCTGCGCTTCCTCAAGGAAGTGGCGCAGGCCGTGACCGACGTGGTCGGCAAGGACCGCATCGGCGTGCGCCTGGCGCCGCTGACCACGCTGCAGGGCGCGGTCGACGACACGCCCGAAGCCACCTACCTCGCCGCCGCGCACGCGCTCGGCCAGATCGGCGTGGGCTACATCCACATCGCCGAGGCCGACTGGGAAGACGCGCCCGTGATGCCCGCCGCCTTCAAGGAAGCGCTGCGCGCGGTCTACCCCGGCACGCTGATCTACTCCGGCAACTACACCAAGCCGCGCGCCGAGGAAGCGCTCGCCCGGGGCTGGGCCGACCTGATCGGCTTCGGCCGCCCGTTCATCGCCAACCCGGACCTGCCGTATCGCCTGCGCCACGACCTGCCGCTCAACACCGGCGACCGCGCCAGATACTTCGGCGGCGCCGAGGCCGGCTACACGGACTATCCGCGGCACGCCAGCAACACCGGCGCGCAGGCCGATGCCGCCTGATCCCGCCGCCAAGGAGACCGCCATGCCCGGCGCACTGGACAAACTGACCGCCGGCGGCTTCAGCGTCGGCGTGGAACTGCCGCTGGACAACGACTGGTCGCCCGCCGGCGAAGCCGCCCGGCGCGCATCCGGCCGCCTGCCCGGCGAGCCCGACATGGCCCGCCACGGCGAACTGGCCCGGCTGGCCGACCGGCTCGGCTTCCGCGCGCTGTGGGTGCGCGACGTGCCGCTCTACGACCCGCAGTTCGGCGACGCCGCGCAGGTGTTCGAGACCTTCAGCTACCTCGGCTACCTCGCCGGCGTGACCGGGCAGATTCTGCTCGGCACCGCCGCCGTGGTGCTGCCGCTGCGCGAGCCGATGCTGACGCTCAAGTCCGCCGCCACGGTGAACCGGCTCAGCAACGGCAGGCTGCTGCTCGGCGTGGCCAGCGGCGACCGCCCGGTCGAATACCCGGTCTTCGGCCGCGACTTCGCGCGCCGCGGCGAAACCTTCCGCGAGCACGTGGCGCTGCTGCGCGACGCCGGCGCCTCGCGCCTGCCCGAAGGCGTGCGCATGCTGCCGCGCCCGGAGCAACCGCTGCCGCTGCTGGTGGCCGGGCTGGCCCAGCAAGCGCCCGCCTGGGCCGGCGAGCACATGGACGGCTGGCTGGCCTACCCCGGCACGCCCGAGGACCACGCGCGGCGCAGCGCCATGTGGCGCGGCGCCGCCGGCGCCAAGCCCTACATCAGCTTCATCCACCTCGACCTGCTGGCCGACCCCGACGCGCCGATCCGCCGCCACCGCTTTGGCGCGGCGGTCGGCCGCAACGGGCTGATCGAAGAACTGCGCGCCATGCGCGCGGCCGGCGCCGCGCACATCGCCCTGCACTTCCGCCGCAGCCAGCGGCCGGTCGGCGAAGCGATGGAGGAAATCGCGGCGCATGTGCTGCCGCATTTTCATGGTGAGGCGGTGGCGGCTCAGGCTCCAGCATGCATCGCGGAGACCGTGCCCCATGAGATGCGCGTGGTGGCGTAGCCGCGGCGCGCGGACCGCTCGTCACCCGGTCCGCGCTCCCGCCTGACCGAACAGCGCAGCCTGCGCCTGCGCGCAAGCCGCGCCGATGCAGCGCCCGAGTTCGTGCAAGGCGTCGTCGGCAAGCTGTCCGCTGAACGTGTGGGTACTGACCGCCAGCGCGGGCCGGCCGTGCGCATCCGCTATCGCCGCGGCGACCGAGACCACGCTCTTGATCAGCACGCCGGCATCCACCGCGTAACCACGCTGCCGCGCTTCATCGATCTCCGCGAGATAGCGCTCGAATGGCATCGGCGTATTCCAGCGGATGCCCGCGAAGGCTTCCCGCAACCGTTCGGGGGACACCTGGCCGGCAGCCGCGGCCGCGCGCCCGATCGCGCCGGCGTACAGCGGAATCCGCATCGCGCTGCGGAACTCGATATGCACGCCGAGCTCCGGCTTCAATCGATCGAGCAGCAGGAAGCGCGGCGAATCTCGCCTTGAATCCCGTGGTGGAGCGCGCTGCGAATCCACCACCCGCCATACGCTGACGGTGGCCTCGAACTGGTTCGCGATGCGCTGCAGTCCCGGGCGCAACAATTCCACCTCCGTCTTCCCCAGCATGACCCGCGCCAGTTCCAGCAGGCCGAGATCGAGGCCATAGGTCTTGGTGGCCGGCTCGAAGGCAACCAGCCGCTCTTTCACCAGGGTCCTCAGGATATTCAGCGCAGTCGACGGATTCAGCGCGGCGATGCGCGCGATGGCGGTCACGCCCAGCGGCTGCCGCGTATCCGACAACACCCGCAGGATCGATGCCGCCTGTATTACCGCGCCAACGTCTTTGCCTGCTTCCATTGCGTTCTCCGGTCAAGGCTCGAATGGCCCGATAGCTGGTCACTCTACACAAACAAATTCCTATTATTTACAGCAAACAAAGCCTTTGAAAAATCATGAAAAATTAGTCGGCAATTCATTTAATCGGTGAACAACAGATTCATGGTATTTCCCTACGGTGAATATCATTGACCATAGAAAACCTTGGGTATAACTTGTTAGTCAACCGGCACGCATAAGGCGACCACTTTCGCCAGACACCGCCGACCCGGCCCCCTGCCGCGCCGCATGCCCCGGCCGGCCACAAACCCGTCGAATCCACCCGCCCCCGGCGGCGCGCTGCACGCGAGCCACCGGCGGCCTCATGCTGCCCGCGACATGATCAGCTACGACATCGTTACCTTTGGCGAGGCGCTCGTCCGCCATGAACGGCCCACTCCGGTCCCCACCGGCGACGAGATCCTGCTCAGGATCTCGGCGGCGGGCGTATGCCATACCGACGTCCATACCCGTTCGGGCGCATACGACCTCGGCGGCGGCAAGGCCCTGCGCATGGCGGATCGCGGCATCCGCCTGCCGCTCACGCCCGGCCACGAAATCGTGGGCGAAGCCGTGGCGGCGGGGGAACACGTGGACCCGGCCATGCTCGGCAAGCCATATCTGGTCTATCCGTGGATCGGCTGCGGGACCTGCGCACCGTGCCAGGACGGCCGCGACAACATGTGCGCCCAGCCGCGTTCGCTGGGCGTCTTCCGCCCCGGCGGCTACAGCGACCATGTGATCGTGCCCGCCTCGCGCTTCCTCGTCGACATCGCCGGGCTGACCCCCGAGTCGGCCGCGCCGCTCGCGTGTTCCGGGCTGACGACCTACAGCGCGCTGCGGAAGCTCGACGCGCAAACGCTGGGCGCGACCTCGCTGGTCGTGATCGGCGCCGGCGGCCTCGGCCTGATGTGCGTGCGCCTGGCCCGGGCAATGGGCGGCGCGGGCACCATCGCCGTCGACATCAACGCGGACCGGCGCCAGGCCGCCGCGCTGGCCGGCGCGCGCGCCTGCTTCGACCCGGCGCAGGCCGGCGTGGCCGAGCGCATCCGCGCAGCCGCCGGCGGGCCGATCCTGGCCGTCGTCGACCTGGTCGGCTCGGCCCGGAGCACCGCGCTTGCCCTCGACCTGCTGGCCAGGGGCGGCAAGCTGCTGCTGGTAGGCCTGGCCGGCGGCGAACTGACCCTGTCCTTGCCACTGCTGCCGCTGCGCGCGCTTTCCCTCGAAGGCTGTTATGTCGGCACCCTGCAGGAGCTGCGCGACCTCGTCGCGCTGGTGCGCAGCGTGGAGATGGCGCCGATGCCGACCACCTGCCGGCACCTTCACGAAGCCAACGACGCGCTCGACGACCTGGAAGCCGGGAACGTCGTCGGACGGATCGTACTGCGCCCCTAGGCCAGGCATCCGGCCTGGCCGGCATCCAACCGCGGCGGCCACCGCACCGCCGCGTCCAACCACACAAGGAGACGGGTTCAATGGACATGACTGCCCCCGAACAGACGCAGCAGCGCTCGGCCGAGGACGCCACCTACCGGAAAATCACCGCCAGGCTGCTTCCCATCCTGCTGCTGTGCTATCTCACGGCGTATCTCGACCGCATCAACATCGGCTTCGCGCAGACCGCCATGAGCGAGGACCTCGGTTTTTCCGCCGCCGTGTACGGCTTCGGCAGCGGCATCCTGTTCATCGGCTACCTGCTGTTCGAGGTGCCAAGCAACTATGTGCTCGAGCGCATCGGCGCCAGGAAGACGCTGGCCCGCATCGCGCTGCTGTGGGGCGCGATCTCCTCGTGCATGATGTTCGTGCAGACGCCGATGCAGTTCTACGTCATGCGGTTCCTGCTGGGCGTGGCGGAAGCCGGCTTCTTTCCGGGCGTGATTCTCTACCTGACCTACTGGTATCCCGCCGGGCGCCGCGCCAGGATCGTCGCGCTGTTCATGACGCCGATCGCGTTCGCGGGCTTCATCGGCGGGCCGCTGTCGGGCTGGATCATGCAGAACATGGCGGGGCTCAACGGATGGAAGTCCTGGCAGTGGATGTTCCTCATCGAAGGCCTGCCGTCCATCGTCATGGCGGTGGTCGTGATGCTGTTCCTGGTGGACCGGCCCGACGATGCCAGATGGCTGACGGCCGAGGAGAAGCGCATCGTCAGGCGGGCGGTGGAGACCGGGCGCGCCGGAAGCAGGTCCGGCTTCAACGAGACACTGGCCGCGCTGCTCAAGGACGCGAAGCTCTATCCGCTGCTGTTCGTCTACTTCGCGCTGGTCTGCGGCGTGGTCACTACCGCGAGCTGGATTCCGGCCTTGCTCAAGACCGTGTTCCCCGCCGGCACGCCGCAGCAGCTCGGCCTGCTCACGGCCATCCCCTATGCGCTCGGCGGCATCGGCATGGTCTGGATCGGCCGCCGCTCGGACCGCACCGGCGAGCGGCGCTGGCATTGCACGCTGTCGGTCCTCGCCGGCGGCGCCGGCATCGCGGTGCTGGGCTGGAACACGGACAGCCTGGCGCTGGCGGTCGCGGCCATGTCGGTCGCGTCGGTCGGCATCTTTGCCGGCTTCCCCACCTTCTGGGCGGCCGCCACCCATCATCTCGACGAAGCGAAGGCCGCGTCCGGCATCGCACTCATCAGCTCGGTGGGGCTGATCGGCGGCTTCATCAGCCCGATCGTGATCGGCACGCTGCGGACCACCACCGGCAGCTTCAGCGGCGGGTTGTACGCCGTGGCGGCGGTGCTGCTGGCCGGCGGCGCGACCATCTTCGCCACGCTGGCCGCGCCGCGCGCGCGTGGCGCCATCCTCGCGGACGGCCCCGGCCGCTCGCTGGAGCCGGGCAGCCACCCATGAACCTGTTCGCGCACTTCAGCATGACCATCGGCGGCGCGCCGGTCCTGGCCGCCGATACCCTGCCCGTCATCGACCCGGCGACCTGGCAGCGCGTCGGCGACGCGCCGCGCGCCACGCGGGCGCATCTCGACCACGCGGTCGCCGCGGCACGCGGCGCCTGCGCGGCCTGGAGCGCGGTTTCCCTGCAAGAGCGCCAATGCCTGCTCAGGCAACTGGCGGCCGGGGTCAAGGCCCGCGAAGACGACTTCGCCCGCCTGCTCACGCTGGAGCAAGGCAAGCCGCTCCATGCCGCGCGCGGGTCCTGCTACGAGGTGCGCAGCGTCCAGGCGTGGCTGGAGGCTGTCGCGCGCATGTCGCCCGCAGCCGAGGTGCGGCTCGACACCGCGCAGCGGCGCGTCGAAGTCCGCCGCGAGCCGCTCGGCGTGGTCGGCGCCATCGCGCCGTGGAATTTCCCGATGACGCTGGCGGTCTGGAAGATCGCGCCGGCGCTGCTCACCGGCAACACGATGGTCCTGAAGCCCTCGCCGTTCACGCCGCTGACCATGCTGAAGTTCGGAGAGCTGGCCCGCGGGATATTGCCGCCCGGCGTTCTCAACGTGGTCAGCGGCGGCGACGAGCTCGGCCCCTGGATGACCGCGCACGCCGGCATCGACAAGATCGCATTCACCGGCTCCACGCAGACGGGCAAGGCCATCCTGCGCGCCGCTGCCGACACCATGAAGCGCGTGACGCTGGAGATGGGCGGCAACGATGCGGCCATCGTCATGGACGACGTCGACATCGATGCCGTGGTGCCGAAGCTGTTCTGGGGCGCGTTCGCGAACAACGCGCAGTTCTGCCTGGCCATCAAGCGGCTGTACGTGCACGAGCGCATCTACGACCGCTTCATCGCCGCCTTCGTCGCCTTCGCCAGGACCGTGAGAGCCGGCAACGGCCTGGACCCCGGCGTACAGCTCGGCCCGGTGCAGAACCGGCGGCAATACGATCGCCTGGTCGAACTGATCGCATCGTCGAAGGCGCGCGGCGACACCTTCCTGCTCGGCGGAGACATCCCCGCGGGGCCGGGCTATTTCGTGCCGGTGACGATCATCGGCAACCCGGCCGACGATGCCCGCGTCGTCGTCGAAGAAGCGTTCGGCCCGGTGCTGCCCATCCTCCGGTTTGCCAGCATCGACGAAGTCGTGCGGCGCGCCAACGACTCCGACTACGGGCTGGGCGCATCGGTCTGGTGCGCCGACCCCGCGACGGCGAGCAAGATTGCGGCGCGCCTGGAAGCGGGCACCGTCTGGATCAACACGATCCATGTGCTGTCGCCAGACTATGTCTTCGGCGGCTACAAGCAATCGGCCTTCGGCAGGGAAAATGGCATGGAAGGACTGCTGGAGTACACCAATACGAAGACGGTGGTGACGGACTTCTGAGCCCCCGGCCATCGCCACGTATCGGACGTCGGCGGCGGATCGGACGCGGTTCGGCCGGCCATCCGGCAGTCAGGGCTTTTCGCGGCAACAAGAAACCCGGTCATCCGACCGGGCTTCAGGCTGCATGCAACCCCCGACTTGCCAACGGGTTGCTCCCCTCAATCCCAGACCGGCGCCAGCCCCTCGGGACTGGTCAAGCGCCCGCCGCGATCCAGCGCGGCGATGGCGGCCATGTCCGCATCGTTCAGCCGCACGGCCAGCGCGCCGAGGTTGCTTTCGAGGTTGGCGCGCCTGGTGGACGACGGAATCACCGCGTAACCGAGCTGCATGGCCCAGGCCAGCACCACCTGTGCGGGCGTGGCGGACAGGCGCGCGGCGATCCGCCCGATCACCGGGTCCTGCAGCACGCTGCCGTAGCCGAGCGTCATGTAGGACGTGACGTGGATGCCCTGGCTGCGGGCGAACTCGGCCACCTTGCTGTTCTGCAGGAACGGATGCAGCTCGATCTGGTTGGTGGCGATCGCGCCGGCGCCAACGGCGTCGATGGCCTCGCGCATCAGCGCGATGGTGAAGTTGGACACGCCGATCTGCCGCGTGAGGCCCTGCTCGCGGGCCTCGGCCAGCGCGCCCATGAACTCGGCCACCGGCACCGCGCCGCCGGGCGAGGGCCAGTGGATCAGGGTCAGGTCGACGTGGTCGGTGCGCAGCTTGGCGAGGCTGTCCTTGAGGCTGGGCACCAGCTTGCCGCGCGAGAGGCTCTCGATCCAGATCTTGGTGGTGAGGAACAGGTCGGCGCGGGCCACGCCGCTGGCAGCGATGGCCGTGCCGACTTCGGCTTCGTTGCCGTAGATCTGCGCGGTGTCGATGGCGCGGTAGCCAACCTCGAGGCCGTTGCGCACGGAGTCGATGGCGGCCTGGCCTTGCAGGCGAAAAGTGCCGAGGCCGAGTGCGGGAATGCTCATGTTCGTTCCTTTGTCAGGTAGGTGGCGGCCGGGGCTGACGGCGGCCCGGCCGGAGATCGGGGGTGGCGGGCAAGCGCGCTGGCTCAGTCCACCGGCATGTCGTGTTCGATCCAGCCGGTGACGGAGTCGTGCGCGGGCCGCCAGCCGAGCTCGGTGCGCGCGCGGCGGGCGCGCACGCGGCTGTTGGAGCCGAAGGAATAGCGCGCGGCGCCCTCGCCCCACACCGGCGCGGCCTGCGCCACGGTCCAGGACTGCGCCGGGCCGAGCCCGAGGCGGCGCGCGATGGCGGCGCCGATCTCGGCGTAGGACGCCTCGCCGTTCTCGACGAAGTAGAAGGCGCCGGCCGGCGCGTGCTCCAGCGCCAGCGCGTAGAGCGCCACCACGTCGGCGATGTGCACGTTGGACCAGCGGTTCACGCCGCTGCCGACGATGCGCACCACCCCGCTCTCGCGGGCCTGCGCCACCAGCGGCGGGATCTGCACACTGTCGGCGTGCAGCCCGGCGCCGGTACCGTAGATCATGCTGTTGCACAGCACGATGCCGCGCACGCCGTCGGCGGCCGCGGCCAGCACCATCTCGTCGATGGCGTGGCGGGCCTGCTTGTCCGCTTCCACCACCAGCGGCGTGTCTTCGTCGAAGATGCGCGCGGACAGCACGTCGCCGCCCACGTCGTCGCCGATCACGCTGGAGCCGCTGGTGTGCAGGAAGAGCTTGCCGCTGCCGCGCAGGCCGGCCAGCAGCGCCTCCACGGCGCCGCGGTGGTCGCTGCTGGCGGTGTTGATGACGGCGTCGGCCTGCGCGGCCTCGCGCGTCAGCAGGGCCGCGTCGTCGAGCGTGCCGGCCACCGGCACGATGCCGAGGCGGGCCAGCGCGTCGGCCTGGGCCGGGTTGCGCACGAGACCGCGCACGGTGTGGCCGTCGGCCAGCAGCCGCACCGCGATCGAACCGCCGATGAAGCCGGCGGCGCCGGTGATGAAGATCTGCATGGGAAACTCCTCATGCCGGGCAAGCCCCGGCTTTTGCACATGGCAGGAGTATCCGGGCAAGCCGCGGCGGGAAACACCCGCCGCCGCGCAGAAGAGACTTGACCGCGGCGCAAGAATCGCCGGGCGGCGCGCGCCTGGCCGAGCCTCAGCCGGCACCGACGGAAACGCGCAGCGGTCTCGCCATGCGGGTAGCGGCGCGAGCGCGTCAAACCCGGTGGGGCAGACCTCGGAGCCGGTCCGGAAATGCAACGATGCGCGAAACCTGCCAAGCTGCCGGCAGGTGGCACGGCCAAGCGTTACAACCTTTAAGCTGTATCTCTTGATTACAGCTTATATAATGTTTTTTTCAAGAAATACACTTCATACGCTGTATTTTTGAAAAACAGCCTATACTCTGTATTCAAGGCACGCACCGGAAGACCACCGTGAACTACCCGATCCAGACCGTCGACCAGCTGGCACCCACGCTCAAGGCCTTCCGCCGCGCGGCCGGCATGACGCAGGCCGAGCTGGCGGCTCGGCTCGGCATCACGCAGCAGACCTATGCGCGCCTCGAGGCAAATCCGCAGGTAGTCAGTCTCGCGCGCTTTCTGCGCGTGCTGTCGGTGCTCGGCGTCCAGATGACGCTCGGGGCGGAAGACGCGGCAACCCAACGGCAGAGCCCGACCAACACCTGGTTTTCCGGCGACCAGTCCTCCCCCCCTGCGGCCAGGCACGTGCAGGAGGCCGCCGCCCGGTACGCAGCGCCCACGGCCACCCGCAAGCAACCCGAGGCCGGCGCATCCGCCTCCGCGAAACGCCCGGCCGCCGCGAAACGCAAACCGGCCAGGCAGGATTCGGACAGCGCGCCTGAACAGTCCAAGCAGCCCAAGCCTGTCGTCTCCAGGCGCGAGCAATGGTAGGCATGGCGCGCGCACCGCGTCACCGCCGCCTGCACCTGTGGATGAACGGTCTGCCGGTCGCTGGGACAAATTTGCCCCGGGGGCACGCCCCCGCCTCGCGCCTCAGCTCTGCCTGAGCGCCATCGCCAGCACCCGCGCCACGTGCAGCGCCTCGGCCTGCGCGCCGTCGTGGATCTGGTGGCGGCAACTGGTGCCGTCGGCCACCACCAGCGCGTCCGCCGCGCGCTTGCGCACCGCCGGCAGCAGCGAGAGTTCGGCCATCGCCGTGGAGGCGTCGTAATGCTCGGCCTCGTAGCCGAAGCTGCCCGCCATGCCGCAGCAGGACGATTCGACCGGCGACACCTTGAGGCCGGGAATCCAGCCGAGCACGGTCTGCACCGGCGTGAAGGCGTCGAACGCCTTCTGGTGGCAGTGGCCGTGCACCACCGCCTCGCTGGCCGGCAGCGCGCCGAGGTCGAGCGCGAGCCGCCCCGCGCGGTGCTCGCGCACGAGGAATTCCTCGAACAGGAAGGCTTGCGACGCCAGCTTCGCGGCTTCCTCGCCATAGCCGTAGCCGAGGAACTCGTCGCGCAGCGACAGCAGGCAGGATGGCTCCAGCCCGACCACCGGCACGCCGCGCTCCACGTAGGGCTTGAGCGTGTCCAGCAGGCGCCGCGCTTCCGCCTTGGCCTCGTCCACCAGCCCGGCGGCGAGGAAGGTGCGGCCGCAGCACAGCGGACGCTCGCCCGCGCGGACGTTGAAATGCACGGTGTAGCCCGCGGCTTCCAGCACCTGCTGCGCCGCGCGCGCGTTGTCCGGCTCCATGTAGTTGTTGAAGGTGTCGACGAACAGCAGGACTTCGCGCGCGGGCGCGTCCTTGCCCCCGGTGCTCTTCGTCCGCGCCGTCGACAGGAACGAAGTCCGCAAGCGCGGCAGCGAGCGCTGCGGCGCAAAGCCGAGCGCGCGCTTGACCAGGCCGGAGATGCCGGGAATGCCATCGGCCAGCGCGAGCAGCGGCGCCAGCCGGCTGGCCAGCGGCGCGTAGCGCGGCATGTACGCCACCATGCGCTCGCGCAGGCTGGTGCCGTGCCGCCGCGACCACGCCTGGCGCGCTTCGATCTTGAAGCGCGCCATGTCGATGCCGGTCGGGCAGTCGCGCTTGCAGCCCTTGCACGACACGCACAGGTCCAGCGCTTCCTTGACCTCGGCGCTGGCCAGGCCGTCGTCGCCGAGCTGGCCGGAGACCGCCAGCCGCAGCGTGTTGGCGCGCCCGCGCGTGACGTGCTGCTCGTCGCGCGTGACGCGGTAGCTCGGGCACATGGTGCCGGCGTCGAACTTGCGGCAATGGCCGTTGTTGTTGCACATCTCCACCGCGGCCGCCAGCCCGCCGGCGCGGTCGGTGCCGGTGCCGGGCGCGCTCTCGGCGCCGGTGAGCGGGTCGCGCGTGACGTTCCATGCCGACCAGTCGAGCGCGGGCGTGAGCGGCAGCGCCGCGTAGCCGGGCGCGAAGCGGAAGTTCTCGCGCGCGTCCATGCGCGGCGGGCGCACGATCTTGTCCGGGTTGAAGCGGTTGTCCGGGTCGAATAGCGCCTTGATCTCGCCGAACGCGGCGTTGATGCGCGGGCCGTACTGCCACGCCACCCATTCGCCGCGGCACAGGCCGTCGCCGTGCTCGCCGGAGTACGCGCCCTTGTACTCGCGCACCAGCGCCGCGGCTTCCTCGGCGATCTCGCGCATGCGCACCGCGCCGTCGCGGCGCATGTCCAGGATGGGCCGCACGTGCAGCGTGCCCACGCTGGCGTGGGCATACCAGGTGCCTTCGGTCTCGTGCTTGTGGAACACCTCGGTGAGCCGGCGGGTGTATTCGGCCAGGTGTTCCAGCGGCACCGCGCAGTCCTCGATGAAGGAGACCGGCTTGCCGTCGCCCTTCATGCTCATCATGATGTTCAGGCCCGCCTTGCGCACGTCCCACAGCGCCTTCTGCGCGCCCGCTTCCGGCATCTTCACCACCGCGCCGGGCAAACCCAGGTCGCCCATCAGCTCGGCCAGCGCGTCGAGCCGGGCCAGCAGCGCGGCGTGTTCCTCGCCGGCGAACTCGACCAGCAGGATGGCCTGCGGGTCGCCGCTCAGCGCCCGCTCGATGACGGGGCGGAAGGCGGGATTCTCCATCGACAGGTCGATCATGGTGCGGTCGACCAGTTCCACCGCCACCGGCCCGAGCTTGACGATGTGCCGGGTCATGTCCATCGCCTGGTAGAACGTGGGGAAGTTCACCACGCCCAGCACCTTGTGCGCCGGCAGCGGCGCCAGCTTGAGCGTCAACTGGCGGCTGTAGGCCAGCGTGCCCTCGGAGCCGACCAGGATGTGCGACAGGTTGGCGTGGCCGTCGTCGGTGTAGGCGCGCGGGTTCTGGCAATCGAACAGGTCGATGTTGTAGCCCGCCACGCGGCGCAGCACCTTGGGCATGCGCTCGGCGATCTCGCCGCGCTCGCGCGTGGCGATGCGGCGCAGGTCCGCCAGGATGCCCGCCACGCGGCCGCCTTCGGCCGCATGCGCGAGCGAGCCGAAATGGCACTGGCTGCCGTCGGCCAGGATGGCGTCGATGGCCAGCACGTTGTGGACCATGTTGCCGTACTCGATCGAGCGCGAGCCGCACGAGTTGTTGCCAGCCATGCCGCCGATGGTGCACTGCGCCCCGGTGGAGACGTCCACCGGAAACCACAGTCCGTGCGGCTTGAGCCACGCATTGAGGTGGTCCAGCACGATGCCCGGCTCCACCGTGACGGTGCGCGCCGCGGCGTCGAAGTCCACCACGTTGTTGAGCCACTTGCTGTTGTCGATCACCAGCGCCTCGCCCACGGTCTGGCCGCACTGGCTGGTGCCGGCGCCGCGCGCCAGCACCGGCAGTTGTTCCTCGCGCGCGATCTCCAGCGCCGCCAGCAGGTCGGCCTGGTCGCGCGGCACCACCACGCCGAGCGGCGTGATCTGGTAGATCGAGGCATCGGTGGCGTAGCGGCCGCGGCTGGCGCGGTCGAACAGCACGTCGCCGCGCAGCGCCTTGCGCAGCCGCGCCGACAACGGCGAGGCCGCGCCGCGTTGCGGCGGCACGAGGTGGACCGGCTTGACCAGCAGGGAGGAAGGCGTGGGGTTCATGGCGTTTCTTGTCGAGGCTTGTGGAATCCGGCGCCCGGCTAGCCGAGCGTGAGTGCGACCGGCGGCAGCCCGGCGATGGTGCCCAGCGCCACGCCGGCCTGCGCCGGGAAATGCATGCCGGTGTAGGAGCCGGTCGTGACCAGCGTGCCGTGGCCGAGCGTGATGCCGCGCGCGGTGCAGTGGTTCACCAGCCACGGCAGCAGGCGGCGCGGATCGCCGGCGGGATTGGCCGGCGCGCCCGCGACCACGTCCACCCCGGCGCCGCCGAAGGTGAAGGACAGCGCGGGATGCAGGAACGGGTAGCCGGGCTGGTAGCGCACGCAGTCGCCGACCACCAGCGCGCCGTGGTTCTGCAGGTCGGCCAGCTGCGCGAGCTTGTCCACCGCGGGCCACTCGCGGTAGCGGCTGGCCACCACTTCGATGGCGGCGGCCATGTATTCGATGCCGTCCAGCACTTCCTCGTCGGCATAGGGCGCGGCGCGGGGCGCGAAGACCCGCCCGAAGCGGAACGCGATCTCCAGCTCCAGGCCGGGCCGGCGGAAGTTGCCCAACTTCAACGCGGCGGGGCTGGCATGCACGCAGTCGGCCGGCAGCGGCGCGCCCTGGACCGGCCCGGTGGCGGACTTCGCGCCGACCTTCCAGCCGCCGATGCCGGCGCCGCGCTGCCGCAGCACTTCGGCCTGCACGGCGTAGGCCGCGTCGGCGTCCCGCGGCAGCAGCGCGGCCGGCAGATCGGCGAAGTGAAGACCGTCGCCGCCGGCGCGCGCGAGCAGGCGGGCCAGTTCCTGCTGCGGTTGGGGATGAAGTTGTGGATCGGAATGACGCATGGCGGGATGCTCAGGCATGCAGGTGCGTGGGACTGGCCGCGCCGGCGGCATCGGCTTCGAACTTGCTCTCGGGCTGCATGCGGAAGGCCAGCACCACGCCGACGCCCATCAGCAGCATGCTGCCGATGAAGGGCAGTTCCCAGCTGCCGAAGCGGTCGATCAGGTAGCCCGACAGCACCGGCGAGATGATCGCCGCCAGCGCCGAGCCGGTGTTCATCATGCCGCTGGCGGTGCCGGAGTATTCCGGCGCGATGTCCATCGGGATCGCCCACATCGGGCCGATGGTCATCTCGGCGAAGAAGAAGCCGGCGGACAGGCAGGCCATCGAGACATAGAGCTGGTGCGTGAACAGCATGGGCAGCAGCGAGATCATGGTCAGCAGCATGCAGACCGCCACCATCCAGCTGCGCGCGCGCTTCAGGCTGCCGGTGCGCTCGTAGAGCTTGTCGGTCACCACCCCGCCAAGCGTGTCGCCGAGCACGCCGGCGAAGAACACCGCGGAGGCGAACACCGCCGACTTCTTCAGGTCGAGGTCGTAGCTATGCAGGAAGTACTGCGGAATCCAGCTCAGGAACAGCCACAGCGTCCAGCCGTAGCAGAAGTAGACGACCGTCACCGGCGCCATGCGCCGGAACAGGCGGCGCCACGGCACGTTGGGCGACTTGCTGCGCGCCGCCGGCAGGGTCTCGAGCTCGGCCGGCGTGATGCGCGGATGGTCCTTGGGCTGCTCGGTGAAGGTCAGCGCCCACAGCGCCACCCAGACCAGGCTGATCGCGCCGCAGAGGTAGAACGATTCGCGCCAGCCGTAGACCGCCATGATGGCGACCACCGCCGCCGGCGCCACCGCGTTGCCGACGCGCGCGCAGGCATGGGTGATGCCCTGGGCAAAGCCGCGCTTGTCCTTGGGCACCCAGCGCGCCATCGCGGCGGTGGCGGCGGGAAAGGTCGCGCCTTCGCCGAGGCCCAGCAGCAGGCGCGCGGCCAGCAGCGAGACCAGCCCGCCGGCCATGCCGGTGAGCAGCGTGGCGATGGCCCACAGCACGCCGCAGGCGATCAGCGTGCGGCGCGCGCCGAAGCGGTCGCTGACCCAGCCGCCGATGATCTGGAACACGAGGTAGGGATAGGCGAAGGCGGAGAACACCAGGCCGATCTCGGTCTTGTTGAGATGGAACTCCTGGCCGAAGCCGGCCGCGGCGGTGCTGACGTTGACGCGGTCCAGGTAGGTGATGAAATACATGATGCACAACATCACCAGCACGATGCTGGTGGCACGAAAGCGCTTCATTGCTTGTCTCCGGTCTTTTTTTGCCTGCCCGGCGCCCGCCTGGGCCTCGGCTTTGCATCTCTTGTGCGTTTCCTGTGCCGGGCCCGCTCTGTGGCGGGCTTGCGCGCGCGCGGCAGGCGGCGGGGCTGCGATCGGCAACACCGCTCCCTGGCCTCGCCCGCGCGGGTGAAGCCATGCCTGTGCGTACTGCTGTCCGGCTGTTTGCTGCTATGCGCCGCTATTTGCCGCTATTTGCCGCCGAGCGCCGCCACTGCGCGGGAAGGCCGCGGCGGCGCGGCCTTCCCTGTGAAACTCAGGCCGCCGCCTTGAGCGCCGGCTTGTCCTCCAGCGAAACCAAGTAGTCCATCGCCGCGGCCACGCCGCTGGCGGCCACCGGCACGCCCGAGAGCTTCAGCCCCATCTCGCAGCCGGCCAGCGTGGCCATCAGGGTCAGGTCGTTGCAGTCGCCGAGATGGCCGATGCGGAACATCCTGCCGCGCATCTTGCCCAGCGCCTGGCCCAGCGACATGTCGAAGCGTTCGTAGATGCGCTTGCGCACGGCGTCGGCGTCGACGCCCTCGGGCATCATCACGCCGGTCAGCACCGGGCTGTAGACCGCCGGATCGGCGCACTGGATCTCCAGGCCCCAGGCCCGCACCGCGCGGCGGGTGGCCTCGGCCAGCCGCTGGTGGCGCGCGAACACGTGGTCCAGGCCTTCTTCCAGGATCATGTCGAGCGCCTCGGACAGGCCGTAGAGCAGGTTGGTGTTGGGGGTGTACGGCCAGTAGCCGTTCTTGTTGGCCTCGAGGATCTCGTCCCAGCCCCAGAACGCGCGCGGCAGCCGGGCCTGCCTGCCGGCCGCGATGGCCTTGGCCGAGAGCGCGTTGAAGCTGATGCCGGGCGGCAGCATCAGGCCCTTCTGCGAGCCCGACACGGTCACGTCCACGCCCCATTCGTCATGGCGGTAGTCCGCCGAGGCCAGGCCGGAGATGGTGTCCACCAGCAGCAGCGCCGGATGGCCGGCCGCGTCGATGGCGCGGCGCACCGCGGCGATGTCCGAAGTCACGCCGGTGGAGGTCTCGTTGTGCACCACGCACACCGCCTTGATGGCATGGCCGCCGTCGGCGCGCAGGCGCGCCTCGATCATGTCGGCGCGCACCCCGTGGCGCCAGCCCTCGATGCCGGGCAGGCCGATGAATTCCGGCTTCAGGCCGAGCGCCTCGGCCATCTTCTTCCACAGCGTGGCGAAGTGGCCGGTCTCGAACATCAGCACGGCGTCGCCGGGGCTCAGCGTGTTGGTCAGCGCGGCTTCCCAGGCGCCGGTGCCGGAAGCCGGATAGATGATGACCGGCTGCTCCGTCTTGAAGATCTTCTTGATGTCGGCCAGCACCTTGCGGCCCAGCGCGCCGAACTCGGGCCCGCGGTGATCGATGGTCGGGTAGCTCATCGCGCGCAGGATGCGGTCCGGCACCGGGCTCGGCCCCGGGATCTGCAGGAAGTGGCGGCCGGCGGGGTGGAAATCGAGCTTGATCATGGGCAGTGCCTCCTTTGTTTGAATCATGAATTTTGAATTCAAAATACTTTAGCAACGAAACGGCCCCGATCCAAGGACGGAATCGCCGCTGCGGCTCGGTGTTTACCCGCGAGGCGCTTGCGGCCAATGAGATGCAGTAAAATGCGGAAAACGCAAAGGGAAGGACTTTGTATGCAAAATCCACAAAATCCGGGCGACAGCGGCGTGCCCCGTCCCGCCCCGATCCTGCCCAGGGTGGAACGGCAGCGGCTGCACGAGATGGTGGTCGAGCACCTGCGCAAGTTCATCGTGGAAGGCGTGCTGTCGCCGGGCATGAAGCTCAACGAGCGCGAGCTGTGCGAAACCCTGGGCATCTCGCGCACGCCGCTGCGCGAGGCCTTCAAGGTGCTGGCCGCCGAGGGCCTGATCGAGATCTCGCCGCACCGCGGCGCCAGCGTCTCGCGCATGACCGAGGCGGAGATGTGGGAGACCTTCGAGCTGATGAGCGGCCTGGAAGCGTTCTCGGGCGAGCTGGCCTGCGAGCGCATCACGCCGGCGGAGCTGGCCGAGATCAAGGCGCTGCACTACGCGATGCTGGCCTGCCGCGTGCAGAACGACCTGCCCGGCTACTACAGCCGCAACCAGGAGATCCACGACCGCATCAACGAGGCAGCCCGCAATTCGGCGCTGCGGCAGACCTACCAGTCGGTCAACCGCCGCCTGAAGGCACTGCGCTTCCGCTCCAACCACCAGACCGACAAGTGGGACCGCGCCGTGCACGACCACGAGGACATGATCAAGGCGCTGGAAGCGCGCGACGGCAAGCTGCTCGGCGCCATCCTGCGGCGCCACCTGCTGGAAAAGCGCGACGCCGTGATGCAGATCCACCCCGACCCGGTCGGCGACGTGGTGACGCACAACGACTGAAGCCGGGCCTGCCGGCGCGGCGGGCCCCGCGTTCCCGCGCGCGCTACGCCGCGGCGCCCATCGCCCCGGACAGGCTGTCCGTCAGGAACGACATCAGCGGCCGCACCAGCTCGGCCGGCGCGGACTCCTCGCCGAGAATGACGATCTCCGTCATCGGCAGCGTCGGCCAGGCATCGCCCGACGGCAGGATCTGCAGGCCGGGCTGCGCGAACGAACGCCCCAGCACCGTCACGCCGAGACCGCCCGCGACCGCGGCCTGGATGCCCATCAGGCTGGCCGAGGTGCACGAGGAATACCACTCGCGGCGGATCGCGTCGAGCGAGCGGATCATCACCTCGCGGTAAGTGCACGGCGGCAGCAGCAGCACCAGCGGCACCGGCTTGTCCGGGTCCGGCGGGCTGTCCTTGCCGCTCATCCACACCAGCGGCTCGCGCCAGATCACGCGGCCGCGCTGGGCGCTGCCGTCCTTCTTGGCGATCACCACGTCGAGCCGGCCGTCGTCGTAGGCGGCCAGCAGGTCGCAGCTCAGGCCGGTGCGCAGCTCCAGGTGCATGTCCGGGTAGAGCCGCCGGAAACGCGCCAGCAGCGCGGGAAGCTGCATCGGCACGAAATCCTCGGCAATGCCCAGGCGCAGGTTGCCGGCGGCCGGCGGATCGGTCAGCGCGCGCACCGCCACGTCGTTGAGCTCCAGGATGCGGCGCGCCATCACCAGCAGTTGCTCGCCCTCGCGCGTCAGGCTCAGCGCGCGGCTGGTGCGCTGGAACAGCTTGCGCCCGAGCAGCTCCTCCAGGCGCAGGATCTTCTGGCTGACGGCCGACTGCGAGCGGCGCACCACCTCGGCGGCGGCGGTGAAGCCGCCCGTCTCCGCCACCGCGACGAAGGCGCGCAGCAGGTCTATGTCCAGGTCAGGGCGCATGGCATCGAGTCGATTCAGTCGAATTTCAGATTGTTGGGATTAAAAGTATTCGATTGCCTGATGAAAGGCAAGCGCATACCATCCTCGCCGATGCTCCCGAACCACCCTCGAAAACCAGCAAGCACCAGATGAAACTCTCGACCATCGCCCGCACCCGCTACACCACCAAGGCCTTCGACCCGGAGCGCCGCGTCCCGCAGGAAACCATCGACGACCTGCTCACGATGCTGCGCCACAGCCCGTCCTCCGTGAACTCGCAGCCGTGGCACTTCGTGGTGGCCGGCACGCCCGAAGGCAAGGCGCGCGTCGCCAAGGGCCTGCATGGCGGCTTTGCCTACAACGAGCGCAAGGCGCTCGACGCCTCGCACGTGATCGTGCTGTGCGCGCGCACCGGCATCCCCGACGCGCACCTGGAAAACATCCTCGAGCAGGAAGAGCGCGACGGCCGCTTCCCGCTGCCCGACGCCAAGGCCGGCCAGCGCAAGGGCCGGCTCGGCTACGTCAACCTGCACCGCTACGACCAGAAGGACCTGCAGCACTGGATGGAAAAGCAGACCTACCTCGCGCTGGGCACGCTGCTGTTCGGCGCCGCCACGCTGGGCGTGGACGCCACGCCGATGGAAGGCTTCGATTTCCGCCTGCTCGACGAAGAGCTCGGCCTGCGCGAGAAGGGCTTCACCAGCGTCGTGCTGGTCGCGCTCGGCTACCGCAGCGACAAGGACTTCAACGCCAAGCTGCCGAAGTCGCGGCTGCCCGCGCAGACCGTGCTGTCGTTCATCTGAGCGCCGCGTACCCCGATCGAACGACGCCGTGCCGCCGCGCGCCTGCGTTGCGGCCGGCGCTGCGCCGGCATGCGGGCGGCGGCATCCGCTTACGCCATGCCTTATATCAGTCTTTAATTATTTTTTGATTCGTTCGGCGAAATTCCCGCCAGCCTTTCCCCTGCAGAAATAGCCTCATTGAAAAGGCGCCTCTTTAATTCGCGCCGCCGCTTTTCCCGCCGCCGCTGCTTTGTCTTGCTTTGTATTGATTGTTAATACAGGTGCATTGCAATACCACCACCGCCGCGGACCGCGGCAATCCGCCGAAAACCAGACCGGACGCGCTTTCCGGCGCTTTGGCATCCAGCGCATGCCCGCTGCCACCGGGCCGGAATGCGGCATTGCCGCGTGGACCGGCGTCGCATGGAAACGACGCCAAGCGGAAATTCACCGCCGATCGATGCCATGCGGTTCAATTTTTCCGCACATTGCGACGATAATCCCCCTGCCGAATTTCCCTGATCATGGCCCGTCTTTCCCAATGCGGGAATGACCGGTTCTTTACCGCTTGCGCATCGCCCGGCATTCCGGATTTCCGGAATCCGTCTTTCCGGGTTTCCGGAAACCGCAATCCATCAAGACACAAGGCCGGCGCGCGTGCGCCGGCATGCAACCCACGGTGACGACATGACCTTGCCGAAAGGCCTGTTTCTCGCGCTGGCGCTTTCCGCTGCCCTGCTGGGGTGCGGCGGCGGCGGCGAAGACGCGCCCGCCGCAGCTCCAGCCGCCGGCGTGCCCGCCGCGCCCGGATCGCCCGCCCCCAACGCGCCCACCGCTCCCGCCACGCCGGACCCGTCCGCGCCGGCCGTGCCGAAGAGCGCGAAGCGCGGCATTGCCTACGACCTCGCGTCGCCGGCCGATCTCGCCGCGCTGTCGCCCGGCGTGAGCTGGTGGTACAACTGGAGCCCGCGGCGCAATGCCGGCGTGCCGGCGGACTATCGCGCGCGCTACGCGATGGACTTCCTGCCGATGATGTGGAACGGCACCGAGGACACCGCCGAGGTGGAGGCCTTCCTCGCGGCCAATCCCGGCGTGCGCTACCTGCTGGTGATGAACGAGCCCAACCTCGCCGACCAGTCCAATCTCACGCCGCTGCAGGCGGCGCAGCGCTGGCCGGTGTTCGAGGGCATCGCCGCGCGCACCGGCGTGCAGATCGTCGGCCCCGCCATGAACTGGGGCACGATGCCCGGTTATGCCGACCCGGTCGCGTGGCTCGACGCGTTCTACGATGCCTACCGCGCCGCCAACGGCGGCCGCGACCCGCGCATCGACTACCTGGCCTTCCACTGGTACGACTACGGCCTCGCCGGCCAGCTCGACCGGCTCGCGAAATACGGCAAGGCGTTCTGGGTCACGGAGTTCGCCAACTGGCACAGCCAGGCCGACGGCGCGCAGATCGATTCGGTGGCCAAACAGAAGGCGCAGATGGCGGACATGGTGGCCATCTGCGAAGACCGCGCCGACGTGTTCCGCTATGCGTGGTTCACCGGCCGCGAGGACAACGACACCCACTTCACCAGCCTGCTCGGCGCCGATGGCCAGCTCTCCGAGCTCGGCTCGTTCTACGTATCGCTGCCGTTCCACTGACCGCGCCGGCGCATGCCGCCGCACCACCGAGCCACCGAGCCAGACAACCATGCCAATCCACGCCCCCTCCCGCCGGTCCGGCCACGCCGGCACCGGCCTCGCGCCGCGCGCGGCGGCACCGTTCGCCGCCGTGCTGGCACTGGCCGCGCTGGCCGCCTGCGGCGGGGGGGGGGGGGGCGGGGGGCGCGCCGGCCGCCGCCGCGCCCGCCGACACCGCCGCCTACGCGCCGCTGTTCGCGCCCGGCACGCCGGTCAACGAGCAGATCCAGTACCGCGAGGCGGACGGCACGCTGGTCACGCTGATGGGCTCGCGCCCGACCGAGCGCCACGCGCGCGAGCGCGGCGAGGCCTGGGACGCGCCCGACGCCGGCCCCGGCCGCTACCTCACCTTCCCCACCTTCTATTTCCAGAACCGCACCTTCGGCCTGGAGATCCGCGACGGCGTGCCCGCCGGCCGCCAGCGCATCGAGATCTACCTGCACGTCAACCAGGGCGTCTTCGACGGCACCACCTTCAGCCTGTTCCGCAACGTGCTCGACCCGACCGTGCGCGACTACGGCTGGGCGCTCAACTACGGCTTCAACAACCCGAAGGAAGGCGGCCAGCCCATCTGCCGCGAGGGCCAGCCGCGCGAAGACTGCATGATCGTGGTGGACTCCAACTGGCGCACCGACCCGCACAGCGCGCTGAAGATCGGCGACCCGATCGAGCTGGCGCCGGCGCCGCGGCTCAAGCGCGACCCGGTGGTGGATGGCGGCGGCAGCCGCTACTACTCGTTCGAGCAGCTCTACGTGGTCGGCGTGGGCATGCGGCCGTGGTACGGCATCGCGCCCAATCTCGACTCCGCGCCGCTGCCGGCCGAGACGCTGCTCGGCGGCGACGCCAGCATCTCGTACAACTACTCCGAGGAGCCGATGCGGGTGTTCCAGCAGATGGCCAACAATATCGGCATCGTCAACACCCAGCGCTTCGTCGAGGGGCGCCGGCTGTTCCACACCTCGTTCGCCGACGGCAAGCACTCCGAGCACGACGCCGACAACCCGGTGTTTGCCGAGCACATCGGCCAGCTCGGCCCGCGCTACAACCAGCCGCGCTGCATCGAGTGCCACACGCAGAACGGCCGCAGCCTGGCGCCGGCCATCGGCGCGCGGCTGGACACCATGTCGATGCTCGTCGCCGCCGGCGGCAAGGCCGACCCGACCTACGGCCTGAACGTGCAGCAGCACGCGCAGGACCCGGGCGCGCCCGACTACGGCGTCAGCGTGGCATCCTACGAGACCACCGCGCGCACCCTGTCCGGCGGCGAGACGGTGGCGCTGGTCAAGCCGTCCTATGCGTTCAAGGGGCCGGTGCCGGCGCAGTTCTCGGCGCGCCAGGCGCCGCAGGTCATCGGCATGGGGCTGCTCGAGGCGGTGGCGGAGCCCACCATCCTGGCGCTGGCCGACCCGGACGACAGGAACGGCGACGGCGTGCGCGGCATCCCCAACTGGGTCGCCGATCCCGAGACCGGCAAGACCCATCTCGGCCGCTTCGGCTGGAAGGCGACCAAGGCCAGCATACGGCAGCAGGTCGGCGACGCGCTGATCAAGGACATGGGCGTGACCTCGCCGGTGTTCCCCTCGCGCGGCTGCCAGCGCGAGGCCGCCGACTGCCGCGCCGCCGCGGCCACCTCGGTCTCCGAGACCGACCTGCAGCGCCTCACGCACTACCTCTCGCTGATCGGCGTGCCGGCCCAGCGCAGCCTGCGCAGCGGCTTCCCGGACGGCGTGCGGGTGTCGCCCGAGCACGACGTCGACCCGCCGCAGATCGCGCGCGGCGGCACGCTGTTCGTGCAGGCGCGCTGCGTGGCCTGCCACACGCCGACGCTGAAGACCGGCAACACGCACCCGTTCGCCGAGCTGCGCGACCAGACCATCCACCCGTACAGCGACCTGCTGCTGCACGACATGGGCCCGGGCCTGGCCGACACCCTGAGCGAAGGCCGCGCCACGCCGAACCTGTGGCGCACCGCGCCGCTGTGGGGCGTGGGCTCGCTGCGCTTCGTCCAGGGCGGCGAGCAGAACGTGCGGCTGCTGCACGACGGCCGCGCCCGCACGCTGACCGAGGCGATCCTGTGGCACGGCGGCGAGGCGGACGACAGCCGCGCCCGCTTCGAGGCGCTGCCGAAGGAAGACCGCGCCGCGGTAGTCGCCTTCCTGCAGTCGCTGTAGCGGCCTGGCCGCGCTCAGGCGCCGGCGCGGCGGTCCCGCCCGGCCGGCTGCGGCGCGCGACCGCCCTCGCGCAAGGCGGTCTTCTCGCCCGCCCGCCGGCGCAGGATCTTCTCCACGTTGCGGATGGCGAAGATGTGCAGGAACGACGTGATGTGCGCGTCCACCGCCAGCTCGGCGCGCTCATGTTCGTAGAGCTGCTCGACGTCATCCACCGGCATGTGGGCTTTCGCTGCCAGCAAGGCGACGAGGCCCTTCTGGTCGGGTTGTCTGAGTTTGTGAACGGACATCATCGCTCTCCGGCGGTCCAGCGGGAATGAAGCAAGTGACGGGAACCGGCGCCATGCGCGGACCCGTATCCATGTACAGCATATGACCGGCGCGCCAGCGCCGGCGGAAAGATTCGCGCCGGCCTTTGACTTGTCTCAAGCATTGGTGCCGGTCCTTTCCGTTTGTCGCAAAACGGTCATTTCCGCTGCCCAGACTCTGCCGCATCGACAATCGAGCCAGAGGCCCGCATGCAAAAATCCGATGCCGTCGCCGCTATGGGAAAGAGCACGCTGCTGCTCCCCGCGTGGATCCACGCCGCGCTTGCCGCGAATGACCGCCTCAAACTGTACCTGACGGTCCTGCAGGCCGCCGCCGCCCACGCGGAGCAGCCCGCCACCGAGCCGCCGGACTTCGGCCGGGAAGCGGCGGCGGCCGGCATCGAGGGCCGCTGGCTGCGCGAGCTGCCGGCGGCCGCGTCGCGGGTCGAAGGCGCGCTCCTGATGCCCGGGCTGCAGCGCCTGGCGCGGCACCTGGCGGAGGACCTCGGCGTGATGGCGCGGCCGCTGCTCGAAGTGCCCGACACCGGCGACGACCTGCGCGAACGGGTCAGGCACTGGAGCGGCTGGCTCGGCACGCTCGGCGCGCCCGCGGCGGAGCAGCCGGGCGGCGAGACGCTGCGCAACGGCCAACTGCGCGCGCTGACCAGCGGCAAGCGCGCGGACAAGCACAGGCATGACGGCGCGCCCGGCGAGGACGACGACAGCCTGCACCTGCTGGTGATGGATCTGCACAAGCAGCTCAACCACCTCGCCGGCACCTTGTCCGGCGAGGTGGTCGACGGTGCCCACGTGTGGCAACTGCTGCCGGCGGACCGCGCGCGGGTGACGGCGTTCATGCGCGGCCTGAACCGCACCGCGCCGCTGAAGTTCGACCATCCCGGGCTCGACACGGCCGCCACGCGCGACGGCGCGCGGCTGCTGCTGCAGAACGACATCGGCACCAACGACGCCCACGTGCTGGTGCTGCAGGTCGAGGGCACCACGATCACGCTGCACTACTCGGACCTGCACCGCGCCCGCTTCGCCTTCTTCCAGGCGCTGCTGGCCCCGTTCGGCGCGCAGTGGACCGAGACGCAGTCGAAGGCCGATGCCGCGCTCAACGAAGGGCGGGCCTACACCTTCGGCACCGCGCGCTTCGAATGCGCGGGCACGGCGGCGCTCGACGATGCGCTCGAAGGCATCGGCTCGCGCATCGTGTTCCTGATCGACTGGAACCGCGCGCGCAAGCGCCTGCTGCCCTTCGTCGGCAAGGCGGAGGCGATCGACATCCTGCGCGAGGTGGCGCGCTGCGACGCCGGCCACATGGCGTGGCTCAAGGCCGGCGGCGAACAGATCGTGTTCGCCGCCATGCAGGCCGCGGGCGAAGATGCGTTCCGCATCGGCGACCGCCTCGACGCCGTGCTCGGCCCGCCCGACGCCCGCGCCTTCCTGGTCGAGGTGCTGTGCCAGGCCAGCCGGGCGCTGCTGGCCGGCCAGCCGCTGGCGCTGGTCGCCGACGAAACCCGCATGCTGCTGGCCCGGCGCATGCGCCAGCACGGCAGCGAGTTCGACCTCATCGAAGAACACGCGGCCTATTGCCAGGCGCTGGCGCAGGCCGTCAGCGACGGGCTGGCGCACGACGTGGTCGCGCCGTCCGGCAAGGCGGAGCGCGAGGCCGCCGGCGAGGCCGGTAAAGCCGCCCATAGCCTGGCGGCGCGCGCCAAAGTGTGGGAGCGCCAGGCCGACCACCTCGTGATGCGCGCGCGGGACCACGCCCGGCGCCAGCGCCGCTGGCAGCCCGCGGCGCGCCTGCTGGAACTGTCCGACGACATCGCCGATGCGCTCGAGGAAGCCGCGTTCCTGATGAGCCTGATCGCCGAGGACCACCACCAGGGCTGGAACGCCGACATCCGCCACCTGCTCGGCAAGCTGGCGCAGACCGTGCTCTCGGCGACGCAGGAACACGTCAAGGCGCTGGCCATCGCGCGGCAACTGGGCGCCGGCAGCGATGCCGCCGACGGCGACGCCTTCCTCGCCGCGTCATGGAACGTGCTGCGCGCCGAACGCGAGTGCGACGAGCTGCTGCGTGCCGCCCGCCGCGCGATCCTGGCCGCGATCCGCGACGCCGGCGCGCTGATGCTGGCCAACGACCTGGCCATCGCGCTGGAACTGGCGTCCGACCGCCTGCTGGTGGCCGGCTATGCGCTGCGCGACGTGGCCTTCGGCCAGGCCGGAGCCCAGGGATGAGCCCGGACATGAACGCAAACATGAACGCACCCGACCCCGCCGCGGCTCCGGACTGGCCCGACGCCCTCTACCTGATCGGCTGCGCCGCGCCGGTCGGCACCGCCCGCCTTGCGCATCCGGCGCACGAGCCCTCCGCGCGGACGATGGGCTTCAAGGCCTTCAACCTGCTGCGCATGGCCGCGCTGGGACTGCCGGTGCCGCCCGCGTTCGCGCTCGGCACGGTCTATTGCGCAAGCGCCGCCACCAGCCCGGCGGCCACCGCGCCCGCGCTCTGGCGGCCCGGGCTGCAGGCCCTGGAACACGCCACCGGCCTGCGCTTCGGCGACGCCAGGCTGCCCCTGCTGCTGTCGGTGCGCTCGGGCGCGCCGGTGTCGATGCCGGGCATGATGGAGACGCTGCTCAACATCGGCCTGTGCGACGCCACGCTGCCCGGCTTTCTGCGCCAGACCGGCAACCCGCGCCTGGCGTGGGACACCTACCGCCGGCTCGTGGCGAGCTACGGCGAAGTGGTGGCCGGCGTGCCGGCGGCGGTGTTCGATGCCGAGAGCGCGGCGCTGGCCGGCACGCGCGACGAGCGCGACCTCGACTTCGCCGAACTGCGCATGCTCACGCGCCGCTACCTGGAAGCCTACGCGCGCGCCGCGGGCACGCCGTTTCCGCAAGACCCGCAGGCCCAGCTGAGCGGCGCGATCGGCGCCGTGTTCGCCAGCTGGCGCTCGCCCAAGGCATGCGAATACCGCCGCCAGCGCGACATCCCCGACACCATCGGCACCGCGGTGACGGTGCAGACGATGGTGTACGGCAATGCCGGCGGGCGCTCGGGCTCGGGCGTCGGCTTCACGCGCGACCCGGTCAGCGGCGAGCCGGCGCTGTGGATCGACTTCCTGTTCAACGCCCAGGGCGAGGACGTGGTCTCGGGGCGGCGCAACGCCTACGGCCACGACGAGCTGGCCGCCGTGATGCCGGCGGTGTGGCAGGACCTGGCCGACGTTGCCGCCACGCTTGAGCGCGCGTTCGGCGACATGCAGGACTTCGAGTTCACGGTGCAGGACGGGCGCCTGTACCTGCTGCAGACCCGCAACGGCAAATGCTCCGCGCAGGCCCTGGCGCGCATCGCGCTCGACCTGTGCGACGCCGGCATCATCCCGGCCGCGGTGGCGCGCGAACGCACCGCCGCGCTGAAGCCGGAGGAACTGGTGGCCACGCACACCGTGTCGCCGGACGGCACGCCGCCGACGCCGCTGGCGCAGGCGGCCAGCGCGGCCAACGGCATCGCCGTCGGCGCGATCGCCTTCGACGAAGCGGCGGCGCGCGCGCGCCAGGCGGCCGGCACGCCGGTGGTGCTGGTGCGGCGCGACGCCGAGACCAGCGACATCGCCGCGCTCGAACTGGCGGCGGGCCTGCTGACCCAGCACGGCGCGCGGACCTCGCACGCCGCCGTGGTCGCGCGCCAGCTCGGCAAAGTGTGCCTGGTCGGCTGCGCCGCGCTGCAGCTCGACGAGACCGCGCGCACGCTGCGCGTCGGCGAGACCACCCTGCATGAAGGCGACCTGCTGACCCTGGACGGCAACCTCGGCCTCGTCTATGCCGGCGCGGTGCGCACCGTGACCGAGCCGCTGGCCGACCTGCAGGCCCGCCTCCGGCGGCTGCGCGGCGCCGATGGCGAAGCCACGGCAGGCATGCGGCCGGCCGCCGGGTAGAAGCGCGCCGCGCTGCGCCGGGGCCGCTCAGACCACGTTGATGACGACGTCGATATTGCCGCGCGTGAGCCTGGAATACGGGCAGGTCTGGTGCGCGGTGTCGGCCAGCGCCCGCGCGACCTCGCGCTCCAGCCCCGGCAGGCTGATGTTCAAGCGCGCCTGCAGGAAATAGGCCTCGCCCGACTTGACGAGATCGACCTCGGCATCCACCGCGAGGTCCGCCGGCAGCGCGACCTTCATCTTGCCCGCGGCCAGTCCCAGCGCGCCGATGAAGCAGGCCGACCAGCCCGCCGCGAACAGCTGTTCCGGGTTGGTGCCGCCGCCCGCGGTGCCGGGGGACGACAACTGGATGTCGAGGCGGCCGTCGCTGCTGCGCGACTTGCCGTCGCGGCCGCCGGTGGTGTGGGTCTTGCCGGTGTAGAGCACTTGCTGCGTCTGGGTCATGATGAACTCCTGGTGGTGAAATCGGGGCGGGCACGGCCGTGCCGCCCGGGGTCAACTCGCCGGCGGCGCGAGCGCGGCCGGCCATGACCGCATGAGACACGGCCGGCATGTCCGCTGTGTATCGGCATCGGCCGCAAGCGTAAGGCAGTGTCAGCGGCGCGCGCGCGGATACACTGCGATACAAAGAGGGCGGCCGGCATGGCCCCCGGCGCGGCCGTCTTCCGGTATTTTCGGTGCCGTTGCCACGCCGTCTTCCGATCCACGCCGAAGGTGCTCCCGATGGAACCTCATATCGATCACATCCTGATCGTCGACGACGACCGGGAAATCCGCGAACTGGTCTCGGCCTACCTGACCAGGAACGGCCTGCGCGTGACCGTCGCGCCGGACGGGCGGCATATGCGCGCCTTCCTCGAAGCCAGTGCCGTCGACCTGATCGTGCTGGACCTGATGCTGCCCGGCGACGACGGCCTGGTCCTGTGCCGCGAGCTGCGCGCCGGCCGCCACAAGGCCACGCCGGTGCTGATGCTGACCGCGCGCAGCGACGAGACCGACCGCATCGTCGGCCTGGAGATGGGCGCCGACGACTACCTGGCCAAGCCATTCGCCGCGCGCGAGCTGCTCGCGCGCATCAAGGCGGTGCTGCGCCGCACGCGCATGCTGCCGCCCAACCTGCAGGTGACGGAAGCCGGCCGGCTGCTGCGCTTCGGCGCGTGGCAGCTCGACACCACCGGCCGCCACCTGATCGACCGCGACGGCACCGCGGTGGCGCTCAGCGGCGCCGAGTACCGCCTGCTGCGCGTGTTCGTCGACCACCCGCAGCGCGTGCTCAACCGCGACCAGCTGCTCAACCTCACGCAGGGGCGCGAGGCCGAGCTGTTCGAGCGCTCCATCGACCTGCTGGTCAGCCGGCTGCGCCAGCGCCTGGCCGACGACGCGCGCGAGCCGGCCTACATCAAGACCGTGCGCAGCGAAGGCTACGTATTCGCCATGCCGGTCGAGATCGCCGAGCCCCGCCAATGAGCGCCGCCGCCGCGCGCCTGCTGCCGCTGCCGCGCACGCTCGGCTCGCGGCTGTTCCTGATCCTGCTCGCCGGGCTGACCATCGCGTACGGGCTGGCCTTCGGCGTGGTCTTCGCCGAGCGTTACCTCACCGCCCGGGCGGTCATGCTGGGCACGCTGGAAAGCGACGTGGCGACCTCCATCGCCATCCTCGACCGCCTTCCCGCCGACGAGCGCGCGCAATGGGTGCCGCGCCTGGACCGCGGCACCTACCGCTTCGTGCTCGGCCCCGGCCTGCCCGGCGTGCCCGACCTCAGCGCGCGCGGCGCCGACATCGCCGCGCGCATCCAGGAAGCGGGCGGCCGGCGCCATCCCGTCAAGATCGAATCCATCCCCGGCGACGGCAAGCGCCTGCAGGCCCACCTGACGCTGAGCGACGGCCGCCCGCTGACCATCGACGTGCATCCCGCGCCGCTGCCGCTGGCGCAGTGGCTGCCTTACGTGCTGGCGATCCAGCTCGTCCTGCTGCTGCTGTGCTGCTGGTTCGCCGTGCGGCTGGCCATCCGCCCGCTGGCCGACCTGGCGCGCGCCGCCGACGCGCTGGACCCGGACAAGCCGGCGCCGCGCCTGAGCGAGGCGGGGCCAGCCGAGGTGGCCCACGCGGCGATGGCGTTCAACGCCATGCGCGACCGCATCGCGCACCACGTGGAGGAGCGGGTGCGGATCCTCGCGGCGATTTCCCACGACCTGCAGACGCCGATCACGCGCATGACGCTGCGCGCCGAGATGGCCGAGGATTCCGCCGGCAAGGACAAGCTCGTGCAGGACCTCGCCGAGATCCAGCGCCTGGTGCGGGAAGGCCTGGCCTATGCGCGCAGCACCCACGGCGACGCGGAGGCCGCCGCGCGCATCGACATCGCCTCGTTCATCGAGAGCCTCGCCTACGACTACCAGGACACCGGCAAGGCCGTGACGACGGCCGGCCGCATCGACGGCGCCATCGTCACGCGCCCCCACGCGCTGCGCCGCATCCTGACCAACCTGATCGACAACGCGCTGAAGTTCGGCGGCGCCGCCGAGCTGTCGGTGCGCAGGGACGCCGGCGGCGCGGTGGTCATCGCGGTGCTGGACCGCGGCCCGGGCATTCCGGAGGACCAGCTGGAAGCGGTGATGCAGCCGTTCTTCCGGCTCGAGCAGTCGCGCAGCCGCGAGACCGGCGGCACCGGGCTGGGGCTGGCCATCGCGCAGCAGCTCGCGCTGGCCATCGGCGGCACGCTCGCGCTGCGCAACCGCGACGGCGGCGGGCTGTGCGCGGAAGTCACCCTGCGCTGAGCCGCCGCTCCTCAGTACTTGTCCACGTCGAGCACCGCCTGCGCGAAGGCCCGCGGGGCCTCCTGCGGCAGGTTGTGGCCGACGCCCCTGATGATGCGGTGCGTGCGCCTGCCCGAGAACATGCCGGCGTAGGCGGTGCCGTCGGTGGCCGGGGCGACGCCGTCGGAATCGCCGTCCAGCGTGATGGTCGGCACGGCGATGACGGGGCCGGCGGCGAGCCGCTTTTCCAGCGCGTCGTGCTTCGGATCGCCGGCGGCCAGGCTCAGCCGCCAGCGGTAGTTGTGGATCACGATGCTGATGTAGTCCGGATTGTCGAAGGACGCCGCGGTGCGCTCGAAGGTGGCGTCGTCGAACTGCCACTGCGGCGAGTTGACCTTCCAGATCAGGTTGGCGAACGCCTTGCGGTTCGCCTCGTAGCCGGCCCGGCCGCGCTCGGTGGCGAAGTAGAACTGATACCACCAGCCCCACTCCGCCTTGGGCGGCAGCGGCAGCTTGTTGCGCTCGAGGTTGTTGATCAGGTAGCCGTTCACCGACACCATCGCCTTGCAGCGCTCGGGCCAGAGCGCGGCGATGATGTTGGCGGTGCGGGCGCCCCAGTCGTAGCCGGCGAGGATGGCGGTCCTGATCCCGAGCGCGTCCATCAGCGCGACGATGTCGAGCGCCACCACCGCCTGCTGCGCGTTGCGGAAGGTCTGCGCGGACAGGAAGCGCGTGGTGCCGTGGCCGCGCAGGTGCGGCACGATCACCCGGTAGCCCGCCGCCGCCAGCATGGGCGCGACGTCGACGAAGCTGTGGATGTCGTAGGGCCAGCCGTGCAGCAGGATCACCACCGGCCCGCCGGCGGGCCCGGCCTCGGCATAGCCGACGTTGAGCTCGCCGGCATCGACCTGCCTGAGCGGGCCGAACGAGGCCAGCGCGCCCGGCGGCGGGCTGGCCTGCGCGTGCGCGAAACGGATCGCGCCGAACGGGGCGGCGGCGAGGGTCATGGCCGCGGCGCCGAACAGGCGGCGGCGCGGCTGGTTGATCTGGTCGGGCATGGTGCTCTCTCCGGGTGATGGCGGGTCATGCACAGCATGCGGGCCGCGTGTATCCCCCGTGTATCGCCGCGCGCCGGACTTGCATGCCCATGTAGCATAGGCGCGGGCGGATACATGGCGATACAAGGCCGGCGCGGCGGAAGCCGCGGGGGCCGGAGAGAGAGAACGCCGGGCGGCATGCGGGCGCCGCCCGGCGCACGCGCCGGCTCAGCGCCGCGCGCGCGAGGCCGGCCCGTGCACCTTGCTCACGCCGCCCTCGCCGCCGCCATGCACGGGCAGCAGCGGCGAGGTGGACGAACTGGACAAGGTGGACGAGGTGGACAAGGTGGACGAGGCGGGCGGCTGCACCACGCGCAGCGTGCGCGTGGCCGGGTCGATGTCCACCCAGGCGCCGTGCGCGATCTGCGCCGTGATGTCGACATCGAAGCCCGCCAGCAGCGTCACGTCGCCGAGCGCCGCGCCCTGGGCCAGGATGGTGTTGACCGAGTTGAGGACGATGGCCAGCGGCGCCATGTGGCGCGACTGCATCTCGTGCAGCATCCAGGCCGTCGCCACGCCGCCCTTGGCGGTGTCGAGGATCAGGATGCGGTCGAGGTACGACTGCCCGGCCAGCTTGTGCCCGGGCCGCGAGAACACCCCTTGCAGGCGGTCGAGGTCGTAGCGCGCAGAGAAGCCGTCGGCGGCGACCAGCGCCTGGCCCGCTACCGGGCGGCCCATCGCGTGGCGGGCGGTGAAGATCGTGTCGCTCATGCGAGTTCTCCGGTTTCTGCCGCGTCGACGCATTGCTCCATCGACGCCAGCATGGGTACGTAGCCGTAGCCGCCCAGGATGTTGACCATCTTGGCGCTGTTGGTGGCCAGCCGCGTCCAGCCCTTGGCCTCGCGGATCTCGCGCGCGTAGGACTGGTAGAAGCACATGCCGGACATCACCGTGCCGCCGGCGCGCTCGATGGCGGCCGTGTAGCCGAAGCGGTCGCAGTCCGGCTTGACCTGCGGGCTCGTGATCGCCAGCAGCGGGCGCTTGAACTGCCGCCCCTCGCACAGCCCCGCCAGCTGGCGCAGCTCAAACAGGCTCAGTTGCGGCGCCGAGAACACCACCACGTCGATCTCCTTTTCCACCGCGTAGCTCTGCTGCAGGCCGCGCACCTCGGCCTGGCCGATGCGGTGCGCCACCGGCAGCGCATCGCCGCCCACGTCGGACAGGCGCGCCGCCTCGGGCGTGATGCCGACCAGGTGGAACAGCGCGACCGAGCCGAAGCTGGCCATCGCCGCGCCGAAATGCTTGAGCTGGTCGGAGGTCGGCGCGGCTTCGAGGCCCTCGATGACCGGCACCTGCCAGTAGTTGCCCGCCAGCCGCCCGATCACGCCGCCCAGCGCGCCCCAGTCGTTGAGGCTCCGCGGCGTCCAGTCCACGCGCAGCCGCAGCGTGGCCCGGCGCTGCGCGTCGAGGTGAAAGCCGTAGCGCGGCGTGCGCCCGGTCAGGCCCGCCGCCAGCGCCGACGGCCCGCCCTCGAAGTTCGAGCGCGCGCCGCTGACCGAATTCGAATAGATGACCACGCCGGTGTCGCCGAACGCCACGTGCTCGCCGCGCGTGGCGGCCAGCACGGTCTGGTAGTTGATGCAGGTGTCGGTCATGCTCACGCCCAGGCGCGTGAAGGCGTCGATGGCGCGGCGCTCCAGCTCCAGCATCCACTCGGCCTGGCCGAGCAGCGAAGCCTTCTCGAAATCGGTGCCGCGCGGGTCGGTGATGGTGGGGATGCGCACGCGCCCGTCGCCGGCGTCGGCCAGCCGCTCCAGCCACATCACGCCGGCCTGCCCCAGGCTCTCGGTATCGGCCATGATGTGGGCCTGCGACACCGGCACGAAATCCTGCGCGCCAAAAAAGTCGCCTACCTTGATCTGGTGTTCGATGACAGTGCGCGCCACGGTGCCGGCCTCGCCGGCCAGCATGGCTGCCTCTTCGTCGTTGAGTCTCATGTCGTTCTCTGTCGTTGTCTCTGGTGGGGGTTCCGGATAGCGGGTGGCCGGCGCCGGGGTCAACCCGGCGGCCGCGCGCGCGTCTGCACGCCGGCCAGCGGGCCTTGCGCGGTGACGACGAACTCGTACCGGTCGGGGCGCACGTGGAAGGCCGAGATCTCGCACAGCGCGTCCTGCTCGTCGAACGAGCGGCGCAGCAGCACCAGCGCGAAGCCGCCGGGCCCCAGCGCCAGCGACGCCGCCACCGGCGCGCTGGCCTGCTCGGCGCTGATGGTGGTTTCCACGCGCGCGACGCGGTGGCCGAGGCCCTGCTCGACGATGCCGTAGATGGTGCGCTCGGCCGCGACTTGCTCGCCCAGCGCCAGCGCCGCGTCGGGCAGCCACGATGCCACCACCGCCAGCGGCTCGCCGTCGACCAGGTAGCGCCGCTCCAGGTAGGTCGACAGGCCGGGCGCGCGCGGCGCGCGCGCGCCGAACGCGGTCAGCGTGGTTTCGGGGATCACGCCCTGGCACAGCAGTTCGTCGTAGAAGCCGCGCGGCGTGTCGAGCTGATGCCGCACGCGCCCGCGCGAGACGAAGGTGCCCTTGCCCTGGCGGGTCTCGATCAGCCCTTCGTCGACCAGCTTGCGCAGCGCCTGGCGCGCGGTCACGCGGCTGATGCCGAAGCGGCGCTGCAGCGCCGCCTCCGAGGGCAGCAGCGTGCCGCGCCCGGCGTCGATGCCGTCCCGCAGGATGCGGCAGACCTGCTCGTACAGCGGCGTGGCGGCGTGGCGGTCCAGCACCGCGTCGGCGCGGATCTCCAGCGTCTCAGTCAACCGTCGCTCCCGAACTCTTCACCGCGCGCGCCCACTTGGGGACTTCGGTCTCCACCAGCGCGCGCAGCTCCGCGGCGCTGCTGCCGACCGGCTCGATGCCCAGCTTGCCCAGCTGCTCGCGCATCTCGGCGCTGCGCATGACCCGGGCGGTTTCCGCCTGCAGCTTCTGCTGCACGGCGGCCGGCAGGCCCGCCGGCGCGAACAGCGCCCACCAGGCCTCGGCCTCGTAGCCGGGCACGCCGGCCTCCGCCATCGTCGGCACGTCGGGCAGCACCGGGCTGCGGCGCGTGCCGGAGACCGCCAGCGCGCGCAGCTTGCCGGCGCGGATGTTGGCCAGCGGCGACTGCACCGGGTCGAACATGGCGGGAATCTGCCCGCTCAGCAGGTCCGAGATGGCCGGCGCGCTGCCCTTGTAGGGCACGTGCAGCAGCTCGGCGTGCACCGCGTCGGCGAACAGCGCGCCCGCGAGGTGCCCCGGCGAGCCGCTGCCGGCCGAGCCGTAGGCGATCGACTTCGGCTTGCTGCGCGCCAGCGCGATGAACTCGGCCAGCGTGTGGGCGGGCACCGAGGGGTTGACCGCCAGCACCACCGGCGCCGACGCCAGCAGCGAGATCGGCGTGAAGTCGGTCGACGGCTGGTACGGCAGCTTGCGGTACAGGCTCTGGTTGATGGCGTTGGTGCCCACCGTGCCGAGCAGCAGCGTGTAGCCGTCGGCCGGCGACTTGGCGACGAGGTCGGCGCCGATGATGCCGCCGGCGCCGCCGCGGTTGTCCACCACCACCTGCTGCCCGAGCTGGTGCGACAGCGCCTGCGCCAGCGGGCGCGCCACGATGTCGGTGGGCCCGCCGGGCGGGAATGGCACCACCAGGCGGATGGCCTGCTTCGGGTAGGCCTCGGCGGCGGATGCGGCGAGTGTGGCGAACGGCAGGACGGAGAACAGGCTGAAGGCGGCGGCGCAGGCCGCCGCGAAAACGCGGGTGGACACGGTGATTCCTCAAGCGGGCGCCGGACAGGTCCGGGCGAAGACTTGTATTGAAACGTATTAATACGAGTTTTCTAACGAAGGCTTTCGCACATGCATATGCGAACCCTGCGGCCACAACGCGTACCGCTGCCGCGCGCCGCTGCCGCCGGACGCCGCGCCAGCCGGCAAATACGCATATGAACGAAGCTTCGTTTGCCGGTCGCGAGCGCCGGGCTAGCATCATGGCCTGTTGCCGCGCGGCGTCCGGCCTGGCCGGACGCGCCGCGGCGCCCACCGGAAACCAACTTGACTCCAGCCATCCCGACCGTGCCCGGCACCTCCGGCCGCACTTCCAGCAGCACCTCCCGCCGCACCTTCCTGCTCGGCACCGCCCGCGCCGGCGCCAGCCTGGCCGCCCTGGGCGCGCTGTCGGCATGCGCCACCACCGCCGCCACCGCCGAGCCGGTCGCCGAGACCACCTCGGGCCGCCTGCGCGGCACGCGCGCGCAAGGCGCGTTCGCGTTCCGCGGCGTGCCCTATGCCGCCACCACCGCCGGCGACAACCGCTTCCGCCCGCCGCTCGAGCGCCAGCCGTGGGCGGGCGTGCGCGACGCCCTGCAAGGCGGCGCCTCGGCCCCGCAGCCGCAGGTCGGCAGCCCGGCCGAGTTCGCCTGGTACTGGTCGGCCATCCCCGCGAGCGAGGACTGCCTGTCGCTGTCGGTATTCACGCCGGCGCTGCGCGACCACCGGCGCCGCCCCGTGCTGGTGTGGCTGCACGGCGGCGCGTTCGCCATCGGCGCCGGCACCTCGGCGGGCTTCGACGGCAGCCACCTGGCGGTGTCGCAGGACGTGGTGGTGGTGTCCGTCAACCATCGCCTCAACGTGCTGGGCGGGCTGTTCACCGGCGAGCATCCCGAGCAGTTGTCCGCCGAGTCGGGCAACCTCGGCACGCTCGACCAGCTCGCCGCGCTGAAATGGATCAAGGCCAATGCCGAGTCGTTCGGCGGCGACCCGGCCAACATCACGGTGTTCGGCCAGTCGGGCGGCGCGGCCAAGGTCACGGCGCTGCTGGGCCTGCCCGCCGCGCGCGGCTACATCCAGCGCGCCATCGTGCAGAGCGGCTCGGGCGCGTGGAAGCTGGCCGGGCCCGAGGCGGCGGCGCGCGCCGCGCATGCGTTCCTGCGCGAGTTCGGCCTGAACGCCGCCAGCGCGGGCCGCCTGCGCGAGGTGCCGGTGGCGCAGCTGGTGGCCGCGTTCGCCAAGGTGTCGGGCGCCGCCGGCGGCGTCAGCGAGTTCCGCCCGACGCTGGACGGCCGGGTGTTCGCCGACGAGCCGTTCGACCCGGTGGCCTCGCCGCTGGCGGCGGACGTGCCGGTGCTGATCGGCAACGCCGCCGACGAAGCCACCTTCTTCCTCGCCGCCGACCCGCGCAACTTCTCGCTGGGCGCCGCCCAGGCGCGCCAGCGCATCCAGCGCTTCCTGCGGCTCGACGGCGCCGCCACCGACCGGCTGATCGAGGCCTACCGCGAGCGCGACGGCAAGGCCACGCCGAGCGAGCTGCTGATCCGCATCGCCGGCGACTACAACTACCGGCTGCCGACGCTGGCCGTGGCCGAGCGCAAGGCCGCGCAGCAAGGCGCGCCGGTCTATGCCTACGAGTTCGACTGGAAATCGCCCGCGCGCGGCGGCGCGCTGGGCTCGCCGCACACAGCGGAGGTGCCGTTCATCTTCGGCACGCTCGACGCGGCGCGGCCGCTGGTGCAGGACAGCCCTGACCAGCTCCAGGTGCGCGATCGCATGGGCGCGATCTGGGCGCAGTTCGCGCGCACCGGCCGGCCAGGCGACACGGTGTCGGGCTGGACGCCCTACGACGGCGCGGCGCGCACCACCGCGCTGCTGGGCAAGTCATGGGAGGCGCGGCGCGATCCCGCCGCGCACGCGCGCGCGGCGTTCGCGGGCATCCCGCTGTACGAGTACAGCTTCCCGGTGTCGTTCACCCGCGACTGACGCGGCTGACGCCGGCCGCTGCTGGCCGCTGCCGGCCGCGCGCCCGGCGCCATGCCGGCGCGCGGCGGCTTCGCGCTCAGCGGTGCGCCTGCCACGGCGTCAGCGCGCGCGACAGCCGCCGCATGGCGAGGTCGAACAGGTAGGCGATCAGGCCGATCAGCACGATGCCCATGACCACCACGTCGGTGCGCAGGAAGTTCGACGCATTGAGCACCAGCTGGCCGAGCCCGGCCGTGGCCGCCACCATCTCCGCCGCGACCAGCGTGGTCCAGCCGAAGCCGATGGCGATGCGCAGCCCGGTCAGGATGTCCGGCAGCGCCGACGGCAGGATGACGTGGCGCACGAGCTGCGCGCGCGTGGCGCCCATCGACAAGGCCGCATGCAGCTGCTCGGCCTGCACGCCGGCCACCCCGGCGCGCGTGGCCAGCGCGATCGGCGCGAAGCAGGCCAGATAGATCAGCAGCAGCTTGGCGGTCTCGTCGATGCCGAACCAGATCACGATCAGCGGCAGGTAGGCCAGCGGCGGCAGCGGGCGGTAGAACTCCAGCACCGGGTCGAGGATGCCGCGCGCCACGCGGCTGGTCCCCATCAGCAGCCCCACCGGCACCGCGCTCAGCGCCGCCAGCGCGAACGCGCCGAACACGCGCCACAGGCTCCAGCCGATGTGCTGCCACAGCGGCAGGCCGCCCTGCACGTTGCCGTCCCACGCCTGCACCGCGGCGCGCCAGACCGCCGCCGGCGGCGGCAGGAACAGCGGCGCGATCCAGCCCGCCGCGGTCACGCCCCACCAGCCGGCCAGCAGCGCCACGACCGTCGCCACGGTGATGGCCGCGGTCCCGCCGCTGCCCAGCCGCGGAAACGGCCGCGCCGCGGGCAGCGGCCCGGCTGATGCGGCTGAGGCAGCCGCCCCGGCCGGCACCTCGCCGGGCGCCGCCGCGATGGCGGGACGGATGAGGTCGTCGGCCTCGCTCATGCGCCTTGTCCGTGAACGAGTTGCAGCAGGCGCTCGCGCCAGTCGATGAACTCGGGCAACGATTTCACCGCCCTAGCGTCGCCGCCGTCGATATAGCGCCGCAGGAACGGCACCTGGAAATCGTGGGTGATGCGGCCCGGCCCCGCCGACATGACGATCACGCGGGTGCCCAGGAACAGCGCTTCCTCCACGCTGTGCGTGATGAAGAAGACGGTCTTGCCGGTGGCCGCCCAGACCCGCGCCAGCACTTCCTGGACCGACTCGCGCGAGAGCGCGTCGAGCGCGCCCATCGGCTCGTCCATCAGGAGCACGCGCGGATCGTTGGCCAGCGCGCGCGCAATGCCCACGCGCTGCTGCATGCCGCCGGACAACTGGTAGATTGGCGTGGCGCCGTGGCGCTCCAGGCCGACCAGCGCGAGCTTCTCCCGCGCCACCGCGAGGCGCGCGGCGCGCGGCACGCCGCGAAAGCGCAGGCCCAGCGCGACGTTGTCCTGCACGTTGAGCCACGGCATCAGCGCATGCTTCTGGAACACCACGCCCAGCCCGGGGCCGGGACCAGACACCGCCTCGCCGTCGAGCAGCACCTTGCCGGCGGACGGCCGGATGAATCCCGCGAGGCAGTTCAGCAAGGTGGTCTTGCCGCAGCCCGACGGCCCCAGCGCGACCACGAACTCGGCCGGCGCGATGGACAGGTCCACGCCGGCAAGCGCGAGCGGCGCCTGCGCGCCGGACGGCGCGAAGCGCACCGACAGGCGGCGCGCCTCGATCCGGCCGCCGGCCTTCGGGCTGCCGGCATGGCCGGGCGCGTGGCCGGGCATGTGACTTACTGCGCTGCCTTGCGTACCCATGTCGCGTTCACGCCGGACGCATAGTCAGGCAGCACGTTCTGGATGGTGCCCTGCTCTTTCAGGAAGGCCGCGGTGGCCGCCAGCGACCTGGCCGCGCCGCCGCCGAGCCAGGCCGCCGAGGCCTGCTGCTGCAAGGTCGGGAATTCGTACAGCGCGAGGCTGGCCGGCACCTCGGCCGGCTCGGCGCCGGACCATTTCGCCACCGCCTTGACCTGGGCCGAATCGGCGCTCCAGGCGGACTTGTTGTTGCGGTACGCCGCGTCGGTGTCGGCCAGTATCTTGACGAACTCCGTCAGGAAGGCGTCGTTGTCGCGCGCGAACGCCTTGCTCACCACGATGCCGTCGAACGTGGCCTTGCCGGTCTGCGCGGCGATCTTGCCCGAGGTGGTCAGCACCTGCCCGCTCTTCTTGGCCTTGGCGAGAACCGGGTCCCAGATGAAGGTGGCGTCGATGTCGCCGCGCTCCCACGCGGCGGCGATTTCCGGCGGACGCATGTTGACGATCCTGACGCCGCGCGGATCGACCTTGGCGGCCTCCAGCGCCAGCAGCGTGTGGAAGTGCGAGGTGGACACGAACGGCACCGCCAGGCGCTTGCCCTTGAGGTCCGCCAGCGACCTGACGTTGCTGCCGTTGCGCACCACCAGCGCCTCGGCATCGTTGATGTTGTCGAGAATCCAGAACAACTCGATGTCGAGGCCCTGCGACAGCCCCGAGGCGATCGGCGCCGAGCCGGCCTCGCCGATCTGCACCGAGCCCGAGGCCAGCGCGCGGATCACGTCGGCGCCGCTGGCCAGCTTGCGGAAGCTGACCTTGTAGCCGGTTTTCTTCTCGACCGCCTGCGCGTCCTGCGCATAGCGCCAGGGCACGACCATGTCCTGGTAGGCGATCACCACCTCCCGGGATTGCGCCGCGGCGCCGCCCGCCAGCAGCAGCGTCGCGCAGACCATCATCGTGTTCAGAAAGCGCTTCATGTGTGTGTCGTCCCGGATCGAAAGGAACCAGTATAAGAAGCGGCATTTTTCGCCCGAACGAAGATTTCCTCCCATGCTTATCCACATTCGGCCCACGCCGCATATGCGGCCAATGCCCAAGCTATCTCGCAAATATTCTTACGCGCGGACGGCGGCGGCGCTCAAATGATGCCCTGCACATTCACCGCCTCAGGCATCCAACGGCATGGCTCTCGACATCTTCTGGTTCCTCCCCACTTCCGGCGACACGCGCTACCTGGGCAAGTCCGACTTCGGCCGCGCGCCGACCATCCCCTACCTGCGCCAGATCGCCGTCACCGCGGAGAACCTCGGTTACGACGGCCTGCTGATCCCGACCGGCGCCTCGTGCCTGGATCCGTGGGTGGTCGCCTCCAGCCTGGTGCCGGTCACGCAGCGCATCAAGCTGCTGGTGGCGCTGCGCACGTCGCTCGGCGGCCCGGGCCCGTCGGCGCGGCAGGCCGCCACGCTCGACCAGGCGCTGAACGGCCGGCTGCTGCTCAACGTGGTGCCGGGCGGCGACGCCACCGAACTGGAGGCCGATGGCGTGTTCCTCGCCCACGACGAGCGCTACCAGGCCGCCGACGAGTACCTGCAGATCTGGACCCGCCTGCTGCGCGGGGAGACCGTCGATTTCGACGGCAAGCACTACAGCATCCGCAAGGGGCAGGTGTTCCACGCGCCGGCGCAGAAGCCCTATCCGCCGCTGTATTTCGGCGGCTCCTCCGACGCGGCGCACGACCTCGCCGCCAAACACGTGGATGCCTACCTGACCTGGGGCGAGCCGCCCGCGCAGGTGGCGCAAAAGATCGCCGACGTGCGTGCCCGCGCAGCCAAGCTGGGGCGCACGGTGCGCTTCGGCGTGCGCCTGCACGTGATCGTGCGCGAAACCGGCGAGGAAGCGTGGGCGGCCGCCGAGCGGCTGATCAGCAAGCTGACCGACGACGACATCGCGCGCGCGCAGCAGAACTACGCGCGCATGGATTCGGTGGGGCAGCAGCGCATGGCCGCGCTGCACGGCGGGCGGCGCGACCGGCTGGAGATCGCCCCCAACCTGTGGGCCGGCGTGGGGCTGGTGCGCGGCGGCGCCGGCACGTCGCTGGTGGGCGACGCCGAGACCGTGGCCGCGCGGCTGGCCGAGTACGCGGCGCTGGGCGTGGACTCGTTCGTGCTGTCCGGCTATCCGCATCTGGAGGAAGCGATCCGCTTCGCCGAGCTGGTGTTCCCGCTGCTGGGCAAGGAAGCGGTGACGCTGCGCGACCAGGCGCAGACCGGCGGCGCGTTCGACATTCGCGCCCGCTGAGGGCGGGCGCGAATGTCGAACATAAAGGCGAACGTAAAGGCGAACCGGGCCGGCGGCAATCCGCGCGGGGATCGCGGTGCCGGCCGGCCCGAAGGCGACGGCGCTTACTTGGCCGTCGGCATGGCGAACTCGGCGCCGCGGGTGGTGTCGTCCGGCCAGCGCTGCATGACGCTCTTCTGCTTCGTGTAGAAGCGCACGCCCTCTTCGCCATAGGCGTGCATGTCGCCGAACAGCGAGCGCTTCCAGCCGCCGAAGCCGTGCCATGCCATCGGCACCGGAATGGGCACGTTGATGCCGACCATGCCGACTTCGATGCGGCGGGCGAATTCGCGCGCGATCT
This sequence comes from Cupriavidus sp. FW216-B1, assembly GCF_058789195.1. Classification (NCBI taxonomy): domain Bacteria; kingdom Pseudomonadati; phylum Pseudomonadota; class Betaproteobacteria; order Burkholderiales; family Burkholderiaceae; genus Cupriavidus; species Cupriavidus sp. FW216-B1. The sequence continues at coordinate 25,713 of NZ_JBYTEL010000007.1, read as the reverse complement.
GGCCGTCGCGGGTGTAGCAGGCCACGCCGTTGCCGAATTCGTGCTCGTTGACCAGCCTGACCGCGTGGGCGAAGTCGTCGGCGCGCACGCACGCCAGCACCGGACCGAAGATCTCTTCCTTGTAGATGCGCATCTCCGGGGTCACGTTGTCGAACAGCGTGCCGCCCGTGAAGAAGCCCTGCTCGTGGCCCGGCACCTTGTAGTTGCGGCCATCCACGAGCAGCTTCGCGCCCTCTTCCACGCCGAGCGCGATGTAGCCTTCGATGCGTTCCAGCGCCTGCCGCGTGACGACCGGCCCCATTTCGGCATCGGGCTCCATGCCGTTGCGGATGACCAGTTCGCGCGCGCGCGCTTCCAGCTTGGGCATGATCTTGTCGGCGACGTCGCCGACCAGCACCGCCACCGAGATGGCCATGCAGCGCTCGCCGGCCGAGCCGTAGGCCGCGCCGATCAGGCCGTCCACGGCCTGGTCGATGTCGGCGTCGGGCATCACCACCATGTGGTTCTTGGCGCCGCCCAGCGCCTGCACGCGCTTGCCCAGCCTGGCGCCGGTTTCATAGATGTAGTTGGCGATCGGGGTCGAGCCGACGAAGCTGACGGCCTTGACGTCCGCGTGCTGCAGCAGCGCGTCGACCACGGTCTTGTCGCCCTGGACCACGTTGAACACGCCGTCGGGCAGACCCGCCTGCTTGAGCAGGCCGGCGATGAACAGCGACGCGGACGGATCGCGCTCGCTCGGCTTGAGGATGAACGCATTGCCGGCGGCAATGGCCACCGGGAACATCCAGCACGGCACCATGCACGGGAAGTTGAACGGCGTGATGCCGGCGACCACGCCCAGCGGCTGGCGCAGCGTCCAGTTGTCCATGCCGGTGGAAACCTGGTCGGTGAAGTCGCCCTTGAGCAACTGCGGAATGCCGCAGGCGAACTCGATGATGTCGATGCCGCGGCTGACCTCGCCGGCCGCGTCGCTCAGCACCTTGCCGTGCTCGGCGGTGATGATGGCGGCCAGTTCGTCCTTGTGCCGGTTCATCAGCTCGAGGAACTTCAGCATGACGCGCGCGCGGCGGATCGGCGGCGTGTCGGCCCATGCCGGAAACGCGGCCTTCGCGCTCGCCACGGCCGCGTCCACGTCTTCCACCGAGCCCAGGCGGACCTGCCGCGCGACGGCGCCGGTGGCCGGATTGAACACGTCCTGGGTGCGCGTGCCGGTGCCGACGTACGGCTTGCCGGAAACGTGGTGGATGACTTCGGCGGAACTGGTGTAAGGCGCGGTCACGGGTATCTCCTGTCGATTGTGCGTCCATGCGGTCGACGCAGTATATGAATGGCGCGGGCAACCGGGTAGACGTCCTTTGCCAAACATATTGTTCAGGATTTTGACCTGCTACCATGCCATGCATGCGAATGATCGGCATCGCGGAGATGTAGTGCGCGGTAGTGCACGGTAGTGCGCGGCGGGAGGCGGCGACAAGAATGCGGCAAGGAAACGTGGAATATCTCTGGGAGCACCTGCACTGGCTCGTGGTGCTCGACCAGCAGGGCAGCTTCAGCAAGGCGGCCGCCCGGCTGGGGGTCAGCAAGGCGTCGATGAGCCAGCACATCGCCGACCTGGAGAAGGCGGCCGGCATCATGCTCGTGCAGCGCACGACGAGAAGCGCCACGCTCACGGCGGCGGGGCGCGAGCTGGTCGAGTCGACGCGCGGCGCGTTCGATCGGATTGCGACGAGCTTCGCCAATGTCCGCGATCTGGCCGGCGCCCCGCGCGGCCTGCTGCGCGTGACCGCGCCGGTGGCGTTTTCCCGCCAGCAGCTGGTCCCGACGTTGCCGGCCTTCCTGCGGCGCTACCCGGACATACAGATCGAGCTGGACATGTCCGACCGCATCCGCCCGCTGGCCCAGGAAGGCTTCGACCTGGCCGTGCGCCATACCGCCGCCCCGCCGGAGACGCACGTGGCGTGGGCCCTGGCGCCGACGCGGACGGTGCTCGCGGCCAGCCGCGCCTACCTGCGCGCGCGCGGCATGCCGGCCTCCCCGGCCGCGCTCGCCGGGCACGTCTGCCTGCACTACCCGCGCACGCATGGCACGCCCACGTGGACCTTCGTGTCGGCCGATGCCGGGCAGCCGGACCCCGTCACGGTGCCGGTCTCGGGCCAGCTGGCCGTCAACAACAGCGAGGCCTTGCGGGACGCCGCGATGTCGGGCCTCGGCATCGCCCTGCTGCCCGATTTCAGCGCCCAGTCCGCGCTGCAGAGCGGCCGGCTGGTCGAGGTCCTGCCCGGCTGGCGCTCCACCGGCGTCTTCGGCGAATGGCTGTACGCGATCCGGCCCTACTCGGCCCATGCGTCCAGGGTCTCGCAGGTATTCGTCGAGTACCTGCGCGAGGCCTACGCGCAGGGCTTCGCGCCGCGCCAGCCAAAACGCCTTCACCGGACTTGAGCGGCCCGGTGAAGGCGTGGGACCGGCCTGGCCGACACAGTGTCGGGCCGGACGGGATCAATAGATCGCGGGTTCTCCGGGCGAGCGTCCGAACGACGTTTCGAGGTAGTCGAAGTCGCAGCCCTTGTCCGCCTGCAGGATGTGCTGGGCGAACATCCAGCCGTATCCGCGCTCGAAATTCCGCTCCGGCGGCGTCCATTCCTCGCGCCGGCGCTCGAGTTCCCCGGGGCTGACCAGCAGTTCCAGCTTGCGCGCCATCACGTCGATCTCGACGAGGTCGCCGGTGCGGACCAGCGCAAGCGCGCCGCCGACGAAGGCTTCCGGCGAGACGTGCAGGATGCAGGCGCCATAGCTGGTGCCGCTCATCCTGGCGTCCGAGATCCGCAGCATGTCCCGCACGCCCTGCTTGACGAGCTTGCCCGGGATCGGGAGCATGCCCCACTCCGGCATGCCGGGGCCGCCCTGCGGGCCGGCGTTGCGCAGCACCAGCACGTCGTCCGCGCTGACATCGAAATCGTCGCGGTCGATGACCTCCTTCAGCGAGGGGTAGTCGTCGAACACGATGGCCTTGCCGGTATGCTTCATCAGCCGCTGCTCCATCGCGCACGGCTTGATCACGCAGCCCTCGGTGGCGAGGTTGCCCTTCAGCACGGCCAGCGCGCCCTCGGGGTAGATCGGCTGGTCGATGTCCCGGATCACGTCGTCGTTGTGGCAGGCGGCATCGCGCACGTTCTCCGCGATGGTGCGGCCGTTGACGGTGAGCTCGCCGGGCGAGAGGAAGCCCAGCAGCTTGCGCATCAGCGCGGGCAGGCCGCCGGCGTAGTAGAAATCCTCCATCAGGTACTTGTCGCCGCTCGGCCGCACGTTGGCGATGACCGGCACCACCCGGCTCGCGCGGTCGAAGTCGTCCAGCGTCACGTCGTGGCCGGCGCGGCGCGCCATGGCGATCATGTGGATCACGGCATTGGTCGAGCACCCCATCGCCATCGCCACGGCGATGGCGTTGTCGAACGCGCCGCGGCTGAGGATGCGGCCCGGCACCAGGTCTTCCCACACCATCTCGACGATGCGGCGCCCGGAGGCCGCGCACATGCGCACGTGATTCGCGTCGGGCGCCGGGATCGACGACGCGCCCGGCAAGGTCATGCCCAGCGCTTCCGCCACGCCGGTCATGGTCGACGCGGTGCCCATCGTCATGCAGTGGCCGTGGCTGCGCGCGATGCCGCCCTCGATGTCCTGCCAGTCCTGGTCGTTGATGACGCCGGCGCGCCGCTCGTCCCAGAACTTCCAGGCATCCGAGCCCGAGCCCAGTATCTTGCCGTGCCAGTTCCCGCGCAGCATCGGGCCGGCGGGCACGTAGATCGCGGGCAGCCCCGCGCTGATGGCGCCGAGCAGCAGCCCCGGCGTGGTCTTGTCGCAACCGCCCATCAGCACCACGCCGTCGACCGGATGCGAGCGGATGAGCTCCTCCGCCTCCATCGCCAGCATGTTCCGGTACAGCATGGTGGTCGGCTTGACGAAGTTCTCCGACAGCGACAGCGCCGGCAGTTCCAGCGGGAAGCCGCCGGCCTGCAGCACGCCGCGCTTGACGTCCTCCACGCGCGTCTTGAAGTGGGCGTGGCACGGATTGATGTCCGACCACGTGTTGATGATGGCGATGACCGGCTTGCCCGCCCAGTCGGCCGGGGCATAGCCCATCTGCATGATGCGCGAGCGGTGGCCGAATCCTCGGAGGTTGTCCGGCGCGAACCACCGGGCGCTGCGCAGCTCTTCTGCTTTCTTCATGGTCACTGTGGAATCTGGGTCGGGTATGGGTTCGGACGCGCCTCAGATGCGCGTCTGACGCCGTGCCTGCGCTCGCTCAGTAGCCGCCGGGCGCGGGGGCGGCGCTCGCCTGGCCCGGGTTGCGAAAGCGCGCCGCGGCGGCGTCGAGCCCGTTTCTCAGCATGACGGTATCGAGCGCCACCGCGACGAACTGCGCGCCAAGCGCCAGGCATTCGCGCGCGCGCGCCTCGTCCACCATGAGGATGCCGGGCGCCTTGCCGCAGGCGCGGATCCGGCGGATGGCGTCGTCGATGGCGCCGCTGACGGCGGGATGGCCGGCGTTGCCCGGATAGCCCAGGCTCGCGGACAGGTCGGCGGGACCGATGAAGATGCCGTCGATGCCATCGACCGCGGCGATCGCCTCGATCTGGTCGAGCGCCTCGGCCGTCTCCACCTGCACCAGCACGCACAGTTCCTCGGCCGCGCGCGCCACGTAGTCCGCCGTGCGGCCGAAGTTCGCGGCGCGCGTGGAGCCGCCCATGCCGCGGATGCCGGGAATGCCGGCGCTCGGGTAGCGCGTCGCCAGCACGGCGGCGCGCGCTTCCTCGGCATTCTGGACGAAGGGCAGCAGCAGGGTCTGCGCGCCGATGTCGAGGTAGCGCTTGATCAGGACGGGATCGTTCCACGCCGGCCGCACCACCGCGTGCGCGGGCAGCATGCCCTCGGGCGGCTGCGCCGCGGCGGTGGCCTGCAACTGGCTCAGCATGAGCGGCACATCCGTGGGCGTATGTTCCGTGTCCAGCAGCACCCAGTCATAACCGGCACCCGCGATGAGCTCGGACACGTATGGCGACGGAATGGTCGACCACACGCCGATCTGCGCGCGCCCGCTCTGCAGCGCGCGCTTGAAATGATTGATAGGCAGCATGTCTGTACTTAATTCGTCCGGATGTTGGCGCTCTTGACGACGGGTACCCAGCGGGCGACTTCGGCCGAGATGAAGCTCGCGGCCTGCTCCGGCGTGCCCGGCGTCGAGACGCTGTTGATCTTGGCGAGCTGGGCGACGACGTCCGGCTGCTTCAGGATTTCCTGGCAGGCCTTGTTCAGCCGCTGCACGATTTCCGGCGGCATCCCGGCGGGGCCCTCCAGGCTCGTCCAGGAGTAATTGACGATGCGCGGCTGGCCGGCCTCCGGCATGGTCGGCGTGTTCGGCAACGCTTCCAGCCGCTGCGAGCCGGCCACGGCCAGCGCCTTGAGCTTGCCGCCCTGCACGAACGTCACCGCCGACGTCGCCGGCACGAACAGCAGGTCCAGCTGCCCGCCGATCAGGTCCGTCATGGCGGGCACGTCGCCCTTGTAGGGCACCGAGTTCAGCGAGATCCCGACGGTCTGCTTGAACAGCTCCGTCGTCACGTGGCTGGAAGAGCCGATCCCGGTCAAGGCGACATTCAGCGAATTCGGGTGCGCCTTGGCCAGCGCGATCAGCTCCGCCACGGTGTTGGCCTTGAGCTGGGGCGCCGCCACCAGCAGCATGGGCGCGCGGCTCAGCATCGCGATATGCGTGAAGTCCTTGCGCGCGTCGTAGCGCACGTTCGCGTTCACCAGCTGGTTGATCGCATGCGTGCCGGGCCCGCCGATCACCAGCGTGTAGCCGTCCGGCGCGGCGCGGGCCACCATGTCCGAGCCGAGCGAACCGTTCACGCCCGGCCGGTTTTCCACCACGAACGCCTGGCCGAGCACACGGCCCAGCTGGTTGGCGATCAGCCGGCCGACCACGTCGGTCTGGCCGCCCGGCGGGAACGGCACCACCACCGATACCGGCCGGGAAGGATAGGTGTCCGCGAAGGCGCTGCCCAGCGGGGCGAGCAGGCCGGCCAGCAGACAGAACAGAACAGTGCGGCGATTGGCCGCGCGCGAGCGATGATCCATCGTTTGTCTCCTCTTATGATTGCGCAATCATATCCCCTGGAGCCGAGGAAGAATCAGGCGAAACAAGGGATGACCGCTGATATTTTGTGTTGCCATCATGATTGCCGTAACATTGCAATCATTTGACGTCGACAAGGCACAGATGGCTTCCCGTCCCGCGAGCGTGGCGCCCACGCTGAAAGACCTCGCCCGCCTCGCGGGCGTGTCCCCCATGACCGCCTCGCGCGCGCTGCACCGCCCCGACCTCGTCGCCGAGACGACGCGCCTGCGCGTGGAAGCCGCCGTCGAACAGACCGGCTACGTGCCCAACTCGCTTGCCGGCGGGCTGACCTCGCGGCAGACGCGCCTGGTGGCGGCCATCGTGCCGTCCATCGGCCACTCGCTGTTCTCCGACATGCTCGACGAACTCGTGGGCACGCTCGAAGCCGAGCGCTACGAGACCACGCTGGGCATTTCCCGCTACGATCCCGTGCGCGAGGAAAACTGGCTCGCGACCATGCTGAGCCGGCGCCCCGACGGCGTCGTGCTGACCGGCATCGAGCACACCGCGCGGACGAGGCGGCTCCTGCTCAACGCCGGCATCCCCATCGTCGAACTATGGGACTACACCCCGCACCCGCTCGACGTGGTGGTCGGGTTCTCGCAGGAAGACGCCGGCCGGGCGGCCTATCGCCACCTGACCGCCTGCGGCTACCGGCGCGCCGCGCTGCTGCGCTCCGACGACAGCCGGGCCGCGCGCCGGGCACTCGGCTTCAGGCGCGCCGCCCTCGAAGCCGGCGCCCCCGAACCCGTAGAGATCGTGTTCCCCGAATCCAACCCCCAGGCCGGCCGCGGCCGCGAAGTGCTGAAGGAACTGCTGCAGCGCGCCCCCGAGACCGACGCCGTCTTCTGCAGCTCCGACGCCCTGGCGCTGGGCGTGCTCGCGCACGCGCATGCCGTCGGCATCCGGGTCCCGGATCAGCTGGGCGTGATGGGCTTCGGCAACCAGGCCCTGGCGATCGACGCCGTCCCAGCGCTGTCGACGCTGTGGGTCGACGGCACGCGCATCGGCAACCGCGCCGCGCGCGCGCTGCTGGCGCGGATGCGGGGGGAGGAAGCGTCGCTGGCGGTGGATGTGGGGTTCGAGACGATTGCGCGGGAGAGTACGGACAAGACGCTGTCCTCATCCGCGTGACAGACGGCGCTCATTTCGGCGACTGCGCCTGTGCCGGTTCGCCCGGTTCGGCGGCGAGCTGGAAAGTCGAGAAGCCCGCATGGGAAGCCAGTTTCCTGGCGGCTTCCCATGCGGGCTTCTCGAGCTTCAATGTGCGAGCCGCGCAAGTTCCGATTCACTCGCGCAACACGCACCCATCCCTTACATATACTTGAACAGATTCATCCCCTGAATCTGCATGAACGACTGCTGCGCCGCCTGCAGCGCCGTCTGGCGCTGGTAATACTCGGTGATCGCCGAGTAGTAATCCAGGTCCTGCAGGCCAGACAGCGTCTGCTTGTAGTTCAGCGAGCGGTTGGAGCCGATGGTGTCGAGCGAGTCGAGTTCCTGCATGCGCGAGCCGACCGAGGACTGCACCGTGCTGACGTTGTCGAGCGAGTTGGCCATCTTGCGGTTGGTGGTGGCCAGCACGTTGCTCAGCGCGGCGCGGTCGGCGTCGGTGACGATGGGCTTGTTGAGCGCGGTGATGACGTCCTGCAGGTTGGCGAAGATGTCGGTGCCGGCCTGCTGCGCGGGCTGCAGGTTGACCACGTCGCCGTCCTTGGGCGCGCCCGTGACCGACAGGGACAGGCCGCCGACCTGGATGCCGGCGCCGTCGGTGTAGTCGACCGGGGTGCCGATGGCCACGGGCGCCGCGCCGCTGTTGTCCATCAACTGGTACTGCATCTTGCCGCTGACGGGGTCGGTGGCGAAGTTGATCGACAGCTTCTTGCCGTAGTCGGCGTTGGTCGGGTCGGTGACGGAGACCGCGCTGAACGTGGCCGTGCCGGTGTTGCCGGCGGGTGCGGAGGCCACGTAGGTCGCGGTGTTCTGCACGCTCATGAAGATGGAGTAGCCGTTGTCGTTGGTCGGCATCTGGCGCGCCACGTCGACCTGCAGCAGTTGCTGGCCGGTGTCGCCGCCGTACTGCACGGCGCCGCTGGCCTTCTTGGAAAACGGCGGCGTGGCGGACTGGTAGCCGGCGAACAGGAACTGGCCGTTGCCGTCGTCGGCGTTGGCCAGGCCCACCAGCTGGTTGTACGCATCCTGCAGCGACGATGCCATCGAGGCGCGGTCGGCGTCGCTCATGGTGCCGTTGCCGGCCTGCACCACCAGGGTCTGGATGTTCTGGATGACCGTGGTCACGCTGTTGAGGGAGTTCAGCTCCATCGACAGGTTGGTGTTGGCCTGCTTGCGCGAGGTGGCGTACTGGTTGTTGATGGCGCTGGACTGCGAGACGATCAGCGCGCGCGTGGCGCCGACCGGATCGTCCGACGGCGTGAGGATGCGGCTGCCGGTGCCGAGCTGCTGCTGCACATGCATCAGGGCGCTCTGCTGGCTGTTCATCGAGGCCAGGCCGAGCTGATAGAGCGTGGAGCTTGCGATGCGCATGTCTGTTCCTTTCTGTGTCCGGGTCGTCGGTGCGATTGGCGGGCGATCTCGATCGGGCGGGCGATCAGCGGCCGATACCGATGATGGTATCGAACAGGTTGGTGGCGGTCTGGATGACCTTGGCGTTGGCCTGATAGAGCTGCTGGAAGCGCAGCATCGAGACCGTTTCCTCATCCATGTTCACGCCGGACACGCTCTGCTGCGCGTTGTTGACCTGGGTGGTCACGCTGTCCTGCGAGGTCGAGGCGATCTGCACCGACTTGGCGCGGCTGCCGACGTCGTTGACGAGCTGGGCGAAGGCGTCGTTGTAGCTGGACACGCCGCCGATGGTCTTGGTGCTCTGCAGCTTGGCCAGCGCCAGCGCGTTGCCGTTGTCGGACACGCCGCTGAGGTTGGGCGCCAGCGTGAAGGTGTCGCCGGCCTTGGGCGCGCCGTCGAAGCTGACGGTGATGCCGTTGAACGAGAACTCGGTGGCGGTGCCGTTGGTCGTCGGGCCGGTGGTCGGCGTGACCGGGTTGCCGGCGGCGTCGGTGAAGACGTAGCCGGTGCCGTTGTAGGTGGCCGTGATGGTGCTGGCCGGCAGGGCGAAGCCCTGGGCGACGCTGCCGACCTTGACGGTGCCGGTGCCGGTGTTGGTGGTGCCGTTGCTGGTGCGCAGCGGGCCCCCGGCGGCGATCTTGGCCGGGTCGGTGATGGCCATGTCCATGGCCGCGGCGGCGTTGCGGGTCGGCTGGATCTGGAACGAGTCGTTGGTGCCCATCGAGGTGGCGGCCGGGATGGTCACGTCCACGCCGTCGGCCGACAGCGTCAGCGGATAGGTGGCGGTAGCGCCGGCCTGGGTGGCCACGACCTTGCTGTCGGAGGCGCGCACCAGGTTGTAGTTGGTGCCGTCGAAGCGCAGCGTGTAGTCGCTGGTGGTGAGCTGGGACGTATCGCTGATCGCCGCCGTGATGCCCGAGGTGCCGGTGTTGGTGCTCTTGGCGATGACCCCGGGCGTGCCCAGCTTGAACAGGTCGCCGCCGATCTGGCCGGTCAGGTCCACGCCCAGCTTGTGCTGGTCGTTGAAGGTCTGCGCCAGCGTGACCGACAGGCGGCCGATGGCGTTCTGCGCCGGGTCCAGGGTCTCGCTGCGGAATTGCAGCAGGCCGCCGAGCGAGCCGCCCTTGAGCGCGCTTTCGTCCATCTGGTACACGTTGCCGTTGGACTGGGTGAACGCGACGGTGGTGCGCGAGGGGTCGTCCGACGACTGCACGGCCTTGAGGTCGTACGAGGTGGAGCCCATCACCAGCGGCTGGCCGTTGCCGACGTAGACGTTGAACACGCCGTCCTGCGGCACCACCTTGACGCCGACGATCTGGGTCAGTTGCTGGACCAGCTGGTCGCGCTGGTCGAGCAGGTCGTTGGGCGGCTGGCCGGCGCCGGCGGCGGTGGCCTGCGTGATCTGGGTGTTGAGCTTGGCGATCTGCTGCGAGTAGGCGTTGACCTGCGTCACCTGGCTCTGGATCTGGGTGTTGACGCCGTCGCGCAGCTGCTGGAAGTAGGCGTTGGAGGCGCGCATCTGGCCCACCAGCGACTGCCCGGCGTTGAGCATGTTCTGGCGCGCGGCGGGGTCGGCCGGCGTGTCGGACACGCCCTGCACGGCGGCGAAGAAGTTCTGCATCAGCGGCGCCAGGCCGCCCTTCTGGTCGGCCAGCAGGTTGTCGATCTGGCTGATCTGGTCGGAGTAGGTCGAGAGCTGGGCGCTCGAGCTCAGGGCGCCGCGCAGCTGGTTGGTCAGGAACTCGTCATAGACGCGCACCACCGAGGTGGTGTTGGAGCCCTGGCCGAAGAAGCCGGCGCTGGTGTACTGGCCGCCGGCCGAGGCGATGATGGTGTTCTGGCGCGTGTAGCCGGGCGTGGCGGCGTTGCTGAGGTTGTGGCCAACCGTGGTCAGCGCGTTCTGCGCCGTGTTCAGGCCCGAAAGTCCGATGTTGAAGAGAGACATGCTCTAGCTCCGCGTCTGGTGGCTGCCGCGCGCCTGACGGGACGATCCGCGCACCGTGGCCGCCAGGGCGCTTCGGTGCCGGTTCGCCGCTGCCTGGATCCACGGCGGTGAATGGTGTAGGTAACGGCAGAAGTACGAAAAGACTTTAGGGGCGGCGGCGGATTTTCCTGCCGGCAGACCGGCAGGCCGCCTCAGACCGGCACCTTGCGCATGATCCGCACGAGTTTCTCCCCGTAGGCGGGATCGGTGGCGTAGCCGGCCCGCTGCAGGCCGCGCGCGGCCTCGTCGGCGCTGCCCGCGGCCAGCACCTCGGCATAGCGCGGGTTGTTGCTCAGCAGGCGGCCGTAGTCGGCGAACGCTTCGTCGTAGGAGCCGTAGGCGCGGAAGCGCGCGCGCACCTTCTGCGGCTGGCCGTCGACGTATTCGGTGGTGGTGATCTCCGCGACCGGCCCCTTCCAGCCGGCGCCGGCCTTGACGCCGAACACGTTGAAGGTGGTGCTGCCGTCCGGGTGGGCGATCTCGCGCCGGCCCCAGCCGGATTCGAGCGCGGCCTGGCCGAGGATCAGCTTGGCGGGCACGCCGGTGGCGCGCGCGGCCGACATCGCCGGCCCCGCCATGCGCGAGACGAAGGCGCTGATGTGGGCCGGCGTGTCTTCCGGCAGCGCCGCGCCGTTGCCCTGCCAGGCGCCGGCGTCCTGGGCCTGGCCCTGGTACTGGCGCAGGCCGGCGGTGGGGTTCCAGTTCGCGCCGGGCACCACGCTGCCCAGGCGCGGCGTATTTCCGTCGCCGCCGCCGTCGCCGTTACGCATGTCGAGCGCGCCGGCCAGGCCGGGCGCGGCGTCGTCCATGCCGGACTGCATCAGGGCCTGCTTCGCGGCCGAGGCGCCGGCGGTGCCGGCCAGTTCCGGCGGCACCGCGGCGCCGCTGGCGCGCGCGAGCTGGCGCACCATGACGTCGGCCAGGCCGATGCCGCGCGTGGACATCTGCTGCGAGAGCTGCTGGTCCATCATCGACATGTAGAGCTTGGTCTGCTCGTTGTCGAACAGGCCATCCTGCGGCGTGGCGTCGCGCATGCTCTTGAGCACCATCTGCGTAAACACCGCCTCGAACTGGCGCGCCGCGGTGCGCAGCGTCTCGGGGGTGGCGCCGGTGCGGGCGCTTTGCTTGAGGCCTTCGAAGCCCTGGGTGTCCAGGGCGAAGCGCTGCGAGAGTTCGGCCTGCGCGGCCATGCGGCTGGCGGACATGTCAGATGATCTCGAGGTCGGCGCGCAGCGCGCCGGCGGCGCGCATGGCTTCCAGGATGGTCTGCAGGTCGGCCGGCGTGGCGCCCAGCGCGTTGAGGCCCTTGACCACCGCGGACAGCGAGGCGCCGGCCCGCACCATCTGCAGCGAGCCGCCCTGCTGCTTCATGTCGATCTGCGAGACCGGCGCGACCACGGTCTGGCCGCCGCTGAACGGCGCCGGCTGGCTGATCACCGGCTGGGTGTTGATCACCACCGAGAGATTGCCGTGCGCGACGGCGCAGTCGTCCACGGTGACGGCCTGGTTCATCACGATCGAGCCGGTGCGGGCGTTGAGGATGACCTTGGCCGCGGCCTTGGCGCGCGTGACCTCGATGTTCTCGATGCGAGCCATGAAGCCCACCCGCGCCGACGGCGCCTGCGGCGTGCGCACCTGCACCACGCGCCCGTCCAGCGCGCTGGCCACGCCGCCGCCCATGTTGCGGTTGATGGCGTCGACCACGCGCTCGGCGGTGCCGTAGTCGGTCTCGCGCAGCTCCAGGTTGAGCAGGCCGCCTTCGGGCTGGAAGGCCGGCACGGCGCGCTCGACGATGCCGCCGTTGGCGATGCGGCCCACCGCGAGCTGGTTGACCTGCACCCGGCTGCCGTTGGCCGACGCGCCCGCGCCGCCCACCAGCATGTTGCCCTGGGCGATGGCGTAGACCTGGCCGTCGGCGCCCTTGAGGGGCGTCATCAGCAGCGTGCCGCCGCGCAGGCTCTTGGCATTGCCCATCGACGACACCACCACGTCGAGCTGGGTGCCGGGCTGCGCGAACGGCGGCAGCGTGGCGGTCACCATCACCGCGGCCACGTTCTTGAGCTGCATGTTCTTGCCGGCCGGCAGCGTGATGCCGAGCTGCGAGAGCATGTTGGTCAGGCTCTGCGTGGTGAACGGCGTCTGCGTGGTCTGGTCGCCGGTGTTGTCCAGGCCGACCACCAGGCCGTAGCCCACCAGCGGGTTGTCCCGCACGCCCTGAAAGGTGGCGAGGTTCTTGAGCCGCTCCGCCTGCGCCGCGCCTGCCAGCAGGCCCAGCGTCAGCGCGAGGAAAAGAGCGCGGACGAAGCGGCGGCGCAAGACGGGGAACGAAGACGGGAACATGATGCGGTCAGCCATCAGTACGGTGAGACGTTGAGGAAGAAACGCTGCAGCCAGCCCATGTTCTGCGTTTCGTCGATGTAGCCCTTGGCGGTGTACTCGATGCGCGCGTCCGCCACCTGGGTGGACGGCACCGCGTTGTCGCCGGTGATCGTGCGCGGATTGACCACGCCGGAGAAGCGGATGAACTCCGCGCCCTGGTTGATGGCCATCTGCTTCTCGCCGGACACCACCAGGTTGCCGTTGGGCAGCACTTCCAGCACGGTCACGGTGATGGTGCCGTTGAAGGTGTTGGCGGCGGTGGCGCCGCCGCTGGCCTTCAGGCCGTTGGCGCCGCTCATGCTGGCGTTCTGGCTGCTGCTGAACAGGCCGCCGAGCGCCTTGGGCACGGCGTCGAACGTCAGCGCGCTGTTGGAGGTGCGCGTGGCGTTGGTGCCCGAGTTCTTGCTGGCGTTGACGTTCTCGCTGATCACGATGGTGAGGATGTCGCCCACGTTGCGCGGCCGGCGATCCTCGAACAACGGATTGCCCGCATACGAGCCCTGGAAGATCGATCCGCTCGACGGCCCCACCGAGCGCGGTTCGGCGCGCGCGGTGGTGGGAAGCTGGACCAGCGGCTCGCGCGGCATCATCGCGCAGCCGGTCGCGAGGCAGCACAGGGCGAGCGCGCCCAGGCGGATCAGCGAGGCCATCATGTTCATCCGAGCTGGGTAAGGCGCTGCAGCATCTGGTCGGAGGTCTGCACCGCCTTGCTGTTGATCTCGTAGGCGCGCTGGGTCTGGATCATGCTGACCAGTTCCTCGACCACGTTCACGTTGGACGCTTCCACGTAGTTCTGCTGCAGCGTGCCGGCGCCGTTCAGGCCGGGCACGGTGGCGTTGGGCGCGCCCGAGGCGTCGGTCTGCACGTACAGGTTCTCGCCCAGGCTTTCGAGGCCGGCCGGGTTGGGGAAGGTCGCGAGCTGGATCTGGCCGACCTGCACGTTGGCGCTCGAGCCCGGCTGCGTGACCGAGACGGTGCCGTCGCGCCCCACGGTCAGCGAGGTGTAGTTGGGCGGCAGCGTGATGGCGGGCTGGATGACGAAGCCGCTGGAGGTCACGAGCTGGCCGTTCTGGTCGGTCTGGAACGAGCCGTCGCGCGTGTAGGCGGTGGTGCCGTCGGGCATCGTGACCTGGAAGAAGCCCTGGCCGATGATGGCCACGTCCTTGCTGTTGCCGGTCTGCTGCGGATTGCCCTGGGTGTGGATGCGCTCGGTGGCCACGGGGCGCACGCCGGTGCCCAACTGCAGGCCCGAGGGCAGGTTGGTCTGGTCCGACGACAGCGCGCCCGGCTGGCGCACGGTCTGGTACATCAGTTCCTCGAACACCGCGCGGCTGCGCTTGAAGCCGTTGGTCGACACGTTGGCCAGGTTGTTCGAGATCACGTCCATCTGCGTCTGCTGCGCATCGAGGCCGGTCTTGGCAATCCAGAGTGAGCGGATCATGTTTGTCCTTGCATGGCCGCCGCTGGGCGCGGCGGCGCGTCAGATCGTGAAATCAGTTGGTCGAGAGCAGCTGGTTGGCGCGCTGGTCGTTGGTGTCCGCGCCCTGGATCATCTTCATCTGCATCTCGAAGCGGCGCGCGTTGGCGATCATGTCGACCATCGCTTCCACCGGGTTGACGTTGCTGCCTTCCAGCGCGCCGGTCAGCACGCGCACGTTGCCGTCCTGCTGCAGCGGCTGCGCGCCGGGGCGCAGGCGGAACAGGCCGTCGTCGCCGCGCGCGATCGAGTCCGGCGGCGGGTTGACCAGCCGCAGCCGGCCGATCTGCGCCAGGCCCTGGGCGGTGTCGCCGGGGCCGCGCACGGTGATGGTGCCGTCGCTGCCGATCGTGACCTCGGCCGAGGGCGGCACCGCGATCGGGCCGCCGTCGCCCATCACCGGCAGGCCGGTGCTGGTCTGCAACTGGCCGTCGGGCGACACCTGCAGCGAGCCCGCGCGGGTGTAGGCCTCGCTGCCGTCCGGCGCCTGCACGGTCAGCCAGCCGTTGCCCTGCAGCGCCACGTCCAGCGGACGCTCGGTGTAGGTCAGCGGGCCGGCCTTCATGTCGGCGCCCGGCGTCGAGGCCAGCGTGAACGCGCGGGTCGGCGAGGCGTTGCTCACCACCGGCACCGCGCGGAACATGTTGACCTGCGCGCGGAAGCCCGGCGTCGAGGCGTTGGCCAGGTTGTTGGACACCGCGGCCTGCTGGTCGAGCGTCTGCTTGGCCCCCGACAGGGCGGTGTAGATCATGCGGTCCATGGCGTTTCCTCAGCGCCGGCCTGCGCGGCCGGCGACATGCTCTGCTGCTCGGTTACAGGTTCACCAGGGTCTGCATGACCGTGTCCTGCGCCTTGATGGTCTGCGCGTTGGCCTGGTAGTTGCGCTGCGCCACGATCAGGTTCACGAGCTGGCCCGACAGGTCCACGTTGGAGTCTTCCACCGCGTTGGACTTGAGCGTGCCCGAGGCGCCGCCGGCGGCGGCGACCACGGCCGGGCCCGACGAGCCGGTTTCCGACCACACGTTGTTGCCTTCCGGCTTGAGGCCCTGCGTGTTGGCGAAGTTGGCCAGCACGACCTGGCCCAGGGCCTGGGTCTTCTGGTTCGAGTAGCTGCCGAGGATGGTGCCGTCCGGCTGCACGGCGAAGCCCAGCAGGCTGCCCGCGGCGTAGCCGTCCTGCACCGGCGGCTTGGTGTCGTTGTCGCCGGCGAACTGCGTGGTGCCGGTCAGGTTCATCGCCACCGTCATCGCGGCGGCGCCGTTGGAGGCGGGCAGCGCGATATTGGTGGTGGCGCCGGCCGCCGGCACCACCAGGTTGCCGTTCGGGCCGAACTGCAGCGTGCTCGTGCTGACGATGTTGCCCGCCGCGTCGGTCAGGTTCATGGTCCAGTCGGTGCCGCCGGCATTCGGCGCGGGCAGCGCGCCGGCGCCCGGGGTGCCGGTCGAGAAGTAGGCGGTCAGCTGGCGGGCGTTGCCCAGCGAGTCATAGACCGTCACGCCGGTGCTGTAGTTGAACATGTCGCTGGTCGGCAGCGCCGCCGGCACCGGGGGCGGTCCCGGCAGCGGGCCGGTGCTGGCGAACGGCGTGACGGGAACCTTGCTGCCGGAGTCGAGGTTGAACGACATGGCCAGCGACGTGGTCGCGCGCGCGGCCATCGTGGTGTTCGGGATCACCAGCGGCTGCGGCTGCACGGCGCCGCCGCCGGTCGTGCCGGCCGGGTAGCCGGTCAGCGCCAGGCCTTGCGCGTTGGTGATGCTGCCGTCCGGCTGGCGCTGGAACTGGCCGTTGCGCGAGTAGAACACCGACCCCGTGGAGTCGGTCATGCGAAAGAAGCCGTTGCCGTTGGTGATGGCCACGTCGAGCGCGCTGCCGCTAGATTCGATATTGCCCTGGTTGAACGACTGCACCACCGAATTCACCGTCACGCCCAGGCCGATCTTGGTGCCGGCGTACACGTCGGCGAACTGCGCGGTCGACTGCTTGTAGCCGACCGTGTTGGCGTTGGCGATGTTGTTGCCGATGACGTCCAGGTTGGATGCGGCGGCGTTGATGCCGCTTACCCCTTGACCGAAACCCATGATGTTCCCCTAATGAACTGGTTAGCTGACGAATCGCAGATAAATCAAAGAATGCGGCGCACGTCGTCGACCGACGCCGTGCGGCCATTGCCGATGTCCACCAGCACGCCGGTGGAGTCACCGCTGATGCTGCCCACCTTGCCGTAGACCAGCGCGACCGGCGAGACGTCCTTGCCATCGGCGGTGGCCGCGACCTTGAAGGTGTAGTCACCGTCCGGCACCGCCACGCCGGCATCGTTCTTGCCGTCCCAGGTGATGTCATGCACGCCCGCGACCTGGCCCTTCATGTCGATGGTGCGCACGATGTTGCCGTCCTTGTCGAGCACGTTGACCGTGACCGCGTCGGCCGTGGCCGGCAGGTCCACGCCGATCTGCGTCGGCACGCCGCCCGCCACCGTGGCGGTGTTGCCCGGCACCATCACCGTGTGGCCGATCAGCGACGCCGAATCCATCGCGCGGCTGGCCGCGACCTGCGACAGCAGCGCCTGCAGCGTGTTGTTCATGGTCTGCATGCCGCTCACCTGGCTGATCTGCGCGAGCTGCGAGGTGAGCTGCGAGTTGTCCATCGGGTTGAGCGGGTCCTGATTGTTCATCTGCGTGACCAGCATGGTCAGGAAGTTGTTCTGCAGGTCGGCGGCGCTGGCGCTGCTGCCTTGCAGGGCATTGTTGATGCCCTGGGTGCTGGTGTCGACGGTGGTAGTCATTGCGGGTCCTGGTTTCTGGGCGTCACTGACCGAGGGTCAGCGTCTTGAGCATCATGGTCTTGGCGGTGTTCAGCACTTCGACGTTGGCCTGGTAGGAACGCGAGGCCGAGATCATGTTGACCATCTCCTCCACCGGGTTGACGTTGGGCATCGTGACGTAGCCGTCGGCATTGGCCAGCGGGTGCGTCGGGTTGTGAACCATGCGCGGCGGCGACGGGTCCTCCATCACGCCCTCGACCTGCACGCCGCCCACGTCGCTCTGGCCCGGGGTCGGCGCCAGGCCGAAGATGACCTGCTTGGCGCGGTAGGGCTGCCCGTTGGGGCTGACCGCGCTGTCCGCGTTGGCCAGGTTGGAGGCGGTCACGTTCATGCGCTGCGACTGCGCGGCCATCGCCGAGCCGGCGACGTCGAAGATGTTCATTGCTGGCATGGCGTGCTCACTGCTGGATGGCCGACAGCATGGTCTTGATCTTGGCGCTCATCACGGTGAGGCCGGACTCGAAGTGCACGGCGTTGTCGGCGAAGGCCACGCGCTCGGTGTCCATTTCGACGGTATTGCCGTCGATGCTCGACTGCAGCGGGATGCGGTACTGGAGGTCCATGTCGTCGGCCACCGGCGCCTGGCCGGGCAGGTGCCGCGCCGAGGTGGTGGACAGCGACACGCCCTCGGCGCGCTTGCCGCGCTCGACGGTCTGCGCCAGCGTGCTGGAAAAGTCGAAGTCGCGCGCCTTGTAGCCGGGCGTGTCGGCATGCGCGATATTGGAGGCAATCACCGATTGCCGCTGGGTCCGCAAGCTCAGCGCTTCCTGCTGGAAGCGCAGCGCCGCATCGAGTCTGTCAATCATGTCTGTGTCTCGCTGGAGGGAGAGAGCGACGAAGGTCGACCTTCTTCAGGTGTGCCATCTTAGGTTCGGCCCTGTCATCCCAATCGCGCGAATAGGGCAAAAAAACCCGCGTATTTCGCCACGAGCCCGAAGGCGCGGCTGCCTACAATGGGTCCTGTTCCGCGGCCCGGCCCGCGCGCCCGCCGCGCGCCGCCGGCCCGCAGCCTTGCCGGATGTACACATGAATCCTCGCTTCTGCGTCACTTTGTGCGCCACTTTCCGCGCCGCCCTGCGCACCGCCACGCGCGCGCTGCCCTGCGCGCTGGCCGCCGCCGGCGCGCTGTGCGGCGGCGCGCTGGCGGCGCCGCCCTCGCCTTTCACCGAGGATCCGGTGCGCGCCGCCGTGGAACAGTTCCTCGAGCGCCAGACCGCCGGTCTGCCCGGCAAGGCCAGCATCCAGGTGGTGCCGCCGTCGGGCGGCCGCGCGCCGGACTGCCCGCTGCCCGAGCCCTTCCTGCCGCCGGGCGCGTCGCCCTGGGGCCGCATCTCGGTCGGCGTGCGCTGCGGCGGCGAGCGGCCCTGGACCCGCTACGTGCAGGCGCGCGTCTCGGTGGTGGCCGACTATTACGTGGCGGCCCGCAACCTCACGCCCGGAGAGCCGCTGGACCCGTCCGACCTGGAACTGCGCCAGGGCGACCTGTCCGGCCTGCCGCGCGCGGTGGTCACCGACCTCGCCCAGGTGGCGGGCGCGGTGGTCGCCAACCGCGTCGCGGCGGGCTCGCCGATGCGCATGGACCTGCTGAAGAAGGCCATTGCCGTGCGGCAGGGCCAGAACGTGACGGTGGTGGTGGAAGGCGAGTCGTTCCAGCTCAGCAGCGAAGGCAAGGTGATGGCCGACGCCGCCGCCGGCAACAACGTGCAGGTCCGGCTCAAGAACGGCCAGGTGGTCAACGCGCTGGTGCGCAACGGCGATACGGTGGTGCTGCAACAATAGCGACAATAAGACAATAGGCCCGCGCGCCGGCCCGGCGCCGCCGCCGTGCATGAGACAATGGCGCGCCGCGCTGCGCTCGAAGTGCAGCCGGCATCCCAAGCCCGTGCCCGGACGGCCGCGATCCGCCCCGGGCGGCCCTAAAGTTCTGCCGCCGCCGTCCGATAAGCCAGAGGAACCCAGCAAGGAACCACCGTGAAGATCAATCAGACCACCTCCTCGAGGCCGGCCGACGCCAGCGACGGCACGCCGCGCAGCGTGGCGGGCGCCGCCGCAGGCCCCGCCGCCGCCCCGGAAACCGCCGGCGTGCGCGTCAGCCCGCTGGCCGCGCAGGTGCGCGAGATCGGCGCGCGCCTGGTGGAAGACCACGACGACGATATCGATACCGCCAAGGTGGACGAAATCCGCCAGGCGATCGCCGAAGGACGCATCAAGATCGACCCCAGCAAGATCGCCGACGGTCTGCTGGCGTCGCTGCGCGAACTCAACGGCGGCGCCTGACGCGCCACACACCGCGGCGGCCAAGCCAACCCACGTAACATAGGCAAGCCATGAGCCAGTCCCTGATCCAGAACCTCGCCCGGGAAACCGAGCTGTCCAAGGAATTCGCCGCCGTGCTGGGCGAAGAGCGCGCCATGATCAAGGCGGGCGACTACCAGGCGCTGGTCGGCCTGCTGGAGCGCAAGGTCGAACTGGCCGGCCTGCTGCAGACGCAGACGCGCGCGCGCGAGGCGCAGATGGGCGCGATGGGAATCCGGCTCGGCGCCGGCGGCCAGATCACCGGGCGCGACCTCTCCCCCGCCATCGAGACAGCCTGGCGCAACCTGCTGTTCGCCGCCCGCATGGCGCGCGACGCCAACACGCTCAACGCGGCCGTGGTGGACGCGCACCTGGAGTTCACCCAGGAAGCCATCCAGACGCTGCGCCAGCGCGGCGACACCGGCGGCACGCTGTACGGCAAGGACGGGCGCACCCAGCAAGGCCCGCAGGGCGTGAGCTTGGCGGCCGGCTGAGGCTGGTGGCGCGGGGAATCGATAAGAAAACCCGCAACTCAGTTACCGAAACACCCTTGGCAAAGCGCGAACATGCGGTACGCCAACGGTGGCCACACCGGATTTCAGGTCTCCGGCGAACCGGCCAATGCGTCTAGAATGCCACTTTTGTGAGATTCCTCCGCACATGGCGGAGGAATTTGCGAACTGGCAGCCGACTGCGCCATCGTCAGACGCGGGGTGATACCGCCATTCCCAATGCCGCGGCCATCGGCGGAAACACCCGCCAACTGCAGCGTGCTGCCCCGCAGTTCGATCTTCACCGGGTCGGTCTTCTTCCACTGCTTTTTCGGTACGACCACCTTCCAGACCGCTTCTTTGTCCGCTCTGCGGAAGAACGCCGCCACGCCGACATACCCGGCATCGGCGTGCATCGGCTCACTCAGGCTCACGCTCGCATCCGGGCGCAGGATGACGTCCCTGGTTGCCAGCAGATCGGGCTTGAGCGACTCGAGATCATTGGCCTGCAGTTGCGCGTAGCTCAGTTGCTCGAAGGCCTGCGGCGTCTTCAGTTGGTAAACCCGCACCACCGTCGACAACGATTGTCCGGCGCCGTCTGCATTTAGCGACAACCGACTGGTGAGGTCGAGGTTCATGGTCTTGACCTGCGTCGTGAAGACCCACTTCGCCGCCTCCACCGTGCTGTCCTTGATCCCTTGCCCAACGCCGCAGCCAGCCACAACAAGGGTGGCAACCAGCAGTCCGGCTCTGTCTTGAAGCTGTCGCCTCATCGTATTGATCCTCTTGGCGTATCAGGTTTTCGTGTTGCATTCGTCTTGCGCGCGGCCGGCACAGCTTTGCTGCCTGCTACGCTGCGCCAGCTCCGTTCCATGTCCCAAGTTGCACGCGCGTCATGCCCGGCATGGCGCCGTCGACGTCGTTGGCTTCCGCCACCGCCGGACATCGCAGTTGCGTGGTGTAACCCAGGCTCGCCTGGTCCGAATTCAGGGCTGGTGCCGGCATCAGCGCGGGTCTTACCCGCATCTCCAGATGGGCATGCGCTGCGTAGCCGAGATAAAAGCGCAGCAGCGCCATCACCTCCCCATGCATACGCCTGCCCGGCATCAGCTCCAGCACCGATTCCCGTGTCTGCGGCGTGATCGCCACGCGCACGGTGTTCGCGCGATCGTAGAAGCCGCGTCCCAGCACGCAGTTCTCTCCGAGCGGCATCCGTTCGTCGGCGTCGAGGCGCACCCACACGGGGTAGAACTCCTCGACCGCAATCCGGGCGTCCGGCACGGCGTGTTGCAATACGCCGGCCAGGCCTTCGGCCGTGCGCGTGCGCTGGCTGGCCAGCCCCAGCATCGACAGCAGTTTCTGCGTGCCAACGGTGTCCTCGATCCGGACCTGGCCGGCTTCCATCTCGCCGAAACCCAGCCCGAGCAGGCTCAACAGATAGCGCGACACGTCGTCCTGCCCGCCCGGACGGAAACCCACCGGATAGCGATACTTGCGTGCGACGCGGTAGAACTGCGTGACAATCCGGTGGTGGAACAGATCGAGAAAGGCTGCGAGCGGCTCGGCCCCGTCGCGACGCTGCGCAATTTCGTCCACGAAGTAGGACGGCATGCGCGCATCGACGCCATAGAGGCCAAGGAAGGTCGTGCGGACCACGGGCGGCCGATCGGGGTGGTCGCTGTCGTGCTCGATTGCCTGGATCTCCCGCCCCGGGAAACCCAGCCGCCCATGCGAGCGGAAACGCACAGGCTCGTTGGCCGGGGAATCGGTCGTACCCAGCGGCGGGTGCCGCGGCGCGGACAGCTCGATCAGTTCGCAGAGCCGGAAGACATTCATCCGTGGCGCATTGGCGAGCAGCGCCGGCAGCAAGGCGCCGGCCGGGGAGGACGTCGCAACCTGGTCTGTCATGCTCAAAACGGAGCCCCCTCCCCTTTGCTGTCGGGCCACGCCAGACGCTTGCCGGTGGGCTGGGACACGATCACCAGCCGGGTATACAAGTTCACGGTCGCGTACAGCGACAGGAACCGGTTGAGCATTTCACCGAACAGTTCCACGTCTCCCTCGCCGGCAAAACGGGGGCTGTCCAGTGTCACCACGATCTCCACGCCACGCAGCAGGCCTCCCTTGACGAGCTTCTGGAGCGGACGGTGCCGCACGTCGGAAATGGCATCGATGCGCCGGCGGTTCAGTTCCCCGTCCGTCCAGTCGTACAGCGCCAGGCTGCCGCGCAAGACTTCGGCATCGAGCAGCGACAGGTAGTTCGGCGCGAGGTGCGACAGCACCCGCCAGTGAAAGCGGTCGCCGGTGGGGGGATATACCGGCAGGGTCGGCGCGGTCAGGTTGCGCACCGTGCCGATATTGGTGAAGCCGCCACGCATGCGGGTGATGCCGGCCTCGCGCAAGCCCTTGCGCGGCAGCATGCCATTGGTGCCGGTCACCGATAGCGACAGGATTTCCTGCGGCATGGTTTGCTGCTGTTCCCAAGCATGGCCACCAAGGACGACCCAGGTGTCGAACCTGCCCGAGGGACCGCGACGCACGCGGGTGTGGAAGTAGCGCTCCGGCATCTCGTGGCGCAGCATGCCGCCCCGGTGGCGGAACGCCGCAAACGGCGCGTACTCGAAGCGCTGGCCGCTGCCGGCTTCGAATCCGCGTACGGTATCGACGGAATATGCCTCGACATGCTGCCCATGCTGCTCCATCGCCCGCACCCGGTACTCGGTCTCGAAGTGAGTGACGGAGATCGGGTTGGCTTCGAGCTCGAACAGATTGATGATGGGCGTGCAGAAGAGCCGCACGTTCTCGGCCGAGAAGCGCATGTCGTCCGGAAACGGCTTGTGGAGTACCACCTCCACGTCAAAATGCTCCGCATCTTGCGGGATGGCGTCCATGTCCAGCCCCACCAGGTCCACGAACATGAATTTCTCGGGGAAAGTGAAGTATTCCAGCAGCAACTGGTAGCCGCCAAAGGCGTTGTCAGGCTTGGGCCAGAGGCGCTCCTCGGCCGCAAATCCCGCCGGTTCCAGGCGCAAGCCCGCCATCGGCTGGGGTGCACCGGGCCGGTCGGCCGGGTAGCCCGGGACCCGTACCAGCACGGCCAGCGGCTCGGCGGTGAGCGCGGCATAGAGCGCCAGCGCCAATGGCCGGTCGGCATGGAGGTAGAGCCGCAGGCGCGGCACCGCCAGTTGCTCGCGGCGCCCCTGCATCTGGAGTGCGAGCCGCAGCCGGATCACCGAGCGGCCATCCTCGCGCGCGTGAGCACTGGCTTCAGTGAGCCGCAGTGGGTACAAATCGACCGGTTGCGTGGTCCGATAGATGCACTCGACGCTGTCGCCGCCGTTGGCGGCCTGGGTACTCAGCGCAATCGGGTCGGACGTGACTGCCAGCCCGGCCGGCAACGTCTCGTGGCGTTGCAACGCGCCGGCGGTCGGGGTCAGTTCGAGGATCGACAGCGAGGGAATCATGCGCAGGTAATGCGGCCATAGCATGCTGACCAGTCCCTCGGTCAGTTCCGGCAATTCGTCGTCGAGCTTATGGCGCAGCCGCCCCATCAGGAAGGCGAAGCCCTCGAACAGCCGTTCAACGTGGGGATCGCGCTCGCCGATGCGGTCGATGTTGAGCATCCGCGCGCGGTCCGGAAATGCCTGGGCGAACTCCTTCCCGGCCTCGCGCAGGTAGCGCATCTCCGCCTCGTAGTAGCGCAGGATCTCGTTGTCTTGGGTGGGATGGTTCATGAAATAGGTAATTGGTTCTGCAGCTAGGCGAGGGCCACCGCGCGGGCCGGGTCGATGGCGGTCAGGTCGCCCACCAGTGCGTCGATGCGCTGCGTCAGCGTGGGCTTGTCCGCGTCCTTGCGGGTCAGGCGGGCTTTGAGCAGCCGCAGCAGTTGCTGCTTGGCTTCGAATGCGAGCGACGGCTCCCAGGCGGACAGTTGGAAGCGCTGGGCAGCCAGATCGAGAGCGGACAGCAGGTGCAAGGCTGTGTCCGGCCGGCCAGCCCGTTCGGCCACGCGCGCCATGACCAGTTGCCGGACGAAGCGATCCCGTTCTCCATCGGGCACTGGCAGGCCCTGCAGCCAGGCGAAGGCGGCATCGAGGCTCTGCTGGGCGGCGAGGTCGGCCGCCTGGGCTTCCGTCTCCGCCCAGTCGGTGCTGGCGGATGCGACCGATACCGGTGCCACCGCTTCGCCGCGCTCCACATCGCGCACGGTGGCATGGCGTGCGATCCACTCCAGCGTGGCGTCGTCCGCGAACGGCGTGCCATCCGTAAAGGCCAGCCGATCGAGGCCGGGCAGGCGCTCGAGCATCAGCGCGCAATCGGTCGCCAGCAGGTCGCGCACGCGGGCATACTCGCCGCCCGCCTGGTCCTGGGCGGTGAAGGCGTAGTACTGCAAGTCCAGCCAGAAGTGGTTCGCCCCTTCGGCGAAAGCCTGTTCGACGCGGTCGAGCAGTTCCGGCCACTGCTTTTGCAGCAGCAGGCGCCTGAGCTGGGCCCGCAGTTCGGCGCGCGGCGCCAACAGGCGGGTCTTGCCGCTCGCCTCATGCGGCGGCACGTCGGTCAGCGTATCCCAGCGCACGCAGCGCATCAGGCGATACGCCGCGAGATAGCCCTGGGGCTGCTCGCGCAGGAAGAGCGCCATCTGGCGCGTCCGGTCGAGCAGGTCGCGCGTGGAGGCCACCTCGCCGGCGGCAGGCGGGAAGGTCGACGAGGTGGCGGATGGTCTTGATAGCTCACCGATGCCGGTACTCTCGGCGGCCAGTGGAGACTCGACGCGCTCTTCGAAGCGGCGGAATAGCCCGTCGAGCGCAGGGCGCGCCGACTCCGGCCACTGCGCGGTGCGCTCCAGGATCAGGGCCAGCGCGGAGAGCGTCCGCTCCAGGGGCGCGCCGGTCAAGCCCTGCACCCGGTCGAGGCGGTCGGTAAACGTGGCGCCAGCCAGCCATTCGAGCGCGGCCTTGCGGCTCTCGGCGCGGGTGGGCAGCATCTCGGCGCCAAAACGGTCGATCAGCGCCGACAGCAGTTCGAAGCCACAGGCTACCCCTTCCGCACCTTCGCGCCGCATACATCCGTAAGCATAGTATGCCGCCAGGCGCACATCCTTGGCGACATGCTTGAGCAATTCACCTGCGGATTCCATGATCAGCGCGTCGTCGATATCGGACAACTTGGCGACTTCCTCCTTGATAGCGAGGAAGCCGTCGTCGTAGCCGGGATCGTCGCCAACCGGGGCATCGGGGCGAATTGGTTGCAGCCACGGCTCCCAGCGGGCCTGGGCCGAGCGGGCAAGCGCGGCGGGCGCGCGGGCGCCAAACAGTGCGTTGAGGAGGTTGCTGAACATGATTTCCTTCTCAATTAGCGCGAACTGCGCGGGGCCGAGGTGGCACGCGGCACCACCTGCGGCTCCCGGCCCACGAAGATGCGCGACGGCAGCACAAAGCCCCGCAGTGCCAGCATCTCCAGCGGTCCCTGGCCGACTTCGGTGCGCATCTGGTAGCGGATCGGGTAGGCCAT
>NZ_JBYTEL010000006.1:282084-446398 GCF_058789195.1 Cupriavidus sp. FW216-B1 | reverse complement strand
CCCCCCCCCCCCCCCCCCCCCCCCCCCCCCCCCCCCCCCCCCCCCCCCCCCCCCCCCCCCCCCCCCCCCCCCCCCGGTGTGCATTCCGCGGCCGCAACTCGTCGGTGGCCGCGATTGCTGGCGGTTGCCGGCTGTTGTTTGCCCGCCGTTGTTTGCCGGTTGTTGCTTGTCAGTCATCGCTTGCTTGCCGTCGCCGGTTCGGCACCGCACCAGGCAGCCATATTCCACCGTTGCATTCGCGCCGCGTCCCATCGCGCCGCTTTCTTTCATGGCCACACGTCCTCCCCTTTCGCTGAAGGCCCGCGCGGTCGGCTACCTGTCGCGCCGCGAGCACAGCCGGGCGGAACTGGCCCGCAAGCTGGCTCCCCATGCGGAATCGCCCGAGGCGCTCGAGCAATTGCTGGATGCGCTCGAGCGCGAGAACTGGCTGTCCAACGCGCGCTTCGTCGACAGCCTGGTGCACCGCCGCGCCAGCCGCTACGGCGCGGCCCGCGTCATGCAGGAAGCGCGCACCCACCAGCTTGGCGGCGACCAGTTGGCGGATCTGCAGGAGCGCCTGCGCGATTCCGAACTGGAACGCGGCCGCGCGGTCTGGCAGAAGCGCTTCGGCGCGCCGCCGGCCACGCCCGAGGAACGGGCAAAGCAGATCCGCTTCCTGGTGGCCCGCGGCTTCTCCCGCGCCGTGGTGAGCCAGATCATCAAGGGCGCCGACGAGTGGCTGGACGGTAGCGACTGACGCCGCGCGCGGCGTTGTGCGACCGCAGCACGGAGGGTGCCGCCGCGACGCTGCCATGCACCGGCACGGGGCGCATACCTGCTTTGGCAGTAGGCGTATTCACCGCGTCCGGCATCCGTTCCGCCCGTCGCCCGCGCGCCGCCCGAGCGCCTTGCGCCGCGCATTCCCGCACCGCAGCAGGCCATCCGCCGGACGACAATCGCCGGCAACGGCACTCCGCACAGTTTGTTCCCGGTCAAACTTGTGCGGCATGTTAAAATCCTGCGGTTTCCCGGCCCAGCCGTCCTGAGTCGTTCTGAGTCGTGTCTGTTAAGCCGTTCCTGGTCATATCCATTAGCCGCCTGTTCCCCCGCTCCAGCCTGGTGTTATGCCGCTTTCCCCGCCCGTCAACCGTTCCCTGCGCCATCGCCGTGCCATCACGGCCGAGGCCTATCTTAGGGACGATGGCCTGTGGGACATCGAGGCGCGCCTGACCGACACCAAGCCGCGCGACATTCCGCTGGCCGGCGGCGGCGTGCGCCCGGTCGGCCAGCCGCTGCACGACCTGTGGCTGCGCGTCACCATCGACCTGCGCATGAACGTGGTGGACGCCGAGGCGTGCTCCGACTGGGTGCCGTATCCCGGCCAGTGCGACACCATCGGCCCGGCCTACCGTAAGCTGATCGGCCTGAACCTGATGAAGGGTTTCCGCAAGGCGGTGCGCGAGCGCCTGTCGGGCGTGGCCGGCTGCACCCACCTGACCGAGCTGGCCGGCGTGCTGCCGACCACCGCGATCCAGGCTTTCGCCGGCGACGTCTTCAACATCCGCGACGCCGGCACCGAAGACACCAATCCCGAACCACCTTACCAGTTGCACGGCTGCCATGCCCTGCATTTCGAAGGTGAGGTGGTGCGCCAGTTTTACCCGCGCTGGTATGGTCACCAGCCGAAGCCGAGGATCAGGGCCGAAGGGTCCCCGATCCCGGCGGCGCAGCCAGCGGAGGCGCTCGCCGCCGCCGACGGCGGCGCCGACTCCCGCAGGCTCACCGGCACCTCCGGCTAAGCCGCACGGCCTGCAAAACGCCGAGATTCCATCTCCACACTTTTACGCCTACCCGAAAGGAAACACGCATGAATATCCATGAGTACCAAGGCAAGGAAATCCTGCGCAAATACAATGTGCCGGTTCCGCGCGGCATCCCCGCGTTCTCGGTCGAAGAGGCCCTGAAGGCTGCTGAGCAACTGGGCGGCCCGGTCTGGGTCGTCAAGGCGCAGATCCACGCGGGCGGTCGCGGCAAGGGCGGCGGCGTGAAGGTGGCCAAGAGCATCGACGAGGTCAAGACCTACGCCACCAACATCCTCGGCATGACCCTGGTCACGCACCAGACCGGCCCGGAAGGCAAGAAGGTCAACCGCCTGCTGATCGAAGAAGGCGCTGACATCAAGAAGGAACTGTACGTTTCGCTGGTGGTGGACCGCGTATCGCAGAAGGTGGCCCTGATGGCCTCCAGCGAAGGCGGCATGGACATCGAGGAAGTCGCTGCCCACACCCCGGAAAAGATCCACACCCTGATCATCGACCCGGCCACCGGCCTGGCCGACGCCGATGCCGACGACATCGCGCGCAAGATCGGCGTGCCCGACGCGAGCGTGGCGCAAGCCCGCCAGGCCCTGCAAGGCCTGTACAAGGCGTTCTGGGAAACCGACGCATCGCTGGCCGAAATCAACCCGCTGATCCTGACCGGCGACGGCAAGGTGATCGCGCTCGACGCCAAGTTCAACTTCGACTCCAACGCCCTGTTCCGCCACCCGGAAATCGTCGCCTACCGCGACCTGGACGAAGAAGACGCCAACGAAATCGAAGCCTCCAAGTTCGACCTGGCCTACATCTCGCTGGACGGCAACATCGGCTGCCTGGTGAACGGCGCCGGCCTGGCGATGGCCACGATGGACACCATCAAGCTGTTCGGCGGCGAGCCGGCCAACTTCCTCGACGTGGGCGGCGGCGCCACCACCGAGAAGGTGACCGAAGCCTTCAAGCTGATGCTGAAGAACCCGAACCTGAAGGCCATCCTGGTCAACATCTTCGGCGGCATCATGCGCTGCGACGTGATCGCCGAAGGCGTGATCGCTGCTTCCAAGGCCGTGTCGCTGTCCGTGCCGCTGGTCGTGCGCATGAAGGGCACCAACGAAGAGATCGGCAAGAAGATGCTGGCCGACTCGGGCCTGCCCATCATCGCTGCCGACACCATGGAAGAGGCCGCCCAGAAGGTGGTGGCCGCGGCCGCGGGCAAGTAAGCCAAGACGCACGAACGCCAACAAAACGCGAACGCGAGCGGTGCGCCGGGCCTGGCCCCGCGCTGCTACGAGCCAAGCAAAGGATTACAGCATGTCGATTCTGATCAACAAAGACACCAAGGTCATCACCCAGGGCATCACCGGCAAGACCGGCCAGTTCCACACCCGTGGCTGCCGCGACTACGCCAACGGCAAGAACGCCTTCGTGGCGGGCGTGAACCCGAAGAAGGCCGGCGAAGACTTCGAAGGCATTCCCATCTACGCCAGCGTGAAGGACGCCAAGGACTCCACCGGCGCCACCGTTTCCGTGATCTACGTGCCGCCCGCGGGCGCCGCCGCCGCGATCTGGGAAGCCGTCGACGCCGACCTGGACCTGGTGGTCTGCATCACCGAAGGCATCCCCGTGCGCGACATGATGGAGCTCAAGGACAAGATGCGTAAGGGCAACAAGAAGACCTTGCTGCTCGGACCGAACTGCCCTGGCCTGATCACGCCGGACGAAATCAAGATCGGCATCATGCCGGGCCACATCCACCGCAAGGGCCGCATCGGCGTGGTGTCGCGCTCGGGCACGCTGACCTATGAAGCCGTGGGCCAGCTGACCGCGCTGGGCCTGGGCCAGTCGTCGGCAGTGGGCATCGGTGGCGACCCCATCAATGGCCTGAAGCACATCGACATCATGAAGATGTTCAACGACGATCCCGAAACGGACGCCGTGGTCATGATCGGCGAAATCGGCGGTCCGGACGAAGCCAACGCCGCGCAATGGATCAAGGACAACATGAAGAAGCCGGTGGTCGGCTTCATCGCTGGCGTGACCGCGCCTCCGGGCAAGCGCATGGGCCACGCCGGCGCGCTGATCTCGGGCGGTGCCGACACGGCGCAGGCCAAGCTGGAAATCATGGAAGCCTGCGGCATCAAGGTCACCAAGAATCCGTCGGAAATGGGCCGCCTGCTCAAGTCGATCCTGTAATCGCCGCTGTCTGGTGAATCCCGCCCGCGAGGGCGGGAGAATTACCGGGCCGGCGCGCGGTTGCCCCAGGGCAGCCGCGCCGCCAGCCACCGATGCCCCCGCCTTCGTGCGGGGGCGCGTCATTCTGGGACGCCAGGAACCTAGGGTATCTCCCGAGGCGGGCGGGAAGGCGATTGAAACCGAATCGAAAGCTTGATACGGTAAATCTCATGTCTGAAAAATCAGACATCCGAATTTTGTCGTTGGCTGAACATCGTCGGTTGCGCATCGCCCGTCGCCATGCGGCGTTCGAACCATAATTCAAGAAACTCGAGGAGCTTTACCGTGGAATTGTTGTCCTCCACCGCATTCTGGATCGCGCTGGGATCCATCATCCTGACCAACATCGTGCTCTCCGGCGACAACGCCGTGGTGATCGCGCTCGCCTCGCGCAACCTGCCGCCCGCGCAGCAGAAGAAGGCGATCTTCTGGGGCAGCGCCGCCGCCATCGTCATGCGCGTGATCCTGACCGTGGCCGCGGTCAAGCTGCTGAGCCTGCCGTACCTCAAGATCGTCGGCGCCGCGCTGCTGGTCTACATCGGCGTGCAACTGCTGACCGGCGACGACGAGGAAGAAGGCCACGCCGCCAAGGAAAATATCTGGGCCGCGATCCGCACCATCCTGATCGCCGACCTCGTGATGTCGCTCGACAACGTGGTCGCCGTGGCCGCCGCCGCCCAGAAGGGGCCGGAAGGCAGCCAGCTGATGCTGCTGGTGCTGGGCCTGGGCCTGTCCATCCCGCTGATCGTGTTCGGCAGCACCATCCTGCTCAAGGTCATGGACCGCTTCCCCATCATCATCGTGCTGGGCGCCGCGCTGCTGGGCTACCTCGCCGGCGAAATGCTGGTGAGCGACCCGGTCGACTCCGCCTGGTTCGAAATGCACGTGCCGCACGCGCACCTGGTGTTCGGCATCGTCGGCGCCGCGCTGGTGGTGGTGATCGGCAAGCTGATGCAGAAGCGCGCGGCACAGCCGGCGTGACGGCCTGATGCCGGTCCCGCTCGCAGGGGCGGGATCGCGGTCAGACGGGGCGGTGCTCTTGTCGCACCGCGGGACGGGCGGCCCTGGGGCCGCCCGTTGCGTTTTCCGAGACAGGAATCTGGTTGTGAATTCAGTGTGATTTCGTACTGAATTAAGCGGAACCCTCGGTTTACTGACTGTCTGCGTCATCGCAAGTGACAAAATTTGCGCGCTGTCAAAGCTAGGAGTGCTCTGAAGTGGCGAAAATTGTCACCTGCCAACGAGAGTTCAAGGGGCGCCGGGCTGGCACGCAAACTGCTAAAGATTGTGCAGCATCACATGAAACAAGATGTTTCTATTTGTATCCAAAATTCCTTCGAGGGGTCAATCATGCAACAACGGGTTCAACTGAAGAAACTGGGCCGCCGTGCCCAGAAGGGCTTTACGCTGATCGAACTGATGATCGTGGTTGCGATCATCGGCATCCTGGCGGCGATTGCGATTCCGCAGTATCAGGACTACACGGTAAAGGCGAAGGTCGCAGCTGCCATTTCTTCCGTGGATGCTATCAAGACCGCAGTCGGTGTATGTGCTCAAGAAGCAGGTGGGGTGCTCGATAGCTGTGACACGAATGCGGCAGGTATTCCTAATTTCACGGGCACCAAGGAAGTAGCGGGAGTTCTCGTGACCAATGGTGAGGTCGTCCTTACCCTCGCCACTGGTGTTGGTACTGGCCTGGATGGGCAGACCATTACTATGACGCCCACTGTTCCGCAGGGTAATGCCAATCTCATTTGGACAAATACGACTTCCATTACTCAGGCTGGCAACAAGGCCGCCTATGACGCAATTATCAAGAATAATCCCACTGCTGCTAGCGGCGCTTAAGATCTCCGGGAACTCAAAAATTTAAAAAGCGCCTTCGGGCGCTTTTTTTGATTCTATATATTTGTTGACTGCTCAGTCGATATCGTATGTTGCCAAGAGGACATGAGGTACGAATTAGATTGCTTTCTGTCGCAATCGTAGTGCCGCTGTTAGTTTCACGGCATACTCTCCCGCTGACAACATTCTACGGAGAATGGGTCTCTGCTTTTCTCTTCTCTCTCACTGTCGTCGCTTTCTTGTGGACAACCAGGCCATCAGTCAATTCAAGTGTCTTGGTGCGAGGCACTGCTGCCATACCGAAGATTCTATTGTTGCCGCTTTGGTTATTCGGCGTTTGTATATTCCAAGGGGCAATCGGCCAAGTAGACGTGACGGAAAGTCGAGGTCTTACGCAATTGAGTCTAGCTCTAGGAGCGGTAGTTATGTGGATGGCATGGTGCTTTCGGAGAGATGCTTCAACTGAAGACAGCGAATCACTTATTGATGCCGTTGCAACTGCATGGCTTGCCGCCGCTCTGTTAGGGATGCTAACCCAATGGATTCAGTTATTTCAATTCGAGCCCGATAGCTTTGGATTGGTGTCTTCTTTATCGTATGAAAACCATCGCCGTTTATCGGGCAATCTCTATCAACCCAATCACCAGGCTACCGTGGAGGGGCTTGGCCTAGTGGCATCGGTATGGCTTGCAAATAGAGGTCGTCTGCGCAGTCCAACTTGGTTTGTGGTGGTACTCTTGCTCGAAAGCGGCATCGTGCTATCGGGTTCTCGTACGGGAGTGCTGCATGTGGGGTTGGCTTCGACCTACACGCTGGTGACTGCTTGGCTCGTCCGTGGCTCCATTCGGGCAGGGCATGCGAATACTGGATCGGCACGGAATGGTCTGATGTGTCGTCCGACAGGTTTGGTATTTGGTTCTATCGCACTGTTACTACTATTGCTGATTCTCCAATCGACTATCAGAAGTCTGGGCCAGATCTTCGATTGGCATTTATTCGACGTAGTAGGGCGTTTGCAGGAGTCTAGTCAAGTTGGGTCGCGAAGGGCTTTGTGGGCGCATGCGTGGTCCATGTTCCGTTCACACCCATGGTTAGGGGTTGGATGGGGTGAATTCGGGTGGACCCAGTTTCAACAAGCCGCGCTGCTGCGTGTACGCGCAGCGATGTCGTTGCATGCTCACAATGAACTTCTCGACTTATTGGCTAAAACCGGTATCGTCGGCACTATCGGTATAGTAGTGACTTTGTTATTGTGGTTCTGGCGCGTATTGCGCATCCGGTTTCTCCACGTCAACTCCCATGAGAAAGCTCGGACGGCAGTGGTACTGGCTTGGTTAACTATGTTTTTTGTTCACTCCATGCTTGAATATCCATTGCATTATTTCTATTTTTTTCTGCCGTTTTGTTTCATGATTGGCTGGCTAGAGCCATCGGGTTTCATTAAGTGGAGATTGCCGGGCTGGTTTTCAATACTCATAGGTTTTGTTCTTGCCGGCACTGTTGTCACCATCCTTGCAACGACTTGGCAAGATTATCTTCGAGTCGAAGCTCGGGAATATATTGGAGGTGAACGAGGTGCGGCTCTTCCTATGCCGCGTCACTGGTTTCGGGCACAGGCGGAAGCTAATACCATCGAGGATGTTCGTATCACACGCGACAATGCTGCTCGACTCCTGGCTCCACATATAGCGGCGGTGCATTTACTGCCTACACCAACTCTGGTTTCCCGCACTGCATGGCTACTTGCTCTGACTGGGGACCCCGCAGAGGGTAAGATCTGGCTGGAGCGTCTCAGCTTTTACCGGGAGCAGGACGAGTTGGCCCAAGTCCTCAAGATAGTCACAGCCTGCGGCGAAGGAGAAGGCCGTGTGTGGGCACCTGACTTTTGCCGTTGGGCAGAGTCGTATAGCAAGAGCAAAATAAAGCAAAGTGCTGAATAGGGAGGGGACATTACGCACAGTCACTCGGCTTGTTACCGCAGTTATCTTCACTGTTCCTTGTATGGAAAGCGCCTCCGGGCGCTTTTTCTTTTCCCGTCCCCCAAGCTATCATCCGCCTTTTGCCAACCCGGCATAACAAGGCACCCGCATGCTGCCCTCCCGGTCAGCCATTCCCCTCAGTTTCCTCGCCGCCGCGCTCGTCGTGCCCCTGCTGGTCTCGCGGCACACGCTTCCGCTTGCCACCTTCTATGGCGAATGGACGGCCGCGCTGTTGTTCGCGCTTGCCGTGATCGTGCTGGGGGCCGTGACGCCCCGGCAGGCCGGCGGCCTCGCCGGTCGGGCGGAGCCGGCCCGATTCCCCTGGATCATCCTCTTCCCGCTCTGGCTCATCGCCACCGGCATTGCGCAGGGCCTCGTTGGCATGGCCGATGTTCCCGGCAGCCGGCTGATCACCGAGCTGACGCTGGCGCTGGCCGCCGCGGTGATGTGGGCGGCGTGGCGGCAGGGCCGGGCGGCGTCCGCGCAGGAGCGGCAGGCGCTGGCCGATACGCTGGCCACTGCGTGGCTGGTGGCTGGGCTGCTGGGCACGCTGGCGCAGTGGGTGCAGGTCTTCGGCCTGGAGCCGGATACGTTCGGGCTGGTGTCGACCTATTTCTATGATGACAACCGCCGCCTGTGGGGCAACCTGAACCAGCCCAATCACCAGGCCACGGTCGAGGGGCTGGCGCTGGCGGCGGCGGTGTGGCTGGCCGCGCGCGGCTGGCTGCGCGCGCCGGCGTGGCTGGCGGCGGTGCTGCTGCTGGAGAGCGGCATCGTGCTGTCGGGTTCGCGCACGGGCGTGCTGCACGTGGGTCTGGCCGCGGCCTATGCGCTGGTGGCGGCGTGGCTGGCGCGGGGGCAGGGCGCCGGCGCTGGCGTTCGGCAGCGCGGGCCCAACCCGATGCGCCGCCCGGCCGGGATGGTGTTCGCCGCGGTGGCGATGGTGGCGATGCTGCTGGTCCTGCAGCCCGCGATCAAGAGCGCGGGTCAGGCGATGGGCTGGCGGCTGTTCGACACGGTGGCGCAGTTGCAGGGCGCCGACCAGCTTTCATGGCGGGGCGCGATGTGGACCCACGCGTGGGCGATGTTCCGCGCGCATCCGTGGCTCGGTGTGGGCTGGGGTGAGTTCGGCTGGGCGCAGTTCCAGCAGATGGCGCAGGTCGGGGTCAGGGTGGAGATGTCGCTGCATGCCCACAATGCCGTGCTGGACCTGCTGGCCAAGACCGGCATCGTGGGCGCGGCCGGCGCCTTGCTGTCGCTGCTGGCGTGGCTGGGCCGCGTGGTCTACCGGCGCCTGTGGCGCGGCGACGCGCCGGAGCGCGCGCAGACCGTCCTCGTGCTGATGTGGCTGGCGATGCTGGGCGCGCATTCGATGCTGGAGTACCCGCTGCACTACCTGTATTTCCTGCTGCCGTTCTGCTTCATGCTGGGCTGGCTGGAGCCGTCCGGCTTCGGCCATGCGCGGCTGCCGCGCGCGGCGGCGGTGCTGGCGGGCCTGGTCTTCGCCGGTGTGTCCGCCACCGTGCTCGCGACCATGTGGATGGACTTCCGCCGCGCCGAGGCGCGCGAGTATGCGCACGCCGGGCACCGGGCCGCGCTGCCCATGCCGCAGCGCTGGTTCCGCCAGGCGGCCGAGTCCGACGCGGCCGAGGATGCGGTCATCACCGCGGCCAACGCCGCGCAACTGCTCGGCCCGCATATCGCCGCGGTCCACCTGCTGCCCACGCCGACGCTGATCGCGCGCACCGCGTGGCTGCTCGCGCTGACCGGCGACCCCGTGCAGGGCCGTGCGTGGCTCGAGCGCCTGCGCTTCTATTACGCCGGCGACGAGGCCCGGCAGTTCGCCGAGGTGGCGCGTGCCTGCGCCGGCGTGGACGCGGCCGCGCGGCCGCGGGAATTCTGCGACTGGGTCGAGGCGCGCAGCAAGGCATGGCCCGGCCCGGCGCCGGCCCATGATGCGCAGGACGATGCGGAGGATGGCCCCGCATAGACACATCCCGCGCCGCGGCCGGCCTCGGGGCCGGCGCGTGCGCGGGATGCGGGGACCAGCGTGGCGGCCAGGCGCCGCTTACTGCGGCGGGGGCGCGTAGCCCGGCGGCGGAGGCGGATAGTAGTAGGTCGGCGCCGGCGGCCGCGGGGACGAGGACATCATCTGGCCATAGACCGGCACGCGGTGGCCGCTGGCGTACATGCACTGCACGTAGGCCGCGTCGTAGCGGCGCTGGCTGCCGTAGCCGGACGCCTGCGCATTGCCCGCGCCGACGGCGGCGCCCGTCAGCAGGCCCACGCCGGCGCCCACGGCCGCGCCGGAGCCGCCGTTGAACGCCGCGCCGGCGGCCGCGCCGAGCGCGGTGCCGACGGCCGCGCTACCGAGCGCGCTGCCGGTGGCGGCCTGGTTGGCGGTGACGCCGCCGACCTGCCCGAAGGCGAACTGGCGGCAGCTATAGTCGTCGGCCCGGAACTGGTCGAAATTCTTGCCCGTGCCCGGCAGCACCATCACGCTCGGGCCGCTGGGCATCACGGCGCAGCCGGCCAGCGCCAGCGCGGCCAGGGGCAAAGCCAGCAGAACGGGCCGCCTGCACAGGCCCGGGCGGGTGAACGCTTTCATCTGGGTACCTCGATACTGGTCAACAAATCGTCTCGCGCGGCCACCGGCGGTGCCGCGCGTCGTCGCATGCCACGGCGGCATCGCTTCAGGCCGGGGGCTGGGCGGGGACCTTCTGCCAGCCGCCCGGGCACGCCTTGATGTACGGGTAGTAGCCGTCCGGCTGGCTGCAGTGATACCAGAACGCCTGCTCGGGCGCCGGCGCGGGGGGGGGGGGGGGGGGGGGGGGGGGGGGGGGGGGGGGGGGGGGGGGGGGGGGGGGCGCCCCCCGCGCCGCCTCCCATGTCGACCGGGCCGTCCTGGCCCTGCTCGATGTATTGCGGCGGCGCCGACGGCACCGCGACCACCGGCGGGTAGTAATACGGCGGAGCGTAGTACGGATACGGGTAGCCCCAGCCGTAGCCATAGCCAAAACCGGGGCCGATCACGACCCCCACGTTGCCATGCCACCCGCCGTGCCATCCTCCCCCATGCCCATGCCATCCGCCGCCGCCGTGCCACCCGCCGCCGCGGGCCGCCAAAGCGGCTCCGCTCGCACCCAGCGCCGCCAACACCAGCACTATCTGGCCAACCCTACGCCCGTTCATCTTGCTCACCTTGGATTGATGCGGGGCCGCGCCCCGCGGGTAGCGCAACAGCGCCCCCTGACTGCATTGAATACCAATTTTCCCGATGTGGCGCGTGCCTCGCGGCTGGCGAAATGCGGCGTTACGCTTGTTACAGCGGAATGGCACGGGCCGTAAGACCGTGTCATGCACGGTAAGAAAACCAGACGCGCACGCAACGGATACGATACATGGCCGGCGCGGGAGTGATCCCACGCATCGGACCGTGCTCCGGCGCGCTTCAACCGGCCGCCACCCAATCCCCCGACTTCCCGCCATGCTTCTCCAGCAGGTGGACATTGCCGATCACCATCCCCCGATCCACCGCCTTGCACATGTCGTAGATGGTCAGCAGCGCCACCTGCACGCCGGTCAGCGCTTCCATTTCCACGCCGGTCTGGCCGCGGGTTTCGGCGCGCACCGTGCAGCGCACGGCGGAGGCCGCCTCGTCGAGGGCGAAGTCCACCGCCACCTTGGTGAGCGCCAGCGGATGGCACAGCGGAATCAAGTCGGAGGTGCGCTTGGTGGCCATGATGGCGGCCACGCGGGCGATGCCGAGCACGTCGCCCTTCCTGGCGTTGCCGTTCCGCACCAGCGCGAAGGTGGCCGGCAGCATGGTGATGGTGCCGGTGGCGAGGGCCACGCGGTGGCTGTGCGCCTTGGCGCCGACGTCGACCATATGGGCTTGTCCGGCGGAATCGAAGTGGGTGAGCTGGCTCATGGCGTGGGCGGGAATCGAAGGGGAGTTGCGGCAATGCCGGGGACTGGCCGGAGGCCCGCCGCGCCAGTTGGCGCGCGGCCTGGGCGGCATCGGGGACCTGTCGGGCCCGCCTTGGGCGCGCCCGATGGGAATGGTTTCCGGAGGCCGCTATCATAGCAAGATGCGCAAGAATCCAACGCTCCGCGGAGCGCTCTCCTCGCCCGCCCGACAGGCCTGCCCGACATCGCCTGGGATGCATCCGCGGCATGCCCGCGCCGCCGCTTCCCGCATTTCCCGCGCTTCGGCTAGCCTGGCGCGCCGCTCGCTCGCGGCGCTGCTGGCGCTGACGGTGGCCCTGCCCGCGTGGCCGCAGCAGCGCGCGCTGCTCAACGATCCGGCGCGCACGGCCGCCGACGCCGTCTATGGCGGCGACAGCAGCGACCAGGTCTACGACAACCTGAACCGCAGCGTGAAGGCGGGGCAGAAGTCCGAGTTCGGGCTGCGCACCAACAACACCGTGGTGGAGGGCAGCGGCGTGCAGCTGCCCGACCTCGGCGACCCTTCCACGGCGTCGCTGACGCCCGACATGGAGCGGCGCCTGGGCGAGCACATCATGCGCGACATCCGGCGCGATCCGGACTACGTGGTCGACCCGCTGCTGGCCGACTACCTGAACGCGCTCGGCTACCGCCTGGTGCAGGCGGCGCGCCGGCAGAACATCTCGGGCTCGACCGGCTCGGGCACCTTCGCCACCGGCTTCGAGCTGTTCGCGGTGCGCGACCGCACCATCAACGCCTTCGCGCTGCCCGGCGGCTATATCGGCGTGCATACCGGCCTGCTGGTGCAGTCGGAGACCGAGTCGGAGCTGGCCTCGGTGCTGGGCCACGAAATCGGCCACGTGATGCAGCGGCACATCGCGCGCGGCATCACCTCGCAGGACCAGTCGATGTGGATCTCGCTGGCGTCGATGGTGCTGGCCGGGCTGGCCGCCACCAAGAGCGGCGACGCGGCCTCGGCGCTGGCGATGGGCGGGCAGGCGGCGGCGGTCGCCAACCAGTTGTCGTTCTCGCGCGGGGCCGAGCGCGAGGCCGACCGCGTGGGCTTCCAGATCATGACCGCGGCGGGCTTCGACCCGCAGGGCATGCCGGACTTCTTCAAGCGCCTGCAGCGCGTGATGGGCATCTCGGAGAACTCGGTGCCGGCCTATGTGCGCACCCACCCGCTGACCTCGGAGCGCATCGCCGACATGCAGGACCGCGTCAGCCACGTGGCGGTGCGCCACGTCGGCAGCACGCCCGAATACGAGTTCGCGCGCGTGCGCTCGCGCATCATCCAGGAAACCACGCCGAGCGATCTGCAGAACGTGCGCGCCGCGCTGCAGGCGCAACTGCCCTCGGCGGCGCCGGCGCGCGTGCCGGCGCTGTATTACGGCATGGCCTTCGCCGACCAGCGCCTGGGCCGCAACGCCGCCGCCGAGCAGTCGCTGGCGGAGGCGCGCCGGCTCTACGGCACCATTCCAGGCGCGACCTCGGGCAGTCCCATGCTGGACGTGATGGCGATCGAGCTGGCGCGCGCGCAGGGTCGGCCGCAGGATGCGCTCAACCAGGCCGCGGCGTCGATGAGGGCGTTCCCGCTCTCGCACGCGGTGGCGGTGAGCTACGCGGCGACCTTGCTGGGGGCGGGGCGGCTGGACCAGGCGGTGGCCTTCCTGCGCGAGCGCACGCGCGAGGACATCTCGCGCGCCGAGTGGTGGGACATGCTGGCGCGTGCCTACGCGGGCCAGGGCCGGCGCGTGCAGCAGCACCAGGCGCTGGCCGAGAAATACGCCATCGACGGCGCCTACCAGGCCGCCATCGAGCAGTTGCAGATCGCGCGCAAGGCCGGCGACGGGGATTTCTACACGCTGTCCGAGGTGGACGCGCGGCTGCACCAGCTCGAGCGGCAGTTCCGCGAGGAAAAGCAGGACAACAAGGGCATGCCGAACTAGCCGCGGCCGCGGTTCAGGTGGCCGTTCAGGCGGTCATTCAGGAGGTCACTCAGGCCGCCGCTTCGCCCGCCGGCGGCGCCGGCTGGCGCACGAAGCCGTAGCGCACCGGCACTTCGTCCTGCGCGACCGGCTCGATCGGCACGTCGGCGC
Organism: Cupriavidus sp. FW216-B1; assembly: GCF_058789195.1. Classification (NCBI taxonomy): domain Bacteria; kingdom Pseudomonadati; phylum Pseudomonadota; class Betaproteobacteria; order Burkholderiales; family Burkholderiaceae; genus Cupriavidus; species Cupriavidus sp. FW216-B1. The sequence goes on along the minus strand of NZ_JBYTEL010000006.1, from coordinate 432,502 downwards.
CATCGAAGTGGAACACGCCGAGATCGCCGCCGCAGGCCTCGCCATGCCAGGTGCAGGCGCTGCTGAAGGCGTCGAGGTCATGGTCGTGCAGCAGCGCGGCCGCGATGCCGCCGCCGCCTTCCGCCTCGCTTGCCTCGATCTCTCCGGTCAGCACCACGTTGCCCTGCTCGTCGGCAAGGCAGCCGCGCAGCGCGAACGCGCGGCCGGTGGTGGTGTGCAGCCGGCCCTGGTGCAGCCGCACGATCCACGGGGCGTAGGCCAGCGCCACGAACACGCGCTGCGGCCCGTTCTGGAAGTACCAGGCGCCGCGCTCGTCGCGCTGGTAGTTGCGCTCGATGAAGGCGACCAGCGCCTCGTGCCGGATCGGGTCGCCGGACAGGCCGTGCTGCTGGGCGTACTCGTTGCGCATGCGCCATTGCCCGCGCCGGTCCAGCGCCAGCCAGCCGTAGCAGTTGGGTACGTTGGGCCAGCGGGCCATCGCTTGCTTGACTGTCTCGTCCATGATCTTGGTCTCCTCTGTGGCGCGCCTCGCGGCGGGCCGCCTCGCCGGCCGCGGGGCTATGCCACGCTGTCGAAGAATTGCAGGATGCGCGCCGGCAGCCACTCGATATGGCCAGCATACGGCAGCACCGGCAAGGCCCGCAGCAGATCTTCGCGCGGCGTCATGAAGCCGACGTGACCGCCGTGCGCCGGCTGCTCCAGCCGGACCTGCGCGCCGACGTCGGCGGGGCCGGGCAGGTAGCGCGCCGGCAGGAAGGGATCGTTGCGCGCGTTGAGCACCAGCGTGGGCACGGCGATGGCGCCGAGCACCGGCTTGCTGGAGGCGCGCGCCCAGTAGTCGTCGGTGTCGCGGAAGCCGTGCAGCGGCGCGGTCACGATATTGTCGAAGGCGTACAGGTCGCGGCTGGCCAGCATGGCGGCGCGGTCGAACAGGCCCGGATACTGGCGCAGCTTGTCGAGCGACTTGCGCTTGAGCGTCTGCAGGAACATGCGCGTGTAGAGCATGTTGAAGCCCTGCGACAGCGCCGCGCCGCCGCCGGCCAGGTCGAGCGGCGCCGACACCGACGCGGCCGCATCGACGAAGCGCGCGCCGCCGCCTTCCTCGCCCAGGTAGCGCAGCAGCGCATTGCCGCCCAGCGAGATGCCCACCGCCAGCAGCCCGCGCCCGTGCGCGCAGTATTCGCGGTGCAGCCGCTCCAGGATCCAGCGGATCTCCTGCGCGTCGCCGGAGTGGTAGAAGCGCGGCGCCAGGTTGAGCTCGCCCGAGCAGCCGCGGAAATGCGGCACCACGCCCTGCCAGCCGCGCGCGGCCAGCGCGTGCATCATGGCCTGCGCGTAGTGGCTGCCGGAATTGCCTTCCAGGCCGTGGAACATCACCAGCAGCGGCGTGCCGGGCGTGACCGCGTGGGTGGTCCAGTCGAGGTCGATGAAGTCGCCGTCGGGCGCGCTCCAGCGCTCGCGCCGGAAGGCCGCGCGCGGGCGCCGGGTGAAGCGCGCCGGGATGATGGTCTGGGCGTGGCCGCCGGACAGCCACCAGGGCATGCGGCGGCCGCCGCCGAATGCCTTCGCGCCGGATGCGTTCATGCTGCCGGGCACGGCTAGTGCAGCGCCTGCCCCGGTGCCGTGCTGACGGCGGCGACCTGCGCGGCGTTGGCCGGGCTGCAGTGGATATGGGCCAGGCGCCAGCCTTCGTGGTTCTGCATCAGCACGTAGGTGGTGTGCACGTACAGGTCCGCCTCGACGCGGTCGCCGCCGAAGCGCAGCGCCTCGGTCACGTCGAAGATGGCCACGCCGAGCGAGGCGTGGCTGCTGGTCTCGATCACGTCGATCAGCACCGGCTGCAGGTCGAGCAACTGGGCGAATGCCTGGCGCAGCTGCTCGTGGCCGATCAGGCGCTGGCCGTCCGGCATCACGCAGGTGACCGAGTCCTCGTCCAGCCACAGGCGCAGCGCGCCGTCCGCGTCGCGCAGTTTCATGGCTTCGCGAAAGGCTTCGACAATGTCTTCGGCGGAATCGAACAGGCGGGCAAAACGAGGCATGGTGACAGGGCTCAGGGATTCGTTGGCCGGATCGACACGGACTTGGGGGCCGGCATCAGGTGCGTCGGGCTGGTGCGTCAGGCGCGGTGCAGGAGCTTGCGCAGCTCCACGAACACCATTTCCGGCTCGATGTCTTTCAGGCATCGCAAGTGGCCCAGGGGACACTCGCGCTTGAAGCAAGGGCTGCATTCGAGCTGCAGCCACATGATACTAGCAGCCTGCGACAGCGGGGGCGTGTGGCGCGGGTCGCTCGAGCCGAACACCGCCACCTGCGGCCGGTTCAGCGCCGCGGTGACGTGCATCAGGCCGGAGTCGTTGCAGACCGCGCCCTCGGCCAGCGCCAGCAGGTCCACGGCGTCGTCCAGCGAGGTCTGGCCGCACAGGTTGCGCACGAACGGCGCGCCGGCGACGATCTCGGCGGCGATCTCCGCGTCCTTGGGCGAGCCCAGCGTGACCATCTGCGCGTAGGGGAACGAGCGCTTGAGCATCTGCGCCAGCTCGGCGAAGTGCGCGGCCGGCCAGCGCTTGGCCGGGCCAAACTCGGCGCCCGGGCAGAACGCGATCAGGCGCGTGCCGGGCGGGATGCCGAAGCGCTCGGCGGTCTTGGCCATGCGTGCCGGGTCGGTGCGCAGGCGCGGCTCGGGCAGGTTCTCGGGCAGGCGCGCGCCGGGCTTGAGCGCCAGCCGCGCGTAGTGCTCGACCATCGGCGGGCGCTGGTCGCGCGGCGGGTTGGCGTGGCGGATGTTGAGCATGCCGAAGCGCGCCTCGCCGCGGTAGCCGACGCGCAGCGGAATGCCGGCCAGCCACGGGATCAGCGCCGACTTGAGCGAGTTGGGCAGCACGTAGGCGGCGTCGTAGCCTTCGTTCTTGAGCTGCTGCGCGAACATCAGCCGCGCCGAGAGCTGCAGCTTGCCGTGCGCCAGCTCGCTCGGGAACACCTGGTTGATCTCGGGCATGCGCGCCAGCACCGGCGCCACCCATTTGGGGGCGAGGGCGTCGATCAGCAGGCGCGGATGGCGCGCCTTCATGAGCGAGAAGAGCGGCTGCGCCATCAGGGCGTCGCCGATCCAGTTGGGGGCGATGACGAGGGCTTTTTTCATGGATGGGGCGCTGCCGGAAAGAAAGGCGTGATGCAGGCGCTGACGGTGCCGGCGGACAGGCCGGCCGCGCGCGCCGCGCACGCCGACGCTCCGGCGCGCCTGGAAGCGGGCCGGAGCATCGGGACGGTGCGGTCAGGCGTGGAGCGCGTCAGTGGTGGCCCTTGATGACGGTGCCTGCCTTGAGCTTGTAGACGGTGCCGCAATACGGGCACTTCACTTCGCCGGTGTCCACCACGTCGAGGAAAACGCGCGGATGGTAGTTCCAGGCGGGCGTGTTGCCGGTGGGGCAGTGCAGCGGAAGGTCTTCTGCGCCGATTTCGATTACGGAGGCGGTTTGCGTCATGGTCTTGCGAGGATGGTGTTGGTCTTGTGGGGAACAGGGGGCGCCGGGCGCTGGCCCGGCGGCTGGGTTCGGTGCGTCCGCGGCAGGCTTGCGTGGCCGCGCTCAGACCAGCGTCAGCCAGCGCTTGTACTGCTCGCTGGTGCCGCCCACGGCGGCGAAGAAGGCGTCCTGCACGCGCTTGGTGACGGGGCCGCGGCGGCCTTCGCCGATGATGCGGTCGTCGAGCTCGCGGATCGGCGTGACTTCGGCCGCGGTGCCGGTGAAGAAGGCTTCGTCGGCGCAGTAGACCTCGTCGCGCGTGATGCGCTTCTCGCGCACCGGGATGCCGAGGTCGCGCGCGATGGTGAGGATGGCGTCGCGCGTGATGCCGTCCAGGCACGAGGCCAGGTCGGGCGTGTAGATCACGCCGTCGCGCACCACGAACACGTTCTCGCCGGAGCCTTCGCTGACGTAGCCTTCGGTGTCGAGCAGCAGCGCCTCGTCGTAGCCGAGGCTGGTGGCTTCCTGGTTGGCCAGGATCGAGTTGATGTAGTAGCCGCTGGCCTTGGCGCGCACCAGCGACACGTTGACGTGGTGGCGCGTGAACGAGGAGGTCTTGACGCGGATGCCGCGCTCCATGCCTTCCTCGCCCAGGTAGGCGCCCCACGGCCACGCGGCGATGGCCACGTGGATGGTGTTGCCCTTGGCCGACACGCCGAGCTTTTCCGAGCCGATCCACACCAGCGGGCGGATGTAGCACGATTCGAGCTGGTTGGCCTTGACCACCTCGCGCTGCGCCTGCGCCAGCGTGGCCTCGTCGAATGGCATCGCCATCTGGAAGATCTTGGCGGAGTTGAACAGGCGGCGGGTGTGTTCCTTGAGGCGGAAGATCGCGGTGCCGTCCGGCGTCTTGTACGCGCGCACCCCCTCGAACACGCCCATGCCGTAGTGCAGGGTATGGGTGAGCACGTGGATCTTGGCGTCGCGCCATTCGATCAACTTGCCATCCATCCAGATTTTTCCGTCGCGATCCGCCATCGACATGGTTTTCTCCGTGTGCGTCGTCAGCAATACAAAAGCGACATTGTAAACCCCGGGACCCCCGGTGCCAACGCGGTCGCGGCGCCGGTGCGGCTTAAAATCGTCACATTGTGTCCGCTGCCGTACCCATGCCGCCTTCGTTTCCTCCCGCCGCGCCCCACGCCGATCCGCTGACCGCGCTGCTGCGCGACGCGCTGTTCTCCGGCGCGCCGGAGCAGGTCGTCGAGCCCCTGCTGATGCTGGCCGGCGACCGCGCCGGGCAGGCGCGGGCGCTGGTCGACGCCCTGCTGGCGGCCGGCGACGCGCGGCTGCTGGACCGCGTGGCGCTGCCCTACCGCTGGCACATCGTGCTGGCCGGGCTGGACGTGCTGTTCCACGATTGGGACCCGCGCCTGCGGCCTTGCCTCGATTACGCGCTGGCCTGCGCGCGGGCCGATGCGCTGGCGGTGCCGCCGCACATCCGCGGCGCGCTGGCCCAGGGCCTGCTGTTCGCCGGCGACGCGCCCGGCGCGCTGGCGCTGGTCCCGGCCAGCGGCGGCAGCGGCGACGACCTGGCGCAGCGCGCGCTCGCGCGCCTGCAGCAAGGCGACTGGCCCGGCGCCCAGGCCGGCTTCGAGGCGGCGCTCAGGCAGATCCGCGCCGAGACCGGCGAACGCGCCGGGCTGCTGGGCCCCGCGCTGGCGCCGTTCTACCCGCTGGCGCTGCTGGCGCAGCGCGCGCCCGTCCACCTGGAGCGCGCGCGCCGCTTCTGCCAGGCGGAAGCCGGCACGCGCACGCCGGCGGCGCGCGGGCGCTGGGGCTTGTGGGTCCACGCGCTCGACGCGCAGCGCGGCGACGCGCGGCTGGACGAAGCCGCCTTCGCGCTGGCGCCCGAGGTGCCGCCGCTGGCGCAGTTCTGGCGCGTGCTGCTGCGCGCCTGGCTCGGCGACGGCGTGCCGGCCAGCGGGCGCCGCCAGCCCGACGCCGAGCGCGCCCGCGCCGTGGCCGGCCTGCGCGAGCGGCTGCAGGCCTGCGGCATGGACTGGCTCGGCCGGCAACTGGACGGCGCCGTGGCGCTGGCGGCCGGGGAGCCGGTGCCCGCGCACTTCTTCGCCGGCCAGCGCCGCGAAAGCTGGCGGCTGGCGCTCGACGCGCTGCAGGCGCTGGCCGGCGAGACGCGCGCGCCCGACGGCGCCAGCGCCAGCCGCCTGCTGTGGGCGGTGACGCTGGACGCCGACGGCGCGGTCGGCACCATCGAGCCGCTCGAGCAGGCGCGCGGCCCGCGCGGCTGGAACAAGCCGCGCCCGCTGCCGCTGGCGAAGCTGGCCGAAGACGACCGGCTCGAGCCGTGGGACGCCCGCGTGGCGCGCGCGATCCGGCGCGACCAGTCCTCGCGCCGCCGCTACGTGCTCGACCGCGCCGCCGCCGTGCTGGCGCTGGTCGGCCATCCGGGCGTGGTGCTGGCGCAGGCGCCCGAGCAGACCCTCGAGGTGGTAGAAGGCGCGCCCACGCTGGAGGTGGTGCGCGACGGCACGCGCTACACGCTGCGCGTGTCGCCGCCGCTGCGCGAGGCGCCGGCGCTGGACAGCTTCCTGCCGGCCGGCAGCCGCGCCGAGGCCGAGGCGCTGCGCCAGATCACCGTGCTGCGCGAAGGCTCGCAGCGCCTGCGCGTGATCCGCCTCACGCCGGCGCAGCAGGGCGCCGCGCAACTGATCGCCGACGGGCTGGCCGTGCCGGCCGAGGCGCAGGGCCAGCTCGACGCCACGCTGCGCGCGCTGTCGGGGCATTTCCAGGTGCATTCCGACCTCGGCGGCGGCACGCGCGAGCTCGAGACCGAGAGCCGCCTGCGCGCCGAGCTGGCGCCGCTCGGCGAGGGCCTCGCGCTGCGCCTGGTGGTGACGCCGCTGGGGCCGCTGGGCCCGCGCCTGGCGCCGGGCGGCGGGCGCGAGCGGCTGATGGCCGCGGTGCGGGGCGAGTCGCTCGCCACCCAGCGCGACCTCGCCGCCGAGCTCGCCAACGTGGCCGAGGTGTTCGACGCGCTGCCCTTCCTGGTGCCGCGCGCGCCCGACAGCGGCGAATACGACTGGACCCTGACCGACCCGGAGGAGGCGCTGTCGGTGGTCGAGGCATTGCCCGGGCTGGCCGGCGTGCAGGCGCTGGAATGGCCGCGCGGCAAGGAAGTGCGCGTGACCGGCGCCGACATCGCCCAGCTGGCGGTGCGCATCGAGACCGAAAGCGCCTGGTTCAAGCTGGTCGGCGAGCTGCGCGTGGCCGAAGGGCTGGTGGTGCAGCTCGGCGAGCTGCTGGCCTGGGCCGCCAGCCACGCCGGGCGCTTCATGCCGATGGGGCAGGGCGTCTACGTGGCGCTCACGCGCAGCCTGCGCGCGCGGCTGCGCGACCTCGCCAGCGTGGCGCACGGCGCGCGCGACGGCATCCAGGTGCCGCTGATGGCCGCGCCCTGGCTGGACGACGTGCTGGCCGGCGCCGGCGTCGACCCCGACAGCCATTTCCGCGAGCGCGCGCGGCGCCTGCGCGGCGCGCGCGCCAGCCTGGCCGCGCTGCCCGCCAACCTGGCGGCCGAGCTGCGGCCCTACCAGGAAGACGGCTACCGCTGGGCCATGTCGCTGGCCGAGGCCGGCTTCGGCGCCTGCCTGGCCGACGACATGGGGCTGGGCAAGACCCTGCAGGCGCTGGCCGTGATGCTGGCGCGCGCCCCCGGCGGCGCCGCGCTGGTGGTCGCGCCGACCTCGGTGTGCGGTAACTGGGCCGAGGAGGCGCGCCGCTTCGCGCCCACGCTGCGCGTGCATCTGTATGGCGAGAACACCGCCGAAGGCGAGCGCGGCGCGCTGCTGGCGCAGGCCGGCCCGTTCGACGTGGTGATCGTCACCTACACGCTGCTGCTGCAGGCGCGCGCCGCGTTCTGCCAGCGCGAATGGCATACCGTGGTGGCCGACGAGGCGCAGTCGTTCAAGAACGCCGCCGCGCGGCGCGCGCAGGCCATCTTCGCGCTCAAGGCCGGCTTCCGCATGGCGCTGTCCGGCACGCCGGTCGAGAACCGGCTGGCCGAGCTGTGGTCCATCATGCGCTTCTGCAATCCCGGCCTGCTCGGCTCGCTGGCGCGCTTCAACGAGCATTTCGCCGTGCCCGTCGAGCGCAACGGCGTGCGCGAGGCCGCGCTGCGGCTGCGCCGCATGATCGCGCCGTTCGTGCTGCGCCGGACCAAGGCCCAGGTGCTCGACGAGCTGCCGCCGCGCACCGAGCTGGTCCTGCGCGTGGAGCCCGACGCGGTGGAAGCCGCCCACTACGAGGCGCTGCGCCGTCAGGCGCTGGCCGAGGCCGAGGCCGCGGTGGCCGCGCCGGCGCGCGGCGCCGGGACGGGCCAGCTGAAAGGCCAGCCGAAGGGCCAGCCGGCCCCGGACGCGCGCATCCACGTGCTGGCGCAACTGATGCGGCTGCGCCGCGCGGCCTGCGACGCGCGCCTGGTCACGCCGGAGCTGGACCTCGGGAATCCCGGGCAGGACGGCGCCAAGCTGCGCGCGTTCGTGCAACTGGCCGGCGAGCTGGCCGCCAACGGCCACAAGACGCTGGTGTTCAGCCAGTTCGTCGATTTCCTGCAACTGCTGCGCGACGGCCTGGAGCGCGCCGGGCTGGCCTGGCAATACCTCGACGGCGCCACCCCGGCGGCCGAGCGCACCCGGCGCGTGGCGGCCTTCCAGGCCGGCGAGGGCGACGTCTTCCTGATCAGCCTGAAGGCCGGCGGCTTCGGCCTCAACCTGACCGCGGCCGACTACGTCGTCATCGCCGACCCGTGGTGGAACCCCGCCGCCGAGGACCAGGCGATGGGGCGCGCGCATCGCATCGGCCAGCAGCGCCCGGTCACGGTGTACCGCCTGATCAGCGCCGGCACCATCGAGGAGCGCATCCTCACGCTGCACCACGGCAAGCGCGCGCTGGCCGACGGCATCCTGGAAGCCGGCGAGGAGGGCGGCGCGGCGATGGACGGCACCGCGGCGCTGCCCGACATCGACGAACTGGTGGGGCTGCTGCGCCGTTGAGCCGGCCCGCGGCGCGGCCCGGTACGTCATGTCTGCTTATGCCAACATGGCATACCTTCAAGCGATCTGGATCGTTGGTGATGCGGCGGATCGTTGGTATCTTGCTGTCCTGGCCCGGGGCGCAGACCCCGGCCGCGCGCCCCTGGCCCCAGCCTTGCTTCGCCCTGAACTCCCGCGATCCTTTTTTCCGACGGTGCCCCCCATGTTCCGCATTGCTTCCCGCCGCTTCCCATTCAGCACCCGCGCTTCGCGCCTGGCCGCCGGTCTCGGCGCGCTGGCGGCGATCTGCGCCGTTTCCACACTTTCGGCGCCGGCCCGCGCCCAGGGCGCGGCATGGCCCAACCAGCCGATCACCATCCTGATGGGCTTCACCGCCGGCTCGGGCGTGGACATGGTCGGCCGCACGCTGCAGGAGTCGCTGCAGAAGTCGCTCAAGACCACCATCATCTATGACTACCGGCCCGGCGCCGGCGGCAACGTGGCCTCCGAAGTGGTGGCCCACGCCAAGCCCGACGGCTACACGCTGCTGCTCGGCACCGCCGCCACCCACGGCATCAACCCGGCGCTGTACAAGAGCCTGCCGTTCGACGCCGAGGCCGACTTCACGCCGGTGGCGCCGCTGGTCGAGGTCTCCAACGTGCTGACCGTGAACCCGGCCGTGATCGACGTGAAGTCGGTCAAGGAATTCATCGAGAAGGTCAAGGCCAACCCCGGCAAGTACAACTACGCCTCCACCGGCAACGGCACCGGCACGCACCTGGCCTTCGCCGAGTTCAACGCGCGCGCCGGGCTGGACATGGTGCACGTGCCGTACAAGGGCGGCCCCGACGCGCTGCAGGCCGTGCTCAAGGGCGAGGTCTGCTGCATCTTCAACCAGGTGCAGAGCGTGCTGCCGCAATACCGCGCCGGCAAGGTGCGCCTGCTCGGCGTGACCACCAAGGGCCGCGTGGCGGTGATCCCGGAAGTGCCGACCATCGCCGAGAGCGGCCTGGCGGGCTTCAACAGCACCATCTGGTTCGGTTTCTTCGGGCCGAAGGGGCTCGATCCGAAGATCAGCAAGAAGATCAACGACGCGGTCAAGGTGGCGCTGGAAACGCCGGCGATCCGGCAGAAGCTGATCGAGGCGGGGAATTCGCCGCGCGTCGAGACCGTGGAGCAGTTCCGGGAGACGGTGAAGGCGGACCGGAAGAAGTGGGCGGGGGTGGTGAAGAGTGTGGGGGCTTCTATTGATTGATTTGGGTGATGTGGCTGGTTGACGGTGTGGTGTGGCTGGCCGGTGCTGGCTGGCGTTTCCACCTTCGACGTCAACGGCGGTTTCACCTCCCCTGCGGGGAGGCGACCTACTTTCTTGTCTCGCCAAGAAAGTAGGCAAAGAAGGCGACCCGGATGCGGCGACACCCCCTCGCCGTCGAACCTGGAAGAGCGGCCGGGGCGCAAACTCGGATCGCCTCAAGGCGATCCTCAGACATGCGCCCCTCTTCTCCGCTCTTCCAGGTCCGCCGGCGAGGCGCCGCATACGGGACCTGACCCCCTCCACGGCTCGCTTCGCTTTGCCGTGGGCGCGCCGGGAATCCGGGGGTTTGGCTGTCTTTTCCTTGTCTTATTCCTGTTAAGCGGATGCTTACGAGGGTGCGGGGTGGCTCTATAATGGCCGCTTGCCTGCGCGGGCTTGCCTGCCCGGCGCAGCCGCCCCATCCATCCCTCGCATCATGACCTTCCAGTCTCCCCAGGCGCTGCAGCGTGCCTGGCAGCGTTTCGATCCGGCCGAACGGGCGGGTTTCGTCGATGGCGCGCGTCATTTCGCGCCTTCCTTGCCGGCGGTGTTTTCGTGGGGGCTGGTGACGGGCGTGGCGATGAGCAAGTCGGTCATGACGGTGCCGGAGGCCATCGGCATGTCGCTGCTGGTCTACGCGGGGTCGGCGCAGCTGGCGGTGCTGCCGCTGTTCGCGGCGGGTTTGCCGCTATGGACGATCTGGCTGACGGCGGCCGTCGTCAACCTGCGCTTCGTGATCTTCAGCGCGGGGCTGCAGCCGCATTTCAGCCATCTGCCGCTGTGGCGCCGCACGCTGCTGGGGTCGTTCAACGGCGACCTGCACTTCGTCTATTTCATGCAGCGCTATGCCACGCCGGGCTACGAGCCGGGCAAGGAAGGGTATTTCTGGGGCATGGCGCTGACCAACTTCGTCATGTGGCAGGTCTCGTCCATCGCCGGCATCGTGCTGGCCAGCGCGTTTCCGGACAGCTGGGGGCTGGCGCTGGCCGGCACGATGGCGCTGATCCCGGTGATGGTGTCCACCATCGGCTCGCGCTCGACGCTGCTGGCGGTCGCGGTGGCGGCCACGCTGGCGCTGCTGTGCTTCGACCTGCCTTACCGGCTCGGGCTGGTGGCGGCGGTGGTGGGGGCGATCGCCGCGGGCATGGCCAGCGACGAGCTGGCGGCGCGCGCCACCTTGCGCGGCATCCGCCGGCGCAATGCCGGGGCCGGGCGTGCCGGCGCGGCGCCTTCGGCGGAGGACCGCGCATGAACCATTTCCAGATCTGGGTCGCGCTGGCCGGCATGGCGCTGGTGACGATCGTCACGCGCGCGCTGTTCCTGATGGCCGGCGAGCGCGTGAGCGTGCCGGACCGCCTCCAGCGCGCGCTGCGCTATGCGCCGGCGGCCGCGCTGGCGGCCATCATCCTGCCGGACCTGATGACGTGGCAGGGGCATTTCTCGGTGGCGCCGGGCAACTTCAAGCTGGTGGCCGGCGCGGTGGCGCTGGGGTTCTACCTGCTGACGCGGCGCATGGTCGGCATGATCGCGGCCGGGATGGCGGTGTACACGGGCCTGCGCCTGTTCGCCTGAGCCTCGCCGGGGGCCGGTCAGTCCGGCTTGTCGCCGCCGTCGGCTTCCGGCCCCGGCCCGAGCGCCGCGCCCAGCCGGGTCAGCAGCCGCGCCAGGCGCGCCTGGGTGCCGGTGCCGGTCTTGAGGAATACCGCCTTGAGCTGGCTGCGCGCGGTCTCGTGGCGCACGCGCAGGCGCTCGCTGGCTTCGGGCAGGCCCATGCCGGTGGCCAGCAGGGCGGCGAGCCGGATCTCGGCCGGCGTCAGTCCGTAGAGGTCGCGCAGCAGCCCGGGCAGGTGCGCGGCCGACGCGCCGTCTTCATGGATCACCACCAGCGCCGCCGACTTCTGCCACGGCAGCGCGAAGCGGTGCGACGGCGGCAGCGGCAGCACGATCACCTGCGCGCTGGCGCCGTCGGGGTGGCGCGCCAGCGCCGCCTGGGCCGGCTGCGGGCTGTGCGCGGCGCAGGCGGCGGCCACCATGTCGGCCAGCGGGCGGCCGAGCTGCCATTCGCTGGCCTTGCAGGCGGGGTCGAGCCGCCGCACCCAGCGCTCGCCGATGGCGTTGCTCAGCAGCACCTGCCGCTCGGCCGAGAAGGCGATCAGGCCGAACGACACACGCTCCAGCACCTGCGCCGACAACCGGGCCTGCATGGTCAGCCCGAGCGTGCGGTCGCGCATCGCCATCGCGGTGCGCATGTGGGGCAGCGCCCAGTCCAGCGCGCGCGTGTCGGCCTCGGTGAACACGCCCTGCGAGAACGAGCGCTGCAGGGCGAAATACACCTCGTAGTGCGGCTGCCGCTCGACCAGGCAGGCGGCGTAGGAGCACAGGTCGAAGCGGTGGAAGAAGTCGCGGTAGAACGGGCTGCGCCGCATGGCGCCTTCGCCGAAGTCGCGCGCGTCGATGTACCACTGCCCGGGCGAGAGCTTCTGCGCGAACAGCTTGCCCGGGTCGATCTCGTGGAATTCGCCCTCGTAGGCGGCGAGCAGTTCGTGCACGGGCCGCACCATCTCGCTGACGGTCATCAGGTCGCGGTCGGTGTCGCGCACGATCATCGACGCGTGCGCGCAGCCGGCGAAGCTGCTGATGGTGTGCAGGCTGCGCTGCCAGGCCTGCGCGTCGAGAATGCCTTCGTACAAGCCACGGATTGCCCCGTGCATGTCCTCGTTCATGATTACCCCTGCATCGCGACAACGGCATGTGCCGTGTGGCGCCGGCGCCGCTTCCCGAAAGCGCGTCCGGCCTGGTGCCGTGGGTCCCGTCTGATATTGCCTGGCTTTGCCTGGTATCGCGGGCCTCTGGCTTGGTCTTCGCGCGCCCCTTTGTAGAGACAATGCACGCTTTGGCGCAGGTTACGAGACAGCCGGCGAATCTTTCACCCCCCGTTCAGGGGGTACGTTGCGGAGATGCGGCAGCTTTGCCTCCGCTTGTGATCGGCGGCTAACCCGGAGGTTGGGTAAGACGGCGCCCAAAACGCGCAAAACGGTAGTTGCGTTCAGGTAAAATGCCGAATTTCCCCGATTTTCGCTCTCTTCCACATCGCCATGACCTCTGTCCTGCGTCTTTCCGATCTCATCTCCCAAGGCAAAATCGCCGGCAAGCGTGTCTTTATCCGCGCCGACCTGAACGTGCCCCAGGATGACGCCGGCCACATCACCGAAGACACCCGCATCCGCGCCTCGGTGCCGGCCATCGAGGCCTGCCTGGCCGCCGGCGCCGCGGTGATGGTGACTTCGCACCTGGGCCGCCCGACCGAGGGCGAGTTCAAGCCCGAGGATTCGCTGGCGCCGGTGGCCGCGCGCCTGTCCGAACTGCTGGGCAAGCCGGTCAGGCTCGTGCAGAACTGGGTCGACGGCACCGGCGAGGTCAGCCAGGTCAAGCCCGGCGAAGTGGTGCTGCTGGAAAACTGCCGCGTCAACAAGGGCGAGAAGAAGAACAGCGACGAACTCGCGCAGAAGATGGCGCGGCTGTGCGACGTCTACGTCAACGACGCGTTCGGCACCGCCCACCGCGCCGAGGCCACCACGCACGGCATCGCCAAGTACGCGCCGGTGGCCTGCGCCGGCCCGCTGCTGGCGGCCGAGATCGATGCGCTGGGCAAGGCGCTGGGCCAGCCGGCGCGCCCGCTGGTGGCCATCGTCGCCGGCTCCAAGGTCTCGACCAAGCTGACCATTCTCAAGACGCTGGCCGACAAGGTCGACAACCTGGTCGTCGGCGGCGGCATCGCCAACACCTTCATGCTGGCCGCCGGCCTGAAGATCGGCAAGTCGCTGGCCGAGCCGGATCTGGTGGCCGACGCGCGCGCCATCATCGAGCTGATGGCCGCGCGCGGCGCCTCGGTGCCCATTCCCGTCGACGTGGTTTGCGCCAAGGCATTCAGCGCCACCGCCGCAGCCACCGTCAAGGACGCCGCGGACGTGGCCGACGACGACATGATCCTGGACATCGGCCCGAAGACCGCGCAGATGCTGGCCGGGCAGCTCAAGGCCGCCGGCACCATCGTGTGGAACGGCCCGGTCGGCGTGTTCGAGTTCGACCAGTTCGGCAACGGCACGAAGGTGCTGGCCGGCGCCATCGCCGAGTCGAAGGCGTTTTCCATCGCCGGCGGCGGCGACACGCTGGCGGCCATCGCCAAGTACAACATCGCCGACCGCGTGGGCTACATCTCCACCGGCGGCGGCGCGTTCCTGGAATTCCTCGAGGGCAAGAAGCTGCCGGCCTTCGAAGTGTTGGAGCAGCGCGCGGCAGGCTGAGCCGGCACGCGCCGCGCGCCGCGCGGCGCCTGTGATGACGCCGCCGGTGCCCATCCACGAGATGGCGCCGGCGGCCCGACCATGCTGGACCGCGCGGCCACCGGACCGGGCCGGCCACAAGCCAAGGAAACAGTGTTCATGACCCGCTCGACCAAGATCGTCGCCACCATCGGCCCCGCCTCCAGCACGCTGGAGGTGCTCACGCGCATGATCGCGGCGGGCGTGGACGTGGTGCGCCTGAACTTCTCCCACGGCACGGCCCAGGACCATCTCGAGCGCGCCCGCCTGGTGCGCGAGGCGGCCCAGGCGTGCGGGCGCGAGGTCGCCATCATGGCCGACCTGCAGGGCCCCAAGATCCGCGTGGGCAAGTTCGAGCAGGGCAAGATCACGCTCAAGGCCGGCGATCCGTTCGTCCTCGACGCGACCTGCGCGCTCGGCAACCAGGAGCGCGCCGGCCTCGACTACGAAGACCTGCCGCGCGACGTCGGCCCGGGCGACCTGCTGCTGCTCAACGACGGCCTGATCGTGCTGGTGGTCGAGCGCGTGTTCGGCCACGAGATCTTCACCACCGTGAAGATCGGCGGCGAGCTGTCCAACAACAAGGGCATCAACCGCCAGGGCGGCGGCCTGTCGGCGCCGGCGCTGACCGCCAAGGACATGGACGACATCAAGACCGCGATGGCGCTGGGCGCGGACTACGTGGCGGTGAGCTTCCCCAAGAACGCCACCGACATGGAAATGGCGCGCCAGCTGGCCGCCGTGGCCGGCCAGCCGCACCAGCACAAGACCCGCATGATCGCCAAGATCGAGCGCGCCGAGGCGATCCGCCCGGGCGTGCTGGAAGAGATCCTGCAGGCGTGCGACGGCATCATGGTGGCGCGCGGCGATCTCGCCGTGGAAGTGGGCAACGCCGCGGTGCCGGCGCTGCAGAAGCGCATGATCCGGCTCGCGCGCGAGGCCAACAAGCTGACCATCACCGCCACCCAGATGATGGAGAGCATGATCGTCAACCCGGTGCCGACGCGCGCCGAGGTCTCGGACGTGGCCAACGCCGTGCTGGACGGCACCGACGCCGTGATGCTGTCGGCCGAGACCGCCGCCGGGCGCTACCCCGTGGAAACCGTGGAGGCGATGGCCGCGGTGTGCGTGGAAGCCGAGAAATCCGAGGTGGTGCAGCTCGACACCGATTTCCTCAACCAGACCTTCGCCCGCATCGACCAGTCGATCGCGATGGGTGCGCTGTTCACCGCCTATCATTTGCAGGTGAAGGCCATCGCCGCGCTGACCGATTCCGGCGCCACCGCGCTGTGGATGAGCCGGCACCGCATCCACGTGCCGATCTACGCCATGACGCCCAACCTGGCCTCGCAGCGCAAGATGCAGCTCTACCGCAACGTGGTGGCGCTGCCGCTGGAAGCCAGCACCGACCGCGACACCGCGCTGGAGCAGGCCGAGGAGCTGCTGCTGGCGCGCGGCGTGGTGCAGCGCGGCGACTTCATCGTGCTCACCATCGGCGAGCCGATGGGCCAGCCCGGCGGCACCAACACGCTGAAGATCGTCAGGGTCGGCGCCTGATGCCGGGGTCTGTGTCTTGCCGAGCGGAAGGGCAGGCGGGCGCCCGCGACAATACGAATACGAAGAACCGAGCGAAATACCGAGACACCCCATTTTTTCTTTAGGAGTTTTGACATGCCACTCGTATCGATGCGCCAGCTGCTCGACCACGCCGCCGAAAACGGCTACGGCCTGCCGGCTTTCAACGTCAACAACCTGGAGCAGGTCCAGGCCATCATGCAGGCCGCCGACGAAGTCAACGCGCCGGTGATCATGCAGGCCTCGGCCGGCGCGCGCAAGTACGCGGGCGAGCACTTCCTGCGCCACCTGATCGAAGCCGCGGTGGAGGCCTACCCGCACATTCCGGTGGTCATGCACCAGGACCACGGCCAGTCGCCGGCGGTCTGCCAGGCCGCCATCGACCTGGGCTTCTCCTCGGTGATGATGGACGGCTCGCTGCGCGAAGACGGCAAGACCCCGTCCGACTATGAGTACAACATCGACGTGACCCGCAAGGTGGTGCAGCTCTCGCACGCCATCGGCGTGACCGTCGAAGGCGAGCTCGGCTGCCTGGGCTCGCTCGAGACCGGCGAGGCCGGCGAGGAAGACGGCATCGGCGCCGAAGGCAAGCTCGACCACTCCATGCTGCTGACCGACCCCGAGCAGGCCGCCGACTTCGTCAAGGCCACCCAGCTCGACGCGCTGGCCATCGCCATCGGCACCTCGCACGGCGCCTACAAGTTCACGCGCAAGCCCACCGGCGACATCCTGGCGATCGACCGCATCAAGGAAATCCACGCGCGCATCCCCAACACCCACCTGGTGATGCACGGCTCGTCCTCGGTGCCGCAGGAACTGCTCGAGGAAATCCGCAAGTTCGGCGGCGACATGAAGGAAACCTACGGCGTGCCGGTCGAGGAAATCCAGGAAGCGATCAAGTTCGGCGTGCGCAAGATCAACATCGACACCGACATCCGCCTGGCCATGACCGGCGCGATCCGCCGCTTCTTCGCCGAGAACCCGAGCAAGTTCGACCCGCGCGAATACCTCAAGCCGGCCCGCGAAGCGGCCAAGCTGGTGTGCAAGGCGCGCTACGTCGCGTTCGGCTGCGAAGGCCAGGCCTCGAAGATCAAGCCGGTCTCGCTCGACGCGATCGCCCAGCAGTACAAGTCGGGCGCGCTCGCGCAGGTCGTGCAGTAAATTGCAGTCCGCGCCGCCGGCACGCCGGCGGCGCCAACGTATGCCCTGCGTCTCCGGCCGGGTCCCCGGCGCGGGGGCCGCCGGGGACGACGCTTTTCCAGGCCGCGCGCCTGGCGCCGCGTTTTATCGGAACCACCATGTCCAACGCCCTTTATCAGTCCTCCATCACTTCGCTGCCGCTGCTCGGCCACGGCAAGGTCCGCGACAACTACGCCGTCGGCGACGACAAGCTGCTGATCGTCACCTCCGACCGCCTGTCCGCGTTCGACGTCATCCTGGGCGAGCCGATTCCCGGCAAGGGCCGCGTGCTCAACCAGATGGCCAATTTCTGGTTCAAGAAGCTGGCCCACATCGTGCCGAACCACGAGACCGGCGTGACCGCCGAAAGCGTGGTGAGCCCGGCCGAGGTCGAGCAGGTCAGGGGCCGCGCCGTGGTGGTCAAGCGCCTCAAGCCGATCCTGGTCGAAGCCGTGGTGCGCGGCTACCTGGCCGGCAGCGGCTGGAAGGACTACCAGGCCACCGGCAGCGTGTGCGGCATCGCGCTGCCCGCCGGCCTGCAGAACGCGCAGAAGCTGCCCGAGCCGATCTTCACCCCGGCCGCCAAGGCCGAGATGGGCGAGCACGACGAGAACATCTCGTTCGGCGAAGTCGAGACCCGCATCGGCGTGGACCTCGCGCGCCAGATGCGCGACATCTCGATCCGCCTGTACAAGGAAGCGGCCGACTACGCCGCCACGCGCGGCATCATCATCGCCGACACCAAGTTCGAGTTCGGCCTGGACGACAACGGCACGCTGACGCTGATGGACGAGGTGCTGACCGCGGATTCGTCGCGCTTCTGGCCGGCGGACTCGTACCAGGTCGGCACCAACCCGCCGTCGTTCGACAAGCAGTTCGTGCGCGACTGGCTCGAAGCCGTGCGCATCGACGGCAAGCCCTGGCCCAAGACCGCGCCGGCGCCCAAGCTGCCCGAAGACGTGATCGAGAAGACCGCCGCCAAGTACCGCGAGGCGCTGACGCGGCTGACGGGCGAGGAATTGCAG
Organism: Cupriavidus sp. FW216-B1; assembly: GCF_058789195.1. Lineage (NCBI taxonomy): Bacteria > Pseudomonadati > Pseudomonadota > Betaproteobacteria > Burkholderiales > Burkholderiaceae > Cupriavidus > Cupriavidus sp. FW216-B1. The sequence continues at coordinate 414,592 of NZ_JBYTEL010000006.1, read as the reverse complement.
TAATTTGGGGAGGCGCCGCGCCGCTTGCCAGCCCCCGCCCTCTCCCCGGCCCCTCTGCCGCGGGCGGGAGAGGGGAGCAAACCGCCGAGAGGCGTGACCCGGCGCGGCAAAGCGTGCCGGACGGATTCATAAGGATTTGACGTGAGCAATACAGCCAAGCCGCTGGTCGGCGTCGTGATGGGCAGCAGTTCCGACTGGGACGTGATGCAGAACGCGGTGGCCATGCTGAAGGACTTCGGCGTGGCCTTCGAGGCGCGCGTGGTCTCGGCCCACCGCATGGCCGACGAGATGTTCGAGTACGCCGCCAGCGCGCGCGCGCGCGGCCTGCGCGCGATCATCGCCGGCGCCGGCGGCGCCGCGCACCTGCCCGGCATGATCGCCGCCAAGACCATCGTGCCGGTGTTCGGCGTGCCGGTGCCGTCCAAGTACCTGCGCGGCGAGGACTCGCTGCTGTCGATCGTGCAGATGCCCAAGGGCGTGCCGGTTGCCACCTTCGCCATCGGCGAGGCCGGCGCCGCCAACGCCGCGCTGCATGCCATCGCCACGCTGGCCACCACCGACGACGCGCTGGCCGCGGCGCTCGAGGCGTTCCGCGCCCGCCAGACCGAGGCGGCGCGCGCGATGACGCTGCCGGTCTGAGCCGCGCCATGCCGAAAACCAAGCCATCGGCGCCGGTCCGGCCGCCGGCCCGCGGCGAACTGGTGCGGGCGGTCGTGCTGGCGGTGGCCGGCACCCTGCTGTTCTGGTACGGCATGGGCTTCCTCGGCGGCGCCGGCGCCGAGCCGGACGCGGCCACGCGGGCAAGCTGGTCCTACCAGACCTTCGGCCGCGACGGCCCGAGCATGGCCATCGCCGCGGTCGGCATGATCATGCTGCTGGCCGGCGTGCGCATGGGCAAGCGCTACTGGCTGAAGTCGCGCGGCCACCGCTGACGCGCCCCGCCTGCCGTTGCCGCCTCTGTCCCCGTTTTCGCTCCCGGCCCCGTTGCCATCGGCGCCCGAAGTGCCCATGATGCTGGTGGTACTGGTGTAGCGCCCCGTTTTCCAAAATTCGTTTCAGGAGGCCTGCGTGCCCACCGACATCCATCCCCATCTGGTCGAAGCCCACACGCCGGAATCGCGCGCCGAGTTCGGCATCGACAATCCCAGCGCGCCCATCCTGCCCGGCGCCTGGCTCGGCGTGCTCGGCGGCGGCCAGCTCGGCCGCATGTTCGCGCACGCCGCCCAGGCGATGGGCTACAAGGTGTGCGTGCTCGACCCCGACCAGGACAGCCCAGCCGGCACCATCGCCGAGAAGCACATCTGCGCGCCCTACGTCGACGAGGCCGCGCTGGCCGAGATGGGCGCGCTGTGCGCGGCCGTGACCACCGAGTTCGAGAACGTGCCCTCGCTCTCGCTGGACCGGCTCGAGCAGCTCGGCGCGTTCGTCGCGCCGCGCGGCTACTGCGTGTCGATCGCGCAGAACCGCATCGGCGAGAAGAAGTTCTTCGCCTCGTGCGCCGAGCGCACCGGCGTGCCCACCGCGCCGCACTGGGTGATCCAGCACGACGCCGACGTCGACCAGGTGCCCGAGGGGCTGCTGCCCGGCATCCTCAAGACCGCGCGCATGGGCTACGACGGCAAGGGCCAGGCCCGCGTCAAGACGCGCGAGGACGTGCGCGCCGCGTGGCGCGCCATGCAGCGCGTGCCGTGCGTGCTGGAAAAGATGCTGCCGCTGGCCTACGAGGTCTCGGTGCTGGCCGCGCGCGCCGCCGACGGCAGCACCGCCACCTGGCCGCTGGCCGAGAACGTGCACCGCGACGGCATCCTGTTCGCCACCACCATGCCGTCGACCAGCGTCTCCGACGACATCGCCGACCGCGCGCGCGCGGCGGCCGCCACCATTGCCACCGAGATGGGCTACGTGGGCGTGCTGTGCATCGAGTTCTTCGTGCTGACCGACGGCTCGCTGGTCGCCAACGAGATGGCGCCGCGCCCGCACAACTCCGGCCACATCACGATGGACGCCTGCGAGACCAGCCAGTTCGAGCAGCAGGTGCGCGCGATGGCGCGCCTGCCGCTGGGCAGCACGCGCCAGCACTCGGCCGGCAAGATGCTCAACCTGCTCGGCGACGCCTGGTTCGAGTTCGGCCTCGAGCGCACGCCGGCGTGGGACGCGGTGCTGGGCCAGCCCGGCGCCAAGCTGCACCTGTACGGCAAGAGCGACGCGCGCCCCTCGCGCAAGATGGGCCACGTCAACTGCGTGGGCGGCGAGGCGGCCGACGCCGCGCGCAGCTTCGACGCCGCGCTGGCCGCGCTGCACATCGAGCCCTGACGCCACTGCTGCCACTGCTGCGACTGCCGCCGCCGCCGTTCCCACCACTTCAGAGACTTGCCGATGTCGCGCATGCCCACCTCCGCCGAACTTGACCAGGCGGCCCGATTGCTGGAAGCCGGCCAGCTGGTCGCCTTTCCCACCGAGACCGTCTACGGCCTCGGCGCCGACGCGGAGAACCCCGAGGCGATCGCGCGCATCTACGCCGCCAAGGGCCGGCCCTCGAACCATCCCATCATCGTGCACGTGGTGGACGGCGGCGACATCAGCTACTGGGTCGACGACGTGCCGCCCGCCGCGCAGGACCTGATCGATGCCTTCTGGCCCGGCCCGCTCACGCTGATCCTCAAGCGCGCCGCGCACATCCCCGCGGCGGTGGCGGGCGGGCAGGACAGCATCGGCCTGCGCTGCCCCTCGCATCCGGTGGCGCAGGCGCTGCTGGCGCGCTTCAAGCGCGGCCGCGGCGGCATCGCCGCGCCGTCGGCCAACAAGTTCGGCCAGGTCAGCCCGACCACCGCCCAGCACGTGCGCGACGAATTCGGCGACAGCGTGTTCGTGCTCGAAGGCGACGGCGTGGAGGTCGGCATCGAATCCACCATCGTCGACCTGTCGCGGCTGGAGCAGGGCATCGGCCCGGTGCTGCTGCGTCCCGGCGCGATCACCGCGGCGATGATGGCGCCGGTGCTGGGCGCCATGCCGCTGCCGCCGGACGCCGCCGCGCCGCGCGCGTCGGGCACGCTCAAGGCGCACTACGCGCCGCACACGCCGCTGGCGCTGTCGTCGATGGCCGATTTGCCGGCGGTGCTGGCGGACCTGCCCGCGGACGCCAGCGTGGCCTGGGTCGGCAACCGGGCTGCGGCCGATCCGCGCTGTGTGTGGGTGCCGGCGCCGGACAGCGCCGAGGCTTATGCGCGGGAGTTGTATCGCCTGCTGCGCAGGCTGGATCGGGAGGGGTATGCGTTATTGGTGGTGGAGGCCTTGCCGGCGGGGCATGAGTGGGATGGGGTTAGGGATCGGCTGCAGCGGGCGGCTGCGGCGTTTGAGTGAGGGGGATTTGGTTTTTTGGGGTTTGGCTTCAAAGGCAAAGGCTTTCGCTTCAAAGGCTTTAGAAGCTTAAAGTCAAAGTCAAAGTCAAAGTCAAAGTCAAAGTCAAAGGCTTTCGCTCCTCCGGAGCGACCTACTTTCTTTTGTCCGAAAAGAAAGTAGGCCAAGAAAGCGGACTGCCTGGCCGGCAGGGGCAGAAACGTTGGGGTTTCCCTTGTGGGTGGTTTCGTCGTGGGGCTTGCGGTTCTGCTGGCATCCTGCCGTTACCGGTTCGGCTCGCCACGAACTTGCTGGCGGTGGTGGTTACGGGGTCAGACCTATGATGGCGGGTGCACTGCTGATTCGGGCATCTGCCGTTACCGGCGCGAGCCACCACGACATAGCACCCTCGTGGTTTCGTGGTGGGCGTGGTGGACCCCGCGCGGGTGCGTTGGGTTGCTGGAGCCGGGATTGCTTTTCAACTGTTCGGCACCGCGCTCGAACAGGGGCCACCGCGCCCACCACGAAACCCGTATCGCCCCTATGCCGTGTGCATCCGCCCCGGTCGCGGCAGCAGCCCGAAGGGCCTGGGCCTCCGCCATCATGCAGCGCCACCACGAATCGAACACCACCCGAGAGAACGTGGCCACCAAAACCGGTACCGGCAGAATCCCTGCAGAACCACCACCCCCACCACGAAACCACCAATCCAAGAAACCCTGTTCGGCTCTGCCCCTGCCGGCCAGGCAGCCCGCTTTCTTTGCCTACTTTCTTTTCGGGGAAAAGAAAGTAGGTCGCTCCGGGGGAGCGAAAGCCTTTGACTTTGAAGTTGACTTTGACTTTGACGTTCAGCAGTTGACTTTGACGTTCAGCCGTTGACGTTCAGCCGTTGACTTTGATCTTGACGTTAAGAAGCCGAACCTCAGGGCGCCCCCTGATAAACCCACTGCAACAAAGCATCATGCGCCTGCTGCCCAGCCGAAGCATTCGCATGATTGATATAGCTGACCACCACATATCGCTCGCCGTTGAGCGCATCCACATATCCCGCCAGCGCCCGCACGTCCGACAGCGTGCCTGTCTTCATGTAGGCATTGCCGGCGGCGCCCGCGCGCGTGAGGCGGTTGCGCAGCGTGCCGTCCACGCCGAGGATCGGCAGCGAGTCGATCAGCACCGGTCCCACGTCGCTGGCCAGCGCCTGCTGCAGCAGGCGCGACATGTCGTAGGCGCTGATGCGCTCCTCGCGCGACAGGCCCGAGCCGTTGTCCAGCACGAGGTCCGGCATATCCAGGCCCTGGCGGCTCAGCCAGCGCTGCACCACCTTGGCCGAGCGTGCCGTGCTGGCGGGGCCGCCGCGGTCCACTTCGGCGCCGATGGTGAGGTAGAGCTGGCGCGCCATCACGTTGTTCGAATACTTGTTGATGTCGCGCACGATTTCCGACAGCGGCTGGCCGTAGTGGCGCGCCAGCAGGAAGGCGCCGCGCGGCGCGCGGCCCATGCGCAGCGCGGGCAGGTGCGTGAAGTGGCCGCCCGCGGCCTGCCATTCGGCGACGAAGCCGCCCCAGGCGAATTCATTGTGCGAGAGCGCGGCGATGTTGACCACGTGCTCGCCGCAGTCGGCCGCGTAGCTGCCGTCGAAGGAGGCCAGCACGGTGCCGTCCGGCTGAGGCGTGATCAGCGGGTTGGCGCGCGCGCGCCAGTCGCCGCATTTGCCGCGCGACAGCGCCAGGCGGTTGTCGAGCTTGAGCTGGGCCAGCGCCGGCGTGACCGAGACCGCCACGGTCTCGCTGGCGGGGTCCGGCGTGAGCGTGAACGAGAGCGTCTTGAAGGCGTACAGCAGCGCGTCGGGGCTGACGTTGTAGGCGCGCTGGGTCTCGCCGTCGATGGTGCTGCCGTTGTCGATGGCGGTGTCGAAGAAGCTGCGGTCCAGCACCAGGTCGCCGTTGATGGTGGCGGCGCCGGCGCTGCGCGCGGTGGCCACCAGCTTGGCCATTTCCTCCGGCACCAGCTTGGGGTCGCCCTGGCCGCGCAGGTAGACGTTGCCGTTGATGGTGCCGTCCGGACCGGGCTGGCCGTCGGCGTAGAGCGAGGTCTGCCAGCGGTAGGCCGGCCCGAGCAGCTGCAGGCCGGCGAAGGTGGTCACCAGCTTCATGGTCGACGCCGGGTTCATCGGCGCCTGCGCGTTCCAGCTCGCGCGCGGCGCCGGCGCGCCGACCTTGATGACGTAGAAGCTGGTGGCGGCCAGCGGGATGTGGGCGTGCCTGAGCGCGGCGGTCACGCCGGCTGGCAGGCCCGAGCGTGGCGCGGCCGGCGCGCTTTCGGCGGCCTCGTGCTTCGCGGCGTGGGTGCTGGCGCGGACCGCCTTGGCGGCGGGTCTGGCATCGGCGGCCGGCAGGCCGTTGAGGAACAGCAGCGCCGCGGCGCAGAGAAGCGGCAGGCGGCGGGCAAAGGGGGAGCGGCGTTTCGGCATGGTGCCCATGTTAACGCACGGACACGGCGCCACGGATGACGCCGCTTTCAGATTTCGGCCGGTGTTGGCGATCGGCATCGGCGCGCTTGCCAGGGCCGCGTTTGTGGGAATCCGCTGACAGCAGGTTCGGCCTCCGCCCGCTCGCGAAGTGCCTTTCCAGCCGCCATACTGTCTGTATGCATCGTGCCCGGGTTTGCGCCCGGCGCGGTAATCCGACAAGGAGCCCCATCATGCGTACCGTGACCCTGACTCTCGTGCTGGCCACCCTGCTGACCGCGGCGGGCTGTGCCGACATGACGCCCAAGCAGCGCAACACCGCGATCGGCGCCGGCGTCGGCGGCGTGGCCGGCGCGGCCCTGATCGGCGGCCCGGCCGCGACCATCGGCGGCGCGGCGCTGGGCGGCGTGGTGGGCAACGTGGCGACGCCGGAACGGCGCTGAGCGTGGCGCGCCGGCGCGGCGCGCGAACAAGAACGGATGCCGCGGCATCCGTTTTTTATTGCGCCGTCGCCGCGCCTACCGGCCGCACGGCTCCGGCAGCGCCGCCGGCTTCGGATCCGCGGCGGCCTTGCCGGGCGGGAACGCCGCGTCGTATGCCCAGTTGTAGAAGAAGGCATAGACCACGTAGAAGGCCGCCACCGCGATGTCCATGAGGAAGGCGTCGAGCAGGCTCATGTCGAGGTACCACGACACCATCGGCAGGAACACCACCAGCAGGCCGCCTTCGAACAGCAGCGCGTGCAATACGCGCACCGCCACCGGCTTGCGCAGTTGCCCGGTGAGCCGCAGCATGGCCTTGTCGAACAGCAGGTTGTAAAGGTAGTTCCAGCCGGCCGCGATGACCGAGGCGACCACCGCGAGGATGCCCATCTGGTGCAGCGCGAAACCGAACACGAGGCTGCCTAGCGGCGCGAAGAGGCACAGGCCGATGACCTCGAAGCCGATGGTGTGGCGGATCCGGTCCTTCGTGGTGCGCATGATCTTTCCTGTCTGGTGAAACACAGCGGCCATTCTATCGAGAATCCGCCAGTGGTAAAGTTGGTATCCATCGATTTATCAGATAGATGCCGGCTGTATTCGCGCTGCCGGCCGGAGCGCCCATGAGCCTTTCCCTCGAACAACTGCAGGCCTTCGCCGCCGCCGCCGAATGCGGGTCGTTCTCCGCCGCCGCGCGCCGGCTCGGCAAGGCGCAGTCGGTGGTCAGCACCGCCGTGTCCAACCTGGAGATCGACCTCGGCAACCAGTTGTTCGACCGCGCCGGGCGCTATCCCGCGCTGACCGCCGCCGGCGAGCGCCTGCTGGCCGAGGCGCGCGTGATCCTGGAACGCTGCGAGCATTTCCGCGGCGTGGCCAAGAGCCTGGGCGAGGGCGTCGAGAGCCGCCTCGTGCTGGCGGTCGACGAGCTCTACCCGGAGGAGACGCTGGGCGTGATGCTCGAGGAGTTCTCCGCGCGCTTCCCGGCGGTGGAGCTGGAACTGCTGTTCCCGCTGATGGAGGACGTCAGCCGGCTGGTGCTGGAAGGCAGCGCCGACCTCGGCCTGATGTGGCGCCAGGAGGTGCTGCCGCCGGAGCTGGGCTTTCGCGCGCTGGGCTGGGTGCCGATGCGCATCATCTGCGCGCCGGACCATCCGCTGGCCGACCAGCGCGTCGGCTGGGAGGAGCTCAAGCGCTACCGCCAGTTGATGGTGGCGGTGCGCAGCAGCGACAGCGAGGAGAAAAAACGCCTGCGCGTGGCGGCCGAGGTGTGGTGGGTGGAGAGCCAGTGGGTGATCGTGGAGCTGGTCAAGCGGCGTCTGGGCTGGGCCTTCGTGCCGTGGCACGTGGCGGCCAATTCGCCGGCGGCGGCGCAACTGGTGTCGCCGGTGCTGGAGTTCGACGACAAGGACTGGCCGGTGGCGATGGAGCTGGTGTGGCACAAGCAGCGCCCGCTCGGCAAGGCCGCCGCCTGGCTCAAGGAGCGCGTCAGCAAGCAGCCGCTGCCGCGCCCCGGCGGCGAAGGCTAGCGGGCCAGGCCGAATTCCCTGGCCAGCGCGGCGTAGCGCTGCACCGTCTGCCGGACGTAGGCGTCGAGCGCGGCGGCATCCATCGCGGCGGGGCCTACCGGGTAGAGGCCCTGTGCGGCGCGCAGGCGGGCGAAGTCCGGGCTGGCCTGCAGGCGCTCGAAGCGCGCCGCCCAGCGCTGGTAGTCGGCCTGCGCGACCCTGGGGCCCATGTAGAAGCCGCGCACCACGGGCCAGATGATGTCGTAGCCCTGCTCGCGCGCGGTCGGCACGCCGGCCAGCCGGCCGGGCAGGCGCTGTTCGGCCAGCACCGCGAGGATGCGGATGTTGCCGGTGGCCAGTTGCATGGCCGCCTCCGAGGCGTCGCCCGAGACCGCCTGCACGTCGCCGGCCTGCAGCGCGGTGAAGGCCTCGCCGCCGCCCTCGAAGCCGACGAAGCGCATGCGCTTGTAGCCCACGCGGGCCTGGCGCGCCACCAGCGCGGCCTTCATCCAGTCCTGGTTGCCGATGGTGCCGCCGGCGCCGAACAGCACCCGGTCGGGATCGGCCGCGAGCGCGGCCACGAGGTCTTTCAGGGTCTGGTAGGGCGAGTCGGCGCGCACCGCGATCATGCCGTAGTCGGCGGCCAGCGCGCCGACCCAGCGCACGTCCGCCGCGCCATACTTGCCGAACTTGCCTTCGGCCAGCGCCAGCAGCGAGCCGCTGGAAAAGGCGACCAGCGTGTCGGGCTCGGCCGGGCGCTGCGCCACCACGGTGTTGTAGGCCACCGCGCCGATGCCGCCGGGCAGGTAGGCGAGGCGCATCGGCTCGGCCATGCCGGCCTCCTGCAGCGCGCGCTGCGCCAGCTTGCAGGTCAGGTCGAAGCCGCCGCCCGGCTTGGCGGGCACGATGCACTCGGGCGCGGCCACGGCCGGCAGCGCGCAGGACGCGGCCAGCGCGGCGCAGGCAATACGCACAATACGCACAACATGCGCGGCGGCGGGGACTTGGCCCATCGGTTCTCCCAGGAAATGCCGCCGCGGCGGCGGAAGGCGGCAACAGCATAACGGCAAACGCGGGATGCGAGAATACGGCATCATGGCGCGCCCCGGGGGGGCGGGAAGCCCGGCAAGACGCGCCAGCGCCGGTCAAGACGACGACGTTTTTCACTCCCTTTCCCCTCACGGCGAGAGAGGCGGGGAGAGGGGAGCAAACCGTCGCACGGCATGACGTATCTCGGGACGCATCGCCCGGTGACAGGAAAAGCAAAAAAAGCAGGAGGAGAGGCGCGGATGAGAGTGCTGCTGGTCGAGGACCACGACGAACTGGCCACCTGGGTGACGCAGGCGCTGCGCGCCATGCATTTCACGGTGGAGCGCGCGGCCGACGCGGCCAGCGCCGAATCGCTGCTGTTCAGCACGCACGCCGGCGCGGCCGGCGGCGACTACGCGCTGGTGCTGCTGGACCTGACCCTGCCGGACCGCGACGGCCTGGAACTGCTGGCGCACCTGCGCAAGCGCGGCTACCGCGTGCCGGTGATGATCCTGACCGCGCGCGGCGAGGTGGGCGACCGCGTGCGCGGCCTCGACCTGGGCGCCGACGACTACATGGCCAAGCCCTTCGACCTTGCCGAGTTCGAGGCGCGCGTCAAGGCGCTGCTGCGGCGCGCGCGGCAGACCGAGGCGCCGCTGGTGCTGTGCGGCGGCCTCGGCTTCGACACCGTGGCGCGGCATTTCCAGGTGGGCGGCGTGCCGCTGGCGCTGACGCCGCGCGAGCACGCGGTGCTGGAGATCCTGATGACGCCGCCCGGCAGGGCGGTCAGCAAGGAGCGCATCTACGCCAACATCTTCACGCTGGCCGACGAGGCCCAGCCCGACGTGATCGAGGTCTACGTGCACCGGCTGCGCCGCAAGCTCGAAGGCTCGGGCGCGGCCATCGTGACGCTGCGCGGGCTGGGCTACATGCTGGAGCCGGCCGGTGGCTGAGCCGGACACGCCGGCCGGCCGGCAGCGGCCCGCCAGCCTGCGCGCGCGCCTGCTGTGGTGGCTGATCCCGCCGATGCTGGCGCTGCAGGCGGCCTACGGCGTGGTGGCCTACTCGAACGCGCTGGCCTCGGCCGACATGGCCTACGACCGCACCTTGCTGGCGTCGGCGCGCAACATCTCCGAGCGCATCACGCTCACGCCCGACGGCGTGCGCGTGGACGCGCCCTACATCTCGCTGGACACCTTCGAGGTCGGCATGAACGCCACCATGTTCTACCGCGTGAGCGGCGTGCATGGCGAGTTCGTCTCCGGCTACGACGACCTGCCGCCGTTCGACGCCAGCCAGCCGCGCACCCGGCTCTATCCGGCGCTGGTGAGCTTCTACGACCGCACCTACCGCGGCCGGCCGATCCGCATCGCCGCGCTGCGCCAGCCGGTCATGGACGCCAGCGGCACGCGCGGCGGCATGGCGCTGATCGAGGTGGGCGAGACGCTCGATTCGCGCCAGGCGCTCACGCGCAACATCCTGTTCGACGTGCTGTGGGGGCAGGCCGTGCTGGTGCTGGCCGTGGTGCTGGTGATCTGGCTGTTCACGCGGCGCGCGCTGGCGCCGCTGGACGCGCTGCGCGACGAGGTGGCGCGGCGCCAGCCCGGCGCCACCACGCCGCTCGCGCTGGACAGCGCGCCGCGCGAGGCCGCGCCGCTGGTGGCGGCGATGAACGGCTACATGGCGCGGCTGGAGCAGATGCTGGCGGCGCAGCGGCGCTTCATCGCCGACGCCGCGCACCAGTTGCGCACGCCGCTGGCGGTGCTGCACACGCAGGCGCAGCTGGCCGCGCGCGAGCACGATCCGGCCGAGCAGCGCCGCATCGCGCGCGAGCTGGCCGACAGCACCGCGCGCATGGCCGCGCTGGCCGAGCGCCTGCTGTCCACGGCGCGCGCCGCGCACGGCGGCACCGCGCCGGCGCGGCCGCTGGCGCTGGACGCGCTGGCGCGCGAGGTGTGCGTGGCGCTGATGCCCGACGCCCGCGCGCGCGGCATCGACCTGGGGCTCGAAGTAGAAGCGGCGGCGGACGGCGCGGCGCGCGTGGCGGGCACCGAGCTGCTGCGCGAGCTGGTGGTGAACCTGGTCGACAACGCGCTGCGCTACACGCCGCGCGGCGGCCGCGTGACCGTGCGCGCGCGCCGCGACGGCGCGGCCTGCCTGCTGGAGGTGGAGGACGACGGCCCCGGCATCGCGCCGGACGAGCGCGCCGCGGTGCTGGAGCCGTTCTACCGCGGCAAGGGCGCGGGGCCGGGCGGCAGCGGGCTGGGCCTGACCATCGCGCGCGACATCGCCGGCGCGCACGGCGCCACGCTGGCGCTGCTGTCCGGCGCCGCAGGCCGCGGGCTGCTGGTGCGGGTCAGCTTCGCGGCCGCCTGAGCGCGGCCGGGCGCGGACCGGCGCCGGTCAGCGCGCGCGCGTGCTGACCGGCGTTTCCTCGGCGATGGCCTGCACGGGCACGCCAGTCCTGCCGCCCGCCGGCGCCGGCGCTGCCGGCGCGCGCGCGAGGTCCGCGGCGGCCGGCGCTGACAGCGGCGTCCACGCGGGCACGGCGGCCGGCGTCGCTTCGGCCGCGTTCGTTGCGGGCGCTGCCGCCGCCGCGCCGGGCTGGCCGCCGCGCGCCACGTCGCCGCCCTCCACATGCCAGCCGCCGCCTAGCGCGCGCATCAGCACCACGCTGGCAGTGAACTGGCGGCCGTAGATCGACAGCGCCGTGACCTCGGCCTGGTAGGCGGTGGTCTGCGCGGTCAGCACGTCGAGCAGCGCGGCGGTGCCGGCGCGGTAGCGGTTGTTGACCAGCGCCAGCGCCTCGCGCGCGGAGCGCAGCGCGTCGTCCTGCACCACCGCTTCCTGTTCCAGCAGGCGCGCCGCGGCGAGGTTGTCCTCGATCTCCTGGAAGGCGGCCAGCACGGTCTGCCGGTACTCGGCCACCGACTGGTCATAGGCGGCCACCGCCTGCGCCTTGGCCGCGCTGCGCAGGCCGCCGTCGAACAGCGTGCCGGCCAGCGCCGGGCCGATCGACCACACGCGGTCGGGCAGCGACAGCCAGCGCGCCAGCGTGGCCGCGGACAGCCCGCCCGAGGCCGACAGCGACAGCGTGGGATAGAACGCCGCCTGCGCCACGCCGATCTGGGCGTTGGAGGCCGCCATCTGGCGCTCGGCGGCGGCGATGTCGGGGCGGCGCTCGAGCAGCGCGGACGGCAGCGCCGCCGGCACGCGCGGCACGCGCGAGGCGAAGTCGTGCGCCGTGACCGAGAACGAGGCCGGCGCCTGGCCGATCAGGATGGCGATGGCGTGCTCGTACTGCGCGCGCGTGATCTGGATGTCGATCTGCTGGGCCTGGGCGCTCTTGAGCTGGGTTTCCGACTGCAGCACGTCGGAGCGCTGCGCGGTGCCGACCGCGTACTGGTTGCGCACCAGCTGCAGCGAGCGCGTGTAGTCGGCCACGGTGCGCTCGAGCAGCGCGCGCTGCTGGTCGGTGATGCGCAGCAGGAAGTAGGTCTGCGCCAGCGTGGCCTGGGTCGACAGCAGCGTGGAGGCCAGCGTGGCCTCGCTGGCCTGCGCGCTGGCCTCGCTGCTTTCCACCTGGCGGCGCACCTTGCCCCACAGGTCGGGCTCCCAGCTCGCCGTCAGCGAGGCGCCCTGGCTGTTGGCGATGCGCGCGGCGCCGGTGGTGGTGGTGCCGGAGCTGGAGCGGCCGGCCGAGGCGGACGCGCCCACGGTCGGGTAGTAGCCCGCGCGCGCCGACTGCAGCAGCGCCTGCGCCTGCCGGTACTGGGCCTCGGCCGCCTTGATGTTCTGGTTGGAGATCTGCACCTGCGACATCAGCGCGTCGAGGTCGGCATCGCCGAAGATGGCCCACCAGCGGCCGCGTGCGCTGGCGTCCTGCGGCTCGGCCGGCTTCCATTCGCCCCACTGCGCGCTGTCGGCGGGGGCTTCCTTGAAGGCGGGCGCGGCCGGCGCGTCCGGGCGCTGGTAGTCGGGGCCGACGGCGCAGCCGCCCAGCAGCAGGGCGCAGGCCAGGGCCAGCGGGGCGGGCACGGAAGAGGAGCGGAAAATGGCGTTCATGGGTCGCATTCAGGATTCGAGGCCGGGGCGGCCCGTGGCGAGCGCGGCGCGGCGGCTGCGCCACGCCTTCACCTTGAGGCGCCAGCGGTCCAGGGTCAGGTACACCACCGGCGTCGTGTAGAGCGTCAGCAACTGGCTGACCACCAGCCCGCCCACGATGGAGATGCCCAGCGGCGCGCGCAGCTCGGCGCCGTCGCCGTGGCCGATCGCCAGCGGGATGGCGCCGAGCAGCGCCGCCATCGTGGTCATCATGATGGGGCGGAAGCGTAGCAGGCAGGCGCGGTAGATCGCGTCCTGCGGCGGCAGGCCCTCGCGCCGCTCGGCGTCGATGGCGAAGTCGATCATCATGATGGCGTTCTTCTTGACGATGCCGATCAGCAGGATCACGCCGATCAGCGCGATGATGGTGAAGTCGGTGTGCGTGCCCAGCAGCGCCAGCAGCGCGCCCACGCCGGCCGAGGGCAGCGTCGAGAGGATGGTGAGCGGGTGCACGTAGCTCTCGTACAGCATGCCCAGCACGATGTAGATCGTGATCAGCGCGGCCAGGATCAGCAGCGGCTGGCTCTTGAGCGAGTCCTGGAACGCGCGCGCGCTGCCCTGGAAGCTCGCGCGCAGCGTCTCCGGCGCGCCGATGCGCGCCATCGCGTCCTGGATCGCCGCGGTCGCCTGCGACAGCGAGAAGCCGTCGGCAAGGTTGAACGAGATGGTGGACGCGGCGAACTGGCCCTGGTGGTTCACGCCCAGCGGCGTGCTGGTCGGCGTCACGCGCGCGAAGGCCGACAGCGGCACGCGGTGGCCGTTGCCGGCGACCACGTAGATGTCCTTGAGCGCGTTCGGCCCCTGCAGGTATTCCTGGCTCAGCTCCATCACCACGCGGTACTGGTTGAGCGGGTTGTAGATGGTCGCCACCTGGCGCTGGCCGAAGGCGTCGTTGAGCACGGCGTCGATCTGCTGCGCGGTGATGCCGAGCTTGTAGGCGGTGTCGCGGTCGATGATGACCGAGGTCTGCAGGCCCTTGTCGTTGGTGTCGGTGTCGATGTCCTCGAGCCCCTTGACGTTGGAGAGCGCGGCGCGCACCTTGGGCTCCCATTCGCGCAGCACCTCGAGGTCGTCGGACTGCAGCGTGAACTGGTATTGCGAGCTGCTCTGCCGCCCGCCGATGCGGATGTCCTGCACCGACTGCAGGAACAGGCTGGCGCCGGGCTCCTTGGCCAGCTTGCCGCGCAGCCGCGCGATGATCTGGTCGGCCGATTCGTCGCGCTGGCTCAGCGGCTTGAGCGTGACGAACATCTGCCCGGTATTGCGCTGCGAGCCGCCGGTGAAGCCGGTCACGTTGACCACGGCCGGGTCCGACTGCACGATGCGGATGAAGTTGTCGAGCTTGACGCGCATGGCCTGGAACGAGGTGGCCTGGTCGGCGCGGATGAAGCCGATCAGCCGCCCGGTGTCCTGCTGCGGGAAGAAGCCCTTGGGCACGATCACGTAGAGCCACACGTTGAGCCCGACCGTGCACAGCAGCACCAGCCAGACCAGCCGGCTGTGGCGCAGCGCCACCGCCAGCGAACGCGCGTAGCCGTCGTGCAGCCACTGGAACACGCGCTCGCTGGCGCGGAAGAAGCGCCCCTGCTCCTGCTCGGGCGGCATCGGCTTGAGCAGGCGCGAGCACATCATCGGCGTGGTGGTCAGCGACACCACCAGCGACACCATGATGGCCACCGACAGCGTGACGGCGAACTCCTGGAACAGCCGCCCGACGATGCCGCCCATCATCAGCAGCGGGATGAACACCGCGATCAGCGACAGGCTCATCGACAGCACCGTGAAGCCGACCTCGCGCGTGCCCTTGAGCGCGGCGGCCATCGGCGTCATGCCTTCCTCGATGTGGCGCGAGATGTTCTCCAGCACCACGATGGCGTCGTCCACCACGAAGCCGGTGGCGATGGTCAGCGCCATCAGCGACAGGTTGTTCAGCGAGAAGCCCGCCAGGTACATCACGGTGAAGGTGCCGACCAGCGAGACCGGCACCGCCACGCTCGGGATCAGCGTGGCGCGCACGTTGCGCAGGAACAGGAACACCACCATGATCACCAGCGCCACCGAGATCATCAGCGTGTACTCGACCTCGCGCAGCGAGGCGCGGATGGTGGGCGTGCGGTCCATCATCACGTCCATCGAGATCGCCGCCGGGATCATCTTCTGCAGATGCGGCAGCATCTCGGTGACGCGGTCCACGGTCTCGATGATGTTGGCGCCGGGCGAGCGGTTGAGCACCAGCAGCACCGAGGGCTTGCCGTTGGCCGAGCCGGCGTTGCGGATGTCCTCGACCGAATCGACCACGCTGGCCACGTCGGACAGCCGCACCGGCACCGCGAACGAGTTCGGGCCCGCGCCGCCGGCGTTGCCGCCGGTCGCGCCCGTGCTGATGGTGGTGGTGCCGCTGCTGGTGGTGATGGTGGTGACGGTGACGCCGTTGACGGTCTTGGTGCTGACGCCGCCGCCCGCGGTGGCGTTGGCGGTGCTGGCGATCAGCGCGCCGGCCGAGGTCGACGAGAACGTGCCGGGCGTGGCGTAGCGGATGATCAGCGGCATGTACTCCGCCGCCGTGCGGGCCTGGTCGTTGGCGTACACCTGCCAGTTCTTGGCCGCGCTTTCGACCGAGCCCAGCGGCCGGTTGGCGTTGGTGGCGCTGATGGTGTTGCGCACGTCCTCGAGCGCGATGCCGTACTTGTTGAGCGCGGTCGGGTTGAGCTCCACGCGCACCGCCGGCAGCGAGGCGCCGCCGATGGTGACCTGCCCCACGCCCTCGACCTGCGACAGCTTCTGCGCGAGGATGGTGGAGGCCGCGTCGTAGAGCTGGCCGCGCGTCATGGTCGGCGAGGTCAGGCCGATGATCATGATCGGCGCGTCGGCCGGGTTGACCTTGCGGTAGGTCGGGTTGTTGGGCAGGCTGGTGGGCAGCGTGCCGCGCGCGGCGTTGATGGCCGCCTGCACGTCGCGCGCGGCGCCGTCGATGTCGCGCGACAGGTCGAACTGCATGGTCACGCGGGTCGAGCCCAGCGAGCTGCTGGAGGTGATCTCGGTGACGCCGGCGATGGCGCCGAGCGCGCGCTCCAGCGGCGTGGCCACGGTGGCGGCCATGGTCTCGGGGCTGGCGCCCGGCAGCGAGGCCGATACCGAGATGGTGGGAAAGTCCACCTGCGGCAGCGGCGACACCGGCAGCGTGCGCAGCGCGGCGACGCCGGCCAGCAGGATGCCGAGCGTGAGCAGCGCGGTGGCGACCGGCCGGTGGATGAAGAGGGCGGACAGGTTCATCGCGGCTCCGCGGGTGCCGGTTCGCCGCCGCCCCAGCCGCCGTCGCCTTCGTCATCGGGCTTGCCCGGGTCGTGCGGATCGTGCGGATCGCCGATGTGCCGGCGCCGCCAGGCCGCCAGGCGCGCGGCGATGCGGTCGAAGGCGAGGTAGATCACCGGCGTGGTGAACAGCGTCAGCACCTGGCTGACCAGCAGGCCGCCCACCATCGTGATGCCCAGCGGGCGGCGCAGTTCGGAGCCGATGCCGGTGCCCAGCATCAGCGGCAGCGCCGCCAGCAGCGCGGCCATCGTCGTCATCAGGATCGGGCGGAAGCGCAGCAGGCAGGCCTGGTGGATGGCGTCGCGCGGCTTCATGCCGCCCTCGCGCTCGGCCTCGAGCGCGAAGTCGATCATCATGATGGCGTTCTTCTTCACGATACCGATCAGCAGGATGATGCCGATGATGGCGATGATGCCGAGGTCCTGCCCCGACACCAGCAGCGCCAGCAGCGCGCCCACGCCGGCCGAGGGCAGCGTGGACAGGATGGTGACCGGGTGGATGGTGCTCTCGTACAGCACGCCGAGCACGATGTACATGGTCACCACCGCGGCCAGGATCAGCCACAGCGTGTTCGACAGCGAGGCGCGGAACGCCAGCGCGGCGCCCTGGAACTCGGTCTGCATCGAGATCGGCAGGCCGATCTCCTGCTCCACCTTGGTGATCTTGTCGACCGCCGCGCCCAGCGACGCGCCCGGCGCCAGGTTGAAGGAGATCGTCGAGGCCGGGAACTGGCCCTCGTGGTTGATCACCAGCGGGCCGGTGCGCTCGGAGATGCGCGCCACCGCGCCCAGCGGCACCTGGCCGCCGGAAGAGGAGGGCAGGCGCAGTTCGGCCAGCGACTGCGGGCCGGTGCGGAAGTTGGGCATGGCCTCCAGCACCACGCGGTACTGGTTCGACTGCGTGAAGATGGTCGACACCAGGCGCTGGCCGTAGGCGCTGTACAGCGCGCTGTCGATCACCGCGGTGGTGATGCCGAAGCGCGCGGCCGAGTCGCGGTCGATCTCCACATAGGCGCGCAGGCCGTTGTTCTGCAGGTCGCTGGCGACGTCGCGCATCTCCGGCTCCTGCTTGAGCCGCTCGACCAGGCGCGGCACCCAGGTGGCCAGCGTGGCCGGGTCCGGGTCCTGCACCGTGAACTGGTACTGCGTGCGCGCCACGCGGTCCTCGATGGTCAGGTCCTGCACCGGCTGCATGTACATGGCGATGCCGCCGAGCTTCTCGACCGAGGCCTGCAGGCGGTGCGTGACCTCCTCGATGGTCTCGCTGCGCTGGTCCTTGGGCTTGAGGTTGATCAGCATGCGCCCGGCGTTGAGCGTGGTGTTGGTGCCGTCCACGCCGATGAACGACGACAGGCTTTCCACCGCCGGGTCCTGCATCACCACCTTGGCCACCGCCTCCTGCTTGAGCTGCATGGCCGGGAACGAGGTGCTCTGCGAGGCCTCGGTGATGGCCTGGATCACGCCGGTGTCCTGCACCGGGAAGAAGCCCTTGGGCACCAGCAGGTAGAGCAGCACGGTCAGCACCAGCGTGCCCACCGCCACCAGCAGCGTGCTTTTCTGGCGGTCGAGCACCCAGTCCAGCGCGCGGCCGTAGCGCGCGATCACGTCATCGAAGAAGCGGCCGGTGGCGCGGTGGAAGCGCGACAGCTTTTCCTCCGGCACGTGATGCAGCAGGCGCGCGCACATCATCGGCGTGAGCGTGAGCGAGACCACCGCGGAGATCAGGATCGACACCGCCAGCGTGATGGCGAACTCGCGGAACAGCCGGCCCACCACGTCGCCCATGAACAGCAGCGGGATCAGCACCGCCACCAGCGAGAAGGTCAGCGAGATGATGGTGAAGCCGATCTGCTTCGAGCCCTTGAGCGCGGCCGCCATCGGGCTCTCGCCGTCCTCGATGTAGCGCATGATGTTCTCGATCATCACGATCGCGTCGTCCACCACGAAGCCGGTGGCGATGGTCAGCGCCATCAGCGTGAGGTTGTTGATCGAGAAGCCGGCCAGGTACATCACGCCGAAGGTGCCCACCAGCGACAGCGGCACCGCCACGCCCGGGATGATGGTGGCCGGCACGTTGCGCAGGAATACGAAGATCACCATCACCACCAGCGCCACGGCCAGCAGCAGCTCGAACTCCACGTCGCGCACCGAGGCGCGGATGGTGGTGGTGCGGTCGGTCAGCAACTGCACGTGCACGGCGGCCGGCAGCGCGGTCTCCAGCTGCGGCAGCAGCGTCTTGATGCGGTCCACCACCTCGATCACGTTGGCGCCGGGCTGGCGCTGGATGTTCATGATGATGGCCGGCTTGTCGTTGGACCAGGCGGCCAGCCGCGAATTTTCCGCGCCGTCGACGATGTTGGCGACGTCGGTGATGCGGATCGGCGCGCCGTTCTGGTAGCCGATGATGATCTGCTTGTACTCGTCGGCCGACTTGAGCTGGTCGTTGGCGTCGATGGTCGAGGCGCGCGCCGGGCCGTCGAAGCTGCCCTTGGAGCCGTTGACGTTGGCGTTGCCGATGGCGGTGCGCAGGTCGTCGATCGACATGCCGAGCGAGGCCAGCGCGGTGGGGTTGGCCTGCACGCGCACGGCCGGGCGCTGCCCGCCGCTGAGCGTGACCAGGCCCACGCCCTGGATCTGCGAGATCTTCTGCGCCACGCGCGTGTCGACCATGTCCTGCAGCTTGGGCAGCGGCAGGGTGTCGGAGGTGATGCCCAGGCTCAGGATGGGCGCGTCGGCCGGGTTGACCTTGCTGTAGACCGGCGGCATCGGCAGGTCGGCCGGCAACAGGTTGCTGCCGGCGTTGATGGCCGCCTGCACCTGCTGCTCGGCGATGTCGAGCGACAGCGTCAGCTCGAACTGCAGCGTGATCACCGAGGCGCCGCCCGACGACGAGGACGACATCTGCTTGAGCCCCGGCATCTGGCCGAACTGTCGCTCCAGCGGCGCGGTGATCGACGAGGTCATCACGTCGGGGCTGGCGCCGGGGTAGAGCGTGGTGACCTGGATGGTCGGGTAGTCGACCTCGGGCAGCGCGGACAGCGGCAGCAGGCGGAAGGCCACCAGCCCGGACAGCAGGATGGCGAGCATCAGCAGCGCGGTGGCGACCGGCCGCTCGATGAAGAGGCGTGACGGGTTCATGTATCGGTCCTTACTGCGGCCGCTGCGGCGCGGCGCCCCCCCGGGCGCCCCCCCCCCGCCCCCCGCCGCGCTGGCGCCGTTGTGGTGGCGGCGGCCCTCGCCGCCGGCGCCGGAGGCACCGGAGGCACCAGCGGCGCCCGAGCCGCTGGCACCGCCCCAGCCGCCTTCGCGGCGGCGTCCGCGCCCGCGCGGCTGGCTGGCCGGCACGAGCTGCGAGGCGCGCGCGGCCGGGTCCACGGTTTCCACCGTCATGCCTTCCTTGAGCCGGTCGGCGCCGTCCACCACCACGTGCTGGCCCGGCTCCAGGCCCTTGGCGACCGACACCCGGTTCTCGTCGCCCGGGCCCAGCGTGACGTTCTGCACCTTGACCTGGTTGTTGTCGTCGACCACGTAGACGAAGGTGCCCTGCTGGCCGCGCTGGACCGCCGCCACCGGGATGACGGTGGCGTCCTCGAGCGTGTCCACGCGGGTGCGCACGTTGACGAACTGGTTGGGGAACAGCATCCCGTCGGCGTTGGGGAAGATGGCCTTGAGCTTGACCGTGCCGGTGGTGGTGTCGATCTGGTTGTCGGTGGTCAGCAGCGTGCCCTCGGCCAGCTTGTTGCGCGCCTGGCGGTCCAGCGCGATCACCGGCAGCTGCTCGCCGGCGTTCAGGCGCCGCAGCACCGACGGCAGGTTGTCCTCGGGAATCGTGTACAGCACCGCGATCGGCGCCACCTGGGTGATCAGCGCGATGCCGTTGGTATCGGTGGTGCTGACGATGTTGCCGGGGTCCACCTGGCGCAGGCCGATGCGCCCGGACACCGGCGCCAGCACGCGCGTGTAGCCCAGTTGCAGGCGCGCGTTGTCGACGTTGCCCTGGTCGGTCTTGACGGTGCCCTCGTACTGGCGCACCAGCGCGTCCTGGGTGTCCACCTGCTGGCTGGAAACCGAATCCTGCGCCAGCAGCGTGCGGTAGCGCTTCTGGTCCAGGCGGGCGTTCTCGAGCAGCGCGCGGTCGCGCGCCAGCGTGCCCACGGCCTGGTCGAGCGCGGCCTGGAACGGGCGCGGGTCGATCTCGGCGAGCACGTCGCCGGCCTTGACCATCTGGCCTTCCTTGAACAGGACCTTGAGCATGGGCCCGGACACCTGGACGCGCACGGTCACGTTGGCCACCGGCGTGACGTTGCCCAGGCCGTTGAGGATGACGTCCATGTTGCGCCTGGCGACCGTGCTGACCACCACCGGCGAGCGCTGCGCGCCGGGGCCGCCGCGTCCGCCCGGGCCACTCGCGCCGGGCGCGCGCGCGCCGGCGCCGGCCGCGGCGCCCTGCGCGTCCGGCGCGGCCGCGCTACGATGGTGGTACCAGTACCATCCACCGCCCGCCAGCAGCACGGCCAGCGCGGCGGCGATCAGTCTGGGGCGGTGCGAGGCCGCCTTGCCGGACGTTGGCTGTTTAGCCTGTTGGTTTTCTTCGGGGTTGGCCATGACCGGTTCCTGGGATGCGACGCGACAAAACGCGTAAATCGGGTTTTCGGGGTGGGAGAGGCAGAAGTATGCCGTAATGCCATCCGCGCGAGCCGCGGGCAGCACGCGACGGCACATCGTGCCGGGCAGCTTCGGATCGGTGCCGCGCTCTCCGGCGGCGCCGGGGGCAGCAAACATAAGCGAAGCATAATGCGCCCTGGCGGCGCGGATGTTTCACCGCCGACGCCCATTCTTACAGTTCATTACCAGTGGCCCGGGTGTAATGCCCTGAAACAATTCGCCCGGATTGCCGCGCCCAGCCTAGCTATCATCTGCCTATGCGAGCCAATCAGCCCACCCAGATCCTGGTCGTCGACGACGATCCAGAACTCCGCGACCTGCTGCGCGAATACCTGAGCCAGCAAGGCTTTGCGGTCTCCGTCCTGCACGACGGCGAAGGCCTGCATGCGCGCCTGGAGCGAGAGCGCCCGGCGCTGATCGTGCTGGACCTGATGATGCCGAAGGTGGACGGCCTCACCGCGCTGCGCAACCTGCGCGCCAAGAATGACGACATCCCGGTCATCCTGCTGACCGCGCGCAGCGACGAGATCGACCGCATCGTGGGCCTGGAGATCGGCGCCGACGACTACCTCGGCAAGCCGTTCTCGCCGCGCGAGCTGCTGGCCCGCATCAACGCCGTGCTGCGGCGCAAGCTGGCGCGCCCGGCGGCCGCGCCGGAAGACCGCGAAGGGCTCGCGTTCGGGCCGTTCCGCGTGAATTTCCGCCAGCGCTCGCTGGTGCGCGCGGGCGACGCGGTGCCGATCAGCGACACCGAATTCGCGCTGCTCAAGCTGCTGCTCACGCATCCGCTCGAAGTGCTCTCGCGCGAGCGCATCGTGGAGCTGATGTACGGCTCCGCGAGCGGCATCAGCGACCGCGGCATCGACGTGCAGATATGGCGCCTGCGGCGCCTGCTCGACGAAGACGCGCAGCGGCCCCGCTACATCCAGACCGTGCGCGGGCGCGGCTACACCTTCGTGCCCGACGAAGCCGACGACATACCGCAATGAAACTGCGCATCGACACGCTGTTCGGCCGCATCGCGCTGCTGATTGCCGCGGTGCTGGTGCTGAGCCACTTCTCGTGGCTGGCGATCCTGCGCATGGACCGCCGCCAGCAGCAGGTGGACTATTCGGTCGAGCAGATGCTGTTCCAGTTCGACAGCATCCAGCGCGCGCTGGCGGCCAAGCCGCCGGCGCCGCTGCCGAGCCTGGTCGAGGTGGCCAGCGAGGCCAGCGCGGTCGAGCACACCGTGACCGCCAAGGGCCGCGCGCGCCGCCTGGTCGACCAGTTCGCCCAGCGCCTGCCGGCCGGCAGCCAGGTGCGGCTGGAGGAAGAAGAGACCTCGCGCATCTGGGTCAAGCTGCCGCATCGCGAGGACTGGATCGCCATGCCGGTGCTGTGGGTGGTCAACCCGCCGCCCGACAACCGCCTGCTGCCGGGCGTGATCCTGGTGGTGGGCGTGGCGATGGCGGTGGCGCTGCTGATCGCCTGGCAGATCCAGCGCCCGGTGCGCGACATGGCCGCCGCGGCTGAGCAGCTCTCGCGCCAGCACGCGGTGGAGCCGCTGCGCGAGCGCGGCCCGCACGAGCTGCGCCAGTTGATCGAGCGCTTCAACCGCATGATGGCCGACCTCACGCGCATCGACCAGGAGCGCAACACCATGCTGGCCGGCATCGCCCACGACCTGAAGACGCCGCTGGCGCGGCTGCGCCTGCGCGCCGAGATGCTGGCCGATCCCAAGTCGGCCGCCGGCGTGACGCGCGACGTGGAGTCGATGTCCGCCATCGTCGAGCAGTTCCTCACCTTCGCCCAGAGCGGCGAGCCGGCCGCGCGCCCGGTGCCGGTCGACCGCCGCATCGCCGAGCTGGCCGCCTCGCTGGCCGAGCAGGACAAGACCATCGAGCTGTCGCTGGCCGCCGGCGAAGGCTTTCGCATGATCGCCACCCAGCTCGACCGCATCGTCGGCAACCTGATCGACAACGCCTACGCCTACGGCGCGCCGCCGGTGCGGCTGTCCACCTCGCGCCAGGCCGACGGCTGGCACATGGTGGTGGAGGACGAAGGCAGCGGCATCCCGCCCGAGGCGATGGAAAAGGTCACGCTGCCATTCGTGCGGCTGGACCCGGCGCGCGGCGGCAACGCCCACTCGGGCCTCGGCCTGGCCATCGTCGACCGCCTGGTGCGCCAGTCGGGCGGCCGCCTGGTGCTGGAAAACCGCGCCGAAGGCGGCCTGCGGGTGGAGATGATCTTCCCGTTCGCGGCGCTGGCGCAGGCGGCCTGAGCGACTCCGCCGCGCGGGTCCGCGCGGCAGGGCGTATCAATCCTGAAGCAGTTTTGGCCGGATCGGCGCGCCGGCGCGCCCGTCTTCCCTTGCCGCGGCCATGCGTGCCGCGTGCCGCCTCGCGTGGTACGCAGATTGCGGCTCCCGGCTTCCCCATGTGTTTCGGCGACGCACCGTGCCGTGCCAGTTGATCAGGAGACGCATCATGGCAACCTTTGTCACCTTACTGAACTTCACCGACCAGGGAATCCGTACCGTAAAGGATACGACCCGGCGTGCCGCAATCGTCCGCGAAATGGCGAAGACATGCGGCATCGAGATGAAAGACATCTACTGGACGCTCGGGCAATACGACCTCGTGGCGACCTTTTCCGCGCCCGACGAAGCCACGATGACGGCGTTCGGCCTGTCGATCGGCGCGGCCGGCAACGTCCGCACGCAGACGCTGCCGGCCTTCTCCGCGGACGAGATGGAAAAGATCCTCGGCAAGATGCCCTGAGCGCCCGCCCGAAGATTCAGGGTCGGGCGACTCCGCGTGGCGCGGGTCCGGCAGCGGACCCGGCGCACCTTCAGGCCGGTTCCTGGTGGCGGGCCCTGGCCCAGCTATAGGTATCGTCGAGCGCGCCTTCGATGCCGTCGAACAGTTGTTCGATCTCGCTCCTGGAGATGATCAACGGCGGGCACATGTTGACCGTGTCCCCGAGCGCTCGCGTGATGACGCCGCGCGACAGCGCGAAGGTCCCGGCTTTGGCCGCGACCCCGGTTTCCACCGGATATGCTTCCTTGGTCTGCTTGTCCGCCACCACCTCGACGGCCCCGAGCAGCCCGACGCCCCGGGCCTCCCCGACGAGCGGATGGCCGGCCAGCGCGGCCAGCCGCGCCTGGAAATGGGGGATGATTTCGCGCACGTGGTCGAGAATCCGCTCGTCCTCGTAGATATCGAGGGTCTCCAGGGCGACCGCGGCCGCGACCGGGTGGCCCGTGTATGTGAAGCCGTGGCCAAAGGTGCCGATCTTGCGGCTCTCGTCGACCATCGCCCGATACACCTTGTCGTTGACCATCAGCGCGGAAATGGGCAGGAAGCCGGCGGAGAGCTGCTTGGCGCAGGCAATCATGTCGGGCTGCAGATCGTAGAGCTGCGAGCCGAACGTCTCTCCCGTTCTGTAGAAACCGCAGATCACCTCGTCGGCAATAAGGAGGATGTCGTACTTCCTGAGGATCTTCTGGATCTTTTCGAAGTACGTCGCGGGCGGAACGATGACGCCGCCGGACACCATGATCGGCTCGGCGAAGAAGGCGGCAATGGTCTGCGGGCCTTCGGCGAGAATGAGCCGCTCCAGCGAGTCGGCGCAGCGGGTCGCGAAGGCCTCCTCGCTTTCGCCGGCGAGCGCGTTGCGGTAGTGGTGCGGGCAGTCGGTGTGCAGGATGCCGGCGATCGGCAGATCGAAATCCCGGTGATTGTTCGGCAATCCGGTGAGGCTCGCCGAGGCGATCGTGACGCCGTGGTATGCCCGCTTCCGCGAGATGATCTTCTTCTTGTCGGGCCGGCCCAGCGCATTGTTGTAGTACCACGCGAGCTTGATCGCGGTGTCGTTGGCTTCCGAGCCGGAGTTGGCGAAGAAGACTTTCGACATCGGTGCCGGGGCCATCCCGATCAGCCGCTCGGCGAGGCGGATGGACGGCTCGGACGCCTTGTGCCCGAATGCGTGGTAGAAGGGCAGCTTGCGCATCTGCCTGTCCGCCGCATCCGCCAGGCGGTCATTGCTGAAACCGAGCGACGCGCAGAACAGGCCGGCAAGCCCCTCCAGATAGCGGTTTCCCTTGTCGTCGTACACATACACGCCTTCGCCGCGCGTGATGATCATGGGGCCAGTCGTTTCGTGCACCCCCAGGTTCGTGTAGGGATGCAGTTGATTGGCGATATCCGCCGATGAGAGATTCGTTGCCTGTTTCATTGTTCTACTCGCGTTTGGATTGCATGGCTACCGGCGGGGTCAGATGGGCTCCACCCCCGCCTCCTTCATGACATCGCGCAGCTTCGGGATGTCCGACTTGATCTGTTCGGCGAATGCCGCGGGGCCGATCTTTTCCGGCGGGAGTTCCTGGCCCACTTCGGACAGGCGTTCCCTGTATTCCTTCGACTTCAGGACCTTGGTCAGCGCCGCCTGCAGCTTGCCGACGATGTCCTTCGGGGTATTTTTCGGCGCGACGATGGAAGCCCACGACGACATGTCGAATCCGGGGAATCCCTGCTCTGCGATGGTGGGAACGTCCGGCAGCGCCGCCGTGCGCGCGGCGCTCGTGACGGCGAGGGGTTTCAGGTTGCCGTTCCGGATGTACGAGATGCTGCTCGAGATCGTGTCCGCATAGATCTGGACCTGGTTTCCGATCAATGCCGGAAGCGCCTCGGCGGCGCCCTTGTAGGGGACATGGGTCATCTTGATGCCGGCACGGGTGTCGAGCAGCTCCACGGCGAGATGGGAAAACGTCCCGGTTCCGAATGAGCCATAGCTGAGCGCGTCGGGGTGTTGCTTCGCCTGGCCGATCAGTCCCTTGACGTTCTTGAGCGGGAGCGTCTGGTTCGCCAGCAGGACCAGCGGCTGATACGAGACCAGCGACACCAGCTCGAACGCATCCGGGTCGTAGCGCAGCTTCTTGTACTGAAAGCGATTCGATACGAGCGACGACGTGGTGGCCACCAGCAGCGTATAGCCGTCGGGCGTGGCATTCGACACGGCCTCGGACGCGATCAGCGTCGCCGCGCCGGGGCGGTTCTCGACGACAAACGACTGGTTGAGCTCGGCCGACAGCTTCTCGCCCAGGTAGCGGCTCACGATGTCGACGCCGCCTCCGGCCGGGAACGGAACCACGAGGCGTACCGGCCTGGCCGGCCAGGAGCTGGTTTGCGCAAGGGCGGTGGTCCCGAGAGCCAGCAGGGTGAATCCACAGCAGATTCGTCGAAAGAGACTCATCATCACTCCGTAGAAAGGTCGTCTTGGCAGCGGAGGGGTTGCCTCCGTCCTGGAGCCGTCTGCCCGGGGCGCGAGAAGCCAATGATACGCAGGCGCCCCGGATTTTGAATCCGCGTATACACGAATACGTGTATCCAATTCCAGATAGCGAAATATAATGGAGCAAGAGTTGTGCCTGGGAGGGTGGGGCCCGCGCGCACCCTTGCAGTGCCGTTTGCGTGTCGCGGGCAACGATTCCGGCGTCTGCGCTGCACCGGAAGCGCACATCGGGATGGCGCGGATGTGCCGTGCCCGCGCATGTTCGTGTCACGAACATGCGCGGGGGAGCGCGCTCTCTATAATTGCTCCCCAAACATCAGGACACAGAATGCGTCAGTCACCGTTCGAGCCTCGCCCCGCAAGCGCGCAGGAAGAGGCGTACCAACACATCCTCCACGGGATCCGGATGGGGGAGATGCGGCCCGGCGATCGCCTCGTTCCCGAGGAAATCGCGGCTGCCATCGGCATGAGCCGCATGCCGGTCCGCGAGGCGTTCAGCCGGCTGGCGGGCGAGGGCCTGCTTGTCATCCGGCCGAACCGCGGTGTCGTGGTCCGGGGCCTGACCGAGAAGGAGGTCAGCGAGGTCTTCGAGATGCGCGCGGTGCTGGAGGGGCTGGCCGCGGCGATGGCGGCCGAGCGGGCCACGGAGGCGGATATCCAGGATCTGGAACAGCTGCTCGTGCGGATGGAAAGCTGTCAGCCCAGCCTCTCGGACTGGATCACCGTGCATCGGCAGTTCCACGAACGGCTGTGTTCCATCAGCGACGCGCCCAGGCTGATGCGCCAGATATCCTCACTGCATTCGGTGGTGGAGCCGCTGATGCGCATCTGGCTGGAGAACTCGCCTTCGCTGGACAGCATCCAGTCCGTCCACGAGGAATTGATGCAGGCGCTGAGGGACGGCGACCCCGCCGTCATGGAGGCATTGATGCGCGCTCACGTGCGGGAGACGACTTCGAGCATCACGGATGCGATGCGGCAGGGCGCTCAGGCCCCGTCGGGCGTGTAGCGCGCGGAAGCGGGCCGCGCCGCTCCCGGCGCAGACCTTCAGCCCGCCTTCTTCTTTTCACCGATCCGGCTTTCCTTGCCGGCCAGCAGGTTGCCGATGTTCGCCCGGTGCCGCACCACCAGCATCACGCTGATGACGAACACCGCGCCGGCGATCACGTCCACCCCCGACATCAGCACGTAGAAGAATGGCGCGAACACCGCCGCCACCAGCGCGGCCAGCGACGAGTAGCGGAAGAAGAAGGCCATGATGAGCCACGTGGCCAGCGTGCCCAGGCCCAGCAGCGGGTCGATGGCGAACAGGATGCCGGCCGCGGTCGCCACGCCCTTGCCGCCGGCGAAACCGAAGAACACCGGGAACAGGTGGCCGAGGAACACCGCCACCGCCGCCAGTGCCACGCCGCTGTCGCCGATGCCGTAGGCCGGGCCGAAATGCCGCGCCAGCCAGACCGCCAGCCAGCCCTTGAGGCCGTCGCCGATCAGCGTCAGCACCGCCGCCTTCTTGTTGCCGCTGCGCAGGACGTTGGTGGCGCCGGGGTTGCCGGAGCCGTAGGTGTGCGGATCGGGCAGGCCCATCGCCTTGCTGACCACGACGGCGAAGGAGAGGGAACCGATCAGGTAGGCGAGGATAGCGAGAATCAGGTTGGCCATGTGGGGAACGGGAATTTGAGGCTGGCCGGATTGTAGCGCGGGCCAGCCCGGCGCAGTGCCGCGGCTGCGCCGTGATTTCCCCGTGACTTCCCCAATACCGCGCCGCCGTTCTTGCGGGACGGCGCGCGCGGGCGCCGCTCAGTCGGGCAGCGCGCACTCCACCGCCACCGCGCCGACCAGCCCGGGCAGCACGCCCGGCGCGATGCTCACCAGGTAGCCGCGCCGGCCGCCGTTGATGTAGATCGTGTCCAGCGCCAGCACGCTCGCCTCCACGTAGACCGGCATGCGCTTGCGCGTGCCGAACGGCGAGGTGCCGCCGACCATGTAGCCGCTGTGGCGCTGCGCGACCTCGGGCTTGCACGGCTGCACGCTCTTGCGGCCGGTCTGGCGCGCGAGGTTCTTGGTGGAAACCGAGCAGTCGCCGTGCATCAGCACGATCAGCGGCTGCGCCTTCTCGTCTTCCATCACCAGCGTCTTGACCACGGCATGCTCGGGCACGCCGAGCTGGCGGGCCGATTCGCCGGTGCCGCCATGCTCGACGTACTCGTAGGCATGCTCGCCGTAGGCCACGCCGTGCTGCTTGAGGAACTGGGTGGCCGGGGTTTCGGAAACGTGTCTGGGCTTGCTCATGATGAATGCTGCTGTGACGGGTGCGCGCGGCGGGGCGCTCAGCCGCGCGGATGGTGGTGCTGGTGCAGTTCGCGCAGGCGCTCGCGCGCCACGTGGGTGTAGATCTGCGTGGTGGAGATGTCGGCGTGCCCGAGCAGCAGCTGCACCACGCGCAGGTCGGCGCCGTGGTTGAGCAGGTGCGTGGCGAAGGCATGCCGCAGCGTGTGCGGCGACAGCGGGGCGTGGATGCCGCCCTCGCGCGCGTGGCGCTTGATCAGGTGCCAGAAGGCCTGGCGCGTCATGCCCTCGCCGCGCTGCGTGACGAACAGCGCGTCGCAGGCGCGCTCGCCGAGCAGCGCGGG
Source organism: Cupriavidus sp. FW216-B1 (assembly GCF_058789195.1). Classification (NCBI taxonomy): domain Bacteria; kingdom Pseudomonadati; phylum Pseudomonadota; class Betaproteobacteria; order Burkholderiales; family Burkholderiaceae; genus Cupriavidus; species Cupriavidus sp. FW216-B1. The sequence goes on along the minus strand of NZ_JBYTEL010000006.1, from coordinate 385,792 downwards.
GCGGCCCTGCGCGAGGTAGCGGCGTAGCCAGTCGCCGGCTTCCGCGCCGAACGGCACCAGCCGCTCCTTGTTGCCCTTGCCGCCGACCACGCGCGCCACGCCCTCGTTGAGGCCGATCTCGATGGTCTTCATCTGCGTGAGCTCGGACACGCGCAGGCCGCTGGCGTACATCAGCTCCAGCATGGTGCGGTCGCGCAGGCCCAGCGCGGTGGCGGTGTCGGGCGCGGCGAGCAGGGCCTCGACCTGCGCCTCGCTCAGCGTCTTGGGAAAGCGCGGCGGCTGCTTGGCCGGGCGCAGCAGCAGGCAGGGGTCGGCGGTGATCATGCGCTCGCGCAGCGCCCACTGGAAGAAGCGCTTGAACACCGTGAGCCGCCGGTTGGCCGACGACGCGCGCGTCTCGGGGTGGCGCGCGGCGAAGTAGCCGTTGAGGGCGGCGTCGTCGACCTCGAGCAGCGCGCGCGGGGCATCGGCGTGCAGCCAGCGCGCGAGCAGCGTGAGGTCGCGCCGGTAGGCGTCGATGGTGTTCTGCGAGAGGCCGTCCTCGAGCCACAGCGCGTCGCAGAAGCGGCCGACCAGGTCCAGGTCGGCCAGCAGCGCGGCGCTGTCGGGCGCCGCGTCGGGGTCGGGGAGGGCGGCTGTGGCTGCGGCGCGGCTCATATCAGCATCACGCCTTCGTGGCGCAGCAGCCAGCGCTTGGTGTCGAGCAGGAAACCGTCCTCGCTGTGATGGGCGAAGCCGCCCAGGCCGCCCGCGCTCACCACGCGGTGGCACGGGATCACCAGCGGAAACGCGTTGGAGCCGCAGGCCTGCCCGACCGCGCGCGGCACGCTGGCGATCTCGCGCGCCATCGCGCCGTAGGTGGTGACCTTGCCGCGCGGCACGGCGGCGATGGCGCGCCACACGCGGCGCTGGAAGTCGGTGCCGGCCGGCGCCAGCGGCGCGTCCAGCGGCGCGTCGGGATCGGCGTAATAGGCCTCGAGCTGCCGCGCCAGCCGCCGCGCCACCGCGCTGGCGGGCGCGACGGGCGGCACGCTGCCGGGCAGGTAGACGATCTCGCGGATCATGTCGCCCCCGGTGCGCACGCCGACCTTGCCGAAGGGCGCGGGGAGGATGGCGTCGAAGCGGGAATGCATGGCGGGCGGAGTGCGGGAAACGGGCAGCGGTTGGCGCGAAAGGCCGGCGCAACGGCCGGGCCGGTAAATCCGGATTCTAGTGCATGGCGGCGCGGCGATCGAAAAAGGCCTCCCGCGGGAGGCCTTCCAGGGTACTGACGGAATCGGCTTGCCGCCGGTGTTTTCCCCTTTCCCATTTCATGGGAGAGGGGAGCAAACCTTCGGCGGCGCAGTTCCGCTCCGCGCTTACTGCTCGAGCTTGATGTTCTGCACCTTGACCAGGTTCTTCATCTTGTCGAACTCCTTCTTGATCTCCGCCGCGTGCTGCGCCGGCGAGTTGCCCGACGGCTCGGCGCCGGCGGTGCGCAGGCGCTGCTGGAAGTCCTTGTCCTGCAGGGCCTTGACGGCGGCCTCGTTGAGCTTCTTGATGACGTCGTCGGGCGTGCCGGCCGGCGCCACCAGGCCGTACCACGCCGGGTCGTTCGGCTCCTTCAGGCCCATCTCGCCGAAGGTCGGCACGTCGGGCAGCGAGTCCAGGCGCTTGTTCCACGCCACCACGATCGCGCGCAGCTTGCCGGCCTTGATGTAGGGCATCGACGACGGCAGGTTGTCCACCATGATCGGCACCTGGCCGGCCAGCACGTCGTTCAGCGCGGGGCCCGCGCCGCGGTACGGGATATGGACCATGAAGGTCTTGGTCGAGACCTTGAACTGCTCGCCCAGCATGTGGCCGAACGCGCAGGTGCCGGACGTGGCGAACGAGTACTTGCCCGGGTTGGCCTTGAGCACCGCGAGGAATTCCTGGTAGTTCTTGGCCGGGAAGTTCGGGTTGACCGCGATCACGTTGGCCACGTTGGCCAGGTTGGTGATGGGCTTGAAGTCCTTGATCGGGTCGTAGGACAGCTTGGGGTTGCAGGCGGGGTTGACCGCCATCGTCGACACCGTGGAGATGCCGATGGTGTAGCCGTCGGGCGCGGCCTTGGCGATGGCGTCGGCGCCGATCGAGCCGCCCCCGCCGGCGCGGTTTTCCACCACCACGGGCTGGCCCAGGATGCGGCTCATCTGGTCGGCCGCGCCGCGCCCGACGATGTCGGTGGTGCCGCCCGGGGCGAACGGGATGATCAGCCGGATCGGCTTGGTCGGAAAGCTTTGCGCCTGCGCGACCGACGCGGCGGCGGCCAGGCCGAGGGCCAGTGCAATCTTGCTCTTGTGCATGAGATCGTGTCTCCCATCAAAGACCGGGCGGGGATGTCCGCCCAAGGTGAAGAACGCCGGCCAGGCGCCCGCGGTGGCGGGCGCGGCGAGGCCGGCGGCGTGAGTTCTGGCGGGCGGGCCGTGCGCTGCGGCCCGCGTCTCGCCGGTCAGCCGCCCAGGAGGCCGCGCTTGAGGTCCCGGTCGACCGGATGGTCGCCCAGGAAGATGCGCAGCACCGCCTGGTAGAAATCCTCGCCCGGGATCGGCTTGCCGCGCGGGGTGCCGTTGATGGCCACCACGGTGCCGCCGTCGGGCGAGAAGTCGAAATCGATCACGTCGCCCTTGCGGGCGGTGCCCATCTGTTCCATCGTCCGGTGCAGCAGCAGCAGGCGTTCGGACAGCCGCCGCACCTGCATCTCGCTGTGATTCTCGCGGATGCCCTCGTCCAGCGCCTTGATGAAGCTGTCCGCGCCGACCTCGCGCAGCGGCCGGATCTGCAGGCGCTTGGGGCCCGGCGCGCCCAGCACCACGGTGGCGTTGCGGGCCTTCTCGGGCAGGTAGAGCGCGGCCACGTAGCCCTTGATGACGAACACCGAGCGCAGGCCCATGCCGTTGAGCTGCAGCTCCTTGCCGCCGACCCGGGTCGCGTCGTCGATGCGCATGCCCTCGATCTCGCCGGCGCGGGCGTGCCCGCCAGGCAGGGACAGGGCCGCGGCCGCGCTCGCGATGAGCGCCAGCTGGCAGGCGCGGCGCGGCAACGGCGCGCGCGCGGACGGGGTACGACGGGGCAGCATGAAGGACAGGCGGAACGACGGAACGTGTCATATTGAGGGATTTCTGCAACAATACCTATCGGTATCGGCCCTAGTCCGCACTTTGTTGCACTTTGCCGAAATTGCGCTACGCGAGGCAGTTTCCGCAGATAAGACAAATAAAACAAAGAAAGCAGTTAAAACAAACGAGACAATGTCTTTTGCCTTGCTGTTGGTGCCGGATTTCAGCCTGATCCTGATCGGCTGGCTGCTGGTGCGCTATACGCCGTTCGACCGCGCGTTCTGGGCCGGCGTCGAGCGCCTGGTGTATTTCGTCCTGTTCCCGGCGCTGCTGCTGCAGTCCACCAACAGCGCGAAGTTCGATTTTTCCTCCACCTCGGCCATGCTCGGCCTGGCCCTGGCGACCACCGCGTTCGGCATGGCCGGCGGCTACGCCGTCAAGTGGGTGCTGCGGCCCGCGCCGGTCGATTTCGCCTCCGGCCTGCAGACCGCCTTCCGCTTCAATTCCTACATCGCGCTGGCGCTGGCCGCGCGCCTGGGCGGCGGCGAGGGCCTCGCCATGATGGCGGTGATCGTCGGCTGCTCGGTGCCGCTGTGCAACGTGGTGGCGGTGTGGGCGCTGGCGCGCCACGGCGACGCGCGCGTGTGGCGCGAGCTGGCGCGCAACCCGCTGATCCTGGCCACCGCGGGCGGCCTGCTGACCAACCTGCTCGGCCTGCATCCGCCCGAGGTGCTGGCGATGACGCTGAACCGGCTCGGCTCGGCCTCGACCGCGCTGGGGCTGATGACCGTGGGCGCCGGCCTGCAGATGAGCGGCGCCACCGGCGCGGCCGGGCCGATGGCGTGGTGGAGCGCAGTCAAGCTGGTGGCGATGCCGTGCTTCGCGTGGCTGCTGGCGCGGCTGCTGCCGCTGACCGAGCTGCAGGCGCAGATCGTGGTGCTGTACGCCTCGCTGCCGACCGCCTCGAGCACCTACATCCTGGCCGTGCGCATGGGCGGCAACGGGCCGATGGTGGCGGCCACCATCTCGGTCATGACCGTGGTGGCCATCGTCACCACGCCGTTCTGGCTGGCCGTGGTCAGCTAGCGCGCGCGGCTAGCGTGGACGGCGCCGGCGCGGCCCGCCGGCGGCTTCGGTCCGATCCGGCATGCTCAAGCGGGTTTCAGTCCGCGGCGCAGGCCGGCGCCGCGGCGCCCACTTCCTGCGCCAGCGCCCAGTCGATGTGCTCGCGCACCAGCGGGCTGGCCGTGGCCTGGCGCGCGCCGAGCGCGGCGCGGATGCGCGCGGCCAGCGCCGCGTCGCCGCGCTCGCAGGCCGCGCGCAGGCCGTTGCCGAGCCCCACCGCGAGATTGCGCAGCCAGCGCTCGTGGCCGATGCGGCGGATCGGGCTGCCTTCCAGGCGCTGGCTGAATTCCGCCTCGGTCCAGCCGAACAGCGCCGCCATGTCGGGCGCGTCGAAGCCGTTGCGCACGTCGAAGTCCGGCAGCGTGGCGCGGTGGGCGAACTTGTTCCACGGGCACGCGAGCTGGCAGTCGTCGCAGCCGTACACGCGATTGCCCAGCGGCGCGCGCAGCGGCTCGGGGATGGCGCCCTTGTGCTCGATGGTCAGGTAGGAAATGCAGCGGCGCGCGTCGAGCCGGTAGGGCGCGAGGATGGCCTGCGTGGGGCAGATGTCGATGCAGCGTCGGCAGTTGCCGCAATGGGCTTCCGCGGGCGGGTCGGCCGGGAACGGCACGTCGACCAGGATCTCGCCGAGGAAGAACATCGAGCCGCCCTCGCGGTCGAGCAGCAGCGTGTGCTTGCCGCGCCAGCCCAGGCCGCCCTGCGTGGCCAGCGCGACCTCCATCACCGGCGCCGAATCGGTAAACACGCGGTAGCCGAACGGGCCGATGGCGGCCTCGATGCGGCTGGCCAGCTGCTGCAGGCGGCTGCGCAGCACCTTGTGATAGTCGCGTCCGCGCGCATAGAGCGAGACCACTGCGGTGGCGGGGTCGTCGAGCCGGGCCAGCTCGCGCGCGCGCCAGTCGTCGGCGCCGGCGGCCGGCAGGTAGGGCATGCGGGCCACGATTGCGCGCACGGTGCCGGGCACCAGTTCCGCGGGGCGGGCGCGCCGCGGGCCGTGGTTCGCCATATAATCCATGTCGCCGTGGTAGCCCTGCGCCAGCCACGCCATCAACCCCGCTTCCGCCCGGCTCAGGTCCACGTCGGCGATGCTGACCGCGTCGAAGCCCAGCTCCGCGCCCCACGCCCGGATCGAGCGCACCAGCGTAGCCAGGCCGGCGCCGCCGCTGGCAGGAAGGGGTGAGGTGGCGGGCGCGCCGGTGGCTCGGTCGATCATTCCCGAATTGTACGCAATGCCCCTGCTCGAAGAACGCACCCTGACCCTGCCCGACGAAGCCGCCACCGCGCGGCTCGGCGCGGCGCTGGCCGGCGCCGTGCGCGTGCTGCCGCCGCAAACCGTGCACGTGCAGCTCTCGGGCGATCTCGGCGCGGGCAAGACCACGCTGTCGCGCGCGATCCTGCGCGCGCTCGGCCACCCGGGCAAGGTCCGCAGCCCGACCTACACGCTGTGCGAGCCGTACCAGGTCGCGCGCGCCGACGGCTCGCCGCTGACCGTCTACCACTTCGACCTGTACCGCTTCGCCGACCCGGAGGAATGGGCCGATGCCGGTTTTCGCGACTGCTTTGCCGAACCCGCCCTCAACCTGGTCGAATGGCCGGAGAAGGCCGGCCGCCTGCTCGGGGAACCGGACCTTCATCTGTTGCTCCAATCGGACACGGGCGACGCCGACGATGCCGCGGAGCGCCGGACGGTCACGCTTCGTGCCTATACTCAGACTGGACTTACCCTGCTTTGCGCATGCTGATCAAGCGACTCGCCACCGACCGCCCCGATGAACTGCTGCTGGCCCGCCGCAAATGGCTGGCGCAGTGCCTCAAGGCCGGCGCCGGCACCGTGGTGCTGACGCTGGCGGGACCGCAGATCGCCTTCGGCGCCGGCATCGTCGCCGTGCGGGTCTGGCCCGCCGAGGAATACACCCGCGTCACCATCGAGTCCGACGCGCCGCTGGCCGCGGTGCACCAGATGGTGCACGGCCCCGACCGCCTCGTGGTGGACATCGACGGCCTCGACCTGTCGCCCACGCTGCGCGAGCTGGTGGCCAAGATCACCTCCAACGACCCGTACATCCAGACCGTGCGTGTGGGCCAGAACCGGCCGCGCGTGGTGCGGCTGGTGTTCGACCTGAAGGAAGACGTCTCGCCGCAGGTGTTCACGCTGGCGCCGATCGGCAACTACCGCAACCGCCTGGTGTTCGACCTCTACCCGGTCAACCCGCCCGACCCGCTGTGGAAGCTGGTGCGCGACACCGAGGACAAGCAGCGCCGCTTCGCCGCGGCGCAGCCGCCGGCCGGCGCGGACCGCGCCGACACCGTCTCCGGCGCGCCCGCCACCGGCGAGGAAGACGCCATCGGCGCGCTGGTGCGCCGGTTCGAGGACAAGGGCGCCAACCCGGTGCCGGCCATGCCGCCGATGGCCGCGATCCGGCCCCGGCCGCCCGCGCCCCAGGCCGCGCCGTCCGCCCAGTCCGCGCCGCCGCTGGCGCAGAACAGCGCGCCGCCGGCGCTGCCCGCCAACAATCCGCCCGTCGACCGCCCGTTCAAGATGCGCCGCCTGCTGACGGTGGCCATCGACCCGGGCCACGGTGGCGAGGACCCGGGCGCCACCGGCGCGGCCGGCTCGCGCGAGAAGGACGTGGTGCTGCAGATCGCCCACCGCCTGCGCGCCAAGATCGACGCCCAGCCCAACATGCGCGCCATGATGACGCGCGACGCGGACTTCTTCGTGCCGCTCAACGTGCGCGTGCAGAAGGCGCGCCGCGTGCAGGCCGACCTGTTCGTGTCGATCCACGCCGATGCCTTCCTGTCGCCGGAGGCCAAGGGCGCCTCGGTGTTCGCGCTGTCCGAGCGCGGCGCCTCGAGCAGCGCCGCGCGCTGGATGGCCAACAAGGAAAACGCCTCCGACCTGATCGGCGGCGCCAACATGGGCAACAAGGACGCCCAGGTCGCGCGCGTGCTGCTGGACCTGTCGACCACCGCGCAGATCAACGACAGCCTGCAGGTCGGCAAGGCCGTGCTGTCGGAGATCGGCGGCATCAACCGCCTGCACAAGGGCAGCGTGGAGCAGGCCGGCTTCGCCGTGCTGAAGGCGCCGGACATCCCCTCGATCCTGGTCGAGACCGCCTTCATCAGCAACCCGGAGGAAGAGCGCAAGCTCAACGACGAAGCCCACCAGGAGCAACTGGCCAACGCCATCCTGCGCGGCATCCGCAACTACTTCGCGCGCAATCCGCCGCTGTCGAAGAACCCGTCGGTGTAAGGCGGCGTCCCGCCGGAAAGCAGAACGGCCGGCAAATGCCGGCCGTTCTGCATCGAGCGCGGTGCTTACGCGCGCGCGGTGGCCGTGCCGGGCAGCGTGTCGCGGTTGGCGTAGCGCGAGGCGATCACCGAGCAGACGATCAGCTGCAACTGGTGGTAGACCATCAGCGGCAGCACCAGCAGGCCCAGCGCCGGGTGGCCGGCGAACAGGATCTTGGCCATCGGGATGCCGTTGGCCAGGCTCTTCTTGGAGCCGCAGAACACCGCCGTGATCTCGTCTTCCACCGAGAAGCCGAGGCGGCGCGCGGTGAAGGTGGTGGTGGCCAGGATCACCAGCAGCAGCACGGCGGCCAGCGCCATCACCGCGCCGATGGTCTCCCAGCTGTACTTGTGCCAGAGGCCGGCGGCGGTGGCGTCGCAGAACGAGGAATACACGATCAGCACGATCACGCCGCGGTCGATCTTGTTGGTGATCTGCTTGTTCTTGACCAGCCAGTTGCCGATCAGCGGGCGGGCCGCCTGGCCCAGCGCGAACGGCAGCAGCAGTTGCAGCGCCACGCCCATGAGCGCCTTGCCCAGCGGCATGGAGGCGCCGCTGGCGCTGATCACCAGCCCCATCAGCAGCGGCGTGGCGGCCATGCCGATCAGCCCGGAGATGGTGGCGTTGAAGATCGCGCCGGGCACGTTGCCGCGCGCCATCGAGGTCATGGCCACCGACGACGACACCGTGGACGGCAGCGCGCACAGGTAGAACACGCCCAGCAGCAGCTCGGCGGGCAGCATATGGCGCAGGCCGAACATCAGCGCCAGGCCGACCACCGGGAACACGATATAGGTGAAGCTCTGCACGAAGGCGTGCAGGCGCCAGTGGCGCGCGCCGGCCACCAGCCGGTCGCGCGACAGCGCCGCGCCGTGCAGGAAGAACACCAGCGCCACGCCCAGGTTGGTGACGATGCCGAGGTGCAGCGGACCGTCGCCGGCGCCGATCTGGGGCGCGAGCAGCGAGATGCCGATGGCGGAGAGCATGATGAGGACGAAGCCGTCGATCAAGTCGTAGAGTTTCTTGAACGGTGAGAGGATGGCGGACATGACAGCAGGTTGGATTAGGGTTTCGCCTAGTATTGGACGCTACGCCAGCCTAGAATGCAAATTCATTTATCGCATCCATTGATCTCATAGACGCATGAATTACACCTTGCGCCAGTTGCGCGTCTTTCTCGCCGTGGTCGGGCATGGCAGTTTCAGCCGCGCCGCCGATGCCGTGGGGCTGACCCAGCCCGCCGTGAGCCGCGGCGTGGCGGAGCTGGAAGAGGCACTTGGCGTGCGCCTGCTCGACCGCACCACGCGCGAGGTGCTCGTCACCGAGGCGGGGCAGGCGCTGGCGCCGGCCATCGAGCGGCTGCTCGGCCAGCTCGACGACACGCTGGAAGAGACGCGCCAGCTGGGCGAGCGCTATCGCGGCCGCGTTGTGATTGCCAGCGCACCCACGATCTCGGCGCGGCTGATGCCGCTCTACGTCTCCACCTGCGCGCGCCAGTATCCGGACATCCGCCTGAGCGTGCGCGACAACGTGCAGGCCGACGGGCTGGAGCAGATCCGCGCCGGCGCGGTGGATTTCGGCGTGCTGATCGACCCGCTCGCGCGCGAGGGGCTGACCATCGCGCCGCTGGCCACCGACCCGTTCTGCTTCGTGTGCCGGCGCGACCATCCGCTGGCCGGCGCCGAGTCGGTGCCGTGGCGCGCGCTGGACGGCATGCCGCTGGTGCTGCTGGATTTCGCCTCGGGCAGCCGGCCGCTGATCGACCGCATCTTCGCCAGCCACGGCGTGACGCCGAGCGTGGTGCAGGAGCTCGGCCACTCGGCCAGCGTGTTCGGCATGGTCGAGGCCGGCATCGGCGCCTCGGTGCTGCCGTCGTTCTCGCTGCCGCTGCCGGCCGCCTCGCCGCTGGTGTGGCGCCCGCTCACGCCGCGCGAGGAGCGGCGCATCGTCATGGTGTGCCGCGAGGACCGCTCGCTGTCGCCGTCGGCGGCGGCGGTCTGGCAGATGGTGCGCAGCCTGCCGCTGCCGGCCGAGCCGGCCATGCCGTAGGCGCCGCGGACGCTCAGGCGCGCGCCGCCGTCACCATCACCGCCTCCAGCGCGAAGCTGCCGTCGGCCTGCACCAGATAGTGGTCGCGGACTTCCGCCGGCGCCAGCTGCCACAGGTGGCGGATGGCGGCCACCGCCACCTCGGGCGTGCGCATGCGCTGCACCCAGGTGGCGAACTCCAGTTCGATGCGCCACACCGGCGACACACTGGCCGTGAAGCCGGCCGCCGCCAGCATCGCCAGCCACGCGCGGCCGGTGTAGTCGCGGATATGGGACGGATCGCGCAGCAACTCCACCGATTGCAGCCAGGTGTCGAGCAGCGGGTCCTCGGAGCCCGCGATGTCGATCAGCACCACCTTGCCGCCCGGCTTGAGCACGCGGCGCATTTCCGCCAGCGCGGCCGGCACGTTGCGCCAGTGGTGGGCGCTCATGCGCGAGATCACGGCGTCGAAGCCGGCATCGGCGAACGGCAGCACTTCCGCGGCGCCCTGGCGCGTGACGATGTTGCCGAGGCCCTTGTCGCGCGCGGCCGTCTCCACCACCGCCAGCATCTCGGCCGACAGATCGTAAGCCGTCACTTCGGCCGCGACCTTCGCCGCCGCGAAGCTGGCGTGGCCGGCGCCGCAGCCCAGGTCGAGCACGCGGGCGTCCGGGATGCCGGACAGCGCCTGCGCGAGCTGCTGGAGGTCGGCGCCCTGGGCGTGGACCGCGCTGGTGAGGTAGGCGCTGGCCGTCGCGCCGAACTGGGCGGCGACGAGTTCTTGTTGCTGCATATGGCTCTCCTGGCGGCACGCGCCGCCGGTGGGTTCTGGTGAGGGGACGGGGCGGCGGGGGACTTGCCCGCCCGCCGGCTTCGACGTACTGTAGCAGCCTGTTTTCCCGGTACAAGTCACCGTTTTATCCTGGTATAAAACGCACCAGTTTTCGCCGCTGGGCAGGCCGGGAGCCACCGCCCGCCCATTGCACATGACCGACGCCGCGCCCCTTGCCGCCACCGCTGCCCCGAACGACACCCCCAGTGAGCACGAACTGACCCGCGAAGCCGTGCTCGGCCGTTTTCTGCGCGCGCACCGCGAGCGGCTGGCGCCGGCCGAGGTCGGCCTCGCGCCGGGCCGCCGGCGGCGCACGCCGGGCCTGCGGCGCGAGGAACTGGCGCAACTGGCGGGGTTGAGCGCGACCTGGGTGACGTGGCTGGAGCAGGGCCGCCCGGTGGCGCTGTCCGCGCGCGCGCTGGCCGGGCTGGCCGGCGCGCTGCGGCTGTCGCGCGCCGAGCGCGCCTACCTGTTCGAGCTGGCGGGCCGGCGCGACCCGATGCAGGCGCAGGACGGCCACGTGCCGGCCACCGTGATGGCGAGCGTGGAAGCGATCGCCGGGCCGGCCTACCTGCTCGACCGGCAATGGAACGCGCTGGCGTGGAACGCGGCGGCGGCGGACCTGTTCGTGGGCTGGCTCGACGGCGCCAGCAGCGAGCGCAATCTGCTGCGCAGCATGTTCCTGTCGCCGGGCCTGCAGGCGCTGGTGGAAGACTGGCCGCACCGGGCGGCGCGGCTGGTGGCGGAATTCCGCGCGCACAGCATCCGCCATGCCGAGGACCCGCCCACGCGCGCGCTGGTCGAGGGTTTGCTGGCCGAGAGCCCGGCCTTCCGCGCCGACTGGCTGTCGCAGGACGTGGAGGAGCGCCAGGGCGGCCGGCGCGGCTTTCGCCATCCGCGGCGCGGGCTGCTGCATTTCGAGCAGCTCACGCTGGTGCCGGCGGCCGCGCCGGGGCTGACGCTGGTGATGCTGATGCCGGCGCAGCGCGCCGGCGGCTGAGCTTACTTGGGCTGCATGCGGATGGCGCCGTCCAGGCGGATCACCTCGCCGTTGAGCATGGTGTTGCCGATGATGGCGGCGACCATCTTGGCGTATTCGGCCGGGCGGCCCAGGCGCGGCGGGAACGGCACCATCCGGCCGAGCGCGTCCTGCACTTCCTGCGGCATGCCCAGCAGCATCGGCGTCTCGAAGATGCCCGGCGCGATGGTCATGCAGCGCACGCCGTCGCGCGACAGGTCGCGCGCGATGGCCAGGGTCATGGCCACCACGCCGCCCTTGGAGGCGGCGTAGGCGGCCTGGCCGATCTGCCCGTCGAAGGCCGCCACCGAGGCGGTGTTGACGATCACGCCGCGCTCGCCCTCGGCGTCGGGCGTGTTCTGCACCATCGCCGCGGCGGCCAGCCGGATCATGTTGAAGGTGCCGATCAGGTTGACGCGGATGGTCTTGTCGAACGCATCGAGCGGGTGCGGGCCGTTCTTGCCGACGGTCTTGCTGGCGGTGGCGATGCCGGCGCAGTTGACCAGCCCGGCCAGGCGGCCCAGCGCCGTGGCGGCGGCCACCACCGCCTGGCCGTCGGCCTCGCTGGTGACGTCGCAGCGCACGAAGCGCCCGCCCAGCTCGGCCGCCAGCGCCGCGCCGGCGGCCTCGTTGAGGTCGGCGATCACCACCTTGCCGCCCGCCGCGGCCAGCATGCGGGCGCTGCCTTCGCCCAGGCCCGACGCGCCGCCGGTGACGATGAATACGTTGTCGCGGATTTCCATCTTTGTCTCTCTCCTTTGATTTCGGGATGCTCGTTTCGGGATGCTTGCCCCGGGATGCGGGCATGCCGGACCGGCGCTGCCGTTGGATCGGCATGTTGGCATAACGTTTACGTAAACGTCAATCAGTGGCCGATCAGCGCGGGCGGCTTCCGCCCCGGTCCCAAAACGAAAAAAGCGGCCCGAAGGCCGCCTTTCGCGTGCGCCGCGCGGCGTTGCCGCCGCGGTCGCTGATTCAAATGCCGCTTACTTCAACGCGCCGAACACGCGCGCCGTGATGTCTTCCACGCTGCCCACGCCCGCGATCTTGCGGTACTGCGGCGGCGCGACCTTGGCGCTGGCGTCGCCCTCGATGGCCCACCTGGAGTAGTAGTCCACCAGCGGACGGGTCTGCTGGGAATAGACGTCCAGGCGCTTCTTGACGGTTTCTTCCTTGTCGTCCTCGCGCTGGATCAGCGCCTCGCCGGTGACGTCGTCCAGGCCTTCGGCCTTGGGCGGGTTGTACTTGACGTGGTAGGTGCGGCCCGACGCCACGTGCACGCGGCGTCCGCTCATGCGCTCGATGATGGCATCGAACGGCACGTCGATTTCCAGCACGAAATCGATCGCCACGCCCGCTTCCTTCATGGCCTCGGCCTGCGGGATGGTGCGCGGGAAGCCGTCGAACAGGTAGCCGCCCTTGCAGTCGGCCGCCTGCAGGCGGTCCTTGACCAGGCCGATGATGATGTCGTCCGACACCAGGCCGCCTGCGTCCATCACCTTCTTGGCCGCCACGCCGAGCGGCGTGCCCGCCTTCACCGCGGCGCGCAGCATGTCGCCGGTGGAGATTTGCGGAATGCCGAACTTCTCGCAGATGAACTGGGCTTGCGTGCCTTTGCCGGCGCCGGGCGCGCCCAACAGGATCAAACGCATTTACGGGTCCTCAGAGTTTTGAATCTGGTAAGGCGGGGGATGGAAGGAGGGTAACGCCGAAACTTGACGCGAGGCTTACCGCGCCGCGGGGGCGGCGCGCCTCGGATCGGAGTCTGGTCTGTCGACGGCCGGCATGCCGCGGCTCGCTGCCGATGGCGGCGACCCGGATACCGGACGGGCTCACTCTTTTCATCTCCCCACCGAGCCTTGGCCGGGCGTCTGAACGCCCGACGGCTCTGTATCGTCAAGCATTATGCCATGAGGCGGCGTAAAACCGGCTTGCCGGCACGGTGACAACTGTCATGACAGCCGTGCCGGTGATGCGCGCGCGCACCGCGGCACCGCGCGCCGGGGTGGCGTCAGGGGCCTTCCTGCGCCATGCCTTGTGCCCACAGCGCGCGCACGCGCTCCAGGTCGGCCGGCGTGTCGACGCCCGGCGCGGGCGCGGCGGTGGTCTGCAGCACGCCGATGCGCTCGCCGTGCCACATCGCGCGCAACTGCTCGAGCGCCTCGGTCTGTTCCAGCGGCGCCGCCGCCAGCGTGGGAAAGCGCCGCAGGAACGCCGCGCGGTAGGCGTACAGGCCGATGTGGCGCAGCACCGGCATGTCCGGCAGCGCCGCCTGCGCGTCGGCCGCGGGCCGGGCCGGCACGCCGGCCCAGGCGTCGCGCGCCCACGGGATCGGCGCGCGCGAGAAATACAGCGCGCGGCCGGCCGCGTCGCACACCACCTTCACCACGTTGGGGTTGAAGACCTCGGCGATCGCGCCGATCGGGTGGGCGGCGGTGGCGATGGCGCAGTCGGCGTGGCGCGCCAGGTGCAGCGCCACTTCGTCGATCAGGCCCGGCTCGATCAGCGGCTCGTCGCCCTGCACGTTGACCACGATGGCGTCGTCGGCCAGGCCCAGCAGCGTGGCCACCTCGGCCAGGCGGTCGGTGCCGGACGGGTGGTCGGCGCGCGTGAGCACCGCCTCGATGCCGTGCGCGGCGCAGGCCGCGGCGACCTCGGCGGCGTCGGTGGCGACCACCGTGCGCCGCGCCGAGCTGGCGTGGGCGCGCTCGGCCACGCGCACGATCATGGGCTTGCCGCCGATGTCGGCCAGCGGCTTGTCGGGCAGGCGGGTCGAGGCCAGGCGTGCCGGGATGACCACGGTAAAGGCGGGCAGGGACATGATGCGGGCTCGGTATGCGTGGGTCAGTCCGGCGAGACCAGGCGGCCCGGCACGGTCTGGCGGGCCTCGTCGGCCAGCATCACGGGGATGCCGTCGCGGATCGGGTAGGCCAGCTTGTCGACCTGGCAGATCAGTTCCTGGGCGGCGCGGTCGTATTCCAGCTTGCTCTTGCACAGCGGGCAGACCAGGATTTCAAGCAGCCGGTTGTCCATCTCGGGTTTCCTTGGTGTGGCCGGCCGCGGCCGCGGCGCCCGCCGCGCCGGGCGCGGACTGGGCGTGCGCGGCGACGGCGCGGCGAATCTTGTCGATCAGGCCCGCGTCGATCACGGGCAGGGTGGGGACGACCCAGATCCGCGGATCGAGCGGGTCGCTCAGGCGCTCGCATTTTACGGCATCCTTCTCGGTGATCAGGATGGCGTCGGCGGCGCGCGCGACGGGATCGTCGGCGAACGGGTCTTCGGCGAAGTCGTAGTGGTCCGGCAGCGGCATGGTGTCGGGCTGCAGGCCGGCGCCGCGCAGGCTGGCGAAGAAGCGCTCGGGGTTGCCGATGCCAGCCGCGGCCAGCACGCGCTGCCCGGCGAACGCCGACAGCGGCCTGGCCAGGGCAGGGTCGGCCAGTTGCCAGGCGTCCTGCAACTCCAGGCGCATGCCGTAGACGTCCGGCCGCGCGGGGCTGGCGCGGAAGTCCGGGTCGTTGATGAGGGTGGCGTCGCGCTGGCGCGAGAGCGGCTCGCGCAGCGGGCCGGCCGGCAGCAGGAAGCCGTTGCCGCCCATGCGCGTGTCGAACATCACGATCTCGAAGTCGCGCTGGAGCTTGTAGTGCTGCAGGCCGTCGTCGAGCAGCAGCACGTTGACGCCGGGGTGCGACACCAGCATGGTCTGCGCGCACAGCGCGCGGTCGGGGAAGACCCACACCGGCACGTCGGCCGCGCGCGCGATCAGCAGCGGCTCGTCGCCGACGTCGCGCGCCTCCGAGGTCGGCTTGACCCGGCGCGGGTGCTTCAGCGTGACGCCATAGCCGCGCGAGACCACGCCCGGGCGCAGGCCGGCCTCGGCCAGCGCGTGCGCGAGCGCGATCACGGCCGGCGTCTTGCCGGTGCCGCCCACGGTCACGTTGCCCACCACCACCACCGGCATCGGCAGGCGCGTGGACTTGTACCAGCCGCGCCGGTAGGCCAGCCGGCGCCAGCCGCTGACCAGGCCGAAGAGCCACGAAAGCGGCAGCATCAGCCAGGCGAACCAGCCGCGGCGCTGCCACTGGGCGGTCACGAAGTCGGCGAGGGCGTGGCGGGGAGCGGGCATGGGCGTCGGGGGGAGGGGTCTGGGGAAGCGTCGGGGGGCGTCAGGAAAGCGTCAGGAAAGCGGCGGACGGTGGCGAAGGATACGGGAACGCGCCGGGAACGGCGCGCAACGAGCGGGGCAACTGCGGCAGCCGGCCGGTGTGGGGCCGGGCGCGGCAAGGCCGCCTTATCTGACCATTATGGGCACCTTCCGGCGCCCGCGGCAAGCCGGGGCTTGCCGTGCGCCGCGGCGAGCTCCGGCGTCGCCTCAGCGCGCCTGCGAGCTCTGCGTGGCGAAGGTCAGGCGCGGCAGGCCGGCCAGGCGCGCCGCTTCCATCACGTTGATGACCGACTGGTGGCTGGCCTGCGCGTCGGCGTTGACGATCAGCACGGGCGGCTGGCCCTCGCCGCCGCCGGCCACCTCGCGCAGGCGCGCGGCCAGGCTGGTCACGTCCTGCTGCTCCATGACCTGCTTGTTGACGGCGTAGACGCCCTTGGCCGAGACCGACACCACGATCTCGCCCGGGCGCTGCTGGGCCTTCTCGGCGTCGGCGGTCGGCAACTGGATCTGCAGCTCGGTGTAGCGCGAATACGTGGTCGTGATCATCAGGAAGATGAGGATCACGAGCAGCACGTCGATCAGCGGGATCAGGTTGATCTCCGGCTCTTCGCGCCGCTGGCGGGAACGGAAGTGCATGGCGGGCGTCAGGCGCGGCGCTGCGGCAGGATGGCGTCGAGGAACGCCGTGGCGCGGAATTCCAGCTCGGCCACGTAGTCGTCCACGCGGCGGCGGAAATAGCGCCAGAAGATCAGCGCCGGAATCGCGATGATCAGGCCGAAGGCGGTGTTGTACAGCGCCACCGAGATGCCGTGCGCGAGCTGCTCGGGGCTGGCGCCGGCGCCGCCCTGGCTGCCGAAGATCTCGATCATGCCGATCACCGTGCCCAGCAGGCCCATCAGCGGCGCCACCGAGGCGATGGTGCCGAGCGCGTTGAGATAGCGCTCCAGCTCGTGCGCCACCGCGCGGCCGGCTTCTTCGACCACTTCCTTGGCGGCGTCGCGCGAGGTGTGGGGCTGCAGCACGACGTGGCGCAGGCCGGCCGCCAGCACGCGGCCCAGCGGCGAGTTCTGCTCCAGGGTGCTCACCACCTCGGGCGTGGCGCGGCGCTGGTGCGCCACCGTCAGCGCTTCCTCGTACAGCTTGGGCGGCAGCACCTTGCTGCGCTTGAGGCTCAGGAAGCGCTCGACGATCAGCGCCAGGGCGATGACCGAGGCGATCAGCAAGGGCCAGATCGGCCAGCCGGCCGCTTGAATGATGGAAAACACGTGGAACCCCGAAATTCGACGGCTTGTCTGCACGCCAGCCGCCGCAGCCGCACGCGCGCTGGCTCTGTATTGAAAAATCAGGCGCCACTCTAACCCGCGGCATGGCGGCGCGGCAAGACGCCATGCCGCGGTGTCTCGGCGGCGCATCGCCGCGCCGCGCGGGATGTCCACACAGGACAGGGACAGCGTTGTGGATGGATTGTGGACAGCTATCTGACAAGCCGCTCAACGTCTTGATTCGAAAGGGAAAACAATCGCCAGCCTAAAAAACGGGCAGCGCGCCTGTGACGCCGGCGGCGCGCCGGCACGCGCGGCCAGGTTTCCGGCTGTCCACATAAAGGCAGGACAGTGTTGTGGAGCGGTTGTGGACAGTTGCCTGAAAACACAGCTAAGTCATTGATTCGGCAGCGGCTTCCCGTGGCTGCTCAAAAAACGGGCAGAGAGAGCCCGGCAGCACTTGGGCGCGCCGTCAGGGGGAGGAATCCGAAAAACTTCCGCCATGTCGACCGCTTTCCACATTCGTCCGGGACAGTCTTGTGGACGGGTTGTGGACAACCGCCGGAGAAGCGGGCTAAGCCATTGATAACAAAGGCCGGAATCCGGCGTGCCCAAAAAACGGGCAGCAGCCGGGCAGGCCGGTTTCCAGGGTGCCCGGCGCGATTCCGAGTGAATATGGTTTATGCACCACTTTTGATGGTCTTTACATCGTGTTTACGGTTTACCCACAGCCGGCGGACGGGCGGCCGCCAATCTATCCACAGGCACGGGCCGTCCGGCAAGGTTGTCCAGAGTTCCTGTGGATAACTTTGTGAACAAGCCGGGGGCGCAGCCGGTAAGTCGTTGACGCATAAGGGGTTTGCTTACATTGCTCAAAAAATAAGACAGCAGAAACCACATAAGAATCAAAGGCTTGTGTCAAGTCATGCGGCTTTGCGGGTCGACGGGCCGCCCCCCGCCAAGAGACTTGACAGAGCGGTTATGCTGTGGACATGTCAATTCCACGCCGCATGCCCGGCTGCGCCCATGTCTGAATCGCTGAACTTTTCGCGTGAATCCCAGCCTGCGGCGCCCGCGGGCGGCCGCGAAGCCATCCCCGTCGGCGAGCTCAACCACGCCATTTCCCAGGTGCTCGAACGCAATTTCCCGCTGCTCTGGGTAAGGGGAGAAATCTCCAATTTCACCCGCGCCGCCAGCGGGCACTGGTACTTTTCGCTCAAGGACGCGCGCGCGCAGATCCGCTGCGTGATGTTCCGCGGGCGCAACCAGCATGTCGGGTTCGTGCCGCGCGAGGGCGAGGCGGTGGAAGTCCGGGCGCTGGTGTCGATGTACGAGGCGCGCGGCGAGTTGCAGCTCGGCGTGGAAGCCATGCGCCGCGCGGGCCTCGGCAATCTCTACGAAGCCTTTCTGCGCCTGAAGGAGAAACTCGCGCAGGCCGGCCTGTTCGCGCCCGAGCGCAAGCGCCCGGTGCCGGCCCATCCGCGTGCCATCGGCGTGGTGACGTCGCTGCAGGCAGCCGCGCTGCGCGACGTGCTCAGCACCCTGCGCCGGCGCGCGCCGCACGTGCCGGTGGTGGTCTATCCGGTGCCGGTGCAGGGCGCGGGCGCCGCCGAGAAGATCGCCGCGATGATCGATACCGCCAGCGCGCGCAACGAATGCGACGTGCTGATCCTGTGCCGCGGCGGCGGCAGCATCGAAGACCTGTGGTCGTTCAACGAGGAATGCGTGGCGCAGGCCATCGCGCGCTGCGCCGTGCCGCTGGTGTCGGGCGTGGGCCACGAGACCGATTTCACCATCGCCGATTTTGTCGCCGACGTGCGCGCGCCCACCCCCACCGGCGCCGCCGAGCTGGTCAGCCCCGACCGCGCCCACATGCTGATGCAGGCCCTGCGCGCGCGCAACGCGCTGGCGCAGTGCATGCGGCGCCAGCTCGACCGCCGCGCCCAGGGCCTGGACTGGCTGGCGCGCCGCCTGCGCAGCCCGCAGGCGCAGTTGCAGGAGCGCCGCCTGCAGGTCGACAACCTAATGCGGCACCTGCGCAGCGCGCTGCGCGACACCGTGGCCGCGCGCCGCCACCAGCAGCAGGTGCTGGCCATGCGCTGGGCCGCCGGCCGCCCCGACCTGGCGGCGGCCCAGGCTGAGCTGCGCCGCGTCGCGCTGCGCATGGGCGACGCCGCGCGCCGCCAGCACGAGCGCGCCGGGCAGCGCTGGCAGCGCGCCGCCGGCGCGCTGGAACTGCTGGCGCCGCAGCGCACGCTCGAGCGCGGCTACGCCGTGCTGCTCGACCAGCGCGGTCACGCGCTGCGCTCGCCGGCCGAGCTGCGCGCCGGCACCACCATCGAGATCCACCTGGCCGAAGGCGTGGCCGACGCCGGCATCGCCAGCGTCCAGCCGCGCCTGGGCGAGGTGTAGCGCGGGCGGGCCGCGGCGGCCTTCGCGGGCGTCGGCGGCCCACCGACAGCGAACGCATATCGATGAACCTAATATGTTCGAGGGGGCTTTGTTTCCCGCGTTTGCGCGGGTCTGGCAAGTCCCCTACAATCGACATCTCCCGTCCTTCAACCCCACAGAGACAAAACAATGGAACATACTCTCCCCCCGCTGCCCTACGCGCATGATGCGCTCGCTCCGCACATCTCCAAGGAGACCCTGGAGTTCCATCACGACAAGCACCACCAGACCTACGTCACCAACCTGAACAACCTGATCAAGGGCACCGAGTTCGAGAACTCGACCCTCGAGGAAATCGTCAAGAAGTCCTCCGGCGGCATCTTCAACAACGCCGCCCAGGTGTGGAACCACACCTTCTACTGGGACTCGCTCAAGCCCAACGGCGGCGGCCAGCCGACCGGCGCGCTGGCGGCTGCCATCAACGCCAAGTGGGGCTCGTTCGACAAGTTCAAGGAAGAATTCACCAAGACCGCGGTCGGCACCTTCGGCTCGGGCTGGGCCTGGCTGGTCAAGAAGGCCGACGGCTCGCTGGACCTGGTCTCGACCTCCAACGCCGCCACCCCGCTGACCACCGACGCCAAGCCGCTGCTGACCTGCGACGTGTGGGAACACGCCTACTACATCGACTACCGCAATGCCCGCCCAAAGTACGTCGAGGCATTCTGGAACGTGGTGAACTGGGACTTCGCCGGCAAGAACTTCGCGGGCTGAGCGCCTGCCGTGGCGTGAATCCGGACAGCGGCGCCGCGCCGGGAAAGCCCGGCCGCGCCGCCCGAAGCCCGGGCGCCGCCATGCTTCGAAAGAAAGCCCTCCAGTCGTGAGGGCTTTCTTTTTGCCTGCGCGCCGGGGACAAAAAAGGCCCTCGATTCCGAGGGCCTTGCATCCGCGCGCATCGCCGCCCTACTGCGCCGTCCAGCCCCCGTCGGCCACCCAGGCCGCGCCGCGGATCTCGCTGCCGAACGGCGAGCACAGCATCAGCGCGAGGTTGCCGAGCTGCGCGGGCGTGACGAACTGGCCCGACGGCTGCTTTTCATCGAGCAGGCGCGCCTGCGCCGCGGCCGGCGTCAGGCCCTCGCGCGCGGCGAGGTCGTCGATCTGCTTCTGCACCAGCGGCGTCAGCACGAAGCCCGGGCAGATCGCGTTGCAGGTCACGCCGGTGCGCGCGGTCTCGAGCGCGGTGACCTTGGTCAGGCCGACCAGGCCGTGCTTGGCCGCCACGTAGGCGGACTTGCCGGCCGAGCCGACCAGGCCGTGCACCGAGGCGATGTTGATGATGCGGCCCCAGTCGCGCGCGCGCATGCCGGGCAGCGCGCAGCGCGTGGTGTGGAAGCCCGAGGTCAGGTTGATGGCGATGATGTCGTCCCACTTCTGCGGCGGGAAGGCCTCGACCGGCGCGACGTGCTGGATGCCGGCGTTGTTGACGAGAATGTCCACGGCGCCGAAGCGCGCGCCGGCCGCGGCGAACATCGCCTCGATCTCGTCGGCCTTGCGCATGTCGGCCGGGTGGTGCTCGGCCTGCGCGCCGGTGGCGCGGATGGCGGCCAGGGCCGCGTCGATGTCGCCGAAGCCGTTGAGCATGATGTTGGCGCCGGCCTGCGCCAGCACCTCGGCAATGCCCAGGCCGATGCCGCTCGTCGAGCCGGTGATCAGCGCCGTCTTTCCTTTCAGGTCTGTCATGGGATTTGCGTGTATGCGTGGGGATTTCGCCCGCGCGTCATGTCCGCGCGGGCGGCTTTCGTGCCGGACTCAGACCAGGCCCGTGAGATAAAAGACCGCGATGACGAAGAATACCGCGAGCGTCTTGATGACGGTGACGGCGAAGATGTCGCGGTACGACTCGCGGTGGGTCAGTCCGGTCACGGCCAGCAGGGTGATGACGGCGCCGTTGTGCGGCAGCGTGTCCATGCCGCCGCTGGCCATCGCCACCACGCGGTGCAGCACGTCGAGCGGAATTCCGGCGGCCTGCGCGCCCTGGATGAAGGTGTCCGACATGGCGGCCAGCGCGATGCTCATGCCGCCCGAGGCCGAGCCGGTGATGCCGGCCAGCGTGCTGACCGAGACCGCGGCGTTGACCAGCGGGTTGGGGATGCTCTTGAGCGCGTCGCTGACCACCAGGAAGCCCGGCAGCGCGGCGATCACGCCGCCGAAGCCGTATTCCGAGGCGGTGTTGAGCGAGGCCAGCAGCGCGCCGGCGACGGCGGCCTTGCTGCCTTCGGCGAAGCGCTGGCGCACGGTGCCGAACGCGGTCAGCACCACGACCACGATGCCCAGCAGCAGGGCGCCTTCGACGGCCCAGATGGCCGTGACCGAGGCGGTCGGGATCGAGACCGGCTTGGCCAGCCCCGGCAGCGAGAGCGAGCTGGTGGCGCCGTACCATTGCGGGATCAGGCGGGTCAGCGCGAAGTTCGCCACGCCCACCAGCACCAGCGGCGCGATGGCCAGCACGGGGTTGGGCAGGTGCGTGGTGGCCACCGGCTCCGGCTCGTTCACCAGCGAGGTGCCGTAGCCTTCGCCGCGCGCCACCGCCGCGCGGCGGCGCCATTCGAGGTACGCCAGGCCCACCGCGATGATGAACAGCGCGCCGAGCACGCCGAGCGCGGGCGCGGCCCACGCGGTGGTCTTGAAGAACGTGGTCGGGATGATGTTCTGGATCTGCGGCGTGCCCGGCAGCGAATCCATCGTGAACGAGAACGCGCCGAGCGCGATCGCGCCGGGCATCAGCCGCTTGGGAATGTTGCTCTGGCGATAGAGTTCGGCGGCGAACGGATAGACCGCGAACACCACCACGAACAGCGACACCCCGCCGTAGGTCAGCAGCGCGCACACCGCCACGATCACGGCGTTGGCGCGCGCGCTGCCGATGTAGCGGATCGCGGCGGCGACGATCGAGCGCGAGTATCCGGACAGCTCGATGACCTTGCCGAACACCGCGCCGAGCAGGAACACGGGGAAGTACAGCTTGACGAAGCCCACCATCTTTTCCATGAAGATGCCGGTGAAGGCGGGCGCGACCGCGGACGGATCGGTGAGCAGCACGGCGCCGAGGGCGGCCAGCGGCGCGAACAGGATGACGCTGTAGCCCCGGTAAGCGGCGAACATCAGGAATGCAAGGGCTGCAATGACTACGACAAACGACATGAGGTCTCCGCGAGGATCTTATTGATTTGAGCGCACGCCCACGGCCGGGAAACCGGGCGCGCGCACGGCGACGGTCCCGCCCGCGGCAAGGGCCGCGCGGCGGGCGCCGCATGCCTTTGCACGGACCATGCCAGTGCTGGAAGTGGCTGATGAGCCATAAATCCGCGAAGAAGGTGGACGGAAAGGCATAACGAAGTCTCGAATCGTGGAATCCGGGGGGCGGATGTCCGCGCCACGCCGCGCCACAGTCTCGAATATGAGAAACTTTGTCTCAATGTGGAGACAAAAAGCAAAGACGATGGCAACGACGGAGACGATGGAAACACTGAGCGAGATCGGCGACAGCGCGCTGGGCAACTACGATTCCGTGGCCCGCCGCGCGATGGAGTCGCTGTTCCGCACCTTCGAGAATTTCAGCGAAGGCACGATCGTGGTGGACGCGCAGGGCCGCGTGGTGTGGATCAACAAGCGCTACGCCGCGCGTTTCGGTTTCGCCGACCCGCGCGACGCCATCGGCCTGGATTGCGAGCGCGTCATCCCCAACAGCCTGATGCGCGAGGTGGTGGCGACCGGCAAGCCGATCCTGCTCGACATCCTCGAGACCGGGCGCGAGCCGATGATCGTGATGCGCCTGCCGATCAAGGACGGCGACGGCAACACCGTGGGCGCGGTCGGCTTCGCGCTGTTCGACGAGCTCAAGTCGCTCACGCCGCTGTTCCTGCACTACTCGCGCGTGCGCGAGGAGCTGGTCGCCACGCGCCGCACGCTGGAACAGGCGCGCCGCGCCAAGTACACCTTCGCCAGCTTCGTCGGCACCTGCGCGGCCACGCTGGAGGTCAAGCGGCAGGCGCGCCGCGCCGCGCTGGCCGACGCGCCGGTGCTGCTGCTGGGCGAGACCGGCACCGGCAAGGAACTGCTGGCGCATGCCATCCACGCCGCCTCGGCGCGCGCCGAGCGGCCGCTGGTCACGGTCAACGTGGCGGCCATCCCGGAAGCGCTGCTGGAAGTGGAGTTCTTCGGCGCCGCGCCGGGCGCCTATACCGGCGTCGACCGCAAGGGCCGCATGGGCAAGTTCGAGCTGGCCGACGGCGGCACGCTGCTGCTCGACGAGGTCGGGGACATGCCGCTGATGCTGCAGAGCAAGCTGCTGCGCGCGCTGCAGGACAAGGAGTTCGAGCCGCTCGGCTCCAACCGCATCATCCGCTCCGACGTGCGCATCATCGCCGCCACCTCGGCCGACCTGTCGGCGCTGGTGGCCGCGGGCAAGTTCCGCGCGGACCTGTATTACCGGCTCAACGTGCTGCCGGTCTACCTGCCGCCGCTGCGCCGGCGCCAGCCGGACCTGGTGCCGCTGACCTACGCGCTGCTCGAGGAAATCTGCGCGCGCGCCGGGCGCGACGCGCCCGTGCTGTCCGACGCGGCGCTGGCGCTGCTGGCCGGGCATGACTGGCCGGGCAACGTGCGCGAGCTGCGCAACGCGCTGGAGCGGCTGGTGATGATGCACGACGCCGACGATGCCGACGCGCAGGTGCTCGCCTCGCTGCTCGGCCGCGAGCCGGCGCCGCCCGCCGCGCCGGTCCCGGCGGAACCGGCGCCGGCAGCATCGTCCACATCGTCCACATCGCTCGCATTGCCGGCTTCCCCGGCCGCGCGGGACTTGCCGGCCGCGCCGCCGGCAGCCGCGCCGGCCGGTTACGCCGCCGCGATGGCGCGCTTCGAGGCGGACTACCTGATGCAGGCGCTGGCCGCGCATGGCGGCCACGTGGCCAGCGCCGCCGGCAGCATCGGCCTGAGCCGCGCCGCTTTCTACAAGAAGCTGACCGCGCACCGGCAGGCAGGGCTGCTGCCGCCCGAGGCCGCCGCCGCGCCCGCGGCCGGCGACCGGGAAGGCTAGCGCGATCGGGGCTGGTGCCGGCCGCCCGCCGCCGCCTTGCGGAATCGTTCGCGCTGGCGCTTAAACCGTATATACTGTTTATATCGTTTTCGTTTCGTGAAAGAATCTGGATGCATTCCCCCATCATCAAGGCGCCGACCGACACAACCTTCTACTTCCCCATGAGCATGGATACTCCCGGCAAGCAGGCAGCAACGTCCCCCCGCAAGGCCCGCAAGACCTCCGCCAAGGCGGCTCCGGCCGAGGCCGCGCAGGCCGCGGCAAAAGCGCCGAAGGCAGCGAAGGCCGCCAAGGTGGAGAAAGCGGAAAAAGCCGTGAAGCCGGCCAAGGCGCCGAAGGCGGCCAAGCCCGCCAAGGCACCCAGGGTCGACAGCCCGGCCAAGCCTGCCGAAGCCGCCAAGGCCCCGGCCCCGGTGGCGGCCAGGCCGGAAGAAAAGGCCCGCCGCGCGAAGAAGGAAAAAGTGGTGCGCGACAGCTTCACCATGCCGAAGTCGGAATACGGCCAGCTCGACGCGCTCAAGGAGCGCTGCCTCGGCGCCGGCGTCGCCGCCAAGAAGAGCGAGCTGCTGCGCGCGGGCCTGATCCTGCTCGCCGGCCTCGACGACCAGCAACTGCTGGCCGCGGTCGCGGGCCTGGAAGCGGTCAAGACCGGGCGTCCCGCCAAGGCCTGATTCTCGACGCCGGCCGCCCGACGCCGGCCGCCCGACGCCTGACCCGGCGCCGGGCGGCCGCGCCTACCTGACCAGCGCCAGCACGTCGCGAAAGCGCGCGTGCCGGCTGCTGCGCATCCACTCGAAGGCCGCCATCTCCACCGTCACCACGGCCGCGCCGGCCTGCCGCAGGCGCTCGGCCGCGGCGGCGTGGCTGGCCGGCTGGCGCGAGCCGGCCGCGTCGGTGACGAGGCTCACGCCGTAGCCGCGCCGCAGCAGGCCCATCGCGGTCTGCAGCACGCACACATGGGCTTCGCAGCCGGCGATCGCCACGGTCTTGCGCCCGGCGGGCAGGGCCTCGGCGAGGCCGTCCTCGCAGCCGTCGAAATGATCCTTGGCCACGGTCAGCCCGCACAGTTGCCGGATCTCCGCGAGATTCTCGCCCAGGCTGGCCGGGCTCTGCTCGGTGCCGATCACCGGCACGCCGAGCATGCCGGCGATGCGGGCGAGCCGCGCGCATTCCCGCAGCACGCGCTCGCCGTCATGGATGGCCGGCATCAGCCGCGCCTGCAGGTCCACCAGCACCAGCACGGAATCTTCGGCGTTCAGCAGCACGTTGGTCTCCTCGGTTTGCAGCGTTGGCTTCGGCGCGGTCCGGCCGTCATGGCCGCCCGCGGGCCCGCGCCTGCCAATTTAAACGCCGCGGCCGCTGTCCACAAGCGCGTTTCCCGCGGCGGTGGCGCCCGGCGCCGGAAACCTGCCGCCAAGCCGCCCGGTGAGCGCGCGCGCCGCGCTCCTGACCGCCAGCGCCCAGGCCGGGCGCAGCCGCTCGCGCGGCATGGTCAGCGTGATGGTGCCGGCAAGCTGCCCGGCGGGGCCGAAGACGGGCGCGGCGATGCCGGCGAGTTCCGGCTCGCGGTCGCCGCAGAGCACGACGACCCGCCGCTGGCGGATGCGCCGGCCGAGCGCAGCGTCGTTCTCGCTGCCCTCGCCGCCGTAGGCCTGCAGCACGCGCCCGCCCGCGCCGCGGTCCAGCGGCAGCAGGTCTCCCACGCGGATGTGGTCCCGCACCGGCTGCGGCGAGTCGACGCGGTGCAGGCACAGCCGGTACATCCCCTGGCGCACGTGGAAGGCCGCGCTTTCCCGCGTTGCCGCGCCCAGCTGGCGCAGCACCGGCATCACCAGCGGCTCGTAGGAGAACGATTGCGTGTAGACCGTGTGCAGCCTGGCCACGCCGGGCCCCAGCGCGTAGCGGCCGTCGGCCAGCCGCGTGACGAGCTGCGCGTGCTCCAGCGAGGCCAGCAGCCGCAGGGCGGTGCTCTTGTACAGGCGCGTGCGCTGCGCGAGCGCGCTCAGCGTCAGCGCCGGCGTGTCGGCGCCGAAGGCCGACAGCAGGCACAGCGCGCGGTCGACCGCCGCCACCCCGCCGGCCGCGGCGTGCTCGTCGGCCAGCGACGCGACGGCGGCGCGCCGGGGCATGGTGCGCGCGCCTTCAGCCGAACTTGAACAGGATGCCGTGGCCGCCGCGCGGGTAGTCCCACTCGATGTTCTGGTGGTCGGTGCAGAGGATGCGGCAGCTGCCGCATTCGAGGCAGCCGTCGGTGATCAGCGTCACCGCGCCGTTGCCCTCGGCCTTGTAGCAGGACGCGGGGCAGACGAAGGTGCAGCTCTTGCTGCCGCACTCGTTCAGGCACACGTCCGCGTCCTTGATGCGGATGTGCGGCCGCCCCGCATCCACGCGGTAGCGGTTCTGGAACAGTTTTTCCTCGACGTTGACGGGGATTGCGCTCATCGGAAGGCCCTCCAGAGTTTGTAGGCGTCGCCCACCAGGCCGGTGAGGGAACGGGTGCGGCGAAAGCTCGACAGGATCTCGCGCTCCTTGGTTTTCTTGTCCACGCCGTCGACCGTGATCATGGTGCGCGCGGCGCGCCCCAGCAGCTCGGGGTAGGTGGTGAAGAACTGCGGGTTCTGGTGCAGCACGCGCGGCATGTCGCGGTACTTGCGCAGGTCCTTCATGACGAAGCTGTCGTCCAGCGCCGCCTTGTAGGCCCGCAGCGCGCCGGCGCGGTAGCCGCTGCCCGCGGCCTTGGCCCGGATCACCGTCTGCGCGGCCAGGCGGCCGGTGGTCATGGCGAGGTTCGAGCCTTCGCGGTGCGCGGCGTTGACGAAGCCGCCCGAGTCGCCCACGATCATCCAGCCGTGGCCGTAGACCTGCGGGATGGCATGGAAGCCGCCCTCCGGGATCAGGTGCGCGCAGTATTCCTTCATCTCGCCGCCGGCGATCAGCGGCGCGATCGACGGGTGGCGCTTCATCTGCTCGAGCAGCACGTAGGGGCTGGTGCGGTTCGGGTTGGCCTTGAAGTCGCCGAGCATGCAGCCCACGCCGATGGTGAGCGACTCCTTGTTGGTGTAGAGAAAGCCCGTGCCCATCATGCCGTCGGTGATCTTGCCCACCATCTCGATGACCACGCCTTCCTCCTCGCCGACGTTGAAGCGCTGGCGGATGGTCTCCTCCGGCATGAACAGGATTTCCTTGACCGCCAGCGCCACGTTGCCGGCCTCGATCTCGCCGTGGAAGCCGGCCTTGCGCGCGAGCGTGGA
Source organism: Cupriavidus sp. FW216-B1 (assembly GCF_058789195.1). NCBI lineage: Bacteria > Pseudomonadati > Pseudomonadota > Betaproteobacteria > Burkholderiales > Burkholderiaceae > Cupriavidus > Cupriavidus sp. FW216-B1. Next base: position 358,259 of record NZ_JBYTEL010000006.1, on the reverse strand, counting down.
GTTCACGCCGTCGGCCAGGATCACCACGTCGGCGTAGACGTCGCCCTGCTCGCGGTCGCACTGCACGCCGACCACCTGGTCGCCGTCCAGGATCAGGTGCCTGACCGTGGTCTCGCAGATCAGCAGCGCGCCGGCTTCGCGCACCTTGCCGCTGAACCACTTGTCGAACTGCGCGCGGATGATGGTGTAGCGGTTGTAGGGCGGCTTGTTGTAGTCCTCGCTGCGCACGTGGGTGCCGACGAACGAGCTGTCGTCGAGCATCCACAGCCGCTGCTCGATGATGTGGCGCTCCAGCGGCGCGTCCTCGCGGAAGTCGGGAATGATCTCTTCCAGCGCCTGGGCGTAGAGAATCGCGCCCTGCACGTTCTTGCTGCCCGGATATTCGCCGCGCTCGATCTGCAGCACCTTCAGGCCGGCCTTGGCCATCAGGTAGGCGGCGGCGTTGCCGGAAGGCCCGGCGCCGACCACGATGGCGTCGAACTGGGACGGTTTCTTCATGATGTCTCTCCTCAGGCGGCGTGCCGGCCGCCGCGCGACAGGTGCTCGGCGAAGGCCTGCGTCAGCGCCGGCAGCACCTGCAGCGCGTTGCCGACGATGCCGTAGTGGGCGAAGTCGAAGATCGGCGCGTTGGGGTCGGTGTTGATCGCCACGATCACGTCCGCGCTCTCCATGCCCACGCGGTGCTGGATGGCGCCGGAGATGCCGGCGGCGATGTAGAGCTTGGGCCGCACCGTCTTGCCGGTCTGCCCGACCTGGCGCTCGGCCTCGACCCAGCCGGCCTGCACGCAGGGCCGCGTCGCGCCCACCTCGCCGCCCAGCACGCGCGCCAGCTCGAACACCAGCTTGAAGTTCTCCGGGTTTTTCAGGCCCTTGCCGCCGCTGACGATGACGTCGGCGTAGGGCAGGTTGATCTTGTTGCTGCTGGCGTCGGCGATGAAGTCGAGCAGCTTGGTGACGATGGCGCTCTCCACCATGCCCAGCGTTTCCTGCACGATCTCGCCGCCGCGCCCGGCCTGGGCCTGCGGCATCGCCATCACGCGCGGGCGCACGGTCGCCATCTGCGGGCGGTAGGCCAGCGTCATGATCGTGCACAGCAGCGAGCCGCCGAAGGTCGGCCGCGTCGCCGCCAGCGCGCGCGAGACCGGGTCGATGTTGAGCTCGGTGCAGTCCGCGGTCAGCCCGGTGAGCAGCGTGGTGGCCACCGAGCCCGCGAGGTCGCGGCCCATCGAGGTCGCGCCCAGCAGCAGGATCTCGGGCTGGTACTTGTTGACGAGGTCGGTCAGGCCCTTGGTGAAGGGCTCGTTGCGGTAGCCCTGCAGCACCGCGTCGTGCACCACGTAGGCCTTGTCGGCGCCGTAGGTGAAGGCCTGCGCGGCGAACTGCTCGAGCGGCTCGGCGGGGCCGCCGAGCACCACCACGCTGACCGCGCTGCCGAGCGTGTCGGCCAGCTTGCGCGCCTCGCCCAGCAGTTCCCACGAGACCGTGTGCACCTGTCCGCGCTCGTGCTCGAGGAAGACCCACACGCCCTTGTAGGCCTTCAGGTGCTCGGGCAGCTCCAGGTTGCGGCCGGCGCGGCCGGCCGGCTTCTTCGCGGCGGGAGTCGGGGCGTTCATGGTGCCTCCTTCATCAGCAGGTCCGCCTCCAGGGTCGGATGGCGGGTGAAGATCTTCTGCAGCAGGTTGAGCGACACGTCGCGCAGGCTGGAGGTTTCCAGCGCCAGCATCTCGGCCTTCTCGCTGCGCGGGGTCGGGCCGAACACCTTGCTGACCACCGTGGGCGAGCCCTTCAGGCCGATCTTGCCCAGGTCCTCGATGCCGGCCTGCTCCTTGTTCCACTTGCGCACCGGATAGCCGGCCGCGTGGATCATCGCCGGCAGCGTGGCGAAGCGCAGCTCGTTGGTGTTCTCCAGCATGGTGATCAGGCACGGCAGCGCGGTCTTGAGCACCTGCACGCCGCCCTCGGCGCGCCGCTCGACGGTGATGGTGCGCTGCTCCAGGTCGGTCTCGACGATGCGCGACACGTAGGTCAGCAACTGCAGCCCCATGCGCTTGGCGATGCCGGGGCCGACCTGCGCGGTGTCGCCGTCGATGGTCTGCTTGCCGGTGAAGACGATGTCCACCGCCTGCTCGCGCGCGATCTGCCGCACGCCGGCGGCCAGCGCGTAGGAGGTGGCCAGCGTGTCGGCGCCGGCGAAGGCGCGGTCGGTGACCAGCACGGCATCGTCCGCGCCGTAGCCGATGCACTTGCGCAGCGCGTCCTCGGCCTGCGGCGGGCCCATGCACAGCATGGTCACCTTGCCGCCGAAGCGGTCCTTGAGCCGCAGCGCCTCTTCCAGCGAGAACAGGTCGTACGGGTTGACGATGGCCGGCACGCCCTGGCGCATGATGGTGTTGGTGACGGGGTGGACGCGGATCTGCGCGGAGTCCGGCACCTGCTTGATACAGACGACGATATGCATGGCGATGCTCCTTCGCGTCAGGCCACGGCGCGCGCGGGCAGCGCGGCGCGCACGCTGTCGAGCGAGACGTGCTGCTGCCCGTCGACGTCCTGGAACACCTTGAACACCTTTTCGCGCGCGGGCGTGGAGACCACGAAGTCGCCGTAGGCCTTTTCCAGCAGCGCGCGGTACGAGGTGAACAGCGCCAGCTCGTCGTCGGCGGGCAGCTCGGCCTGCTGGCGGATGTACTGGAAGAACCGCTTCAGGATGTGAAGCCGGCTGACGTTGACGATCTTCTGGTCGAACGACACCCCGAAGAACTGCAGGAAGTCTTCGGCCGAGGACAGGGCCTTGAGCTGCTGGGTCAGGTTTTCCATGATGCGCCTCCTCAGTTGAGGGTTTCGGAACGGGGCTGGTCGAACGCCGGTTCGGCACAGCGGTCTTCGCAGGCCTCGCAGCCCTTGCCGGGGTCCGCCCGCGGCGCCGCGCCGGCCTGCTGCTCCAGCACCGCGACGCGCTCCAGCAGGCAGGCGATGGCCTTGCCCACCGGATCGGGAATCAGGTGGTGGTCGAGGTCGAAGCCGTGGGCGGCGCGCTGGCGCCGCCGCGCCACCACGCGCCCGGGAATGCCGACCACCGTGGCGTGCTCCGGCACCGCGTCGATCACCACCGAGTTGGCCGCGATGCGCGCATGGCTGCCGACCGTGATCGGCCCCAGCACCGAGGCGCCGGCGCCGACCACCACGTGGTCGCCCAGGGTCGGGTGGCGCTTGCCCGGGTGCCAGCTCGTGCCGCCCAGCGTGACGCCGTGATAGAGCGTGACGTCGTTGCCGATCTCCGCGGTCTCGCCGATCACCACGCCCACGCCGTGGTCGATGAAGAAGCGCTCGCCGATGCGCGCCGCCGGGTGGATGTCGATATGCGTGAACAGGCGCGCCACGAACGACAGCCAGCGCGGCAGGTAGCGCCAGCCGCGCCGCCACAGCGCGTGCGCCACGCGGTGCAGCGCGAGCGCCTGCACGCCGGGGTAGATGGTCCAGACCTCCACCAGGCTGCGCGCGGCCGGGTCGCGCTCCAGCACGCAGCGCGCGTCGGCGCGCAGCAGCCGGTGCCACGGCGGCGGGGGCACGGCGGCGTCCGGCGCGATGGCCACGGCGCAGTCCCCGCCGCTCACGGCAGCTCCCCCGCGGTCTCGACCGCCTCGAACAGGAAGCGGCGCAGGTCGGCGGCGCTGGGGGTCTGCTTGTACTGCATCGCGTGGTTGCGGATGCGGGTCAGCAGCGGGCCCACCAGCGCGTCGTCGAGCACCACGCCGAGCGCCTCGTAGGCCTGGCGCACGCCCTGCGAGCCCGAATGCTTGCCCAGCACCACGCTGCGCTGGCGGCCGAGCTCGGCGGGGTCGAAGCTCTCGTAGGTGGAGGCGTTCTTGGCCAGCCCGTCGGTGTGGATGCCGGACTCGTGCGTAAACACCCCGCCGCCGACGATGCTCTTGTTGAGCGCCACCGGCCGGCCCGAGGCCAGCGCCACCAGCCGGGAGATGCCCAGCAGCGCGGTGGTGTCCACGCCGGTGTCGCGGCCGTGCAGGTGGCGCACCGCCATCACCACTTCCTCCAGCGCGGCATTGCCGGCGCGCTCGCCCAGGCCGTTGACGGTGGTGTTCGCGTGGGTCGCGCCGGCGCGCAGCGCGGACAGCGTGTTGGCGGTGGCCATGCCGAGGTCGTTGTGCGCGTGGATCTCGATTTCCATGTCGACCGCGTCGCGCAGCCGCGCGATGGCCTCGTAGGTGGAGAAGGGATCGAGCACGCCCAGCGTGTCGGCGAAGCGGATGCGCTGCGCGCCGCACTGCTGCGCGTGGCGCGCCACGTCGGCGAGGAAGGCCGGATCGGCGCGCGACGCGTCCTCCGCGCCCAGCGACACCTTGCGCCCGCTTTTCACCGCCGCGCCGAGCACGCGCGTGATCTGCGCCAGCACCCACGCGCGCGGCTGGCGCAGCTTGTACTGCAGGTGGATGTCGGAGACCGGGATCGACAGGTGGACGATGTCGGGCCGGCAGCGCAGCGCCGCCGCGAGGTCGGTGTCGGTCAGGCGCCCCCAGACCATCAGTTCGGCATCGAGCTGCAGGTCGGTGATGGCCTGGATGCAGGCGATCTCCTCCTCGCCCATCGCCGGGATGCCGATCTCCATCTCGGGCACGCCGGCTCGCGACAGCGCCGCGGCGATCGCGCATTTCTCGTCAACCGTGAAGGCCACGCCGGCGGTCTGCTCGCCGTCGCGCAGCGTGGTGTCGTTGATGATGGGGTTCGACATGGCAGGGGTCCTTGGTCCGTTCCCGCTCTTCTTTGCAAGGGGTGTGCCATGCGCAAACGCGACAAAAAAACGGTGCTGGCGAACGTTGCCGGCCAGCCGGCGGCGCGGCACGCGCGGCGCGTGTCGCGAATGTTCCGTTTCTGACAGCGGGGTGGTTGGGGAGGCTGGCGCGGGAGCTCGGTTTGCCGTGGCATCTCAATGGCCGGCGGTTTGCTCCCCTCTCCCATTGCATGGGAGAGGGGAGCAAACCACTGATCGTTCGGATCCGTCAGCGCTCCCGCGCGTGATTGCGCGTATGCAGCGGCAGTTCCACGGTCAGGTCCGCGTCGCGCAGTTTCACGCAGCAGGCCAGGCGCGACTGCGCGTCCAGGCCCCAGGCGTGGTCGAGCTGGTCGCTCTCCTCGTCGTCGGGCGGTGGCAGGCCGGCGCCGCCGGCGCGCACGTGGACGTGGCAGGTGGCGCACGCGCCCACCATCTCGCAGGCATGCTCGAGCGCGATGCCCGAGGCCAGCAGGCTTTCGCACAGCGAGGCGCCGCGCCGGGCCTGGATGTCCAGCCCGTCGGGGCAGAGTTCGGGATGAGGCAGTACGTGCACGCGGGGCATGGGCGCCACCTGTTCAGTCCAGACTGTCCACGGTGCGCCCGGCGAGCGCCTTGCGGATCGAGGCGTTCATGCGGCGCGCGGCGAACGCTTCGGTGGCGGTGCTAAGCGCGGCGGCAAGGCGCTTGAGGTCCGCGGCCGGCGCCTGCGTTTCGAGCGCCTCCGCGACCGCGAACAGCGCGCGCCTGACCTCGCCGTGCTCGGCCGGCGACAGCAGCGCGCCATCGGCCTTGAGCGCCGACTCGGTGGCGTCCAGCACGCGCCGCGCGTCGACCTGCGCCTCGCGCAGCATGCGCAGCTGCATGTCCGCCTGCGCGCTGCCGATGGCTTCGCGCAGCATGTCGGCGACTTGCAGGTCGGTGAGCCCGTACGACGGCTTGATCTCGACGTGCGCCTGCACGCCGCTGGCCTGCTCGCGCGCCGTCACCGCCAGCAGGCCGTCGGCGTCGATCTGGAAGCCGACGCGGATGCGCGCGGCGCCGGCCACCGCCGGCGGGATGCCGCGCAGCTCGAAGCGCGCCAGCGAGCGGCAGTCGGCGATGGTCTCGCGCTCGCCCTGCACCACGTGGATCGACATCGCGGTCTGGCCGTCCTTGAAGGTGGTGAACTCCTGCGCGCGCGCGGTGGGCAGCGTGGAGTTGCGCGGGATGATCTTCTCGACCAGCCCGCCCACGGTCTCGATGCCGAGCGACAGCGGGCAGACGTCGAGCAGCAGCCACTCGTCGGCGCCGCCGTTGCCGGCCAGCACGTCGGCCTGCATCGCCGCGCCGAGCGCCACCACCTGGTCGGGGTCGAGGTCGGTGAGCGGCTCGCGGCCGAAGAACGCGGTCACGGCCGCGCGGATCTGCGGCATGCGCGTCGAGCCGCCGACCAGCACGACGCCGTCGACGTCCTGCGCCGCCAGCCCGGCGTCGCGCAGCGCGCGCCGCGCCGCGGCGACGGTGCGCGCGGTCAGCGCGGCGGTGGCCGCCTCGAAGTCGCCGCGGTCGACGTCGAGATGCAGCTCCGCGCCGCCCAGGCTGACCCGGAACGGCGCGGCGGCGCGCGCCGACAGCGCCTCCTTGCAGGCGCGCGCGGCGCGCCGCAGCGCGGCCTTGTCCGCCGCGGACTGCGCCGCGCGGCCGGTCTTGCGCAGGAACCAGCCGGTCAGCGCGGCGTCGTAGTCGTCGCCGCCGAGCGCGGCGTCGCCGCCGGTGGCCAGCACCTCGAACACGCCCCGGGACAGGCGCAGCACGGAAATGTCGAAGGTGCCGCCGCCGAGGTCGTAGACCGCGAAGGTGCCCTCGGCCGCGCGGTCCAGCCCGTAGGCGATGGCCGCCGCGGTCGGCTCGTTGAGCAGCCGCAGCACCGGCAGGCCGGCGATGCGCGCGGCGTCCTTGGTGGCCTGGCGCTGCGCGTCGTCGAAGTAGGCCGGCACGGTGATCACCACGCCGGCGAGCTCGCCGCCCAGCGACTGCTCGGCGCGCCCGCGCAGCACGCGCAGGATGTCGGCGCTGACCTGCACCGGCGAGCGCTCGCCGGCCGCGGTGGCCAGTCCCACCATGCCGGGCTGGTCGACCAGCCGGAACGGCAGCGCGGCGGCATCCCCGAGGTCCGCCAGGCAGCGGCCCATGAAGCGCTTGACCGAGACGATGGTGTTGAGCGGGTCGTCGGCCGCGCGCGCCTGCGCCTGCCGGCCGACCTCCACGCCGCCGTCCGGCAGGTAGCGCGCCACCGACGGCAGCAGGCATTCGCCGTGCTCGTCCGGCAGCACCTGCGCCTGCGCGCTGCGCACCGTGGCCACCAGCGAGTTGGTGGTGCCCAGGTCGATGCCCGCGGCAAGCCGGCGCTGGTGGGGCGCCGTGCTCTGGCCGGGTTCGGCGATCTGCAGTAGAGCCATGAGCCGGTATTCCTTGTCCAGTGAGCCTTGGCGCCGCTTCGCGTCAGACCGCGAAGCTCTCGCCGCAGCCGCAGTTCGCGGTGGCGTTCGGGTTGTGGAACTTGAAGCCCTCGTTGAGGCCCTCGCGCACGAAGTCGAGCTCGGTGCCGTCCAGCATGACCAGGCTGCGCGGGTCGACCACCACCGTCACGCCGAGGCTCTCGAAGCACTGGTCCTCGGCATTGGCGGCATCGACGAACTCCAGCGCGTAGGCGAAGCCCGAGCAGCCGCTGGTCTTGACCGCGAGGCGCAGCCCGATGCCGCTGCCGCGCTTGCGCAGCGACTTCTCGACGTGGCGGGCGGCGGCGGGAGTGAGCGAGATCGTCATGGCCGCCTCACACCGAGAACGAGCTGCCGCAGCCGCAGGTGCTCTGGGCGTTGGGGTTGTGGATGACGAAGCGCGAGCCTTCCAGCCCGTCCTCGTAGTCGACGCGCGCGCCGAGCAGGTATTGCTGGCTCATCGCGTCGACCAGCAGCGCCACGCCCGCGGTGACGATCTGCGTGTCGTCGTCGCCGACCTGGTCGTCGAAGGCGAAGCCGTACTGGAAGCCCGAGCAGCCGCCGCCGGTGACGTACAGCCGCAGCTTGAGGCCGGGATTGCCTTCCTCCTCGATCAGCGCGGCCACCTTGGCGGCCGCCTGCGGGGTGAAGTCCAGCAGGCCGGGCATCGCGTCGGGTGCTTCGGGCGCAGCTGGGAGTGCGTGGGTCGAGGTTTGCGTTTCCATGTCGGTTTCCATTTCCAGTTCCTTTGCCGGAGTCGGTTGCGTGCCGGCCGGGGCGAAGCGCGGGTTCAGGGGGTGGGGAGTCCAGGGATTCGGGAATTCAGGCGGGGTCGGCCGCGGCGTGGCGCGCGCGGAAGTCCGCCACCGCCGCCTTGATGGCGTCCTCGGCCAGGATCGAGCAGTGGATCTTGACCGGCGGCAGCGCCAGTTCCTCGGCGATCTGCGTGTTCTTGATGGCCAGCGCCTCGTCCAGCGTGCGCCCGCGCACCCATTCGGTCACGAGCGAGCTCGAGGCGATCGCCGAGCCGCAGCCGTAGGTCTTGAACTTCGCGTCCTCGATGACGCCCGCGCTGTTGACGCGGATCTGCAGCCGCATCACGTCGCCGCAGGCCGGCGCGCCGACCATGCCGGTGCCGACGCCTTCGGCATCGGCGTCGAAGGCGCCGACGTTGCGGGGATTCTCGTAGTGGTCCATGACCTTGTCGCCGTATGCCATGAGGTGCTCCGCGTGGTTGGTGAAGGATGGGGAAAGCCGGGAAAGCCGGGAAATCAGTGCGCGGCCCACTGGATCGTGCTCAGGTCCACGCCGGCGCGCGCCATGTCCCACAGCGGGCTCATGTCGCGCAGCCGGGCCACCACCTGCGCGATGCGCGCGATGGTGAAGTCGATCTCCTCGGCGGTGGTGAAGCGCCCGAGCGAGAAGCGCACCGAGCTGTGCGCCAGCTCGTCGCTGCGGCCCATCGCGCGCAGCACGTAGCTGGGCTCCAGGCTGGCCGAGGTGCAGGCCGATCCCGACGAGACCGCCACGTCCTTGATGCCCATCAGCAGCGATTCGCCCTCGACGTAGCTGAAGCTGGCGTTGAGATAGTGCGGCGCGCGCCGTTCGGCGTCGCCGTTGAGCGCCACCGCCTCCATGCGCGACAGGCCGGCCCACAGCCGCTCGCGCAGCGCGCGGATGCGCGCGTTGTCGGACGCCATGCTCTCGCGCGCCAGCCAGAACGCCTCGCCCATGCCCACGATCTGGTGCGTGGGCAGCGTGCCGGAGCGCAGGCCGCGCTCGTGGCCGCCGCCGTGCATCTGGCATTCGATGCGCACGCGCGGGCGGCGCCGCACGTACAGCGCGCCGATGCCCTTCGGCCCGTACAGCTTGTGCGCCGACAGCGACATCAGGTCGACCGGCAGCTCGGCCAGGTCGATCGGCACCTTGCCCGCCGCCTGCGCGGCGTCGACGTGGAGCAGCACGCCGCGCGCGCGGCACAGCGCGCCCAGCGCGGCGATGTCCTGGATGACGCCGGTCTCGTTGTTGACCAGCATCACGGACGCCAGCACGGTGCCGGGCGTGAGCGCGGCCGCGAACACGTCCGGGTCCACCAGGCCGCTCGCCAGCACCGGCAGCACCGTGACCGCGAAGCCCTCGCGCTCGAGTTCGCGCATGGTGTCGAGCACCGCTTTGTGCTCGGTGGCCAGCGTCACCAGGTGGTTGCCGCGGGCGCGGTGGAAGCGCGCCGCGCCCTTGATGGCGAGGTTGTTGGATTCGGTGGCGCCGGAGGTCCAGGCGATCTCGCGCGGATCGGCATTGATCAGCGCGCACACCTGCTCGCGCGCCAGCTCCACCGCTTCCTCGGCCGCCCACCCGTAGGCGTGCGAGCGGCTGGCGGCGTTGCCGTACAGCTCGGTCAGGTACGGGATCATGCGCCGCGCCACGCGCGGGTCCACCGGCGTGGTGGCCGCGTAGTCGAGATAGACGGGCCGGCCATGACGGGGGAAGGCGCGGTCGCGGTGGAGGTCCGGCATGGCTGGCTCCTGGAATGTGTGGGGGTGGCAGTGGCTGCCAGGCAGCGGCATTTCCGCAACTTCCATGCCACTGGCTTTTTGCGCCGCATGGGCCGGCCGGGCGGCGGCGGCTGTTGTTTTTGTCGGAGCGCGGCCGCTGCCGCGCGGCGGCGGTTGTCCCGTTTGTCGGATTTGTGCGGGTGGCGCGCGGGGCGCGCGTGCTCCGTGTTGGGGACGGAATCGCGGCATGAATCTTGCATGATTTTTCGCATTCCAATAGTCCGTCCTCACGCTGTGCCGCTGGCTCGAACGAGCGTGGCATCGCCCGCAACGGGGGGAACCATGCTGAAAACACAGGCAACAGAAGCTCGCCGCGAGCTGGATGCCGTCTACGAGGTCAGCAAGACGCTGGTTTCGTCGCTGGACGTCACCAAGACCTTCCGCGAGGCGCTGAATTATCTTTTGCACGCGGTGGACTGGCGGCGCGCCTTCGTGGTGCTTGGCGAGCCCGAAGGGCAGCTGCGCGGCCTGTGCGCCGCCGGCATGTCCTACGACGAGCAGCAGCGCCTGCGCTTCAAGGTGGGCGAGGGCATCGTCGGGCGGGTCTACGGCAGCGGCGTGCCGGCCATCGTGCGCGATGTGCGCGACGAGCCGCTGTTCCTCAACCGCACCGGCGGCGCCGACCTGATGCCGGGCGCCTGCATCGCCATGCTGGCGATGCCGATCCAGGCCGACCGGCGCATGCTCGGCGTGCTCGCCGTCGACTGCCTCAATCCCGGCGGCCTGCGCGCCTTCACCGACGACCTCCACCTGATGAAGATCGTCGCCACGCTGATGGGACAGGCGCTGCTGCTCCACCGCAGCGTGAGCGCGGCGCACGACAACATGCAGGCCGAGGTGCGGCGCATGCAGAAGGTCATCAAGCCGCGCCACCAGCTCGACCAGGTGGTGGGCGTGTCGGCGCCGATGCAGGAGGTGTTCGGCCAGGTGCGGCAGGTGGCGCCGGCGCGCACCACGGTGCTGCTGCGCGGCGAGAGCGGCACCGGTAAGGAAGTCATCGCGCGCGCCATCCACAACCTGTCGCCGCGCAGCGGCGAGGCCTTCGTCTGCGTGAACTGCGCCGCGCTGACCGAGTCGCTGCTGGAGAGCGAGCTGTTCGGCCACGAGAAGGGGGCGTTCACCGGCGCGCAGGGACAGCGCAAGGGACGGTTCGAGCTGGCGCACGGCGGCACGCTGTTCCTCGACGAGATCGGCGACATCTCGGCCTCGTTCCAGGCCAAGCTGCTGCGCGTGCTGCAGGAGCGCGAGTTCGAGCGCGTCGGCGGCGGCACCGCGGTGAAGGTCGACGTGCGCCTGATCCTCGCCACCAACCGCAACCTCGAGCGCATGGTCAAGTCCGGCGAGTTCCGCGCCGATCTCTATTACCGCATCAACGTGGTCAGCATCCAGTTGCCGCCGCTGCGCGAGCGCCGCGAGGACATCCCGGCGATGGCGCAGCACTTCCTCGACCGCTTCAACCGCGACAACGGGCGCGCGATCCGCTTCAGCGCCGAGGCCATGCGCGTGCTGACCAGCTGCTACTGGCCCGGCAACGTGCGCGAGCTGGAGAACTGCGTCGAGCGCACCGCCACCATGACGCACGACGGCGTGATCAACCGCCTGGCGTTCCTGTGCCAGGAGGACCGCTGCCTGACCAAGGTGCTGCATCACCTCGAGCGCGAGGACGCGGTGCGCCCCGGCAGCCTGGCCGGCATCCCCATCACCGAGGTGCCGATGGCGGAGCCGCAGCACGCGGGCGCCGACGGCGCCGCCATGCCGCCGGGCTGGTCCGCCGGCGTGCCCGGCGAGAGCCCGCCCGACCCGCAGGCGGCGGCGCCCTGCGACGGCAAGCCGGAAGGCGAGCGCGAGCGGCTGATGTGGGCGATGGAACGCTGCGGCTGGGTGCAGGCCAAGGCCGCGCGGCTGCTCAAGATCACGCCACGGCAGATGGGTTACGCGCTGCAGAAATACGGCATCGAGGTGCGCAGGTTCTGACCAGGGCGGCGCGCGCGCGGCGCGCCGCTCTCCCGTTTTTTTCCGCTTCCCCGCGTTCCGTCCTTTCCCCTCTGTTCTTCCCCGCTTGCGCCACCATCGACGCCACCACAATGGCTGGCGTCGCCGTGTGCGCTTTGTCGCAAGACCGACAGAATCGGGCCGGACTGTCGGTGCGCGGCGCCCGCGGGGTTGCGACAAAATCCCCGCGGATGCCGCTAAGTCCTTGATCGGCAAGCATCTTGCCGGGTGGCATGGATTTGGCTTTAACGCTTGCACGCGACCGTGGTCGGTGGCGAGGAGAGATTTCCATGCAAGCGAGCTCGAATGCCGGCGCCATGCCCGCCACCACCTACATCGGCATCGGCCAGATCCGCCCCCTCGGCGCCAAGGCCGACGTGCCCGCCGCCGGCGGCGGCTGCGGCACGCAGGGCGGCGAGGGCAAGGCCAGTTGCGGTTCCTCGGGCGGCCCCGACGACATGCCGGCGGAGATCTGGGAAAAGGTGAAGAACCACCCGTGCTACTCCGAGGAAGCGCATCACCACTACGCGCGCATGCACGTCGCGGTGGCGCCCGCCTGCAACATCCAGTGCAACTACTGCAACCGCAAGTACGACTGCTCCAACGAATCGCGCCCGGGCGTGGTCTCGCAGAAGCTCACGCCCGAGCAGGCCGTCAAGAAGGTGGTCGCGGTGGCGAGCGAGATCCCGCAGATGACGGTGCTCGGCATCGCCGGCCCCGGCGACTCGCTGGCCAACCCGAAGAAGACCTTCGACACCTTCCGCATGCTGCAGGAGCAGGCGCCCGACATCAAGCTGTGCATCTCCACCAACGGCCTGGCACTGCCCGAGCTGGTGGACGAGATCTGCACGTACAACATCGACCACGTCACCATCACCATCAACATGGTCGATCCCGCCGTGGGCGAGAAGATCTACCCGTGGATCTTCTGGGAGCACAAGCGCGTCACCGGCTACGAGGCGGCCCGCATCCTGCACGAGCAGCAGATGAAGGGCCTCGAGATGCTGACCGCGCGCGGCGTGCTGACCAAGATCAACTCGGTGCTGATCCCCGGCATCAACGACGAGCACCTGATCGAGGTGAACCGCGAGGTCAAGAAGCGCGGCGCGTTCCTGCACAACATCATGCCGCTGATCTCCGAGCCCGAGCACGGCACCTACTTCGGCCTCAACGGCCAGCGCGGGCCGAGCGCGCAGGAGCTCAAGGCGGTGCAGGACGCCTGCATGGGCGGCGCCAACCTGATGCGCCACTGCCGCCAGTGCCGCGCCGACGCGGTCGGCCTGCTGGGCGAGGACCGCAGCGAGGAATTCACGCTCGACAAGATCGAGCAGATGGAAGTGGTCTACGACCTCGACCGCCGGCGCGAGTACCAGAGCCGGGTCGAGGCCGAGCGCCAGGCCCAGCACGCCGCCAAGGAAGAGGCGCTGGCCGCGGCGCGGGCGCTAGATGCCACCGATCCGCTCAAGGTGCTGGTGGCGGTGGCCACCAAGGGCGGCGGCCGCGTCAACGAGCATTTCGGCCACGTCACGGAATTCCAGATCTTCGAGGTGTCGGCCAGCGAGGCGCTGTTCGTTGGCCACCGGCGCGTGGACCTGTACTGCCAGGGCGGCTACGGCGACGACGAGCAGCTGCCCTCGGTGGTGCGCGCCATCAACGACTGCCACGCGGTGCTGGTGGCCAAGATCGGCGCCTGCCCGAAGGACGAGCTGGCCCAGGCCGGCATCGAGCCGGTGGACCAGTATGTCGGCGAGTTCATCGAGAAGGCGGCGCTGGCCTGGTTCGACGACTACCGCGGCCGCGTGGCCAGCGGCGCGGTCGCGCACCGGGACCGCGGCGACGCCGCGATCCGGCAGGGCGCCTACACCGCGGGCGCCGCCGAGGTGGCCTGACGCCGCCAGCCATTCCCCACACAAGAGAAAACACAGAAGAGAGTCATCATGTCCCTCAAGATCATCGCTTCGACCTGCACCGGCTGCTCGGCCTGCGAGCCCGAATGCCCCAACGTCGCCATCCGCGAGAAGGGCGGCATCTTTGTCATCGACCCCAAGAAATGCACCGAATGCGAGGGGCACTACGACGATCCGCAATGCGTCGCGGTGTGCCCGGTGGACGGCTGCATCGTCCCGGCCTGAAGCCGGGCCGCCCACTACCCAGGAGAGAAGCCGAACCATGCTGCCCAACCTCACCATCACTCCCGCCGCGGACAAGTTCATGCGCCGCATCGTGCGTTTCTCGGGGCTGCCGGCCGGCGCCGGCTTCCGCCTGCTCGTGAGCGCGGGCGGCTGCTCGGGCTACAACGCGGAATTCAGCGCGGAGCCGGCGCCGCAGCCCGGCGAGCAGGTGCTGGAGGCCGACGGCCTGCGCCTGTTCCTGCCGGCGGCCAGCCGGCTGATGCTCGACGGCGTGACCATCGACTTCGCCGACACGCCCACGCAGTCGGGGCTGACCTTCTTCAATCCCGCGCAGGGCGCGTGCGGCTGCGGCAGCTCGGCGGCGGCGGAGCCCGGCGTGGCGCGCATCGAGGTCGGCGCGATCGGCCGCGGCCGGCCGCCGGCACCGCCGCGGGCGTCCTGAACGCGGAGCGCGGACATGGATGCCATCGATGCGGTGCGCCCGCCCGCCGGGGACATTCCCGCGCGGCACTGGCGGGGCGGCCCGGTGGACTGCGCCGGCTGCGAATACGCCGCGCTGCGCGGCCTGCCGGACCAGCGCGGCTGCGAGCCGGGCCACGCCTGCATGCAGGACGCCTACGCGCGCCGCATCGACCGCTTCTTCCGCTGGCATCCCGAGCAGGGCAACGCGCAGCTCGCGCACCCGTACTTCGAGGTGCGCGCCATCGCCGCGCGCCATGCCGACGTCTTCCGCCTGCCGGCGCTGGCCGCCGATCCCGACGAGACCGTGCGCCTGCAGGCGGCGCTGCGGCTGCCGCTGGCGCAGCTGCGCCGGCTTGCCGCGGACCCGCACCGCGAGGTGCGCATGCGCGTGGCGCTGCGCCTGGCGCCGCCCGACCTCGCGGCGCTGCGCTACGACCCCGACTACGGCGTGCGCGAGCTGGTGGCGCGGCGCCTGCCGCCGGCCCTGCTGCCGACGATGGCCGCCGACGCCGAGCGCAGCGTGCGCATGCGCGTGGCCCAGCGCCTGGAAATGCCGGCGCTGTGGCGCCTGGCGCGCGACCCGGAAGCCGAGGTCAGGCGCATCGTGGCGCAGCGCCTGCCGCCGGCGCTGCTGGCCGGCATGGCGGGCGACGCCGACTGGCGCGTGCGCTGGGAAGTGGCGCAGCGCGCCGAACGCGCCGCGCTCGCGGCGCTGGCCGACGATCCCGATCCCGAGGTGCGCCGCGCGGTGCGGGAGCGCCGCATGGCGGCGCCCGCGTCCGTCCCCGCGTCCGTTCCCACCGCCGGCAGCCGGCAAGGAGCACTCCATGTCTGACATCAACCGCGACGACGACCTGATCGAGGTCGCCTTCCCGCCGCGCTTCCACTATGGCGAGCGCGTGATCGCGCGCTCGGTGATCCGCAACGACGGCACCTACAACGGCAAGGACATCGGCGAGGTGCTGGTGGCGCGCGGCGAGATCGGCTACGTCACCGCCATCAACACTTTCCTGCAGCAGTTCTACATCTACGCGGTGGACTTCGTCGAGAGCGGCCACCGCGTCGGCATGCGCGCCAAGGAGCTGTGCACGCTCGACAACCTGCCCGAGGACGTGCTGGCGCGCCTGGGCGAGCGCGCCGGGGCGCTGCGCGCGATGGGCGCGGATACCGGCGCCGGCGCGGCGCGGGAGCGGACAGCATGAACATGCTGGCGGCCCCCGCGGCCTACTCATGGGGCATGCGCGTGATCGCGCTCGACGACCTCCGCAACGACGGCAGCTACCCGGGCCGCGCCGACGGCGAATGCCTGGCCGAGGCCGGCAGCGTGGGCGAGATCGTCAACGTCGGGCAGGTGGTGGAAAGCGGCGAGCCGGTCTACCTGGTGGAGTTCGGCGGCTGCGTGGTCGGCTGCACCGAGGACGAGATCGCGCCCGCGCCCGCCGGGCTGCTGCCCCAGGGCGGAGCGGCGGCATGACGTCCGCCGGGCGCGCGCCGCGGGACGCCGACGCGGGAGGCCGCGGCGTCGGCAGTGACAGCGGCGAGGGCGGCGAGGGCGGCGTGCTGGACCTGACCCGCTACCGCGTCGAGCGCGCCCTGCGCCAGCGCGCGCGCTACCGCTACGTGCGGCCGCGCGTGCTGCGCGAGGCGCAGGGCCTGCGCATCGAAAGCCCGTGCTGCTCGCGCAACGTGGATGCCGCGGGCGGGCTGATCGACATCGCCTGGCTGGCGCGCGATGGCGAGGGGCAGTGGTGCCTGCACGCGCGCGACCACGCGGCGCGGTGCTGGGTGCTGCGCCAGCGCAGCGCCGAGCTGGCCCCGCTGCTGGACGCGCTGTGCGTCGATGCCGAGCGCGTGTACTGGCCATGAAACGGCGCAGCGGCCACCGCCGGCGGCACGGAACCGGCGCACGGAACGGAACGAGCGCGGGAAGCGCAAGCAGCGCAAGACGCGCAAGCAGCGAAAAACGCGAAACAGGCGGAGCCCGATGATCTACCTCGACCACAACGCGACCACGCCGCCGGCGCCTGCCGTGGCGCAGGCCATGCTGTCCGCGCTGAGCGGCGCCTGGGCCAACCCGTCGTCGCAGCACGCGCCCGGCGAGGAAGCCCGGCGCGCGCTGGCGGCGGCGCGCGCCACCGCCGCGCGCGCGCTCGGCTGCAAGCCGGCCGAGCTGATCTTCACCAGCGGCGCCACCGAGGCCGGCCACCTCGCCGTGCTGGGGCTGCACGCGGCCGCCGGCGGGCGCGGGCGGCTGGTGTTCGGCGCGGTGGAGCACGCCGGCCAGCTGCGCCTGGCGCACGCGCTGGCCGCGCGCGGCATCGCGGTGGACTTCATCGCCGTGCACGCCGACGGCACGCTCGACCTCGACAGCGCGGCCCGGCTGATCGGCCCCGGCGTGGCGCTGGTCTCGCTGATGGCCGCCAACAACGAAACCGGCGTGCTGATGCCGGTGGCCGCGGTGCGCGAGCTGGCCCGCGCCGCCGGCGCGCGCATGCACGTCGACGCCACGCAACTGGCCGGCAAGCTGCCTTTCGATTTCACCGCGCTCGGCGTCGACGCGGTCTCGCTTTCCGCGCACAAGCTGCGCGGGCCCAAGGGCGCCGGCGCGCTGCTGCTGCGCCAGGGCTGCGCGATCGTGCCGCAGTTGTTCGGCAGCCAGGAGCGGCACCGCCGCGGCGGCACCGAGAACCTGCCCGCCATCGCCGGCTTCGCCGCGGCGCTGGCGCGCCTGGGCGATGCGCAGCACGACCTGGCGCGCGAGGCGGCGCGGCAGGCCGCGCTGCGCGACATGCTGGAGCAGGGCCTGCGGCGCGCGCTGCCGGCCGTGCACGTGTTCTCGGCGCAGGCGCCGCGCCTGCCCGGCACCAGCTACCTGCGCTTCGGCCGGCTGCCGGCCGAGGTGGTGCTGCAGCGGCTCGGGCAGCTGGGCGTGGCCGCTTCCTCGGGCGCCGCCTGCTCGTCCGGCGGCAGCGAGCCGTCGCACGTGCTGGCGGCGATGGGCGTGCCGCGCGACGAGGCGCTGGCGGCCGTGCGCCTGTCGCTCGGCGAGACCACCACGGCGCAGAACATCGGGCACGTGGTGGCCGGGCTGCCGCCGCTGCTGGCGCCGCTGCTCGAAGACGACATGCCCGCCCACCGAACCCATGACGCAACGCTGGAGCCCTGACCATGAAAGTGATGATCCGCAAGGACAGCAAAGGCGCGCTCAGCGCCTACGTGCCGAAGAAGGACCTGGAGGAGCCCATCGTGGCGATGGCGCAGCCCGGCATGTGGGGCGGCCTGGTCACGCTGGCCAACGGCTGGCAGCTCGAGCTGCCGGTCATGGCGGCCGACACGCCGCTGCCGATCACCGTCGAGGCCAGGCGCATCGCCGGCAAGGAGGAATGAGATGGGCCTGAGCACCGAACAACTGCGCGCCGCCGCCGAGCTGGTGGGCGCGGCGCCCACGCTGCGCGACGCCGCCGCCCAGTGGCGCGCGCGCCATCCCGGCGTGCGCGCGCTGCTGGTCGACGCGCTCGACATGCGCGACGAGACCGCCGCGCTGCGCCTGGGCGCGCGCAGCGTCTACCTGGCGGCGTCGAACGGGCACTGCTGGTCCGTCACGCAGCGGCCCGACGAGGCCGACGCGCTGATCCTGACGCAGGACTAGGCCGCACATGGAAATCGACGCCATTTCCCTCAGCGAGCCCGACTGCGGCGCGCGCGAAGCCGAGCTGGTCGGCGCGGTGCTGCAATCCGCGCGCTGGAGCGACGGGCCCATGCGCGAATCGTTCGAGCGCGCCTTCGCCGGCTGGACCGGCCGCGCCCACGCGGTGGCGGTGGCGAGCGGCACCGCCGGCACCTGGATCGCGCTGCGCGCGCTGGGCATCGGCCCCGGCGACGAAGTGGTGTGCGCCGCGCACACCTGGCATCAGGTCGCGCACGCCGTCACGCTGGCCGGCGCCGCGCCGGTGTTCGCCGACATCGACTACTGGAGCGGCTGCCTCAGCGCCGAGAAGGCCGCGCGCAGGATCGGCCCGCGCACGCGCGCCATCCTGGCCGGCAACACCAACGGCCATCCGGCCGCCTGGGGCCCGCTGCGCGAACTGGCCGACGCGCACGGCGTGGCGCTGATCGAGGACAGCACCGAGGCGCTCGGCTCGCGCTACAGGGGGCGCGGCGTGGGCGCCTTCGGCGACGTGGCGGTGTTCGATTTCTCGGCGCCGTCGGCGCTGTGCACCGGCGAGGGCGGCATGCTGGTCACGGACGACGAGCGGCTCGCGCACGAGCTGCGCTACCTGCGCCAGCGCCGCGTGGCCGACCGCGCCTCGGTCTCGGTCGGCGCGCGGGTGCCGCTGCAGGGCGCCATGAGCGAGCTGACCGCGGCGCTCGGGCTGGCGCAGCTCGCCGGGCTCGACGAGCGGCTGGCGCGGCGCAAGCAGGTCGAGGCCTGGTATCAGGAGCAGATGCAGAGCTTCGAGGGCATCAAGCCGCCGTACCTCGCCGAGGACGTGGAGGAAGTCCACTGGATGCTCTACGTGGTGCACCTGGGCAAGCGCTTCACGCAGAGCGCGCGCGCGCAGATGATCGACGACATGCGGTCCTGCGGCATCGAGACCGCGCCCTACAGCCATCCGCTGCACCAGCAGTTCCACTACATGAACACCGGCGACGCGGCCGCGCACAAGCGCGGCCTGCTGCCCGACACCGAGCGCATCGGCGACCGCGCGCTGGCGCTGCCGCTGCACGCGCAGCTCGACGCCAGCCAGGTCAAGTATATCGTCAAGACGCTCAAGGACACCGCGACCAACGTCGGTGCCGGCGCCGCCATCTATCTCTGAGGTCCGGACATGCCCGCCGACATTGACCCAACCGACATTGACCCAACCGACATCGATCAGATCGCCCGCCACCTGAATGCCGGCGCCATCATTCCCTACCTCGGCCCGGGGCTGCTGGCGCTGTGCGCCGACGCCGCCGTGCCGGCCACGCCGGTGGCGCTGGCGGAGCTTCTGACCGCGCGCATCAGCGTGCCGCACAAGATCCGCAAGCGGCTCACCCAGGCCGCGCAGTTCATCGAGAACTTCAAGCACCGCAAGTCGGTGGTCAACCTGCTGAACGAGGCTTTCGCCGCCACGCCGTCGCCGTCGCCGCTGCATCTGGCGCTGGCCGCCAGCGGCGCGGGGCTGTGGGTCGACACCTGGTACGACGACACCTTCGCCGCCGCGCTGGCCCAGGCGCGCCCGCGCGGCGGCTGGGCGCAGGTGCAGGGCCTGTCGCAGGCCGAGCATTTCGGCACGTGGTTCGGCGCCTACGGCCCGCACGGCGAGCCGCTGCCGGACGTGCCCGCCGCCGGCGCGCTGCTGTACAAGCCGATCGGCGGCCACGCGCCGGCCGCCAACTACCTGGTGTCCGACAGCGACTACGTCGAGGTGCTGACCGAGATCGACATCCAGACCCCGATCCCGCCGGCCGTGCAGGCCTGGCGCGGCGGGCGCGGCTTCCTGTTCCTGGGCTGCCGCTTCGACGACCAGCTCACGCGCAGCTTCGCGCGCCAGATCATGAAGCGCTCGTCTGGCGCGCACTGGGCGGTGCTGCCCGACGCGCCCACGCGCATGGAGGCGCGCTTCCTGGAAGAGCAGGGCATCGCGCGCATCGCCATGCCGCTGCCGGCGTTCGCCGACGCGCTGGTGGCCGCGCTGCGGCCCGCCCTGGCCGCGTAGCGGCGCCCGGCGCTTTTTCATGCATCGCAAACCAACCGGAGAAACCGAAATCATGACCGCACTGACCGTACTGCCCGCCGGCAAGACCTATGACGTGGCCGCCGGCGCCACGCTGCTGCAGGCGTTGCTCGCCAGCGGCGAGCCCATCGCGCACAAGTGCGACGGCAAGGCCGAATGCGGCGCCTGCCACGTCTTCGTGCAGGAGGGGCGCAAGAGCCTGTCGAAGATCCAGCGCGGCGAGAACGAGAAGCTGGACACCATCGTCGGCGTCGGCGCCAAGTCGCGCCTGGCCTGCCAGGCGGTGCTGGGCGAAGAGCCGGTGACGGTCGAGCTGCTGAGCTTCGTCTGAGCCGCGCCGTGGCCGGGGTCGAAGCGCTGCTGGCCGACGTGGCCATCGTCGGCGCCGGGGTGTGCGGCCTCGCGCTGGCGCGCGCGCTGCACGCGCAGGGGCGCTCGCTGGTGCTGGTCGAGGCGCGCGCGCGGCTCGGCGGCCGCGCGCTGTCGCGGCGCTGTGAAGCCACCGGACAGATGCTGGACCTCGGCCCGGCGTGGTTCTGGCCCGAGACCGAGCCGCGCGTCGCCGCGCTGCTCGACGAGCTCGGGCTGGCCAGCCGGCCCCAGCACGACCCCGGCGACGCGCTCTGGCTCACCGACCCGAACCGCGCGCCCGAGCGGCGCATGGCGCCCGGCGGCGTGCATGCCGGCGCGCGCCGCATCGCCGGCGGCGCGCAGCGCCTGGTGGCGGCGCTGGCCGACGCGCTGCCGGCGGGCAGCCTGCGCACCGGCAGCGCGCTGCGCCGGCTGCGCGACCGCGGCACCCACGTCGAACTGGAACTCGAGCTCGAAGCTGGCGGCGGCACGCGCCTGCTGCGCGCGCGCCACGTGGTGCTGGCCCTGCCGCCGCGCCTGGCGCACGAGCGCATCGCCTTCGAGCCGCCGCTGCCCGCGGCGCTGGCCGGCATGCTCGCCGCCACGCCGACCTGGATGGCGGCGCAGGCCAAGGTGGTGACCACCTACGCCCGCCCGTTCTGGCGCCAGGCGGGGCATTCGGGCAATGCCTTCGTGCGCCATGCCCAGGCCATGCTGGGCGAGGTGTTCGATGCCAGCGACGACGCCACCGAGGCCGGCGCGCTGGGCGGCTTCGTCGCGCTCGGCGCGGCGCAGCGCGCCGAGTTCCGGCGCGGCACCGCGCTGCTGGTGGAGAGCCAGCTGGCCCAGCTGTACGGCGCCGAGGCGCAGCACGGCGGCCGCCAGCATCTGCTCGACTGGGCCGACGAGCCGTGGACCTGCAGCCGCGCCGACCGCGCCGGCCCGGCGGCGCTGCCCCAGGCCGATCCCGGGCTGCGCCTGGCGCACTGGTCGGGGCGGCTGCATTTCGGCGGCAGCGAGAGCGCCGCGCATGGCGCCGGCCACCTCGAAGGCGCGCTGGAAGCGGCGGCGCGCATCGCGCGGGCGCTGGCGCCGGCGGCGGACGGCGCCGGCGGCGATGCGGGCAATGACGGCAATGAGGACAGTGCGGCCGAGGCGCGCGCGGCGTTTGCCGCCTGCGTGTCGGCGCGCCGCGAGCAGGCGCCCTCGCGCTACCGCCAGCACCTGGAGCGGCTGCTGTCGAGCCAGCAGCCGCAGCAGCCGACGCAGCGCGCGCTGCTGGCCACCGCGGAGCAGGTCTACAGCGAGGCGCTGGACGCGCTCGACACGCTGCTGCCTGGGCTCGGCGCCGGCCGCGCGGGTCCGGCGCAGGCCGGCCGGCATGCGCTGACGCCGGCGCTGCTGGCCGTCTTCGACGGCTGGAACCGGCAGCTCATGGACGCGGCGCTGGCCTTCAACGGCAGCGCGTGCGCGCTGTCCGGTTTTCCCGAGGAGCATCGGCCGGACGCGGCCTTGCAGCGCGCCATCGTGCTCGACCTGGCGGCGGCGTGGCGCGAGTTCGCGCTGGCGCTGAACGCGCGGCTGCTGGCGGCCGGCGCGCGGCCGGGCAGCGACGGGCCGGGCAGCCACGCGGAGATCGCACGGCGGCCGGCCTAGCGCAGCAGCTTGTTGCGCTCGGCCGCGCTGTACTGGCTGAAGTGGCCTTCGCGCGCGGCCTGCCGGCGCGCGGCGGCGACGATGGCCTTGCTCTTGCCGGGCGCGGCCGGCGCGCTGACCTGCTTGTCCAGCGCGGTGCCGCCGCATTGCGGGCAGGCCGGCGTGGCGCCGGCGCGCACCAGCGTCTCGAAGCGGTGCCCGCAGGCCTGGCAAAGATAGTCGTACAGCGGCATCGTCAACTCCGTTCAACGCGATTCATGGGATTCATGCGATTCATTCGGGTCGCTTCGGTCCGGCATCGGGCCGCGCGGCGCAGTGGCCCGCGGCCGCCGCGCAGCCCTCCAGCGGCCGGTCCGCGGCGGGGGTGTCGGCGCCGAGCCCGACCCATGCGTGCACGGCGGCGACGTCGAAGCCCGCCATGCGCCGCTCGCCGTGCGCCATCAGCGGGCGCCGGATCAGCAGCGGCTCGGCCAGCAGCAGGGCCAGCGCGGTGCCGGCGTCGAGTTCCTCGGGCACCACCTCGCCGGCCTTGACGCGCGGCGCCGCGCGGTTGAACCACGCGCCGACCGGCAGCGGCGCCAGGTAGGCCAGCAGCGCCTCGCCGGTCCAGGGCCAGCGCAGCAGGTCGCGCACTTCCAGCGTGTGGCCGGCCGCGCGCAGCAGCGCCTTTTGCCGCGCGTTGCCGCCGCAGCCGGGTTTTTCATAGAAGACGATATGGCTCATGGGCGGTTTCTCTCAGGCTTCCCGCAGCGCGGCGTCGAGCGCGGGCATGGCCATGCGGCGCGCCGCGCGCAGCAACTGCAGGCCGCGCTCGGCGGCCATGTCGAGCGCGCTGCGGCCGTCGGGCGCGTACAGGTTGGCCGAGGCGCCGTGCGCCAGCAGGATCTGCAGCACCTCCAGGCGGCCGCTGGCCGCGGCCTGCATCAGGCAGGTGATGTCGTCGTCGTTGGCGTGGTCGACCGGCGCGCCGGCCTGGATCAGGCGCACGATGGTCACGGGGTTGCCGTGCAGGCAGGCGAACCAGAGCGCGCCGTTGCCGTCGTCGTTGACCGCGCCGGGCGCGGCCCCGTAGGCCAGCAGCGCCGCGGCCACCGCGTCCTCGCCGCGCCAGGCCGCGCGCATCAGCGGTGTGTCGCCGTTGGCGGCGCGCGCGTGCAGGTCCGGGAAGTCGTGATAGGCCAGCCACGTGGCAAGCGCCGCGGGGATGACCGGCGGCGCGCCGGCGCCGGCCGCTTCGGCGGTGGCCTCGATGACGCGGCCGGCGACGGCCAGCGCGGTGTCGGTGGACGGGATCATGGTGGCGTCTCGCTGTCTGGCGTGGGTCGGAAGGCGCCGCCGGGCGAAGGCGGCCGGCGCCCGCGGGGGATCAGACCGGGCGGTTCTCGTTGGGGTTGCGCACCGGGCCCATCAGCTCCAGCCCTTCGGCGTAGGTGATGGTGTCGAAGGTCACGTCGAAGCGGAGCGCGGCGTCGGCCACCGCGTCGAGCTTGCCGGCGGTGTCGCGCTTCTTCAGGTCGTTCTTCTCCAGGTACAGCAGTTCGAGCATCTCGTTGTAGACGGTGGACTCGAAGATGGGCAGCACGTAGAACATCGCGCCCTTGTACGGCACCTGGTATTTCCTGCTCAGGTCGATGTTGTCGCAGAACAGGAAGTACTTGCCGCCGGCCGTCAGCGTGTCGCCGAGCACCTCGGCCACGTCCTTCAGGTATTCGAAGCTCAGCAGGTAGCCGGCGAAGAACGGCAACTGCTTCTCGCCGATGGTGGCCACGGCCATCACCTGGTCGCAGGTCAGCTCGGGCGGGCGGGCCTCGTCGGCGAGCCTGGGCGCGAAGCGCAGCGCGAGCTCGCCGCGAAAACCGAAGCGGCCGGACTTGCCGGTGGGGGCCTTGAGCAGCGGGTTGAGCAGGCGGCCTTCGTGTTCGAGACGGGCGAACGCGGTGTCGTCGATCTCCTTGCGGGCAAGCGTGGCGGGCATGGCGGGTCCTTGTCGGTGGAAAGCGTGATGGGCGGGTGGCTCGGGTCGGGGCGGAATCAGGTTCGGGGGTTGCGCATCCAGTCCGCGATCTTGAAGAAGGCGGGCATCAGTTCGTCGCGCAGCGCGGCATCGGCGCCGGTCTCGTCGAGCGCGGCGCGCATGCAGGCCAGCCATGCGTCGCGCTCGGCCGCGCCGATGGCGAAGCCGGCGTGGCGCATGCGCAGGCGCGGATGGCCGCGCTGCGTGGAATAGCGCGGCGGGCCGCCGAGCCATTCGCACAGGTAGCTCACCAGCACCGCCTTGGTCGGCGACAGGTCGGGCTCGTGCATGGCGCGGATGCCGCGCGCGTCGGCGCGCGTGTCCATGTGGCGGTAGAAGGCGTCGACCAGCCGCGCGACCGCGGCGTCGCCGCCGAGGCGCTCGTAGTGCGTCGGCCGCGCGCGTTGCGCCGCGGGCTGCGTCGGCTGCGTGGCCGGCGTCGGTTGCGCAGGCTGCGCGGCGGGATCGGGTCGGGTTGCTGGTGTGTTCATGGCACGGCATTTCCGCAATAACCGTACCAGCCCGGGAAACCGCGCATGCGGCACGCATTGGCGCATGCGGCCGCGCGCGCGGCGCGTCCGGGCAGTGCCGTTCGCGACGAAGTTCGCACGCTTTGTCGGGTTCCCGACAAGCCCGCGCGCGCCGGCGCCGGCCGCGCGCGGCATCCCGCAAAGCCGCGCTGCCGCGCCGTTCGCGGACATTCGGGGCGCATCCGGCGGGGCGCCGCGCGCGCATGGCATGGAAGCTGCTGTTGAGGGCTTGCGCGGACACTGGTCCGGCCGGGGCGTGACTCGACAGAATAAGACCCATACAGGCACGACAGGCTGACATGGTCGCGGCTACGCAACCTTGGTATCAATCCTTCTTCCTGATTGGAGAACTGCAATGTCTCAACTTCGGCAAATCGCCTTCTACGGCAAAGGCGGCATCGGCAAGTCGACCACCTCGCAGAACACGCTGGCGGCGCTGACCGATCTCGGCCAGAAGATCCTGATCGTCGGCTGCGATCCCAAGGCGGACTCGACCCGCCTGATCCTGCACGCGAAGGCGCAGGACACCATCCTCTCGCTGGCCGCCGAGGCCGGCTCGGTGGAAGACCTCGAACTCGAGGACGTGATGAAGATCGGCTACAAGGACATCCGCTGCGTGGAGTCCGGCGGTCCGGAGCCGGGCGTCGGCTGCGCCGGGCGCGGCGTCATCACCTCGATCAACTTCCTCGAGGAGAACGGCGCCTACGACGGCGTGGACTACGTCTCGTACGACGTGCTCGGCGACGTGGTGTGCGGCGGCTTCGCCATGCCGATCCGCGAGAACAAGGCGCAGGAGATCTACATCGTGATGTCGGGCGAGATGATGGCCATGTACGCGGCCAACAATATCTCGAAGGGCATCCTGAAGTACGCCAACAGCGGTGGCGTGCGCCTGGGCGGGCTGGTGTGCAACGAGCGCCAGACCGACAAGGAGCTCGAGCTGGCCGAGGCGCTGGCGAAGATGCTGGGCTCCAGGCTGATCCACTTCGTGCCGCGCGACAACATCGTGCAGCACGCCGAGCTGCGCCGCATGACGGTGCTCGAGTTCGCGCCGGACTCCAAGCAGGCCGGCGAGTACCGCCAGCTCGCCACCAAGATCCACAACAACGCCGGCAACGGCACCATCCCGACCCCGATCACGATGGATCAGCTCGAAGACCTGCTGATGGAGCACGGGATCATGAAGGCCGTCGACGAATCGCAGGTCGGCAAGTCGGCCCAGGAACTGGTCGCGTAACGACCCGCGCGGCGGGCCGCGCAGGCGGCCCGCCCGGCAATCTCAATCTACTTACGGAGTATTTCCATGAGCGCCACCGTTGAAGAGCGCAAGGCCGCGAACAAGGCCCTGATCGACGAAGTGCTGAAGGCCTATCCCGAAAAGATGGCCAAGCGGCGCGCCAAGCATTTGGGCACCTTCGAGGACGGCAAGCCCGACTGTGGCGTCAAATCCAACATCAAGTCGCTGCCCGGCGTGATGACCATCCGCGGCTGCGCCTATGCCGGCTCCAAGGGCGTGGTGTGGGGCCCGATCAAGGACATGATCCACATCAGCCACGGCCCGGTGGGCTGCGGCCAGTATTCGTGGGCCGCGCGCCGCAACTACTACATCGGCACCACCGGCATCGATACCTTCGTGACGATGCAGTTCACCTCCGACTTCCAGGAAAAGGACATCGTCTTCGGCGGCGACAAGAAGCTCGACAAGATCATCGACGAGATCCAGGAACTGTTCCCGCTGAACAAGGGCATCTCGATCCAGAGCGAATGCCCGATCGGCCTGATCGGCGACGACATCGAGGCGGTCTCCAAGCGCAAGAGCAAGCAGTACGAAGGCCACACCATCGTGCCGGTGCGCTGCGAGGGCTTCCGCGGCGTGAGCCAGTCGCTGGGCCACCACCTGGCCAACGACGCCATCCGCGACTGGGTGTTCGACAAGGCCGACCCCGACAAGCGCCCGGACTTCGTCTCCACGCCCTACGACGTGGCCATCATCGGCGACTACAACATCGGCGGCGACGCCTGGTCCAGCCGCATCCTGCTCGAGGAGATCGGCCTGCGCGTGATCGCGCAGTGGTCGGGCGACGGCTCGATCGCCGAGCTGGAGAACACGCCGCGGGCCAAGCTCAACGTGCTGCACTGCTACCGCTCGATGAACTACATCAGCCGGCACATGGAGGAGAAGTACGGCATTCCCTGGGTGGAATACAACTTCTTCGGCCCGACCATGATCGAGAAGAGCCTGCGCGAGATCGCCAGCCACTTCGACGACACCATCAAGGCCAACGCCGAGAAGGTGATCGCCAAGTACCGGCCGCTGATGGACGCGGTGCTCGCCAAGTTCAAGCCGCGCCTGCAGGGCAAGAAGGTGATGCTGTTCGTCGGCGGGCTGCGCCCGCGCCACGTGATCGGGGCCTACGAGGACCTCGGCATGGAGGTGGTCGGCACCGGCTACGAGTTCGGCCACAACGACGACTACCAGCGCACCACGCACTACGTGAAGGACGGCACGCTGATCTACGACGACGTGACCGGCTACGAGTTCGAGAAGTTCGTCGAGCAGGTCCAGCCCGACCTGGTCGGCTCGGGCATCAAGGAAAAGTACGTGTTCCAGAAGATGGGCGTGCCGTTCCGCCAGATGCACAGCTGGGACTACTCGGGCCCGTACCACGGCTACGACGGCTTCGCCATCTTCGCGCGCGACATGGACATGGCGATCTCCAGCCCGGTGTGGGGCCTGGCCAAGGCGCCCTGGAAAAAAGCCGCCTGAGCCTGCGCGGCCGGCGCCTGCCGGCCGCGCGCGCCGCATCCACAGCAACCGCATATCAGGAGTACCCCATGCCGCAATCCGCAGACAAGATCCTCGACCACGAACTGCTGTTCCGCGAGCCGGAATACCAGGAGATCTTCCGCACCAAGAAGGAAAACTTCGAGTTCAACCACGCCGACGAGACCGTCAAGCAGATCGTCGAGTGGACCAAGACCGAGGACTACAAGCAGAAGAATTTCGCGCGCGACTCGCTCACCGTCAATCCCGCCAAGGCCTGCCAGCCGCTCGGCGCGGTCTACGTGGCCAACGGCTTTCACAAGACGCTGAGCTTCGTGCACGGCTCGCAGGGCTGCGTGGCCTACTACCGCTCGCATTTCTCGCGCCATTTCAAGGAGCCCACCTCGTGCGTGAGCTCCTCGATGACCGAGGACGCCGCCGTGTTCGGCGGCATGAACAACATGATCGACGGCCTGGCCAACGCCTACAGTCTGTACAAGCCCGAGATGATCGCGGTCTCCACCACCTGCATGGCCGAGGTGATCGGCGACGACCTCGACGCCTTCATCAAGAACAGCAAGCAGAAGGGCAGCGTGCCGGAGGACTACGACGTGCCGTTCGCGCATACGCCGGCCTTCGTCGGCAGCCACGTCACCGGCTACGACAACGCGCTGCTCGGCATCCTCAAGCATTTCTGGGACGGCAAGGCGGGCACCACCGCGCCGCTCGCGCGCGTGCCCGACGAGAGCGTCAACTTCATCGGCGGCTTCGACGGCTACGTGGTCGGCAACATGAAGGAGATCCGCCGCATCTTCGAACTGTTCGGCGTGCAGGTCAACGTGATCTGCGACCCGTCGGAGACCTGGAACACCCCGACCGACGGCGAGTTCCGCATGTACGAAGGCGGCACCACCAAGGAAGAGGTCGAGCGCGCGCTGCACGCCAAGGCCACCTTCGTGTTCCAGGAATACTGCTGCGAGAAGACCAGCAAGTTCATCGCCGAGCACGGCCAGGAAGTGGTGGTGCTGAACGCGCCGGTCGGCGTGGCCGGCACCGACCATTTCCTGATGGAGATCGCGCGCGTGACCGGCAAGCCGATCCCGGCGCAACTGGAAAAGGAGCGCGGCCAGCTGGTCGACGCGATGGCCGACAGCCAGGCCCACCTGCACGGCAAGCGCTTCGCGCTGTACGGCGACCCCGACCAGATGCTGGGCTACACGCAGTTCCTGCTGGAGCTCGGCGCCGAGCCGGCCCACGTGCTGGCGACCAACGGCAACGAGGCCTGGGCCGCCAAGGTGCAGGCGCTGTTCGACGCCTCGCCCTATGGCGCCGGCTGCAAGGCCTACCCCAAGCGCGACCTGTGGCACCTGCGCTCGCTGTTGTTTACCGAGCCGGTGGATTTCCTGATCGGCAACACCTACGGCAAGTACCTCGAGCGCGACACCAAGACGCCGCTGGTGCGCATGGTGTTCCCGATCTTCGACCGCCACCACTACCACCGCTACCCCACCTGGGGCTACGACGGCGCGCTGCGGATCCTGGTCACGCTGCTCGACGAGTTCTTCGAGACGCTCGATGCCAACACCATCGTCGCCGCGCAGACCGACTACAGCTACGACATCATCCGCTGAGGCAGGGAGGCCGTCATGGCAGACACGGTGCTGGTCAAGTTCACGCAGGACGGCCGCAAGGTCGAGGTGATCGACGGCTGGGTCTGCCTGGCCGGCGCGCGCGAGGCCGACCGCCTGGTGCCGGTGCTCGAGCACCCGAACCGGCAGGGCATCGCCCGCGCGGTGCCGGGCGCCACGCACATGGCCGGCCGCGTGCCGCTGACGCACGCGGAAGCCGCCATCGCGCAGGGCGCGCTGGCGGCCGCGCAGCGCGCGTTCGACGCCAGTCCGTCCGGCATCGCGCAGCGCATCCGCCGCGCGATCTGGGCCAAGACCGCGGCCGAAGGGGTGGAGTAGGGCGGGGCAGGGTAAACAGCATTGGGAGCGTGCCGTGATCTATGTGGTCGAACTGCCGGCCGGCGGCGTGCCGCGGGCCTGGTTTGCCTACGACGACGAGGACTTCGCCCGCAAGGTGGCGGCGTCCGACCCGTTGTCGCGCCGGGAAATCCATGACCAGACCACGGCGCGCGCGCTGCTCGCGCTGCTGGGCCACCAGCCCGGCGAGCCGGCGCGCGCGCAATACCCGGCGATCAGCGCGCTCGGCGCCGAGCATGGCTGGGACACGCCGCTCTATCGCGCCGACCACCTGCTCGGGCGCGGCGTGTTCCGGCGCGAGCCGGTGAGCGAGCGCGCGGCGCTGGCGGCGGCGCTGGACGCGCGCGGCGGCGCCTGCATCTACTGGAACGAGCGCGACGCGGTCGGCGCCTTCGAGGGCGCCGACCCGCGCCTGGCCGGCGCGCCGAACTGGCGCGCGCGGCGCGCGCTGCACGCGCAACTGGTGGCGCTCGACGTGCTGGCCGACGACAACTGAGCGCGCGCCGTGGCCACCATCACCGCGCAGGACCTGATCCGGCTGGCGCTGCTGGCGGCGCAGAGCGAGGCCGCCACGCTCGGCGTGGCGGAGCAGGCGCTGATGGTGAGCGCGGTGCAGATGGACGCCATCGAGCGGCTCACGCCCGCGCAGCGCGGCCAGGTGCTCGCGCGCGCGCTGATGGCGCCGTACCCGCTGGGCTTCTTCGCGGCCATGCGCGGCTGCGCCGGGCTCAAGCGCCTGCCGCCCGAGCTCGACGCGCTGTTCGGCGTGCCGCACGGCGCCGACGGGCCGGAGCCGCTCGACGTCGGCGAGCACCAGTTGCGCGCGCTGGCCCAGGCCGCGCGCCGCAACGCGCCGCTGGCGGTGCGCCTGGCGGCGCTGCTGCACAAGATCGGCATGGGCCGCACGCCGCCGGCGGTGTGGCCGAGCCATCCCGGGCACGGCGCGCGCGGCATGATCCTGCTGGCCGCGCTGGCGCGGCGCATCGCGCTGCCCGCCGACGCGCTCGACCTGACGCTGCTGGCGGTGGCGGAGTGCGACCGCGTGCATCGCGCGTGCGACCTGCGCGCCGGCGCCATCGCCGCGCTGCTCGAGCGCGTGGAGGCCGAGGCGCGGCCCGAGCGCTTCGAGCAGCTGCTGGCCGTGTGCTGCTGCGACTACGCCGCCTACCCGGGCCACGCCGAAGCCGTCTACCAGCGCGCGCCGAGCCTGCGCCGCGCGCTGGCCGCCTTTCTCGCCGTGCGCGAGCCCGCACAGCCGGACGCGCTGCTGGAAGCGCGCGCGCGGGCCATCGCGCAGGCGGGGATCGGTGCCGGGGTCGGCACGGGCACTGGCGCCGAAAACGCGGACCGGCGCTGAGCGCGCGCCGCCGGCGCTGTGTCGCGAATGCTTTGTCGCAATCCATTCAAACGCGCCAAGACACCAGTGCCGGCGCGTGTCTTCCTGACTGTCATGTGGCCGCCGCGTCGGTTTTGTGGCGCTTTGCGCGTGGTACGGAAATTGCCAGTGCAAGGGTACGTACCGGCAAGGAGCCCGTCATGTCAGTTTCGCTGAAAGCCAAGATCGCCGAAGTGTTCGACGAGCCCGGTTGCGACAAGAACCAGGGCAAGAGCGAGAAGGAGCGCAAGAAGGGCTGCACCAAGCAGCTCTCGCCCGGCGCGGCCGCGGGCGGCTGCGCGTTCGACGGCGCCAAGATCGCGCTGCAGCCGGTGGTGGACGTGGCCCACTTGGTGCACGGGCCGATCGCCTGCGAGGGCAATGCCTGGGACAACCGCCACGCGGCGTCGTCCGGCTCGCAGCTCTACCGCACCGGCTTCACCACCGACATCAACGAGCTCGACGTGATCTACGGCGGCGAGAAGCGCCTGTTCCGCAGCGTGCGCGAGATCATCGAGAAATACGACCCGCCGGCGGTGTTCGTCTACCAGACCTGCGTCACCGCGCTGATCGGCGACGACATCGAGGCGGTGTGCAAGCGCGCCAGCGAGAAGTTCGGCAAGCCGGTGATCCCGGTCAACGCGCCGGGCTTCGCCGGGCCCAAGAACCTCGGCAACAAGCTTGGCGGCGAGGCCATCCTGGACTACGTGATCGGCACGCGCGAGCCCGACTACACCACGCCCTACGACATCAACATCATCGGCGAGTACAACCTGTCCGGCGAGCTGTGGCAGACCAAGCCGCTGCTCGACGCGCTGGGCATCCGCATCCTGTCGTGCATCTCGGGCGACGGCCGCTACAACGAGATCGCCGGCGCGCACCGCGCCAGGGTCAACATGATGGTGTGCTCGAAGTCGATGATCAACATCGCCACCAAGATGCAGCAGCGCTACGGCATCCCTTACTTCGAGGGCTCGTTCTACGGCATCGGCGACATGAGCGACACGCTGCGGCAGATCGCCGCGCTGCTGGTGCGCCAGGGCGCGCCCGACGACCTGCTGGCGCGCGCCGAGCGGCTGATCGCATCGGAGGAGGCGCGCGCCTGGCAGCGCATCGCGCGGTACCGGGAGCGCCTGGCCGGCAAGCGCGTGCTGCTCATCACCGGCGGCGTGAAGTCGTGGTCGGTGGTGGCGGCGCTGCAGGAGGCGGGGCTGGAGATCGTCGGCACCAGCATCAAGAAGAGCACCGCCGAGGACAAGCAGAAGATCAAGGAGATCATGGGCGACGACGCGCACATGATCGACGACATGACGCCGCGCGAGATGTACAACATGCTCCGCGAGGCGCGCGCCGACATCATGCTCTCGGGCGGGCGCTCGCAGTTCGTCGCGCTCAAGGCGCGCATGCCGTGGCTGGACATCAACCAGGAGCGCCACCATCCGTACGCCGGCTACGAGGGCATCGTCGAGCTGGTGCACGAGATCGACCGCGCGATCCACAACCCGGTGTGGCAGCAGGTGCGCATCCCGGCGCCGTGGGGCGACGACGGCGAGACCCTGGGCGCGCTGCCCGGCGCTCGACCGGTCCCGCAACCTGCCCCGCAATTTGCCCCGCAACCCGCCGCCGTGCCGGCCTGAAGGCCGCGCCGCCACCGCCAGGAGCCAGCATGGCCCAAGTCGTCGAATCCCGCAAAGCCTGCGCGGTCAATCCGCTCAAGATGAGCCAGCCGCTCGGGGCGAGCTTCGCCTTCCTCGGGCTCGACGCCTGCATGCCGGTGATGCACGGCTCGCAGGGCTGCACCTCGTTCGGGCTGGTGCTGCTGGTGCGCCATTTCAAGGAGGCGATCCCGCTGCAGACCACGGCGATGAACGAAGTCACCACCATCCTGGGCGGCTACGAGAACATCGAGGCGGCGCTGCTCAACATCCGCAAGCGCGCCGCGCCGCGCATCATCGCCATCTGCTCCACGGGCCTGACCGAGACCAAGGGCGACGACGTGGAGGGCTATCTGGTCACGGCGCGCCAGCGCAAGCCGGAGCTGGCCGACACCGAGATCGTCTACGTCTCCACGCCCGACTACGTGGGCGCGTTCGAGGACGGCTACAAGCACGCCGTCACCGCGGTGGTGCGCGCGCTGGTCAGGCCGCTGCCGGTGGCGGCCGGGCAGGTCACGCTGCTGCCGGGCAGCCATTTGTCGCCGGGCGACATCGACGAGCTGCGCGAGATCGTCGAGGCATTCGGCCTGGAGGCCATCGTGCTGCCCGACATCTCCGGCTCGCTGGACGGGCACATCGCGCCCGACTGGCGCGGCACCACGCTGGGCGGCACCACGCTCGCGCAGATCCGCGCGGCTGGCGCCTCGGCCTTCACCATCGGCGTGGGCGAGCAGACCCGCGAGGCGGCCGAGGCGCTGCAATCGATCGCGGGCACCGGGTTCGAGATCTTCCCGCGGCTGACCGGGCTGGAGGCCAACGACCGCCTGCTGGAACGGCTCGCGCAACTCTCGGGGCGGCCGGTGCCGGCCAGGTACCGGCGCCAGCGCAGCCAGTTGCTCGACGCCATGCTCGACGGCCATTTCTACACCGGCGGCATCAAGGTCGCCATCGGCGCCGAGCCCGACCTGCTGCTGGCGCTCGGCGGCCTGCTGCACGAGATGGGCGCCGAGCTGTGCTGCTGCGTCAGCACCACGCAGTCGGCCGCGCACGCGCTGCTGCCGGCGCAGCAGGTGGTGCTCGGCGACCTGGAGGACATGGAGCGCGCCGCCGCCGGCTGCGACCTGCTCATCACGCATTCGCACGGCCGGCAGATGGCCGCGCGCCTGGGCAAGCCGCTGCTGCGCGCGGGCTTTCCGCTGTTCGACCGCGTCGGCAACGCGCATCGCCGCCAGGTCGGCTACCGCGGCACCATGAACCTGATCTTCGAGGTCGCCAACCTGATGATCGAGCAGATCGCGCACCATCACCCGGGCGACTGGCCGCTGCCGCGGGCGGCGCTCGACCTCGCCGCGCGCGACCCGGCGCGCGCGGTGGACATTCCGGTCGTCGCCGCCGGCGCGTGAGTGGATACCCGAGCGGATACCTGAACGGCTACCCGATCCACACCAAGGAGCACTGAGCATGAAGATAGCGTTCGCCACCCAGGACAAGCAGTACGTCGATGCGCACTTCGGCTGGGCCAAGAGCATCGTCACCTACGACGTCACGCCGCACGGCTACCGCTTCGTCGAGTCGTTCGACTTCGGCGGCAAGCTGGAGGAAGACGGCGACGAGGACAAGCTCGCGCCCAAGCTGGACGCCATCAAGGACTGCGCCATCCTCTACGTGGCCGCCATCGGCGGCTCCGGCGCGGCGCGCGTGGTGGCGCTGAAGATCCACCCGATCAAGGTGCCGCAGCCCGAGGGCATCGAGGACATCCTCGGCCGGCTGCAGCAGGTGCTCAAGGGCACGCCGCCGCCGTGGCTGCGCAAGGCGCTGGCCAAGGACGGCGAGCGTGCCCACGATTTCGAAGACGACGAGGTATCTCATGGCTGACGCCAGCATCGAAGCGCCCACCGCCAATCCTGCCGCCACCGACGACGCGGCGCTGCTCGCCACGCCGTTCGTGCAGCAGCTGGTCAAGCAGCTGCGCGCGCAGGACACCCACGGCGCGTGGGACGGCAAGAGCGACATGCAGTTGCTCAAGCCCTACATCCTGACCCCCGAGGAGCGCCGCGCGATCCCGCTGATGGGCGACCCCGACCCCGAGACGCTGTGGCGGCTGGAAATCTTCTACAGCGCCATCGCCGTGGCCATCGAGCGCCAGACCGGCCAGATGGTCTCGCCGATGATGAAGATGAGCCACGAGGGCTTCGGCCGCCTGGTGCTGCTGGCCGGCCGGCTGGTGGTGGTCAACAAGCAGTTGCGCGACGTGCACCGCTTCGGTTTTCCGTCGCTGGAGAAGCTGGCCGACGCCGGCGGCAGGTTCCTCGACGAGGCGATCGGCATGATCGAGGCCTATCCGGCCGTGGCCCGCTACGGCGCCTGAAGGCGGAACGAAAGGAACGAGAGGAACGAGACCACCATGAGCACCGAAGCCGACGAACTCAAGGCGCGCCTGAAGAAACTCAACGCGCAGGCCACGCAGGCCAAGATGGACCTGCACGACCTGTCCGAGGAGCTGCCCACCAACTGGGAGCAGATCCTCGCCGTGGCGCAGCGCTGCCACGACGCCCACGCCGCGCTGATGGCGGCGCGCAAGGCCGCGGCGGCGGCGGCCTGAGCCACGCGCCCGCCCACGGAGAACGGAGAACCGCCATGAGCGACATGTTCAGCGTCACCCTGCCCAGCGGCGCCATCTGGACGCCGACCTTCGTCGCCGCGCTCGACGAGGAGAAATGCATCGGCTGCGGCCGCTGCTTCCGGGTCTGCCCGCGCGGCGTGCTCGAGCTGGTCGGCCTGGACGAGGACGGCGAGCACATCGCGCTGGCCGGCGACGACGACGAGGACGACGAGTACGAGAAGAAGGTCATGACCATCGCGCACAAGGAGCTGTGCATCGGCTGCACGGCGTGCGCGAAGATCTGCCCGAAGAAGTGCTACACGCACGCCGCCGCCGCGTTGTGAGCGAGGAGCCGGTCATGGACTATCGGGCGGTGTTGATGGCATGCGCGGCGGACCGGGACGATCCCACCGCGCTGGCGCTGGCCGGCGTGCTGTCGGCCGGCTTCGCGCGCGGCGGCACCGGCCTGCTGCCGCTGCCGGGGCTCGACGCCGGCCAGACGCGCCGGCTGCTGGCGCGCTGGTTTCCGGGCGCGGACCTGGCGCTGGGGCTGGCCTGGGACGCGCTGGCCGGCGCCAGCCGCGCCGGGGCGCGCCTGGACGAGTTCGACGACCTCGTGGCGCTGCTCAACGCGCACGCCGATCCCG
Source organism: Cupriavidus sp. FW216-B1 (assembly GCF_058789195.1). Classification (NCBI taxonomy): domain Bacteria; kingdom Pseudomonadati; phylum Pseudomonadota; class Betaproteobacteria; order Burkholderiales; family Burkholderiaceae; genus Cupriavidus; species Cupriavidus sp. FW216-B1. Next base: position 322,556 of record NZ_JBYTEL010000006.1, on the reverse strand, counting down.
CCGCCGGGCCCGCCGAGGAAGCCAACCAGGTGGCCCATGCGCTGGCCTGCGCCAGCCTCGGCGACAACCACCTGTGGCAGGACCTGCTGCTGCCGTCGCGGCGCGAGCTGTCCGCGCTGATCGGCCGCTGGTTCCCGCGGCTCGCGGCGAAGAACACGCACGACATGAAGTGGAAGAAGTTCTTCTACAAGCAGTTGTGCGAGCAGGAGGAGATCTTCCTGTGCAAGGCGCCGAGCTGCGGCGTGTGTTCCGATTACGCCATGTGCTTCGGAGCCGAGTAGCGGACGCGGCTCACCCGACCTGTCACGCCGCGATGGCGACGCTTGCGCGCGCGCAGGCCGTCGTTTTTCTGGCCACGGCATGGAAATTGCGTTGGCATGTCTACCGTTATATACGGCAATATATAACCAGCCATAACCGACACAAGAGCCAGCACCATAGCCGACAAACCGGACCACAATCCCGACACGCTCATGGATCCGCACCACCGCGCCGCGCCCGCATCGCCTTCCCCGCCATCGCCATCATCGCCGTCCGGCGCCCGCTGGGTGCCGTGCACGCGGGCCTGCTACCTGACGCTGCACTGGCCGGTCTCCGAGGCGCAGCCGGGCCGGCGCGAGGCGCCGGCGGGCTGCCTGCCGGTCCTGCCGCCGCCGCCGCACCGCCTGCTGGCGATCTGCGAGGAAAGCGGCCTGCGCGAGCTGGTGATGCATCACATGCGGCGGCTGCGGCTCACGCCGCTGTTCGCGCGCGCCGGCAACTGCTTCGAGTGCGTGGCCTCGCGCGTGGCCGACTTCGTGGTCGAGTCGTGCGGCGGGCCGCTGTACTACAGCCAGCACCACGCGCACCTGCAGGCCGGCGCCGGCCTGCCGCTGCTGCTCGACGAGGAAGGGCGCGAGCTGTGGCTGGTGCAGCTCTGGCACGCCTTCGACGATGCCGGTTTCCCGCCCGCGCTGCGCGCCGATTTCTGGGGCTGGGCCGAGCCGCTGTCGGTGCACCTGCTGGCGCCGCAGGCGCGCCACGCCGGCCTCACGCGCTATCCCTACGACACCGTGCGCAGCTGGTTCCCGGCGCCGCCGCCCGACGCGCGCGGCGAGGTCCGTCCCGGGCGCGGCTGACGGCCGCCGCGAAGCCCCGCAGCGGGGAATGCCGCGCCATGCGGGCGCGCGCGGGCTGCGGGGAACCCCGCGGGCGGTGGCGGCTCCAAGGTGGCGGAGCCGCCACCGGCCGCGCTGCAGCCGCGGCGGCTTTCCGCTACGATGCCGTTGCCGCGGCGGCGCGGCCCGATCCGGTGGCCGCACCGCCCGTCCGCTGCCTGCCCGTTTTTTCCCCCTATCTTCGCCAGGATTTCCTGTCATGCGTCTGTCACGCCAATTCCTGCTTTCCCTGCTGGGCACGGCGGCCATCGCCGCCGCCGCGCCCGCGCTCGCCGCCGACGAAGGCCCGGCCTACGGCCCCGAGCTGCAGGGCTTCGACTACCCCGCGCCGGTCCGGCAATACGACTTCACCTCGCAGGGCGAGGCCATGCACATGGCCTACATGGACATCCGGCCGGCGCATCCCAACGGGCGCACCGCGGTGCTGCTGCACGGCAAGAACTTCTGCGCGGCGACCTGGGAGGGCAGCATCAAGGCGCTCGGCGCCGCGGGCTACCGCGTGGTGGCGCCGGACCAGATCGGCTTCTGCAAGTCCAGCAAGCCGGCGCGCTACCAGTACACGTTCCAGCAGCTGGCGCGCAACACGCACGCGCTGCTGGAATCGATCGGCGTCAAGGAGGCGGTGGTGATCGGACACTCCACCGGCGGCATGCTGGCGATACGCTACGCGCTGATGTATCCGCAGCAGACCGCGCAGCTCGCGCTGGTCAACCCGATCGGGCTGGAAGACTGGAAGGCCAAGGGCGTGCCCTCGCTGTCGGTCGACCAGTGGTACGCGCGCGAGCTGGCCACCAGCGCCGACAAGATCCGCAGCTACGAGCAGGCCACCTATTACTCGGGCACGTGGCGCCAGGACTACGAGCCGTGGGTGCAGATGCTGGCCGGCCTGAACCGCGGCCCGGGCAAGCAGCAGGTGGCGTGGAATTCGGCGCTGATCTACGACATGATCTTCACCCAGCCGGTGGTCTACGAGCTGGGCGCGCTGAAGACGCCGACGCTGCTGCTGATCGGCGACAAGGACACCACCGCCATCGCCAAGGACGCCGCGCCGCCCGACGTGCGCGCCAGGGTCGGCAACTACCCCGAGCTGGCCCGGCAGACGCTCGCGGCGCTGCCCAACGCGAAGCTGGTGGAATTCCCCGAGATGGGCCACGCGCCGCAGATGCAGGACCCGCAGGCCTTCCACAAGGCGCTGCTCGACGGCCTCGCCGCGCTGCCGGCGCCGCCGGCGAACCGCTAAGGCCGGCCGCCGCCGGCGCGCGCCGGGCGGCGTAGCGCGTCGGCCACCGCGCGCGGGCCGCGGCGCCGGCGCCGGCGCGGTGGCGCCGGTTGGTGCGTTTTACTCATCAAACCGAAAGGAATCGTCGCTTTCTCTTCCCCGGTGGCGCATTCAGAATCCTTGCCATACCCCAACCTGGTTGCGGGCATGTCAAGGAGAGGCTGGATGCAGTGGAAAGTGGAGGTGGTATCGACGGATGTGCTGGTCCTGGGAGGCGGCATGGCCGGCTTTCGCGCTGCCCTTGCGGCCCAGGCCCAGGGCGCGGACGTCACGTTGGCCTACCGTGCCCGGGGCGCGTCCCCCTACGTCATCGGCTTCAATGCGCCGATCGGCAGCGTGGACCCGATGGACAGCCCCGACGTGTTCTATGAGGACATGCTCAAGGGCGGCTACTTTCTCAACGACCGGCGGCTGGTGCGCCTGCTGGCGGAGAAATCGGTCGATGCGTTCCACGAGCTCGTCGCCTGGGGCGTGCCCTTCGCCCACGCCGCCGATTCCGCCAACGGCAGTGGCCAGGTATTGCAGCGCCACCTGAGCGGGAACCGCTATCCCAGGTCGGTGTTCGTGCCCGAGAGCACGGGCGGCGCCATCCTGCAGGTGATGGCGAACCGGGCGCGCTCCCTCGGCATCCACCAGATCGCGGGGCAAAAGGCGGTCGAGCTGCTGCGCGATGGCGCCGACGTGGTGGGCGCCGTCCTGTGGAAGCCGCATTCGGACCAGATCACCGTGGTGCATGCGCGCGCCGTCGTCATCGCGATGGGCGGGATCGGCCGCCTCTATGCCGACAGCACCTATCCGGTCGACGTGGGCGCGGACGGCCTCGGCATGGCGCTCGATGCCGGCGCGCGCCTGATCGACATGGAATTCGTCCAGTTCGAGCCGGTCGTGACGGTCTGGCCGCAGGAATGCCGGGGCATGGAAATGCCGACCTCGATGCTTGGCGACGGCGCGCACCTGCTGAACAACCGCGGGGAGCGCTTCATGCTCGGCTACAACCCGCCGCTGGGCGAACGCGGCATCGAGAAGGCGCGCCTGGCTTTGTTCATCCAGCGCGAAATCGACGAGGGGCGCGGGTTTCCCGAGGGCGGCGTGGCGTTCGACGCCACCGTGCTCAGCGAGCAGCAGCGCGAAAGCTACGTATCGCATTGCCGCAGGCTGCGCGCCGCGGGGGTCGACCCGGCCACCACCCCGCCCATCGTCGCGCCCGCGGCCCACAGCATGATGGGCGGCGTGGCGGTCGACGGCGATTGCTGGTCCGGCGTGCCGGGCCTGTACGTCGGCGGCGAAGCCGCGGGCGGCGTGCACGGCGCCAGCCGCATCGCCGGCAATGGCTGCAGCGACACGCTCGTCTTCGGCGCCATCGCCGGCGGCGGCGCGGCGCGCGGCATGCTGCCCGCGACGGCGCGCGACTGGCCCGCCATCGAAGCCAGCGCCATCGCCCGCCTGGCGCACGCCGACGGCGGCGCTTGCGCCGAGGACGTGCGCCAGGCCAAGGAAGACATGCGCAAGGTTCTCTCGGAGGCGGCCGGCATCTGGCGCAACGGACCGGGCCTCACCGCGGGCCTGGCCGCGTTTGGCGCGCTGCACGAGAACATCTTCCGGATGCGCGCGGGCAGCCGCGAGGCCGCGGTGGAGCTGCGCGAGGCGCGGCGCATGGCGGCAGTCGGCACCACCGTCCTGCAGGCGGCGCTGGGCCGGACGGAAAGCCGCGGAGCGCACCAGCGCACCGACTTTCCCGCCACCGACAACACCCGCTGGCTGCAGCACATCGCCTTCACCCGCGGCGGCAACGACGAACTGGTCCAGAGCCTCGAACCCATCCACTAGCCGGCGCGGGCTTGCCAGCAGGGCTTTTGCATTCCATAAATAGAACGGAGACAACATGAGATTCGGAACCACACACTCGCGGCACGCGGGAGCCTCGCTCCTGTGCGCGCTATCGCTCGCCATCGGGGTGCCGGCGGCGCAGGCGGCCGATGCCTTTCCGAGCCGGCCGGTGCGGCTGGTCGTGCCGTATCCGCCCGGCGGCGGCAACGACGTGCTGGCCCGCATCGTCGCGCCCAAGCTGGCGGAGGAACTGAAGCAGCAGGTCTACATCGACAACCGTGGCGGCGCCGGCGGCACGATCGGCACCACCTACGCCGCGCAGGCGACGCCGGACGGCTACACGATCCTGATCATCAATACCCTGCCGCACACCTCGGCCGCCGGGCTGTATCCCTCGCTGCCTTATGATCCCATCAAGAGCTTCGTGTCGATCGGCGAAATCGCCACGGTCTCCTACATGCTGGCGGTGAATCCGAAGCTGCCGGTGCATACCGTCAAGGAGTTCGTCGACCTGGCGAACGCCAAGCCGGGAGCCATCAACTATGGCTCGGCCGGCAACGGCAGCGCCACGCATCTGGCGGCGGAACTCTTCAAGTCGGTGACGAAGGCGTCGATCACGCATGTCCCGTACAAGGGCGGCGGCCAGTCGCTGACCGACCTGATGGCCGGCCAGGTGCAGGCCACCTTCGAGAACGTGGCGGCGCTGGTGCCGTTCGTCACGCCCGGTACGCTGCGGGGCGTGGCGATCACCGGTCCGAAGCGGACGGCGCTGTTTCCCGCGCTGCCGACGGTGGCGGAGTCGGGCTATCCGGGCTTCGACGTGTCGGGCAAGTTCGGCCTGGTCGCGCCCGCGGGGACCCCGGCGAGCGTGATCGCGGTCCTGAACAAGGCGCTCAACCGGGCGCTGGCCGATCCCGAGCTGATCAAGAAGCTCGCCGCGCAGGGTGCCGAAGCGGCGCCGAGCACCGCGCCGGCGTATGACGAACTGATAAAGAAGGAGTCCGCCCTGTGGCTCAAGGTGGTGCGCGACACGCACATCAAGAGCGACTGACCATGCCGCGCCGGGTCCGCCCCGGCGGCGCGGCGCAAAACCAGAAAAGGAGACAAGGCTCGTGAGCATTCTGATCGAAGAGATGCGCGGCGCATCGCTGGTACTCACGCTGAACCGGCCGGAGGCGCTCAACGCGCTGTCGTCGGAACTGGTGCAGGCGCTGCGCGACGCGGTGGGCCGCGCCACGTCCATGCCCGAGGCGCGCACGGTCATCCTGACCGGCGCCGGGCGCGCCTTTTCCGCCGGCACCGATCTCAAGCAGCGCCAGACGCTGTCCCGTGAGCAGAAGGCGGCCCAGAGCCAGCTTCTGCTCACGCTTTCCGAAGAACTCTGGGACTTGCCCATGCCGGTGATTGCCGCCGTCGGCGGCTGGTGCCTGGGCGGCGGCGCCGAGCTGGCGCTGGCGTGCGACCTGCGCGTGGCGGCGGACAATGCCACGTTCGGCTTTCCCGAGATGACGCTGGGCGCCTATCCCGGCAGCGGCGGGCCGGTGACGCTCAGCCGCATCGTCGGCGTGACCCGCGCCAAGGACCTGCTGTTTACCGCGCGCCGGTTCGGCGCCGAGGACGCGCACCGGTTCGGCATGGTCGATCGCGTCGTGCCGGCGGAACACCTGCTTGACGAGGCGCTGAACTGGGCGCGGGAGATGGAGGCGACCGCGCCCCTGGCGCTGGCGGCGCTCAAGCGTTCGCTGAACGAAGGGGCCAGCCTGTCGCTGCGCGAAGCGGGGGCGCTGGACCAGCGCCTGCGCCGCCCGCTGGATGCCACGCAGGACAACGAAGAAGGCATGCGCGCGCACTTCGAGAAACGGCGCCCGGTGTTTCGAGGCAGATGATGTCCCTTCCCGATTCTTCTTCGCCGGGCGCCGGCAAGGCGCTGCGGGGCCTGCGGGTGCTCGAGTTCTCCGCCGGTTCGGTCGCCGGCCAGTATGGCGGGCAGTGCCTGGGCGACCTGGGCGCCGACGTGGTCCGCGTGGACGGTGCGTGGACGGCGGGCGCGGCCTGCCACGCGGCCTTCAACCGCAACAAGCGATCGCTGTCGGCGGACCCGCACACCGGCGAGGGGCGCGAACTGCTGCGCCGTCTGTGCGGCCGCGCCGACGTGCTGATCGACGCGCTGCCCGCGGCCACGCTCGACGGGCTGGGCCTTGGCTGGCCCGAGCTGTCGCGCGCCGCGCCGCGGCTGGTGTATGCGCGCGTGGTGCCGGCGGTGATGCCCGCTGGCCCCGCGCCGCAGGACGCCGCCGATCTGCTGGCCGAAGCCGCCGGGGGCTACATGGGCATCACCGGCGGGCGGGACGGCGCGCCCAGCCGCCTTGGCACCTCGGCCCTGGAGGCCCTGGCCGGCGTCAACTGCCAGTCGGCCATCCTTGCCGCGCTGTTCCAGCGCGCCGCGACGGGGCTGGGCCAGCATGTCTCGACGAGCGTGCTCGAATCGGAAATCGCCTTTCTGGCCAACGCCGCCGTGGAATGCCTGCTGGGCGGGCCGCAGCCCGCGCGCTGGGGATCGGAGCACGCGCAGCAGGTCCCCTACAAGGCCTTTCGCACGGCTGACGGGTGGATCGTCGTGGCGGCCGGCTTCCAGAACCTGTACGCGGCGTTCGTGCAGGAGCTCGGCCGCCCGGACCTCGCTGCCGATGCCCGCTTCGCCACCATGTCCGGGCGGGTGCAGAACCGCGCCGCGTTATATGCCGCCCTGGATGCGGAAACGGCGCGCCACGGCACCGGCGACCTCCTGCGCCGGCTGGAGCGCTCGGGCGTGCCGTGCGCGCCGGTCAACGACCTGGCGCAGGTCTTTGCACACCGGCAGGTGCGCCATCGCGGCATGCGCGTCGACCTGCCGGGCGGGCGGCCCGGCGCGCGCGCCGTGCTCGGCCCTCCCGCCAGGTACTCCGCCTTTGCCGTCGCCGAGGACTGGAAGGCGCCGCCCGCGGCCGGCGAGCACACCGAGAGCGTATTGCAGGACTGGCTCGCGCCCGCGGACCAGGTGGCACCCCTAGTTCCCTAAACCCTGAACCATGCCAACCCCGGAGACCTTCTTCATGGAACTCGAATACTTTCAATCGCCGTCGGGCAAGATCGAAGACGTCGTCGTCGGAACCACCGTCGTCTTCACCAAGACCGTGTCCGAGTCCGACGTCTATCTGTACGCGGGCATCACCGGCGACTTCTCGCCCAACCACGTGGACGAGGAATACATGCGCAAGGGCGGGTATGGCACGCGCATCGCCCACGGCACGCTGCTCATGGGCTTCATGTCGACGGCGTCGGCCAGGCTGCGCATAGGGCGCACCGTGTCGCTCGGCTACGACAAGGTGCGCTTCCTGGACGGCGTCAGGTTCGGCGACACCGTCACCACGCGCTATGTCGTGGACAGCGTGGACCCGGCCAGCCGCCGCATCACCGCCAAGGTGGAATGCCTGAACCAGCATGGCAAGGTCGTGGCCGTGGCGACCCACATCAAGGCCTTCGTCGATTGAGTCGCCCGATGCATGACAAGCCCAAGCCCTATGCCGGGCTGAAGGTGCTCGACTTCACCCGCGTGCTCGCCGGACCCTACTGCACCATGCTGCTGGGCGACCTGGGTGCGGACGTGGTCAAGGTCGAGCTGCCCGGCACCGGCGATCCGCTGCGTCTCCAGGGCCCGCCTTTCCACGCGGGCAATGGCCTGACGTTCCTGGCGTGCAACCGCAACAAGCGCTCGCTCACGCTGGACCTGAAGTCGGCCGAAGGCGTCGCCCTGGCGCGCCGCCTCGCCGGCCGGGCGGACGTGCTGGTCGAGAACTTCCGGCCCGGCGTGATGGCGCGCCTGGGGCTCGACTACGAGAGCCTGTCGGGCGCCGCGCCGCGGCTGATCCACGCCTCCATTTCGGGATACGGCTCGGAGGGGCCGGACAGCCGCAGCGGCGCCTTCGACCTGACCATCCAGGCGCTGGGCGGCTACATGAGCCTGACCGGCGACGAGGATGCCGGCCCGATCAAGCTCGGCACCTCGGCGATCGACCTCGCCGCCGGCATGCACTGCCAGGCCGCGATCGCGGCGGCGCTGCTGCAGCGGCTGGCGACCGGCATGGGCCAGCGCGTGGAGACCAGCCTGCTGGAAAGCCAGGTGGCGCTCCTGCTCGACACCGCCGTGGATCATTTCCATACCGGGCAGGTGCCCGGGCGCCGGGGCGCGGCCAGCACGCGCGCCGCGCCGCGCAAGGCGTTTCGCACGCGCGACGACCGGTGGCTGGTGATCGACGCCGCGCGCGAAGACCACTTCATGGCGCTCGTGTCGGCCATCGGCCGGCCCAGCCTGCAACGCGACCCGCGCTTCTCGTCGGCCGCGGCGCGCGTCGCCCGCCAGGCGGAGCTCTATGCCTTGCTCGATGCGCGCATCGCGGAGTTCGACTTCGCGGCGCTGGCCATCGGGCTGCGCGAGGCCGGCGTGCCGCACGCGCTGGTGCACAGCATCGAGGAGGCGCTGGCGCACTGCCGCGACACCCACCGGGACATGGTGGCCGGCTCGGCGGGCCCCGCGGGCGGCGTGACGCCGCAGATCGCATCGGCAGTCACCTATTCGGCCTTCGACGTCGGCGCCGGCTGGACCGCGCCGCCGGCGGTCGGGCAGCACAGCGCCGACGTGCTGGCCGAATGGCTGGCCCTGTCCGCGGACGACATCGCGGGCCTGCGCCGGCGCGGCGTCATATGAGCCGGCCGGCGGCGCTACCCGCGATGCTATGATCCGGAAGCCCGCCGGGGCCCGGCGCCCGACCCGGCGGATGCGGGCCTTCGCGGCGCCGCGGGCCGAGCCGGCGTCGTCGTCGTGAAGGCAGCCCCGCATTGGGGGGGAGGACCGGAGTGCCACGCGGTGCCGCACCGGATGACATGGAGGAACTGAGGGCTTTACGCAAGGCTTGGTAAGCGCCCTATGGTCGAACGATGAGCTGGCAACTACCTTCACTGACCGCCTTGCGCACCTTCGAGGCGGCCGCGCGCCACCTGAGCTTCACCCGGGCCGCGCAGGAACTGAATCTCACGCAGAGCGCCGTCAGCCGGCAGATCCGGCAGACCGAGGAATACCTGGGCCTGATGCTGTTCCAGCGGGTCAAGAAGCGCCTGGTCCTGACCGAAGCGGGGCAGAGCTACGTGGAGGACATCCGCGCCTCGCTCGAGCAGATGCAGACCGCCACGGTCAACCTGCTGGCGCACAAGGGCAAGGGCGGCATCATCCGGCTGGCGACGCCGCCCGCGTTCTGCACCCGGTGGCTGATCCCGCGGCTGGCGGAATTCTCCACGCGGTTCCCCAACATATTCGTCGACCTCTCCACGCGCGCCAAGCCCTTCGATTTCCAGTCCGAGCCCTTCGATGCCGCGATCTACTACGGCGCCAACGACTGGCCGGGCGCGGTGGTGACGGAGAAGCTGGTGGGCGAGGAACTGCTGGTGGTGTGTTCCCAGAGCTACTACCAGGCCAACCGGGAGAACCTGCTGTCCATCGACCACTTCGGACGCCATGTGCTGCTGCAGCAGACCAGCCGCCAGACCTGCTGGCCCGAGTGGATGCAGAGCCGTGGCGTGCACGGCGTCAACGGCCTTGCCGGGCCGCGCTTCGAGCATCTCTACATGGTGCTGCAGGCGGCGGTGGCCGGGCTGGGCCTCGGGCTGCTGCCGCGCATCCTGATCGAGGACGAGGTGGCGACCGGCCGCCTGGTGGCGCCGTTCCCCGGCACGTTCACCAGCGAGGACGCCTATTGCCTGGTATTTCCGGAGGCAAAGAAGAACGAGTCGAGGCTCGAACTGTTCCGTTCCTGGATCCACGAAGAGGCGCGCCGGCAGACGGTCCGCGACGTCCGCGACGCCGGCGCCGGCGCCGCGCAGCAGGCCTGAATCCTTCCCCCGCGCCGGCCGGCGCGTGGCAGCCTCCGCCATCGACGATAGCCGGCCCGCCCGCCATCCGCCCCCGGACCCCGCCGGCCGCCGCGCCGTTTCGAGGCCCGGCGCTGAGACACGGCGCTTGACGCACGGCACGCGCCCTGCCTGGCGCTCGCCCCTTCCGCACGCATGACCTGACAACTTTTTATCGCTTTCTACCCTCGCGGCACCGTGACACAGTGGTGTCGCCACCACGGTGGAAACCATAAAAAAAGGAGACATCCATGCTGCAGAAGTTCATGGCTTCGATGGTCATGCTGAGCGCCGCGGTATTCGCCACGTCGGCCGTGGCCGAGCCCACCTATCCCGACAAGCCGATCCGGCTCATCGTCCCGCAGCCGCCCGGAGGCGCCAACGACAACCTCGCGCGCATCGTGGGCGACAAGCTCTCGCTCACGATCAGGCAGCCGGTGGTGGTGGACAATCGCCCCGGCGCGGGCATCACGGTCGGCACCTCCATCGCGGCCAAGTCCCCGGCCGACGGCTACACCATGCTGATGGTCAATTCCATCATGTTCTCGGCCAGCCCCAGCCTCTACAAGGGCATTCCCTATGATCCGGTGAGCGACTTCATGCCCGTCGCCAGCCTGGGCGTCGGCTCCTACGCGCTGGTGGTCGCCGACAAATTCCCGGCGCAGAACTTCGCCGAATTCATCAAGCTCATGAAGGCGGACCCGGGCAAGTACAACTATTCCTCCTCCGGCATCGGCAGCACGCCGCACCTGATCACGGAGATGCTCAAGCGGGCCGCCGGCTTCGAGGCCACGCACGTTCCCTACAAGGGGGGCGGCCCCTCCGTCGTCGGGCTGCTGGGCGGCGAAGTGGCCTTCACCGTCGAGAGCACGTCGACGATCGAGCCCCACGTCCGCGCCGGCAAGCTGCGCGTGCTGGCCGTGACCAGCGGGCAGCGCCTGGCGCAGTATCCCAATGTCCCCACCGTGGCCGAGACCGGCATCCCCGGGTTCGAGGTGACGGCGCTCTACAGCCTTGCCGTGCCCAAGGGGACGCCCAGGGCCGCCGTGGACAAGCTGGGCACCGAGGTCGCGCGCATCGTGGCGTCGCCGGAGGTCGGGCGCGCCTTCGACAAGCAGGGCGTGCAGGCGGTGAACCTTCCCGCCGAGCAGGTCCAGGCGCGCATCCGTTCCGAGGTCGACAACTGGTCCAGGATCGTCAAGGAAGCGAAAATCAAGGCCGAGTAGATCGCGCCCATCCCAAGGAGAGAGAAAACCATGCAGAAGACAGACAAGCCGCTGAGCGGCGTACGGGTGCTCGATTTCACCCGCTTTTTCGCCGGGCCCTACTGTGCCCAGTTGCTCGGGGACCTCGGCGCGGACGTGGTCAAGGTGGAGTCCCCCGGCGGCGGCGATCCGCTGCGCGAGCAAGGGCCGCCGTACTTCAAGGACAACGGCATCACCTGGTACGCGACCAACCGCAACAAGCGCTCCATCGTGCTCGACCTGCGCAGCGACGAGGGCCGGCAGACCGCGCGCGCGCTGTGCCTCAAGGCCGATGTCGTGCTGGAGAACTTCCGTCCCGACGTCATGGGACGGATGGGCCTGGACTACGAGACGCTCGCGGCCGCGTCGCCGCGGCTGGTCTATGCGTCGATATCCGGGTTCGGCGCCGACGGCCCGGACGCCGCGCTCGGCGCGTTCGACCTGACCATCCAGGGGGTGGGGGGGTACATGAGCATCACCGGCTCCCGCGAGGGGGCGCCGGTCAAGCTCGGCACGTCCGCGTTCGACATGCTGGCGGGGATGAACTGCCAGACGGCGATCGTCGCCGCCCTGCTGCAGCGCGAGCGCACCGGCCGGGGGCAGCATGTCATGACCAGCCTGCTGGAAAGCGAGGTCGCCTTCCTCGCCAACGCCGCGCTCGAGTACCTGATGACCGGGGAGGAACCCCGCAAGTGGGGTTCCGAACACGCGCAGCAGGTGCCCTACAAAGCGTTCGAGACGCGCGACGGCTGGGCCGTGATCGGCGCGGGCTTCCAGAATTTCTTCGAGTCGTTCGTGAAGATCCTGGGCCGCCCGGAATTGCTGCGGGACGAACGCTACGGCACGATGCCGGCCCGCGTGGTGCACCGCGACGAGCTCTATGCCACGCTCGACGAGGAAGTGCGCAAGTGGGCCACCGACGACATCCTCGCCCGGCTGGAGGAAGCCGGCGTGCCTTGCGCGCCGGTAAACAGCATGAGCCAGGTCTTCGCCAACCGGCAGGTGCGCCACCGGGGCATGCAGCTGACCCTGCGCCATCCGCGCTATGGCGAGGTCCCCACGCTCGGCCCGGCGGTACGCTACAGCGGCTTCGACATCACCGAAGGCTGGACGGCGCCCCCCGAAGTGGGCGAGCACAACGAAGACGTCATGCGGCAATGGCTCGGCTAGGCGCAGCGCGGCCCTCCCGGGGCTGAAGCCGTGCCCGCCGCCGCGGCCCTGCCTGGTCCCGGGCGGGCCGGGGCGCCGGCGCCGCGCGCTGGTGCTACCATGCGCGCAGCTTGCCGGCCCGGGCATGGCGCGCGGGCGGCCAAACACGTCTTTGCAGGAGAGTCCGGATGGATCCCACCGTAGTGATCAGTACCTTCGAGCGCATCGCCACCGACGAAACGATCGAGCTTTCGGTCGACGACGCCGTGGCGGGACTGGCCGCGCTGCTGGCCAGCGAGCCGTTCACGGACGCGGCGCGCGCCCTGCTCGAGAAAGTGGGCGCCACGCTGTACCGGGTCGGGCTGGACGGCTACGAAGACTGAGCGCGCGGGGGCCGGGCGCCCGGCGAAAGGGTCTCGCCCCGGTCCTTTTTGCGCCGCGCGGCAGACTTTTTTCGCAGCTTCGTTGACACCATCCCCGCCGGCCTGTATAAACGCTGGTGCAGGTCTTTCAAGCGGTTACTCCGATGTTATGGATCGTCCCCTCCAAGCGGCGATTCAATTGCTCCATGTTCCTTCCTTGATCGTCGTGCCTGGTGAGCATCAGGCTCATTCAGAACTTTTAAGGTTTAAAGGATATCCAGCATGGAAACCGGTACCGTCAAGTGGTTCAATGATTCCAAGGGCTTCGGCTTCATCACCCCGGACGCAGGCGGCAACGACCTGTTCGCGCACTTCTCCGAAATCCAGGGCAGCGGCTTCAAGTCCCTGCAGGAAGGCCAGAAGGTGCGTTACGTCGCCGGCGTGGGCCAGAAGGGCCCGGCAGCGACCAAGATCGAACCGATCTGATCGCCGCAGCTTCACCCAGCTTCACCGCTGAAAAAAACCCCGCCTGGCGGGGTTTTTTTTATGGCCGCGACGCCCGCCGCCGCCGCAAATAAAAGGCAGGCCGCGCGGGCGATAGGAGTAGAGTGGGGAGCATCGAACCGCGGAGCGCATCATGGATACCAACCCGATTGCCAGCTACAAGGGGTACGACCTGTACCCGCTCGTCTACAAGCATGCGGTGGTGCGCAACTGGCCCGAGCGCAGGCCCGACCGGACCTTCGACGCCGCCGTGGTGATCTGCCGCGAGGGCGGCGAGCCCAGCGGCGGACAGGCCCGCACGTTCCGCCTCGACAGCACCCAGTGGGACAACGTCGGCGCCGCGCGCCGCGGCGTGCTGCGCTATGCCGAGGACATCATCAACGGCGCGGTCCCCGGGCAGTCCGTGGTATCGCTCTGACACCGGCGCGGGGCCGCCGCGCGGGCCGCGGCGATCCCCGGTAACATGGCCGGACCCCCGCAGCGCGGGACGGTCCGCGCCGGCGGCCTGTCCGGCTGTCAAATCCGGCCGCGCGCGCCGCGGCCTTGCGAGCGCATACACCATGAGCAAGGTTGCCGCACCGTCGAACTTCCTGTGTACCCTGCCGGGCGAGGGCAAGGGCATCGCCTATCACGTCGCCGTCAGCTTCGTCGACGCCAGCCGCCCGAACGGCGTGCGCTTCACCAGCTTCGTCGGCGAAGGCCGGCGCTCGTTCGGCGTGCAGGCCAGCGATGACACGGCGCTGGCCGGCGACGTCGCCGGCAGCTCCGAGGCGCTTTGCCGCCTGGCCATCGGCCAGGCCATCCGCGACAACCTCTACGACAAGAGCGGCGAGGGCGACTACGTGCTCGACCCGCAGGCGCAGCCGTGGGACGGCGAACTGCGCCCGGTCGGCTCGCGCGCCGCCGCGGGCGTGCCGCGCATGCGCTTCCCCAGCTAGCCGGACTACTTGCCCTCGTCGGGCACGTTGTAGGTCTGCTGCAGCGATGCGGTGAAGGGCCGGATCTTGTCGAGGCAGGCCTTGCCGTTCTCGCCTTCCATCGTGGAAAGGGTCCAGTTGCAGCCATCGGCATCGGGCGCATGCCAGACCACGTCGCCGAAGCAGGTGCCGGCGCATTCCGCGTGTTTCTGCTGCTCGGCGCGGATCATCGCGCGCAGTTCCGCCTTGTGCTTGATCTGTCTGGCCATCGTTGTCTCCCGTGCCGGCGTTTTCCGGGCAGCATACGCCGTTTGCCGGCGAGGGTGTGCGATTTGTTTGGCGCGCGCGGCAGTGTGGCGGGCCGCGCAAAATCCCACGGTGGACGCGCGCGTTAGCGCCTATGCTGGCAGCAGGAGCGCGCCGCCGGCGGCGCGCCCGACACGTCGGGAGGGGGACCAAATGCGGCGAGACATGTCTTTCGCGGACCGCGTTCTGACGGCGCTGCGGGCCGACAGCCAGGCCATGCTGAGCGATCTCCAGCTGGCCAAGGCGCTTGGCAACGTCGAGGCATCCAAGCTCGGCCACCACCTGCTGTTGCTGCAGGACGCGGGCCTGGTGGCCAAGACGGCCACGTCCGGATGGCGCCTGACCTGGGCTGGGCACGACCGCGCGGAGGCGCGCAGCAACGCCTAGCGCGGCTGCGCGCCGCCCGCGTCATTCTTCCTGGAACGCTTCCTCGCGCTTGGCCTTGATCGACGGCAGCGCCACGATGCACACCAGCACGGCCGCCGCGATCAGCAGGCCCAGCGACAGCGGGCGCGTGACGAACACGGTGAACGCGCCGCGCGACAGCAGCAGCGCGCGGCGGAAGTTCTCTTCCATCATCGGTCCCAGCACGAAGCCCAGCAGCAGCGGCGCCGGCTCGCACTTGAGCTTGATGAACAGGTAGCCGATCACGCCGAAGGCCGCCGCGGTGAACACGTCGAAGGTCTGGTTGTTGACCGAGTACACGCCGATGCAGCAGAACGTCAGGATGGCCGGATACAGGTAGCGGTAGGGCACCTGCAGCAGCTTGACCCAGATGCCGATCAGCGGCAGGTTCAGGATGATGAGCATGAAGTTGCCGATCCACATCGAGGCGATCAGGCCCCAGAACAGCGCGGGGTTGCTGGTCATGACCTGCGGGCCGGGCTGGATGTTGTGGATGGTCATGGCGCCGACCATCAGCGCCATCACGGCGTTGGGCGGGATGCCCAGCGTCAGCAGCGGGATGAAGGAAGTCTGCGCGGCGGCGTTGTTGGCCGACTCGGGGCCGGCCACGCCTTCGATGGCGCCCTTGCCGAATTCGCTCGAATACTTCGAGGTCTTCTTTTCCAGCGAGTAGGCCGCGAACGAGGCCAGCGCCGCGCCGCCGCCGGGCAGGATGCCCAGCATCGAGCCCAGCGCGGTGCCGCGCAATACCGCCGGGATCATGCGGCGGAAATCGGCGCGGCTCGGCCACAGGTTGGTGACGTGGTCGGTGAAGGTCTCGCGGTTTTCCTTCTGTTCGAGGTTGGCGATGATCTCCGCGAAGCCGAACATGCCCATCGCCAGCGCGACGAAGTCCACGCCGTCGGTCAGTTCGGGCACGTCGAACGAGAAGCGCGCGGCGCCGGAGTTGACGTCGGTGCCGACCAGCCCCAGCAGCAGCCCCAGCACGATCATCGACACCGCCTTGGGCAGCGAGCCCGAGGCCAGCACCACGGCGCCGATCAGGCCCAGCACCATCAGCGAGAAGTATTCGGCGGGGCCGAACTTGAAGGCCAGCTCCGACAGCGGCGTGGCGAACGCGGCCAGGATCAGCGTCGACACGCAGCCGGCGAAGAACGAGCCGAGTCCGGCGGTGGCCAGCGCCACCCCCGCCCGCCCGCGCCGCGCCATCTGGTAGCCGTCGATGGTGGTCACCACCGACGACGACTCACCGGGCAGGTTGACCAGGATGGCGGTGGTGGAGCCGCCGTACTGCGCGCCGTAGTAGATGCCGGCGAGCATGATGAGCGCGGCCACCGGCGGCAGCGTGTAGGTCACCGGCAGCAGCATGGCGATGGTGGCCAGCGGGCCGATGCCCGGCAGCACGCCGATCAGCGTGCCGAGCACGCAGCCGAGGAAGCAGTAGCCCACGTTCTGCAGCGTCAGGGCCGTGGAAAACCCAAGGCCCAGATGTTCGATCAGATCCATGACGCCGTCTCCCGGCCTGCATTGTGTGGTGCCACGAGATCGTCCTCGACAGCAGGCGTGCGCAGGTTGCGCGCCTCGGTGGCTCACCAATCACACTAGGCGGATGTGCTTTCATCCGCCTTTCAGCGGGGCCGCTCGCGGGTATTCACCGATGCGCCGCGGCTGGCGCGGCCCGCCCGGCGCCAACGCGTCGGGGCGGCCTTCGCGCGCGGCGCCGGCGTGCCGGCCGCGGCCCGCTACAATGCCGGATTGCCGGCCGCGCGCCGCTTCCACTTCGCCACAGGACGCCCCCATGCCGCTGAGCGCCGAGCAGTTGACCGAATACATGGATTTCGCCGCCAGCCTCGCGCAGGCGGCCGGTGCCGCCAGCCTGCCGTATTTCCGCAGCGCGCCCGCGGTGGAGGACAAGGGCGGCCGGCGCTTCGATCCCGTCACCGAGGCCGACAAGGCCGCCGAGCACGCCATGCGCGCGCTGATCCGGGCGCGCTATCCGCAGCACGGCATCCTCGGCGAGGAAGAGGGGCGCGTGGCCGGCAGCTCGCCGCTGACCTGGGTGCTCGACCCGATCGACGGCACGCGCGCGTTCATCACCGGGCTGCCGCTGTGGGGCACGCTGATCGCGCTCAACGACGGCCAGCGCCCGGTGCTGGGCGTGATGGACCAGCCCTACACGCGCGAGCGTTTCAGCGGTGACGGCCGCAGCGCGTGGCTCAACGGCCAGCCGCTGCGCACGCGCGCCTGCGCGGAGCTCGCGCAGGCCAAGGTGATGTGCACCACGCCCGAGATGTTCGACGACGAGGCCCAGTTCGCGGCCTTCCGGCGCGTGGCCGATGCCGCGCGCATGCAGCGCTACGGCGGCGACTGCTATGCCTATTGCATGGTCGCCGCCGGCCACGTCGACGCGGTGGTCGAGGCCGGCCTCAAGCCGTATGACGTGCAGGCGCTGATTCCCATCGTGCAGGGCGCCGGCGGCGTGATGACGAGCTGGAGCGGCGGCGACGCGCAGCACGGCGGCACCGTGGTGGCCTGCGGCGACGCGCGCCTGCACGGCCAGATCCTGGCGCTGCTCAACGCGCCGGCGTAGGCGCGCGCCGCCTGCCCCGCGGCGGGTGTCGCGGCAGCCGTCACGGCCGGATCACGGTCCGCAGGAAGAGTATGATGCGGACCTCTTTTTTTGCAGCACGGGAAGAAACCAGAAACATGACGTCAAACGCATGCGGCCTCGATTTCGGCACCTCCAATTCCACGGTGGGCTGGGTCCGTCCGGGCCACGCCACGCTGTTGCCGCTGGAAGACGACAAGCTGACGCTGCCGTCGGTGATCTTTTTCCATGCGGAAGACCCGCTGGTCAGCTACGGCCGCGCCGCGCTCGGCGACTATCTGGCCGGCTACGAAGGCCGGCTGATGCGCTCGCTCAAGAGCCTGCTGGGCACCTCGATGATGGAAGACAGCACCGAGGTGATGGGGCAGGCCATGCCGTTCCGCAAGCTGCTCGCCCATTTCATCGGCGAGCTCAAGCAGCGCGCCGAGCGCGCCGCCGGCGCGCGTTTCGAGCGGGTCGTGCTGGGCCGCCCGGTGTTCTTCATCGACGAGGACGAGCAGGCCGACCGGCTCGCCGAGCAGACCCTGCGCGAGATCGCCGCCGACGCCGGCTTCAGGGACATCGAGTTCCAGTTCGAGCCGATCGCCGCGGCGTTCGACTACGAAGCCACCATCGGCCGCGAGGAGCTGGTGCTGGTGGCCGACATCGGCGGCGGCACCTCCGACTTCTCGCTGGTGCGCCTGTCGCCCGAGCGCGCCGGCAAGGCCGACCGGCGCGGCGACATCCTCGCCAACGGCGGCGTGCACATCGGCGGCACCGATTTCGACAAGAGCCTGAGCCTGGCCAGCGTGATGCCGTTCCTCGGCCTGGGCAGCGAGCTGCGCAACGGCAAGGCGATGCCGTCCGGCCAGTACTTCGACCTGGCGAGCTGGCACACCATCAACCAGGTGTACACGCGCAAGGCGTGGTCGCACGTGATGGACAACTACCGCGACGCCGCCGACACGGTCAAGCTCGACCGCCTGATCAGCCTCATCAAGCAGCGCGCCGGCCACTGGCTGGCGATCCAGGTGGAAGCGGCCAAGATCGCGCTGTCCGCCGAGCCGCATGCCGAACTCGACCTGGGCCGCATCGCGCCGGGCGAGACCATGACCATCGGCCGCGCCGACTTCGACCGCGCCATCGGCAAGCTGGTCGGCAAGACCGAGCAGACCGTGCAGGCGCTGCTGCGCGACGCCGGCGTGCGGGCCGGCGACATCGACACCGTGCTGTTTACCGGCGGCTCGAGCAGCGTGCCGCTGCTGCGCGAGCGGCTGTCCGACCTGATCCCGGGCGCGCAGCGCATCGAGGGCGATCTGTTCGGCGGCATCGGCTCGGGGCTGGCGCTGGACGCGCGCCGCAAGTTCGGCTGAGGGCCGGGCCGCGCGAAAAAAGCGCGGCGCGGCGCATGGCGGCGGGCCTCTCCCCGCCGCCATGCCGTCATGCTAATGTGCCGTTTTCGCGCAATCGAAGAGGCAACACATGCAAGCGGCAATCGTCGAAGCCGGCTACGGCTCCGATCCGGTCGGCCTGGTCAGCGGCTTCCGCTTTCCGCCGGGCGAGGCGGGCCAGCCCATCGACTCGGCCAGCGCGTCCGCCTGGCTCAAGTCGCCGCCGCCCGGCGACGAATTCATCTGGCTGCATTTCAACCTCGCCCACAGCGCCTGCGAGCGCTGGCTCAAGGGGCAGATGGAACTGCCCGAAGGGTTTTTCGAGGCGCTGCGCGAAGGCTCGCGCTCCACGCGCATCGAACGCCTGGACACGGCGCTGCTGGCCGTGGTCAACGACGTCATCTATAACTTCGGCGTCACTTCCACCGACATCTCCACGCTGTGGGCCTGCGCCGACCGCCGCCTGCTGGTGACGGCGCGCCTCAAGCCGCTGCGCTCGGTGGACCAGTTGCGCGCCTCGGTCAAGCGCGGCGAGGTGTTCGCCTCGCCGCTGTCGCTGCTGGTGCACCTGCTGCGCGACCAGGCCGACGTGCTGGTGCACATCGTGCGCGAGACCACCGCCAACGTGGATCAGATCGAGGACCGCCTGCTGTCCCAGCGGCTGCAGGGCAACCGCGTGGAGCTGGGCTCGATGCGGCGCGGGCTGGTGCGCCTGCAGCGCCTGCTGGCGCCCGAGCCCGGCGCGCTGTTCCGCCTGCTCAACCGGCCGCCGCCGTGGCTGCGCGAGGAAGACAGCCTGGACCTGCGCGCCTCCACCGAGGAGTTCTCGCTGGTGCTCAACGACCTCACGGCGCTGGTCGAGCGCATCAAGCTGCTGCAGGAAGAGATCGCCGCCACGCTCAACGAGCAGACCAACCGCACGCTGTTCACGCTGACCCTGGTGACGGTGCTGGCGCTGCCGATCAACATCGTGGCCGGCTTCTTCGGCATGAACGTGGGCGGCATCCCGCTGGCCGACCACCCGCACGGCTTCTGGGTGCTGGTGGTGCTGGTGGCCAGCTTCACCGTGCTGGCCGGGCGCTGGGCGTTCCGCAAGCAGGACTCCTGAACGGCGCACCACCGCGGCGCGGCGCGGCCCCGGGGCCACGCCGCGTCGCGAGGCAACCGTTCATGCCGGCGTCATATGGCGATGCTAGCGTGGCACGTTGTTGCGAACAGGAGCGTGCAAATGAGGCCAGAAGAGAGCGATCTGATCCGGCGTATCCACCGCGAGGTGGCCGATCACTACGACGAAGAACTCGAACTGGAGCTGGAGGACCACCACGTCGACACGCTGTTCGGCGAGGGCGGCGGCGGCCTGGACGAGGCGGAGCGCGCCATGCGCCGCCACTACTTCCGCGAGCTGTTCCGCCTGCAGGGCGAGCTGGTCAAGCTGCAGAGCTGGGTGGTGGACACCGGCCACAAGGTCGTGATCCTGTTCGAGGGGCGCGACGCCGCCGGCAAGGGCGGCGTGATCAAGCGCATCACCCAGCGGCTCAATCCGCGCGTGGCCCGCGTGGCGGCGCTGCCGGCGCCCAACGACCGCGAGCGCACGCAGTGGTATTTCCAGCGCTACGTCTCGCACCTGCCGGCCGCCGGCGAGATCGTGCTGTTCGACCGTTCCTGGTACAACCGCGCTGGCGTCGAGCACGTGATGGGTTTCTGCAGCGACGACCAGTACGAGGAATTCTTCCGCTCGGTGCCGGAGTTCGAGCGCATGCTGGTGCGCTCGGGCATCCAGGTCATCAAGTACTGGTTCTCGATCTCCGACGAGGAGCAGCACCTGCGCTTCCTCTCGCGCATCCACGACCCGCTCAAGCAGTGGAAGCTCAGCCCGATGGACCTGGAGTCGCGCCGCCGCTGGGAAGACTACACGCGCGCCAAGGAAGTCATGATGGAGCGCACCCACATCGCCGAGGCGCCGTGGTGGGTGGTGCAGGCCGTGGACAAGAAGAAGGCGCGCCTGAACTGCATCCACCACCTGCTGCAGCAGATGCCCTACGTCGAGCGCACGCAGCCGCCGGTGGTGCTGCCGCAGCGCGAGCGGCACGAGGACTACTCGCGCCAGCCGGTGCCGCAGGAAATGATCGTTCCGGAGATTTACTGAGCCGGCGACGGGCGACGGGCGAAGGACGCCGCCGCCCGGCGCTGCCCGGGCTGTCGACGAAGCCGGCTCACCGCTTGTGTTCTCCCCCGCCCGCCGTGCAATGCGGCTCCGCGAAGCGCGGCAAGACGGGTTCCCGACGATGACCGTCCTTTCCGCGCGCCGCCCGGCGCCGCGCGGCCCCCCGGGCCACGCCGCCGATGGCAATATACCGGCGGCCGGCGGCCGACCGACCCCGCGGCGCCGCGCGGGCATCCCATGTCGAACTAAAGCTCCCCGCCGCGGCTGCCGATATTTGTCTTGATTTGTATTGGCCAATGCATGCGCCGGCTGCCGCCGGCCGCCGCTTATCCCCGAAACGGAGCAAGAAGAACATGTCGGACACCAGAATCCGCCCGCGCGCCAGCGTCCTCGCATCCCTCCTGGCCGCCGCCGCGCTGGCCGCCTGCGGCGGCGGAGGGGACAGCGCCCCGGCCCCCCAGACCACCAGCGGCCCGGTGGTGCCCCCGGTGGTCGCTGCGCCGGCCCCGACCATGCCGGCGCTGGCGCCCGCGTGCGCCGGCACCGAATGCGGCGCGGCCGACGGCAGCAACTACAGCGGCAGCGGCACGGGCGTCTGGTCGGCCTCCAACACGGCCGGCGTCGCGCTCGACCTGCCGGTCTCCATCGGCGGCGTGAACGGCAAGCCGGTCACGCTGCTCTACACCAACGGCGCCACCGCGCAGGCCATGCCGGCGCTGTCGCTGTCGGTGATCCAGCCGGTGGTGGGCAGCCTGTCGGTGCAGTCCGCGCAGGCCGCGCCGTCGGCGCGCGACGAGCAGACCATGCGCGACATCGGCGAGTTCAACCGCACGGGCTGGGCCGCGCTGGCCGGCGCCAAGCATCCTGCCAGCCAGTCGGAGATGGCCGCGCCGCCGCCGCACGCCTCCGTGGTCAGCGACGTCAAGAGCTGGTACCACACCGACGGCACGTCGCGCTCGGCCACGCTCGAGCGGCAGGTCAGCGCGCCGGACGGCACCGTGGTCAACTTCTGGGTGGAAACCACCGAGTGGACACAGTCCGGCAGCAAGGTCAGCGACACCATCCTCGATGCGCTCGCCAGCGGCTTTGCCGGCTCCGGCGGCATCTATTCGATGCTGACCTCGGTCGGCGGCCCGCTGTGGGGACCGCACAGCTACAGCAACCTGATTGCCGGCACCGGCCAGCCCGTCGACATCGTCATCCTGAACTTCGACAACAATGCCACGCCGTTCGGCACGGTCGGGTATTTCTGGGGCGTGCACAATCTGCTGAAGACGTCGGATGCGCGCAGCAACGAGTCGCTGTCGCTCTATCTCGATTCCGAGACGCTCTACCTGGGCGGCACCGAGGGCATGAAGTCGATGAAGATGACGATGGCGCACGAAGGCATGCACATGCAGAACTTCTACCGCCGCGGCGTCAAGGCCGGCTCGCAGTACGCGTTCCAGACCTGGCTTGAGGAAATGTCCGCGATGATGATGGAAGACTTCGCCAGCCATACCATCGACCCGAGCTACAACGCGATCCGCGACGTGCGCTTTCGCGACTACCTGGGCTACGGCAACGGCAACTTCAATTGCAACATCCTGAATTTCACCGGCTTCGGCCCGACCTGCGAAAGCTATTCGGTGTCGGGCAGCTTCGGCGGCTTCCTCGACCGCCAGCTCGGGCTGGCCTTTTACAAGGACCTGCTCGCGCGCACCACCAGCACCGACTCGAAGACCGTGCTCGACCAGGCCATCAAGGCCGCGCGCGCCGATTCCGGCTTCGAGCAGGAACTGCAGCGCTGGAGCGTGACCAGCAACGCGCTGATGCCGGCCGTCTCCTCGCCCGCGCGCTACGGTTATCCCGAGCGGATCGACGGCGGCTTCACGCTGCCGGTGATCGATCCGTCGCTGTATGGCGCGATCCGCAAGCTGCCGAGCTCGGTGGCCGCCACGCTGCAGCCGTATGGCAGCTTCCCGGTGGTGCGCGGCGGCACCGGCGCCACCTTCAGCGAGACCGTGCGCGTGCCGGCCGGCTCGACCCTGTCGGTGGTGGTGTACTGAGCGGGCGCGCCATGCACCGCATCCTGCTCCTGGCCGCGGCGCTGTGCCTGGCGCTGGCCGCCTGCGCCCAGTCGGCGCCGTCGGCGCAGTCGGGCGGCACGGTCACGCTCACGGGCAGGGTGGCGGTCAACGGCAGTGCCGGGTTCCAGCAGCCGGTGCTGATTACCTCCGGCGGCCAGGCATGGCAGCTCGACGCGCTGCCGCTGGAACAGGCCCGCGCGCTGGACGGCCGCGCGGTGACAGTCACCGGCGTGGTACGGCGCGCCGCCGCGCCGGGCACCTGGGGGCCGGCCGTGCGCGTCGAGCGCGTGGCACCTGCGGAGGGTGCGCCGGCCGCGCGCTAGCGTCCGGCGCCGCCGCGCGGGAAGGCTTCTTCCAGCGTCAGCACGGTGCCGGTGAGGCTGCCGTCGTAGCCGGGCAGGGCATCCACCACCTGGCGGAAGCTGCCGCTGCGCAGCGCCGCCACGGCGCCCGCCAGCGCGGGGCTCTGCAGCCGCTCGCGCTCGATGGCGAAGAAATAGCGCTCCTTGAGCACCGGCACGAAATCGAGGCCGAAGCGCCGCGCCGCCGTTTCCACCCCGAACCCCGCATCCGCCATGCCGCTGCCGATGTAGGCGGCCACCGCCGCGTGGGTGAACTCGCCGTTGCTGTAGCCCTCGATGCGGCTGCTGTCGATGCCGCGCGCCTCCAGCATCAGGTCCAGCAGCAGCCGCGTGCCGGAGCCGGTCTGGCGGTTGACGAAGCGCACGTCGGGCCGGCACAGGTCGCGCAGGCCGGTGACGCCGCGCGGGTTGCCCGGCCGCACGAAGAGGCCCTGCGAGCGCACCGCGAGGTGGATCAGCAGGTGCGTCTCGGGCCGGATCCAGGCGGCGAAGCGCGCCAGCGTGCGCTGCTCGAACTCGCCGATCGGCACATGGAAGCCGGCGATGTCGCAGCCGCCCTGGGCCAGCGCCGCCACCGCCTCCAGGCTGCCGCAGTATTTCAGGTCGTGGCGCACCTGGTGGGTCTCGAGGAAGTCGTGCAGCGCCGCCACCGCGAAGCCGTGGCTGGCGTGCAGGCGCAGCGCGGGCTCGGCGCGGTCCACCAGTTTCTTGATCTCGATCTCCAGCTCCGAGGCCAGGCTTTCCAGCGTCGGCGACAGCCGCGCGGCGATGCGCTTGCTGGCCCACACCAGCTGCTGCGCCAGCGGCGACAGCGCGCTGCCGCGCCCGCGCGTCTTGGCGATCAGCGCGCCGCCGAACAGCGCCTCGGCATCACGCAGGATGCCCCAGGCGTAGCGGTAGGACAGGCCGCTGGCCTGCGCCGACTGGCTGATGCTGCCGGTGCTTTCGATCAGGCCCAGCAGGCCGACCAGGCGCGACACGTCGAGCGCCGGCCCGGCGCCGGGATCGTCGGCGCGGACCTGCAGATGCGGTTCGATGGAGATGCGTAACATATGCGAAAAATAGCATATTGCCCGAATGGATCCAACTGCCTATAGTCCGCTCAAAGAGGCACTGCAGGCTGGCCGATATGGCTGCGCATGGCGGCGCATGGCCGCAAGTGGCGGCGCAGCATGGCGGACGCTGCACACGGGCCGGCCCGGGTGCCTCGAGATATGAAAAAAATAGCATATAAAGCGAATCGCATATAAAGCGGTGGCCATCCGATGGCCGGCCGCGCCCCGCAGCAGTTCCTGGCAAGACGCGCAAGCCAATGCGCCGCACCGTCTGCCGCCGGCCGCAGGCGCCGGCCAGTGCTGCTTCACCAGGAGATCCGATGTCGTCCCCGTCGCTGTCCCCATCCGCCGCCGGCGCCTTGCGCGAACCGGCCCGCGCGCAGATCGCCGCCATCATCGCGGCGCGCCGCGACCTGCCGGGCGCGCTGCTGCCCATCCTCCACGACATCCAGGACACGGTGGGCTACGTGCCGTCCGAGGTCCTGCCCGACATCGCGCGCGCGCTCAACCTGTCGCGCGCCGAGGTCCACGGCGTGGTCACGTTCTATCACGACTTCCGCGAGCGCAAGGCCGGGCGCCACGTGGTGCGCGTGTGCCGCGCCGAGGCGTGCCAGTCGGTCGGCAGCGAGGCGCTGGCCGCGCATGCCGAGCAGGCCGTGGGCTGCGCGTTCCATGAAACCACCGCCGACGGCGAATTCACGCTGGAGCCGGTCTACTGCCTGGGCCAGTGCGCGTGCGGCCCGGCCGTGACGGTCGACGGCAAGCTGGCCGGGCGCGTCACGCCGCAGCGCTTCGACACGCTGCTGGCGGCGTGCGCGCGCGGTGGGGAGGCCACGGCATGAGCGCCATCACGGTATTCGTTCCGCGCGATTCCAGCGCGCTGGCGCTGGGCGCCGACGAGGTCGCGCAGGCCATCGCGCGCGAGGCCGCCGCGCGCGGCGCCGAGATCACGCTGGTGCGCAACGGCTCGCGCGGCATGTTCTGGCTGGAGCCGCTGGTCGAGGTGCGGACCGCGGCCGGCCGCGTGGCCTACGGCCCGGTCGCGCCGGAAGACGTGCCGGGTCTGTTCGACGCGGGTTTCCTCGGCGGCGGCGCGCACGCGCTGGCGCTCGGCCCGACCGGCGAGATCCCCTTCCTCAAGCGGCAGGAACGCCTGACCTTCGCCCGCGTCGGCATCACCGATCCGCTCTCGCTGGCCGACTACACCGCCCACGAAGGCTTCGCCGGGCTGACCCGCGCGCTGACGCTGGACGGCGCGCAGATCGTGCGCGAAGTCACCGAGTCCGGCCTGCGCGGCCGCGGCGGCGCGGCGTTCCCCACCGGCATCAAGTGGCAGACCGTGCTGAACGCGAAGTCGCCGGTCAAGTACGTGGTCTGCAACGCCGACGAGGGCGATTCCGGCACCTTCTCCGACCGCATGGCGATGGAGGGCGACCCGTTCATGCTGATCGAAGGCATGACCATCGCCGGGCTGGCGGTCGGCGCCGAGCACGGCTACGTCTACGTGCGCTCGGAATACCCGCACGCCATCGCCATGCTGGAAGCCGCCATCGACGTGGCGCAGGCCGCCGGCTGGCTCGGCGACGACATCCGCGGCAGCGGCCGCCGCTTCCGCCTGGAAGTGCGCAAGGGCGCCGGCGCCTACGTGTGCGGCGAGGAAACCGCGCTGCTGGAAAGCCTCGAAGGCAAGCGCGGCGTGGTGCGCGCCAAGCCGCCGCTGCCGGCGCTCGAAGGCCTGTTCGGCAAGCCCACCGTCATCAACAACGTGATCTCGCTGGCCACCGTGCCGCTGATCCTGGCGCGCGGCGCGCAGTTCTACCGCGACTACGGCATGGGCCGCTCGCGCGGCACGCTGCCGTTCCAGCTCGCCGGCAACATCCGCCAGGGCGGGCTGGTCGAGAAGGCGTTCGGCCTGACGCTGCGCGAGCTGCTGGAAGACTTCGGCCAGGGCACGCGCAGCGGCCGGCCCATCCGCGCGGTGCAGGTGGGCGGCCCGCTCGGCGCCTACCTGCCGGTCTCGCGCCTGGACACGCCGATGGACTACGAGGCGTTCGCCGCGTTCGGCGCGGTGCTCGGCCACGGCGGCATCGTGGTGTTCGACGACACCGTGGACATGGCGCGGCAGGCCCGCTACGCGATGGCGTTCTGCGCGATCGAGTCGTGCGGCAAGTGCACGCCGTGCCGGATCGGCTCCACGCGCGGCGTGGAGGTGATCGACAAGATCATCGCCGGCGACCAGCCCGTCAGGCATGTCAAGCTGGTGCGCGACCTGTGCGACACCATGCTGGGCGGCTCGCTGTGCGCGATGGGCGGCATGACGCCGTACCCCGTGCTGTCGGCGCTCGACGCCTTCCCGGAAGACTTCGGCGTGGCCGTGCCCGCCAAGGCTGCCTGATCCCCGCACACCCAGAAAAACAAGCCAGCCAACGCCAGCATCAAGCCGGAGACCGCCTTGAACACACGCAATGAAATCGATTTCGGCACGCCCGCCAGCGATGCCCGGGAGCAGGTCACGCTGCAGATCGACGGCATCGACATCACCGTGCCGGCCGGCACCTCGCTGATGCGCGCGGCCGTGCAGGCCGGCGTCAACGTGCCCAAGCTGTGCGCCACCGACAGCCTCAAGTCGTTCGGCTCGTGCCGCCTGTGCCTGGTCGAGATCGAAGGCCGGCGCGGCTACCCGGCCTCGTGCACCACGCCGGCCGAGGCCGGCATGAAGGTGCGCACGCAGAGCGACAAGCTGGCCGACCTGCGCCGCGGCGTGATGGAGCTGTACATCTCCGACCACCCGCTCGACTGCCTGACCTGCCCGACCAACGGCAACTGCGAGCTGCAGGACATGGCCGGCGTGGTCGGCCTGCGCGAGGTGCGCTACGGCTACGACGGCGCCAACCACCGCGCCGCGGCCAAGGACGAGTCCAACCCGTACTTCACCTACGACCCCTCCAAGTGCATCGTGTGCAACCGCTGCGTGCGCGCCTGCGAGGAAACCCAGGGCACCTTCGCGCTCACCATCGGCGGGCGCGGCTTCGACTCGCGCGTGACCGCGGGGCAGGGCGGCAGTTTCATGGAGTCGGACTGCGTGTCGTGCGGCGCCTGCGTGCAGGCCTGCCCCACCGCCACGCTGGCCGAGACCTCCATCATCCGCATGGGCCAGCCCGAGCACAGCGTGGTCACGACCTGCGCGTACTGCGGCGTGGGCTGCGCGTTCAAGGCCGAGATGAAGGGCAACGAAGTGGTGCGCATGGTGCCGTACAAGGACGGCCAGGCCAACGAAGGCCACTCGTGCGTGAAGGGGCGCTTCGCGTGGGGCTACGCCACCCACAACGACCGCATCCTCAACCCGATGATCCGCGCCAGGATCACCGACCCGTGGCGCGAGGTGTCGTGGGAGGAGGCCATCGCCTACGCCGCCGCGCAGTTCAAGCGCATCCAGGCAGAGCACGGCCGCGACGCCATCGGCGGCATCGTCTCCTCGCGCTGCACCAACGAGGAAGGCTACCTGGTGCAGAAGCTGGTGCGCGCCGCGTTCGGCAACAACAACGTCGACACCTGCGCGCGCGTGTGCCACTCGCCGACCGGCTACGGCCTCAAGCAGACGCTCGGCGAATCGGCCGGCACCCAGACCTTCCGCTCGGTCGGGAAGGCCGACGTCATCATGGTGATGGGCGCCAACCCGACCGACGGCCATCCGGTGTTCGCCTCGCGCATGAAGAAGCGCCTGCGCGCCGGCGCCAGGTTGATCGTGATCGACCCGCGTCGCATCGACCTGGCCGACTCGCCGCACGTGCGCGCCGATTTCCACCTGCAACTGCGCCCCGGCACCAACGTGGCGGTGGTCACGTCGATGGCCCACGTGATCGTCACCGAAGGGCTGATGAACGAGGCCTTCATCGCCTCGCGCTGCGAGGACCGCGCGTTCCAGCAATGGCGCGACTTCGTCAGCCTGCCGGAGAATTCGCCCGAGGCGATGGCCGACGTCACCGGCATCCCGGCCGACCAGCTGCGCGGCGCCGCGCGCCTGTACGCCACCGGCGGCAACGCGGCGATCTACTACGGCCTGGGCGTGACCGAGCACGCGCAGGGCTCCACCACCGTGATGGGCATCGCCAACCTCGCCATGTGCACCGGCAACATCGGCCGCGAGGGCGTGGGCGTGAATCCGCTGCGCGGGCAGAACAACGTGCAGGGCTCGTGCGACATCGGCTCGTTCCCGCACGAGCTGCCGGGCTACCGCCACGTGTCGGACTCCACCACGCGCGGCCAGTTCGAGGCTGCCTGGAACGTGGAGATCAACCCCGAGCCGGGCCTGCGCATCCCCAACATGTTCGAGGCCGCGCTGTCGGGCAGCTTCAAGGGCCTGTACTGCCAGGGCGAGGACATCGTGCAGTCCGACCCCAACACGCAGCACGTGGCCGCGGCGCTGTCGGCGATGGAATGCATCGTGGTGCAGGACATCTTCCTCAACGAGACCGCCAAGTACGCGCACGTGTTCCTGCCGGGCTCGTCGTTCCTGGAGAAGGACGGCACCTTCACCAACGCCGAGCGCCGCATCTCGCGCGTGCGCAAGGTGATGCCGCCCAAGGCGCGCTACGCCGACTGGGAAGCCACCGTGCTGCTGTCCAACGCGCTCGGCTACCCGATGGAGTACACCCATCCGTCGCAGATCATGGACGAGATCGCGCGCCTCACGCCGACCTTCCGCGGCGTGAGCTACGCGCGCCTGGATGAGCTCGGCAGCATCCAGTGGCCGTGCAACGAAGACGCGCCCGAGGGCACGCCCACCATGCACATCGGCAGCTTCGTGCGCGGCAAGGGCAAGTTCATCATCACGCGCTACGTGCCCACCACCGAGCGCGTCAACCGCGCCTTCCCGCTGATCCTCACCACCGGGCGCATCCTCTCGCAGTACAACGTGGGCGCGCAGACGCGCCGCACCGAGAACGTGATGTGGCACGACGAGGACCGGCTCGAGATCCACCCGCACGACGCCGAGGAGCGCGGCATCAAGGACGGCGACTGGGTCGGCGTGCAGAGCCGCGCGGGCGAAACCGTGCTGCGCGCCATCGTCAGCGCGCGCATGCAGCCGGGCGTGGTCTACACTACGTTCCACTTCCCCGAATCGGGCGCCAACGTGATCACCACCGACAACTCCGACTGGGCCACCAACTGCCCCGAATACAAGGTCACGGCGGTGCAGGTCACGCCGGTGGCGCAGCCGTCCGAATGGCAGCGCCAGTACCACGACTTCCACGCGCAGCAGCTGCGCCTGCTGCAGGCCGCCAGCGCGGAGGCGCGCCCGGCATGAGCGAGCTCCGCACCAGCGTGGCGTGGCCGGCCGGCGATGCCGAGCCGCCCACCCACAGCACCTTCGAGGTCGGGCGCAGCCGGCTTGGCCAGGTCGCGCTGGAGGCCGACGAGCTGGCCGAGGAAGTGCCGGTCGCGCTCGAGTACAACGGTATCTCGCACGCGGTCATGCTGGCCTCGCCGGCCGACCTCGAAGACTTCGCGCTCGGCTTCAGCCTGAGCGAAGGCCTGGTGGCGAGCCCGCGCGACGTCTACGAGATCGACACCGAGGCCGGCTGCGACGGCATCACGGTGCGCCTGCGCATCGCCGCCGAGGCGTTCGCCGGCTTCAAGGAGCGGCGCCGCGCCATGACCGGGCGCACCGGCTGCGGCCTGTGCGGCACCGAGTCGCTGCAGGAAGTCATGCGCGTGCCGGCGCCGGTGGCCAGCAGCGCCAGCTTCTCCGGCGCCGCGCTGTACGCCGCCTTCGCGCAGCTGCAGACGCGCCAGGAACTGCTGCGCCACACCGGCTCGACCCACGCCGCGGCGTGGCTGCGCGCCGACGGCCAGGTCGGCCTGGTGCGCGAGGACGTGGGCCGCCACAACGCGCTCGACAAGCTGATCGGCGCGCTGGTGCGCGGCGGCGAGGACCGCGCGCGCGGCGCCGTGCTGGTGACCAGCCGCGCCAGCTATGAAATGGTGCTCAAGACCGCCAGCGCCGGCGTCGGCCTGCTGGCCGCCGTGTCCGGCCCCACCGCGCTCGCGGTGCGGCTCGCGCAGCGGGCCGGCGTGACGCTGGCCGGCTTCGTGCGCGACGGCCGCCACGTGGTCTACACCCACCCCCAACGCCTGCAGGACA
Source organism: Cupriavidus sp. FW216-B1 (assembly GCF_058789195.1). Lineage (NCBI taxonomy): Bacteria > Pseudomonadati > Pseudomonadota > Betaproteobacteria > Burkholderiales > Burkholderiaceae > Cupriavidus > Cupriavidus sp. FW216-B1. Next base: position 291,693 of record NZ_JBYTEL010000006.1, on the reverse strand, counting down.
GGACGGAACCGGCATGAACACGGACAACCTCGTCAAGATGGCGAACCAGATCGGCACCTTCTTCTCGGCCATGCCGGACCGCGAAGAAGCGCTCACGGACATCGCCTCGCACATCAAGCGCTTCTGGGAGCCGCGCATGCGGCGCGCGCTGCTGGCGCAGATCGACGACGGCGAAGCCGCCGGGCTGGACGACATCGTCCGCCAGGCCGTGATGCGCCACCGCGGCCTGCTGGCCGTGACGCCGCGCGCGTCGGAGCAGCAGCCCGAGCAACACTGAGCGGCCGCCCGGCCGCCGCCTGGCCGTCTACTTCAGACGCCTACTTCAGCCGCAACGGCTCCAGCAGCGCCGCGTCGTACTGCCCGCGGTCGATGCGGCCCAGTTCCAGCATGCGCAGCAGGATGTAGGCCTGCCGCTGGCGCGCGCGGCGCGGGTTGACCACCGGGTTGTTGGCCGACGGCGCCTTGGGCAGGCCGGCCAGCATCGCGCACTCCGCCAGCGTGAGCTCGCCCACGGGCTTGCCGAAATAGGTCTCGGCGGCCTCGGCGAAGCCGTAGGCGCCCTGGCCGAGGTAGATCTTGTTCATGTACAGCTCGAGGATCTCGTCCTTGCCCAGCGCATGCTCGATGCGGTAGGACAGCAGCACCTCGTACAGCTTGCGCGTATACGTCTTCTGGCGCGACAGGAAGAAGTTGCGCGCGACCTGCATGGTGATGGTGGAGGCGCCCTGCGAGAGCTCGTCCGACAGGTTGGCCACGCCGGCGCGGATCACGCCGACGTAGTCGATGCCGTCGTGCAGGTAGAAGCGCTCGTCCTCGATGGCGACCACCGCCTGCGTCAGCGCGGGCGGCATCTGGCCGATGGGCACGTAGCCGGGCGACTGGCGGAACGCGGCGAGCGCGTCGAGCGAGGGCAGCTGGCGCTGGGCCACCAGCACGGCCAGCGTGCCCAGCAGGGCCGCGCCGAGCACCAGCAGCAGCGCCAGCCTGATGAAATTTGACCAGAGACGTTTCATGGGCCGTATTGTGCCAGCACGCGGGTGCCAGCACGCGGCGACGGTGCCGCCGCGCGTGCCGCCGGTCCCGCACTTCAGCCGGCCGGCACGGGCGCGCCGGCATGCTGGGGAAGCCCCGCCCGCGGCGTCCGGCGGGGCGGATTATCCCGCCGCGCCGCGGCACTTGTCGAGGCCGGGCGCAAGCGTTCATGATGGTGGTCAAGCCGCCTGCCCGCGCCGGGATTTTTCGGGTACCGTACGCTGTCCCATTGCCGGAGCATCGCGCGGCAAGGGTTCACGGGCGCCGCGCGCGCGCGATCGCCGGGGCCGTCGTGGCCCGCGGCGGTCTGAAGCAATGATTCGGAGTGCATGATGAAGATTCTAGTGAGGGGCCTGCACCAGGGCATCGACGCGGCTCGCCTGCGCGAGGCGCTGGCCTCGTATGTGCGCGTCGTCGACGTCGAGCTGATCCTCGACGGCGATGGCGCCCATCCGTGGGCCTGGGTCGACCTCGACCTCGGCGACGCCGATCCGATGAGCGTGTGGAAACTGGTGGCGCGGCTCGATCACCGCTATATTGCCGGCTGCCATACGCGCTGGCACGTGCCGGCGCACCGCGCGCGCTGAGGCGCGCATCCGGCGCGCGCGGCTCATCGAGGGAGACAACGACAGATGCGGGGAATGCAGGCAGGCGAAGCCGGCGCGAAGCCGGTCCAGGGCGCGGCGCTGCCGCTCGACAACGTGGTCAACCTGCGCGATCTCGGCGGCCTGGCCACGCGCGACGGCCGCCGCGTGCGCGCCGGCAAGCTGTTCCGCAGCGGCAACCCGGCCTGCGCCAGCGCGGCCGATCTCGCGCTGCTGCGCGCGCTGCGGCTCGACCTGGTGATCGACTTCCGCTCCTCGGGCGAGAAGTCGCCGCAGGAGCGCGCGTTCGGCGAGGCCTTCCGCTGGGTCGCCACGCCGGTGCTGGAAGGCAGCATGTCGATGGCCGAGCTGATGCCGCGCATGCTCGGCGGCAGCCCCGCGCAGATGGAGGCCTTCATGCTGGAGGTCTACGGCGATTTCCCGCGCAAGTACCAGGCCGCCTTCGGCGGCTTCCTCAAGGCCGCGGAGGCGGGCGGCAACCTGCTGTACCACTGCACCGCGGGCAAGGACCGCACCGGCTTCGCCTCGCTGCTGCTGCTGGCCGGGCTCGGTGTCGACGCGGACGCCATCATGGCCAACTACCTCGCGTCCAATCACTGGAACCGGGATTTCAACGCGCGCATGAGCGCGCGCGCCGCCGAGGGCGGCGTCGACCCGGAGGTGATGCGCCCGCTGCTGGAGGTCAAGGCCGCGTACCTGGAGGCGTCGCTGCACGCCATCGAGCGCGACTACGGCGGCATGCCGGCCTACCTGGCCGACGTGCTCGCGGTGGACGTGCGGCGCCTGCGCGAGGCCTACCTGGCGGAGTAGGCGCGGGCCGCGGCGCTCATGCCGCGAGGTCTTCCTTCTTCTGCTGCTGTTGTTGTTGTTGCTGCTGTTGCTGCTCCAGCATGATGCGCGCGGTATTCAGCGCGATCATCCCTTCCTCGTCGGTGGGCAGCACCAGCACCGGCACGCGGCTGTCGTCGCGGCTGATGCGCTGGCGGTTCTCGCCGTTGGCGCCGGCGTCGAGGTCGATGCCGAACAGCTCCGCCAGATGCGCGCAGATGCGCTCGCGCACCGGCGGCGAGTTGGCGCCGATGCCGGCGGTAAACACCAGCGCGTCGAGCCCGCCCAGCGTGGTGGCCAGCTTGCCGATCTCCTGCGCGGCGCGGTAGGCGTAGAAGTCGATCGCCAGGCGCGCGCGCGGCGCGTCGCTGGCCAGCAGCACGCGCATGTCGCTGCTCACGCCGGACAGGCCCTTGAGCCCCGAGTCGTGGTACAGCATGGTCTCGATGTCCTTGGTGGTCATGCCTTGCTGCGACAGCCACAGGATGGCGCCGGCGTCGATGGCGCCGCAGCGCGTGCCCATCGGCAGGCCGTCGAGCGCGGTCAGGCCCATCGTCGACTCGATGCTGCGGCCCGCGCGCATGGCGCACAGGCTGGCGCCGTTGCCGAGGTGGGCCACGATCACGCGGCCGGCGGCGAGGTCGGGCGCCACCTGCTGGAGCCGGCGTGCGATGTACTCGTAGGACAGGCCGTGGAAGCCGTAGCGGCGGATGCCGCGCTCGAAGTATTCGTAGGGCAGCGCCAGCAGCTGCGCCATCGCGTCGTGCCCGGCGTGGAACGCGGTGTCGAAGCACGCCACCTGCAGCAGCGCGGGCGCCGCCTCGCGCACCGCGCGGATCGCGGTGAGGTTGTGCGGCTGGTGCAGCGGCGCCAGCGGCACCAGCGCCTCCAGCTTGGCGATCACCTCGTCGTCGATCTTCACCGCCGCGGCGTAGTCGGCGCCGCCGTGCACCACGCGGTGGCCGATCGCCACCGGCGGCGTGTCGCGCAGGCCGATGCTGAGCACCAGGCGGATCAGGCGGAAGGCGGCGTCGTGGTCGGACACCTGCGCGACCGGGAAGTGCTCGTCGGCGACCGCGCGGCCGTCGGCCATGCTGGCGGTCAGGCGCGGCGCGATGCCGATGCCCTCGATCTGGCCGTGCGCGCTGAGCACCGGGTTGATGTCGGTGTTGGCGTGCGCGGCCTCGGGCACGTTGTAGACCGAGACCTTGACGCTGGACGAGCCGGCATTGACGACGAGGATGGTGGGATGGGTGGCGCTCACGCTGGGATGCCTCCTTGCGGCGACGGCGATGGGGGAATGGGTGGCTTCAGACCGCGGCGGGCGCCTGCGCGAGGCGGCGCGCATGCGCCACCAGCACGGCGATGGCGCAGCTGCCGATGCGCGCGCGCACGCTGTCGGCGCGGCTGGTGAGGATGATCGGCACGCGCGCGCCCAGCACGATGCCGGCGGCCTCGGCGCCGGCCAGGAAGGTGAGCTGCTTGGCCAGCATGTTGCCCGATTCGAGGTCCGGCACCAGCAGGATGTCGGGGTCGCCCGCGACCTCGGAGACGATGCCCTTGGTGATGGCGGCCTCGCGGCTGATGGCATTGTCGAAGGCCAGCGGGCCGTCGAGGATGCCGCCTTCGATCTGGCCGCGCCGGCTCATCATGCACAGCGCGGCGGCGTCGATGGTGGAGGGGATCTTGTCGGTCACGGTCTCCACCGCCGAGAGGATCGCCACCTTGGGGTTGTCGATGCCGAGCACGCGCAGCAGGTCGATGGCGTTGCGGCAGATGTCGGCCTTGTCGTTGAGCGTGGGGAAGATGTTGACCGCGGCGTCGGTGATGAACAGCGGCTTGTGGTAGCTCGGCACGTCCATCGCGAACACGTGCGAGAGGCGGCGCGCGGTGCGCAGGCCGGTGTCCGCGGCGGTGACTTCGTGCATCAGCTCGTCGGTGTGCAGGCTGCCCTTCATCAGCAGCTCGGCCTCGCCGGCGCGCACGGCGGCCACCGCGCGCGCGGCGGCGGCGTGGCTGTGCGGCACGTCGATCAGCACCGCGTCGCCCAGTTCCAGCCCGTTGGCGTCGGCGACCTGGCGGATGCGCGCCACCGGCCCGATCAGCAGCGGCACGATCAGGCCAAGCTGCGCGGCCTGCAGCGCGCCGCCGAGCGAGGACGCGTCGCACGGATGGGCCACCGCCGTGGGGATGGCCGGGAGCTCGTTGCAGCGCGCCAGCAGGACGGAGTACTTGTCGAGGGGGTGGTTCATCGCTGCTCCAGTCTCCAGTGCGTCGGTCCGGATGGTGTGGTCCGGGGTGTCGGTCCAGGGTGTCGGCGCGGCGCGCCGGTCCGATGTCTTGAACCGGGGCATCGGCCCGGGGCGCTGGCCGGGCGCGCCGGGCATGCTGCGTCGCGCAAAAAAGCAAGGCCAAGTATAGGGCATGTTTCCGGCGAAAAGATGACATGGCGCAAGCTCGCGCAGCTTGTCCGGCACGCGGCGCGCAGGCGCCCGAAGTGCGCCCGGCGGTCTTTTCCGGGCGCGCTTGTCAACGTCATGCGGCGCTGGTAGATTGGCCGTGCTGCAGGGCAGCAATGCGACCCGGGCGCGGACATGATCCGCCCCGCGCGCGGCTGCCGCTGCCTCCAACGCCACACCGCAGGAGGACGCCGAGTGAACGCACGTGTACCCGCCACCCAGACCGCCGGAGCATCCGGAAGTACCGAAGGCCTGCTGGCGCCGCCTCCCGCGTGGTCCTATGCGGTCGATGCCTGGCAGCGCACCATCCTGCTGCTCGACGTGCTGCGCGAGCGCGGCAACCAGACCTTCGAGCACGAGCGCGAGGGCATGCCGCCGGTGCTGGTGTTCGACCACGAGATCGTGGTCGACGGCCGCACGCTCGATCAGCCCGCCAACTACGCGCTGCTGCGCGTGCTGCCGCCGCCGGGCTGCGCGCCCACCGACGATGCCAGGCGGCCGTTCGTGGTGATCGACCCGCGCGCCGGCCACGGCCCCGGCATCGGCGGCTTCAAGATCGACAGCGAGATCGGCATCGCGCTGCGGCGCGGCCATCCGTGCTACTTCGTCACCTTCTTCCCGGTGCCGTGCCCGGGCCAGACCATCGAGAGCGTGACGCGCGCCGAGGCGGTGTTCCTGCAGACCGTGATCGAGCGCCATCCGGACGCGCAGGGCAAGCCGTTCGTGATCGGCAACTGCCAGGGCGGCTGGGCGCTGATGCTGCTGGCCGCCGCCGCGCCCGAGCTGCCCGGGCCGCTGCTGCTGGCGGGCTCGCCGCTGTCGTACTGGGCCGGCATGCGCGGGCGCAACCCGATGCGCTACAGCGGCGGGCTGCTGGGCGGCTCGTGGCTGGCCTCGCTGTTCGCCGACCTCGGCAACGGCCGCTTCGACGGCGCCTGGCTGGTGGAGAACTTCGAGCAGCTCAACCCGGCCAACACGCTGTGGAAGAAGCTCTACGACGTGTACGCCAGGGTCGACACCGAGCGCGAGCGCTTCCTCGAGTTCGAGCTCTGGTGGGGCGGCCACTTCCTGCTCAACCGCGCCGAGATCGACTGGATCGTGCAGAACCTGTTCGTCGGCAACCACCTCACGGCCGGCGAGGTGCGCAGCGCCGACGGCAACCTCGCCGTGGACCTGCGCAACGTGCGCTCGCCGATCGTGGTGTTCGCCTCCTGGGGCGACAACATCACGCCGCCGCAGCAGGCGCTGGACTGGATCCCGGACCTCTACGCCAGCGTCGACGAGATCGTGGCCAACGAGCAGGTCATCGTCTATTGCCTGCACGAGAAGGTCGGCCACCTCGGCATCTTCGTCTCGGCCGGCGTGGCCAACCGCGAGCACACCGAGCTGATTTCCGCGCTCGACCTGATCGACGTGCTGCCGCCGGGCCTGTACGAGGCGCGCATCGAGGACATCGCGCCGGGCACCTCGCACCTGGACCTGATCGACGGGCGCTACCTGATGCGCTTCGAGCGCCGCACCATCGACGATATCCTCGCGCTCGACGACGGCCGCGACGACGAGGACCCGTTCGAGGTGGTGCGGCGCGTGGCCGAGATCAACCAGCGCCTCTACGACACCTTCGCCTCGCCGCTGGTGCAGGCCATGTCCAACGAGTTCAGCGCCTACGCCATGCGGCAGACGCATCCGGCGCGGCTGGAGCGCTCGCTGGCGTCCGACGCGAACCCGTGGATGGCGTGGATCGCCGCGCTCGCGCCGGCGGTGCGCCAGGCCCGCCGGCCGGTGGAGCAGGACAACCCGTTCCTGGCGCTCGAGCGCGCCGCTTCCGACAGCATCGTGCGCGCGCTCGACGCCTGGCGCGACCAGCGCGACGCCTGCTACGAGCACGTATTCGAAGCGCTGTACCAGTCGCCGTGGCTGTCGGCGCTGGTCGGCCTCGACCCCGGCGCGCACCGGCGCGGGCCGCCGCCGCAGAGCGCGGCGCTGCGCAGCGAGCTGGCCGCGCGGCGCATCCACGACGCCGAGCGGCGCATCGCGCAGGGCACGCCGCTCGACGCCTTCATGCGCATCCTGGTCTACGTCGCCGACGAGAACGCCGCCATCGAGGAGCGGCCCTTCAACCTGATGCGCAAGATGGCGCAGGAGCACCTCGCGCAGCAGCCCGACATCGCCGCGGTCAAGGCCGCGGTCAGGCGCCAGAGCTTCATCGTCGCGCTCGACCCCGCGCGCGCCGTGGCCGCGCTGCCCGAGCTGCTGCCGGACCCCGCGCTGCGCCACCACGCGATGGTGGCGATGCACCGCGTGTTCACCGTGGCCGGCCCGCTCGAAGGCGGGCGGCTGGCGCGCTACCGCGAGGTGGCGAACGTGCTCGGCACCGACCACACCGCGCGGCTGGAGGCGCCGCTCGCCGGTGCCGCGCCGGCGGCGGGCGTGCCGGACGTACCCGACGCGGCCGCGCCCGGCAACGCGCCCGGCAAGTAGGGACGGGGCGACGGCATGGTCCAGGTCTCCAATCCCCCGCTGCGGGGCGCGCGCGTGCTGGTGGTCGGCGTGGCCAACGAGGATTCCATCGCGTGGGGCTGCGCGCGCGCCTTTCGCGAGCTCGGCGCGGAACTCGCGCTGACCTACCTCAACGACAAGGCCTATCCGCACGTGGCGCCGCTGGCCGAAGCGGTGGGCGCCACCATCGTGATGCCGCTCGACGTGGAGGACGCCGCGCAGGAGCAGGCCCTGTTCGAACGCATCGAGCAACAGTGGGGCCGGCTCGACGCGGTGGTGCATTCGGTCGCGTTCGCGCCCAGGGACGACCTGCACGGCGGCCTGCTCAACTCTTCCGCGGCCGGCTTCGCGCGGGCCATGGACATTTCCTGCCACTCCTTCGTGCGCCTCGCGCGGCGCGCGGTGCCGCTGATGCCCGACGGCGGCAGCCTGTTCGCCATGAGCTACGAAGGCGCCGTCAGGGTGGTGCCGAACTACGATCTGATGGGGCCCGTCAAGGCCGCGCTCGAAGCCGCCTGCCGCTATCTCGCGCACGAGCTGGGCCCGCGCGGCATCCGCGTGCACGCGATCTCGCCGGGGCCGCTCAAGACCCGCGCCGCCTCCGGCCTGAAGGACTTCGACCACCTGCTGGCGGAAGCGGCCGGCCGCGCGCCGCTGGGCGAGCTGGTCGACATCATGGACGTCGGCTTCGCCACCGCCTACCTCGCCACGCCCTACGCGCGGCGCATCTCCGGCAACACCGTGTACGTGGACGGCGGCGTGCACATCATGGGCTAGGCGGGGCCGCCGCGTCCGCCCGCCGCGCGCGCGGCGGCGGCCTACAATGGTGGAAACAACGAAGGCCGCAGCCGCGGTGCGCGCGCGGCCTTGACTCGGGAGCCACACATGAAGGTACTCATCCGGGGCCTGCACCGCGATGTGACCGAACCGATGCTGCGCGAGAAACTGGCGCCCTACGCGCCGGTGACTGCCGTGGAGATGGTGCGCGACGGCGATCCCGACCACCCGTGGGCCTGGGTCGACCTCGACATCGATCCGTTCACCGCGTGGCGCCTGCTGCGCCAGCTCGACCGCCAGTATTTCGCCGGCAGCATGATGCGCTGGTACATCCCCGCCCATCAGGGCTAGCGCGCCGCCCGTCGAGCGCCGCGCGCCGCCCCTCGCGCTCGGATCGGCGCTACCATAGCCCGCTTGTGCCACTTTGCGGCGCCGCCCGCGCGGCGGCGCCCGTCCACTCATGCTTGAACTCGACGGCGCGATCTGGTTCCGCTCCGGCAGCCGCGACTGGGGCGGCCGCGAGCGCATCGCCCTGCTGGCCGCGATCGGCGAGCACGGCTCCATCACCGCGGCGGCCAAGGCCGTGGGCCTGAGCTACAAGGCCGCGTGGGACGCCATCGACGCCATGAACAACAGCGCCGGCGAGCCGCTTGTGGTGCGCGCCACCGGCGGCAAGGGCGGCGGCGGCACCCTGCTGACCGCGCGCGGCGAGAGCCTGATCCGCACCTATCGCGCGCTCGAGCAGGAACACCAGCGCTTCCTCGCCCATCTGGCGCGCCTGGGCAACCTCGCCGAGCCCGCGCCGCAGGACCTCGACCTGATCCGCCGCTTCATGGTCCGCACCAGCGCGCGCAACAAGCTGTTCGGCACCGTGGCGGCGATCCGCGCCGGCGCCGTCAACGACGAAGTCACGCTGGCGCTGCCGGGCGGGCAGCGGGTGGTCGCCAGCATCACCCATGAGAGCGTGGAGACGCTGGGGCTGGCGCCCGGCATGGAAGCCTTCGCGCTGGTCAAGGCCTCGTCGGTGCTGCTCGGCGTCGCCGACGCCGGCCTGCGGCTGTCGGCGCGCAACCAGTTGCCCGGCAGCGTGGCGCGCGTGCTGCCCGGCGCGGTCAGCGCCGAGGTGGCGCTCGCGCTCGACGGCGGCGGCACCGTGGTGGCGGTCGTCACCCACGACAGCGTGGCGGCGCTGGGCCTGGCCGAAGGCAGCCGCGCGCTGGCCGTGTTCAAGGCCTCGAGCGTGATCCTCGGCGCGCTGTGAGGCGCGCGTGGCGCGCCGGCCCGGGAGGCCGGCCGCATCGATTCCCGGCAGCCGGAACCGGCGGAGCAACAGCAACAGCAACAGCAACAGCAACAGCAACAGCAACAGCAACAGCAACAGCAACAGCAACAGCAACAGCAACAGCAAC